>JAZRQC010000050.1:0-37608 GCA_045649565.1 Ructibacterium sp.
AGCCTGATAGATGTCGATCATCTCATCAACGCCCATTTGTTCCATCTCTTCCACATACTTTTTCCAACTTGCATCAGTCAATTCTTCCTGACCGCAAACCCATTTTGCTCTCTGAGTTTCTGTTAAGTTGAAAATATCAGTGGTTAATTCGGAAAGTCTGTCCGCTTCCTCTACAGCATAGTAGGGACGAGGCCATGTTTCCTGATCAAGATATTTTTCATACACATTATAAATCTCGGTCTTTTCTTCCTGACCTTCCATCCAAGGCATCTTCTCGGTACCATACAGTTCCTCAGGAATCCAGCAAGGAATACCGGATGCCAGAACACACTGATAAATATAAGAAGAAAGGGTAGTTCCCTCCGGCGCCTCATTCCAAGACACGTTGCCCTTTGCATCAAAGGTCAAGGTTGAGTTGGGAGCATTCTCACCAAAAGCATTCTGAATGGAATGATCCAATTCATAAAACTTATCTGCCCACTTCAAAACATTCTGGGGATTCTGACAAGACTTGAAGATTACCAAGAAATCCTTGGTTCCGATATATCCCGGGTGAATACGCCATACGGGCTTAATCTTACCATCTGCACTCAAAGGTTCAATGGCAATATATTCATCTGCATTCAGCATAGGATTAGAGTTGGACCAAACCACACCAACAACAGAGGTGGGAGACTGCAGTTTTGCATTAAACTGAGCACCGTCATGGGTAAATGCTTCCATATCCAGAAGTCCCTCTGCATACAGATCACGATAATATTCCAACATACTTTTCCATTCTTTCAGAATCGGGGTAAACTTAACCTTACCCTTCTGAACAGTGAGCCAGGAGTCATAGCTACCAAACTTGGTTGCCATACCCCAAGAGGATAAGAGCACTTCAGGATAAGCAGAAGAGCTTGCCGTCTGGAAAGTCAGGGGAATTTCATCCGCCTTACCATTGCCATTGGGATCTTTCTCCTTAAATGCTTTGAGGACTTCTTTCAGTTCAGCCAAATTGGTGGGTACATCCATGCCAACCTTGTCAAGCCACACCTTGTTGATGTACATAATGTTCTCAATGTAGCTCGGCATAAATTCCTTTAAGCCGGGCAATGTATAGATATGACCATCCGGAGCAACAGATGCTGCCTTAATAGCCGGTCTTTCCTGATACATTTTCCAAATATTCGGGGTATCCTTTTCGTTGATGTAATCTTCAATAGGAAGAATAATTCCATTTGCAGCAAACTGAGAAATATCGGAAGGTTGGAAACTATTTCCGATAACAACCTGAGGGAATTCTCCGGCTGCGATTTGCTGTCTTAACACATTTGCACCGTCAACCTTTGCACCGGGTTCCCAGGTAATGGGATACTCTGTCAGTGATTGCAAACGTTCTTTTGCCAATTCATAGAGACCTTCCGGCTTATCATCTCCTTCTGCAGGAATCATAACACTAAAACCACCGTTTTCTAATTGTTGCTTTTGAAGGTCACTTAAATTCGCATTGCTGCCGCCACAGCCGGTCAAACAAGTTGCAAGCAGCAACATTGCAACAACAAGTGCAATACTTTTTTGAAACTTTTTCATCCATTACACCTCTTTCAATTCATAATTTGTCATAATACTTTTTTCTGCAAAACTGTACAGGAATACCTGTACAGTTTTGCATTTCTTACTTAAAATTTGTTAAACCAATTCACGAAGCCACGGGGATCAAAGTGTGCATAGTTACCGTGTCCGCGATTGACGCCATCAGCATCCACCTGAACCTTCTCAACTGTTTTACCGCTATTTACAAGCAGTTCGTACAGAGGCAATGCATTATTCACCGCCTTGGTCAGAGGATCGGTGTCGGAATAATAAATCTTAGTCGGCGGGAAATATCCTTGTTTTACACCATTTTCTACATTGGCATAAAGGGGATCAAACTCTGCTCCGCCGATTAAATCAAGGAAATTATCCTCTGTGACAGTTTGGTTGATTCCATAGGCACTGCGAATTCCGGCTTGATGATCCGCATGTCCAAAATACTGGTTCTTCAAGCAGGTCAATGGATACTGGAGAATGATTGCTTTCACCTTTTCTCCAAGCAGATAGCTTGCATTGAGGGTTGTCATAGCACCATTGCTGGCACCAATCATGTAACACCCATCTTCTACATTGTAGGTTTCTACCATGTGGTTATAGAAGTCTACACAAGCATCTCTACAGTTGTCGTTACCATAGAGCATATCGCCATAGTTCTGACATCCTGCAACAATGTATCCTGCACTTAGCAATGCTTCAATGGTGGGATTGCTGTACCAAAGGTTTGCGTTATCCGTTCCGTTATACTGCGTAGGATTGGAAAGATACCGAGAATCCGTCTTGGGCACATAACTGGTGTGATTGGTCCAGTTTGCCATCTTCTCGCTACCATCCATGGACCAACCATTACCATGGTTCGCAATCACAAGGGGATACTTTTGAGCACGATTTTCATCATAGTTCTCCGGCAGGTAAACGAAACACCAATCGTTTCCATTACCGCCAAACTCATAAATTAACCGTCGATTTTCCGGATAGGTAGAGGTTACACCATCCGGGCTGACTCCGGGACTGGCGGTACTACCGCCAGTTGCCATTCATTCCGGAGCAGTAAACTCTACTGCATTAGTTAAGGAAGTCAGCTTCTCGAAGTTATCCCACAAGAATACCTTGATGGTTTCGATACGGCTATCGGAAATGGTAGGTGTCTTGACAGTTGCAGTCTCGCTTGCATCAACGGTAATGGGCTCTGCTGCAATCAAGTTCATTTCTGCATCATAACCTGCAAAAATCAACTTTCGCTCTGCACCGGGAGCAACGATTGCTTTCACACCATAATTCAACTTTGTTCCGGTTGCAGCAGCAAGGGTTGTCTGGGTGTTATCATTATCGTCCAGAATGGTCAGAAGCTGATCTCCGGCAGGTCCGTAAATACTTACGGAATCAACGTAGTCGATGGAAGTGGTGTTATTACTACCATTAAACTGGTAACCACCCAAACGCAATCTTGATCTTTCAAGAGCATTGGGAGTAACATTCTCTGCGATCATCATCCAACAGGATTCCTCCGCTCTCTTCAGATAAGTAGTAAAGTCACCTTCCGCATCACGAACCAATCTTAAATCATAAACGGAACCCGGATCTACACAAATTGCTTGTGAATCAGCACTAATGGATATGCTATACTCTGTTTTACCATCACCGCTATGTACGCGGAAGCCTTTGCCGGATGTTGCTCTGAACCGGATATTCGCATATCCGCCCTTGGGAATACCAGCATTATTTAAATCAAAGTAGGTACAGGGAGCAGCATTGGGATCTGCTTCACTATCATAAGTAGGTCTTGTAATTACCAGCTGGCCATCTGCACAAGAGGTGTTTCCTGCCTTTGCTTCATCTTCTATTTTAACATAGGTGGAATAGTTTGCCTCATCAATGGCATCAAAGTCCTCGTTTACATACTGAATCATTCCGGAGGTGTCACCGGGCAGAAGTGCAGAATCTGCAAGTCCGTTCTTGTTATAAACTGCAAATCCTGTGATCTTATAGTCATCCAAACCACTTTTGTTTGCAGCGGTAGAGTTCTTAAGGAAAAATCCACTTGTACTACCATCGCGTGCAACTGCTTTTCCGATGAAGAGGTATTTACCGGAAACAGGATTCTTCATATAATATTCCAGAGCACCATTTCCATCCGGATTCACCAACAGAGTTCTTTCTACTGTCAGATCCTTATTGTTATAGAGTACAAGACCTTTTTCTCTACTATAGAAAGCCATCTGTCTGTTTACATCGGCATCAAGATCGGCATAAAGACGACCACCAATGTCAGATGAAAGACCTCCGCGCAGACCTAACGCCGCCCCGGTTTCTGTTGCCGGCATCAAATAACTGATTTCAAAGGCCTGATTTGCCTTCATATTGGGAGTTACCATTGAAAGGTCGATCTGTGCCTGTGCATCCAGCACCATATTTCCATCGGCATTTCTGGTTCCTGCAGCACTGCTTGCGCCCCAGTAAGAAAGGGGTTTACCTTCATCTAACTGCTTTTTTGTTTCGGCATTGTCAAAGTCTACTTTGGCTGCAGTCACAATATTTGCACCCAATACATCCTGCAGACTCAAACCGGAATCAGTAGAATCCTTATAGGTGGTAATGCTTTCTACCACAACCTCGGATAATGCTCTGGAACCATTGCCCGCAGTAATTGCAGTAACACCTTCGTCGGTGGTATCATACTTGTCGGCAAAGTACTCTTTGGTTACACCATTGATGGTAACTTTTTCGGTTGCCTTAAGACCGTTGCTGTTGTAATAAGCGTTGATGGACAGTTTTTTATCACCATTGGGCATTGCCGCACCAACAGGAGTACCGGTTACAACCTTGGTAAAGTTGGTTGCACCTGCCTCTCTTGCATAAATGGTATAGCGGTTGTAGTTATTCTTCAGCAGAATTTCGTACCAGGTATCAACTGCCAAGGGATACTTATCTGCAGCACTGATGTCACCTGCAGCAGCATAGTCAGTAGAAATATTCTCATCCCCGTAAGCAAAGTTGCTGGCATTGATCATCTGGATACCGTCATCACTCAGTTTGAAACCAACGGACACCTGACCATTTGCACCATCTGTTAATTTAACCTCTGCTACAGAACCGGCCTCGGTTAACTTTAACTTAAAGAGCATAGCACCTGCATAACCGGTATCAACATCTAACTTTCCATCAACAAAACCATAGTTGGTATTGGCTTTGGTATTATCCCAGGACCAACCGGCACCTTCACCACTACCATTTGCGGGAACCCAATTGTCATTGTTACCGGTAGCATCATTACCGGCACGAATTGCCAGACCTTCTTCCGTCATATCCACTACCAGTAACCGCAGGTTTCCTGCATCCTGTCTACTGGTAAGAGAACCATCTTCCAACTGCATTTCTGCACGAACAAAAGCATTGGCGTCCGGAGTACCATTCCATCTGCTCTTTACCAAGCCAAGAGGGGTAACATATCCACCTTCGTTGTCACAAAGCAGTGCCAGTTTACCACCATCGGTATCCCGAATAGCTCCATTGGAGTATCCTGCTTCTTTCCAGTTTACATATTTTTCATTGTTGTCCATGTAAGGACCTGTTCCTGTTATAGTAGCATACACAGGATTGGCAAATTCTGCCTGATACACCTGTTCCGCACCCTCAAGGGCTTGTTCCAGGGTATAGGTAGCTACCGCGCCATTAGCAGATACCTGCAAAACAGGGATTGCTGTGGCAATCATCATTATGCAAAGCAAAGCTGCCAAAATTCTTGTTTTTCTCATAGAAAAACAACCTCCTTTAATTAAAAATTTTATATTAATTTATTTTTTTTAAAGTAAATTAAGGTATTTTACTGTGCAGAATTCATTCTCCGCACAAAAATATCCAACTGACTGGGGGTCCAACTATCTACCAAAGAAAGAATATAAATTCCATCCTTTTCTATCAGATTCAGCCCGTATCTTTCAGCAATTTCTTTGAAGGATATCATTGCCTTTCCGGACTTTTCGGTGATCTGATCCTTGGTAAATTCCTGAGCGGAATCTCCACGCCGAAGAATGATACCACCGTTTTCCCCTTGCTCTACCGATGCACCCAAGAAGGTCGCCAGTACTCCAACCGAAGCCAATTCACCATCTATTGCATCAGAAATCATATAGTTGTTCACCATAACCTCACCGGTTTTCGGATTGATAACCATAGCCTGACGAGCCAAATCTCCCGTTAAGGTATACAAGCTATCAACAGAGTTTCCGGCAAAGAAATGCACCTGATCAAACCGCTTGGACACTACCTGATCCTTAGGAAGGAAAATCCGTCTTCCGCCATCGGAATTGCCCACAGCAAAGTGGTCGACGCTCATGGCACCTAAAATCAGGTTATCATAAACTACATTGATATTCAGGTTCTTCATTCCCTGAGAATGAACTTCTTCGTTGTTCTCGTGACAGGTTCCGAGATAGGACCAGGTCACACCGTCATCGGTACTCATAGCAATACTCCAACGGGATCTGGGGGACTGTTCCACGCCATGCAAGTTAGCGTTATCATATCCCCATGCCAGATAGAGATATCCGGTTTCCGGATCACGCTCTATGTTAAAGCAGTTAAGGGAAGAATAGAACGGAGTACGAATCGGGGTCAAATTCCAGGTTTCGCCATGGTCCTTGGATTCAAAGTAGTGGATAAATCCCCGGTCGGTTCTGCAGTATGCCCGAACGGTACCGTCCTGCATTTCCAAGGGAACAACCTCGGCAATATTCATCCCAACTTCCACAGAGTCAAGATCGTTTTTACTCTTTGTCCAGCTTCTACCATTATCATCAGAATAATAGACGGAGTAATAACCGGCGTTCTCGTTGGGAATTTCACTGCAGGAGAAGTAAATTCTGCCGGAAGGCCCTTGGGTTACACGATTCTGCATAGCGTTTCTTCCGGCTCTGCCTTCCTCATAGGGGTCGTGGATAGGGCCTAAATTCTCCCAGGTTTCTCCCTCGTCCGAAGAAACCCAAGCAACATAGGCACGAATGGTGGTTCCATTGGCATCTTTTCCGAAAATAGCACTGGTTCGCTTGATACTCAACAGTTCTCCATTTGCCAATCTCACCGTGTTATCACTGTCGCCGTCCTTAGCGGGCAGGATTTCCCAGGTTTTTCCACCGTCAGAACTGTATTCCCGGGTTGCGCTGTTCCAGTGAGCTGCATAAGCCTCATTTTCTTTTACCGGCACAATATCGCTAGATGCCACGCCTTCTGTAAAAAACAGGTTGGATACCCCGTGCATGATTTTCGCGTCACCACGGTAATTCACATCCCGAAGATATACCAGCGCATCGTCCGCGATAAAACCAAACATACCATTTCTATGTGAAGCTTGATCGGTACTGATAACAGGGTTGTCGTTCACAAACAAGGTAGCAGTTTTCCCGATGTCATTTCTCTCTACATGAAGAGATACCTTGATATCCTGTTCGATGGGGAGGTCACCCGGTGCGGTGGCTTTTACCGTCTCCTGCAAGGTCGCTACACCGCCTACCATACCATCTACAATATCTACAACCTCGAACTGCTTTTTCTTAAAGTTGTAACCGATTTTGGTATAACAATTTGTTAATGAATGATTGAAGATAACCCAGAAACCGCCAGCACATTTCTCAATATTGACATTGGCGGAAAAATCATATTCACCGGCATAGGCATTCCATTCTACAATGGCATCTTTCTTGCCCTCGGCAAGTAGAATCGCTCTTCCCAGTTCGGAATCCACAAACACCTCTGTATTTTTGGTTTTCCAGAATTGGTTTGCGGCAATATCTCCAATTCCTTCAAAAACATCGCTATAAATTCGCAAATCCTTATTATCATTGACGCTGACATAATCAAGTTCACCCTTGTTGACATCCACAAGGAGGGATGCTGCTCCGCCTCCGTCAACACCACGGAAGGAGGTAAGCCAACGTCCGTTTGCATAAAGACGGCACATGCCAAGAGCAACCTCTACCCGGTAATGGGTTTTTCCGTTAAGGGCCTGGGCAAGAACTGCCTCATAGGGGGTACTCTTGTCCTCGTCACGGTTCCAGATATAAAACTTACCGCCTTTTAAGGTAAGGTCAACACTGTTAAATCCGTCATTTAGGAGGAAATGAACCTCGTCATCTTTCTCTGCCACAAAGTCAAGATTCTGATAAAAAGGAATTTCTCCCAATTCATAAGTTGTGTCGACATCTGTCACATTACGCTTGATAAAATAATTATTTTTCTCTTTTGGTGCAATCTCCTGATAGTTTGCAACTGTCAAACCATCCTGACTGATGGTTCTCTCTACCTTTTCCGTCAAGGGCAGATAATAAGAAAATACCAGCTGTCCGTTCCGGTAAACATCGGCTACCGCTCCATCAGTAATGATTTCAAAGTTTCCGGTTCCCTTTTGATAAGTTTCCTCCCCGGTATCGGTCAGGTAGGTTACGCCATCTTTGGTATGCTTCAGGTAAAGCCGATGGATTCCATTTTGGAAATCAACCGTGGCACTACCTTGATTGCCCGAAACCGTATAGGTAATATCATTGGCATAATTCATGGAAACATTGGCACTGCTACCTAGTTGCGGTTCAAGCTTTGCGGAGAAAGTTTTCAAAACAACTCCGGCTTGGTCCTTACAAAGAGCAACCAGATTATGACGCTCTGCAGAGATTTCAGACGCCTTTATTTCATAAGGTTTGTTTTCTGCTTTACCAATCAACTGACCATCCAGCAAATATTCCACATAGAACGCATCTTCCGCTCCCTGATCAAGCCGTTCAAGGAATGCGGTCATATTTCCATCCTCGTCAAGGGAAGCGTGAAGTTTCCCGGCAATTTCCGGGATCACGGTAAAGGAAATTGGCTCACTGGTGGCATCCTCGAAATTGGCGGTCACAGTATAATTTCCGGCACGAAGGTTGGTCACGGTTGCCTGATAATCCGGAGCCATTCCTTTTGCGATGGTTTCCTTACCGATTCGATACTCGATAAAGGGAGGTTCCTCGGAAAGGCCCTTGTTTTGGGCAGACAACTTAATCTCGCTACCCTCTAAATAGGTTGCGCCCTGATAGGGGAAATTCATAGCAAGTTCTTTCTGGGGAATAACTTTAAAATCTAACCAATCCACTGCCATACTACTGGGGGTAACACCGCCGTAGCTGTTAGTATAAATATAGAGAATGGTATCCGGTTTTGCTGCCGGTGCAGGAGCAATATCCAGCAACATTTTTCCGTCAACGTAGAACCTTACCATGGTTCCCTGATTATAGGTTTCTACCACGATATTATGGAATTTGTCGTCTAATAACTCTCCAACCTCTGCCGTGGAACTACTGGACGCTGCCTCATACTCAAAATGTCGTTCCCGGGGGAAAAACTTAAATTGATAATTTGGCCAACGTATGGTAAATCCTTGGGAATCCGCCAGACTAATCACTTTTAAATCAAATTCCACACGGAAATCCTCGCCCGGCATAACTTCAATGGGATGGGTGGCGGAGATATACTGACTAACCAGTTGGTTCCAGGCATAATAGGTTCCGTCTTTCAATACCAGACTTCCATTCCAGCCACCAACACTATCGGTATATTCCTCCCGGAAACTTCTTTCCTCGGGGGACTTTACTGCATTGGGGTTTTCCTCCTCCACATCCTGATCAGGCTGCTTTTGGGGTTCGTTCACGCTGGTAAAAAGTCCGGTAAATGGTCTGCAGGTAACATTGCTGACAACAATCTCGGTTTGCTGTCCCGCGGTATCGGTACCGGAGCTTATTACAATTCCTGTGCCCATGGAGATCTGTTGAAGCTCCATTTCGCCCATATAATAACCATCAATCATCAGCTCTGCCTTGGCTCCGCTACCTACAATACGATAGGTATGGAAATCCGTCCCCGGGTCAAAGGTAAACTCACTGATTGCCGCTGAGTTATTATTAGTAATGGTTGATGAACCAAAAACCAAAAACACACGGTGTTTGCTACCTCTGACCTGAATCGCTCTGGTACCTGCACTCTTTTTGATTGCCATGGTAACCTCTACATCAAAGGTATCTCCAACATTTGCCGGAGAATTCAAGGTAATATTGGCGTTTGATCCTTTGGTATCGCCGATAATTGTTACTTTTTCTCCATCCTTTATGACATTACCCGTTGTTGACATTCCTTGCTGCCATTCGCCTGCGGCGGAAACAGGGAATGCTGTAAAACAAACCGATAATACAATAGATAATACTACAAAAACTGCAATAATTTTTTTCATAGCGACTCCCTCCTCCTATTTAATAATGTACAGATACGATACTTGAGAATTTACTGCACAAAGAATAGTTTTCTGTGTGCTGTCAGGATGCTGCTCGTATGCACGCAAATCGTTGATACTACCATTCTGAATACCTTTATCCGGATTTTGTGTATCGTAAATAAAGACATCAACACCGCCTAACTTATAAGAATAATGCATGGCGTAATCCTTCTCCTCTACGCCCACAACATTGGATGTGGTGGTGTGCCGCAAGAATCCATCCTGATAACTTACCGCCGTACCATATGCCAACCGCAGCGCTCTTGCATAATCCGTGATTGCCATGTCATCGTTCTTGGTATAGGGGTTTCCGGCAACCATTCCACTATCCACTGAATAAATCAAGGTGTATACTACAATCTCGCCCTTGGAAACAGCGATATCAATGATATCCCCTTCCTTCAGGGTAGCAACACTTCCCTCAAGCTCTCTTGCTACCGGATAGGAGGTTATACCGCCGGAAATTCCGATCAGGTTGATTCTTGTAACAACCTCTCCTTCTTCGTTTAACACTTGATCCAGTCCGGTTACGATGCCCGGCTTTTGAGAATAGTTTCCGGCAGGACTTACACTCTGACCTTCCGTTTCATACATCAAGGTCAGTGCCGCAAGTTTTGTAACAGGGTCAATGTTATATGCCTCAAATGTGCCGGAAGAACGAGTATAGCTTCGTGTCCCTGAGGTTAAACTCTTATACTTCCAATACTTGATATCATCCCGGTCCGACTCGGACAGTCCCCAGATATCGGTAGCATGGAAAGCGATTTTACGTTCACTGCTTCCGGTCGGAGCAATATTAAACACCTGATTGGCTCCGTTCCACATCATACGATCAACACCCTCATTGGCCTCTGAGAAGGACAGTTGCAGGGAATCCTTTGATTCTACAGACTGATCGTAGGTTGCGGTATCAAGATGAGTAATCACGCCATCATTATTCAATCTGTAGCGAACAACCTGTGCATAGGGAAGATTCTCTGCACCGGTTCGATAGCTAATAGCTGCCGCCGTTTTTAACGGGATCGCAACATTGTCAAACTTGCTTGTGTTCACCGATTTCTCATCAAGCACAACCTTTTTTCCTAATGTATATTCCACCATTTCGTTGTTCCGATTGACAAGCTTAATATGAATCTCACTACTGAAAGCGGTACCCATATCAGCAACACCCACGATATAACCATACTGATAACTATCGTTTTCTGCATGAATTATCGCAGCGCAGACTCCATTGTGGGAATATGCTGTAACAGTATCACCCAGCTTCAATTCAGAATCTACCGTCGTTCCATCAATGCGTTCATACACCTTTCCTGCAATGATATAATCGTTTCCGGAAATTCCTTCAATGGGACCTGTCACACTATCCAGCACTCTCTCTACCGAAATCTTCATACTTCCCGTGGTGTTCTTGCTGGTCTTAATTGCCACAACATCGCCACGCTTCAAGCTGCCTAAATATGCGTTCAGGCTTCCGTGCTTGAGCACCATCTCATAGTCACGTTCTGCTGAACCATATTCCTTTTTCGGATAACGACCATAGATAATCTGGTCGTTGGTGTTGACACTATCTATCACTACATATTCATAGGTAGAAATAGAAATAACATCGTAAACATCGTCGTTATCATGGTCAATCAATGTCACCGATCCTGTGCCAGGCTTTAAATCAGCCGCCACATACTCCGGATATGCAATTCCATTATAGATAACATCCGGGACCTCAACGATTTTTACAGTTTTTTCATTGCTATTGACATAATAAGAAAACTGATTGTTTGCAATTTTACCAATAACGTCTTCCGCTTGAATTACCAGCGTCCGGTTAATATAGTCATTGGCGTGAATGTAAGCAACTTCCGGCCGAAGACTATCCGACTTGGATTTTTTCACATAGAACTCAACGGAATATCCTAAAAGATCGTCGTGATTATTACAAACATAAAGGGTTCCATCAATTTTGATATGCCCTTCGGGAATGCTATCATCCGGAAGAATCAGAGTGGTTCCGGGCACACCATCTACAATACCTTTTTGATAGATCAAACCATGATATGCCTCAATGGCCATAATTTCCTGACTTGGCAAACCTTTGGAACCATCAGCACCATACAGTTTCCACTCCAGCATACTGCAATGGAGGGTATTGTATGCCATTAACAGCGCTTCTTCATAGGTAACAACACCATCAAGAGTCACACCGTCAGCAACACCAATTCTCCGAGCGGTCTGCTGATAGCTGGCCATATCCTTTAAATCGTCATATCCTAAAGCCGCAACAAACATCTTTTCAATTTCGGCTTCCGATACGGTTTCGTCCGGACGGAAATATCCGTTTCCGTCACCGCGAAATACGCCCATATCAGTCAAAGATAAAATTTCATCGGCATACAGATACTCCATCGGTACATCATAGTAATAGGACTCTGATCCGGAAAAAGCATTGGCGTTGGTAACCTTTGCAAGAATATGTGCCATTTCCCCTCTTGTGATTTCCTTATCATAAGAAATCACATCGCCATTGAGGGTAACATTCAGATAACGCAAAAGTCCTTCTTGGCTGCTTGTCAGCAAATTTTCGTTCTCCGCTGCAATTCCTATGCCAAAAGGCAGAGTAGACATCAGGACACTTGCTAACAATACAAAACAAATACTACGAAAAAGTTTTCTCATATCCCTTACCTCTCTTCCTCGATATATTGATTAATCCGATACACCAGAACCGCCGCCTCAGCACGGGTTGCCGATGCCAAGGGCTGAAACAGATTGTTGCCCGTTCCATTCATCAGTTCTGCTTCACAGAGCGCCGAAATATCCTTTTGGGCATATTCCGGAATTTCCCAGAAATCATCGAACACATAAGCTGCAATAGTGGGTTCAACATCACAACCAATGTAATCTAAGATTCTCTTCATAATGACTGCCATATCGGCTCTGCTTATATTTTGACCAATGCCAAATTCTGCATCCGAGATACCATTGACAATTCCACAAGAATAAGCAGTTGCTACCGATTCAAAATACCATGCATTTCTGTCAACATCAACAAAAGGAACATCGGCGGTTGCAACAAGCTCTATTCCTGCCGCCTTCAATGCCATTTTTAAGAATTCTTCTCTGCTTACTGTCCGGTCAGGGTAGAAACGTCCATCCCCTTCTCCATTTACAATAGACAGTTTCTGCAGTTCCAGAATCTGACTCTTTGCCCATGGAACAGAATTCAAATCAGAAAGTTCTGTTATGGTATTCTCCTGAGGAACAACCGGTTGCGGAACATAATCGGTTTTTTCATCTGCAAAAACATCACCAAGCGCTGCACCGCCTCCGGCAAAGCCTCCGCCTCCGCCGCCACCGGCAAAGCCACCGCCACCGGGTTGGTTGCCAGGTCCAGGAACAATCATTCCTCCCTGATTCCCGGCACCTGTTTCTAATTTGATCTGTTCTGCAATCTGCAATTGCAGATCTGCAAGAACTTCCTCATTACTTGTATAGTTTCCGGTCATGCGCAGAATTGCCTCTTTTGTGTTGCTGACACCTTCAAAAATATCTCCGGATATCTGCAGGTAGGTTTTTGCCTCTCCGGTAACCAAAGCGTTGATAGCATACCAATCTCTCGATACTACAGCGGCGTTGATACGATCTAACATCTGCTTTGCCTTGAGCGACTCGCCCATAATATTCCGGAACTCATTAAAATCGGTGATTCCGTCTGCGCCTGCTAATATACTGAGGTAATCATAGCCTGCATCGGCTACACCTGTTTCTTGAACAGACACCTTATCCGCATCATTTCCGTACTGGAGAATGAAATTCTTATAGCTCTCAGCGCTACTAATATTCCGGTAAGGTACATCATCACAAACCACAGGAACATTGATGCTATATACACTCTCTCCGCCGTAGTTTACAAAAACAGTGTAGGTTCCGCTACTATATTTTTCAGGATCCAGTATCATGTCAACTTCAACCATACCTCGTTCGGTGGGTTCGGTCTGCAGAACGGAACAAAGGTTTCCATTCTCATCCACCAAACTTGCGGTAACATAGGAAGACGCTCCCACATAACCGGAAATGGCTATTTTATTGTAATGATATGCAACTTCAACCCCAACCGGCTGACCTTCGGCAGGTCTTGCAGTCTTATCTGCTTGATTGGGTACAACATATCCTGTTACCGGGGACATGGGGTTGCCACCCTCGATGGAATCCCACACAAGAAAAGCAACCTTTTCATTTGCTTCTAAATCGGGCAGAGTAAAAACAGTAGTCTGCTCACTGGCAATACCGGGAGTCATTCCGCCATAGTACGCCTTATCTGCAAAAGAGGTATTACCGGTTACGGTATCATAAACCGCAACTATCACCGTGGTGGTTCTCTCACCGGTTGCCGGCGGAAGTCCCAAACAATAGCTTCCCTTTACCGTTGCGGTATTACCGTCGATAACAGGCTCGTCTAAGATAACCGCGTCACCAATATGAACGACCAGGTCATCCACCCAGCCTTCAAACTGATTGTTTCTGGCATTAGCACTGGTAACACCACCAAAATGTACCACAGTACCACCATTGAATGTTTGTGTCACCACATCCGCTGCCACAAGGGTCCAGGTGTTTTCTGTAAGTTTACGCTGGTAAATGCTTACCTTGTTGGTGCCATTGTAAACATAACAGCGTTCATACCAAGTGTCGTCAGCCATACGATTTTCGGGAGCAATGTTTTCTACTCCACCCATAAAATGCATAGCTTGAGGAATTCTTGTTCCATCAAAAGCCATATTGCTGGAGAAATACGATGAAGCATTCTTCACTTTCACTTTAAAACGAAGTGCAAATACTTTACCGGTTAACTGCTCCAGAATTCCACCTACATTATAAGAGGCAGCACCATTTACGTTATAATCATTGGTTGCTTTGTAATGTAATACACCGTCATTGGTTATCTGAAAACCGTTTTCCAATGTCCATCCGGAACCGCCACCTGAAAAATCTTCTGTCCAGACAACCTTACTTTCCGTCTTCTCCTCCGCTTTTTGGGTAGCAATGGCAGCTTTCAAATCAGCAAGAACAGTTCTCTTGTCGGTATAACCACCAGTCATCCGCAAGATTGCAGCCTGTATATTGCCAACGCCTGCAAAAATGTTGTCCGGCACCTCGAAATAAGCTTTTGCATCTCCGGTAACCAAACGCTCAATGCTTTCCCAATCGCCTGTGCTTACAGCAGTATTGATGGCGTCCAGATACCCTTTCGCTTTCAAAGATTCCTGCAACGCCTCGCGGAGTGCATTCACATTGGTGAAGCCTTCTGTACCTGCAAGGGTGCAGAAATATTCATAACCGGCTGCCGCAACACCCTCTTTTATCACTTCTGCTTTTTCCTCCGCACTTCCGTATGTAGTGATAAAACTTTGGTAGTCATCTACATCGGCAATGGTATCGATAGAAACATCTCCACCAATCAGGGAAACGGTTTCGCAGATATTGCTTGCACCACCATAATTCACACGCAAGGTGTAGGTGTCACTGGAATAGGATTCGTCTAAGGTAAGGTCGGCATCTACCATTCCATTCGCATTGGGCTTGCATTGCAAAATCGCACAAATCGTTCCGTTACTATCAATCAAGGAAGCGGTAAGATGAGCGGCGTCTCCAATATAACCGGAAATCTGAACCTGGTTATAACTTGTAATCCAGCGAACGCCAACCTCTTGTCCGCTACCCGGTGCAGCATCCTCTTCCGCTTGATTGGGAATACTATATCCCATCACCTCAGACATTGCCGCTCCGTTCTCTAAGGAATCCCAAATGAAATATGCAGTTTTATCCTTTTCACCCAAAGCAGGCAAAGTAAACGTTGCCTCTTTGCTTACAGTAACACTAGGTTTAATGTCGGTATAAGGTCTGGAATCCACAAATTTTGTCACACCGACTTCCGCATCATAAACTACTGCAAAAACAGTGGCACTTCTATCACCAACATCACCGGGACGACCCAGGCAAAAGCTGGTGTTCACCATCACATCGTTACCGGAAACAATCGGTTCCTCTAAAAACGCCACATCACCGATATGGATAACAAAATCATCCAGCCATGCTTCAAACCCACCATTGCGGGCTGTCGCATTGGTCACACCACCAAAATATATCGTTTTTTTGAATGAAGTTCCATTGACAGTGTTACCGTTATAATCATTGGTAGTAGCGATATTTTCCCCCACAACTGACCATGTGCTCTCAGTTTCTTTCCGCTGATAAATATCTACCAATTGGGTACCCTGATATACGTAACAGCGTTCATACCATTGCTCACTCTCAAGTCTGGTACTTTCCGGAACTGAGGCACTGCCACCCATGAAGTGAGCAGTCTGGGGGATTCTGGTTCCGTCTAATGCCATATTACTGGAAAGGTGAGATGTCTCGTTTTTCACTTTTACCTTAAACCGAAGGCAGAAGTTTTTTCCGCTTAATTGACTTCCTAAGGAACTTACATCAAATGCAGCCTGACCATTAGATGTAACACCTGCAGTTGCGGCATAATGGAGCATTCCGTCATCAGTCACATCAAATCCGTTTGCCAATCCCCAACCGGTGTCACCATCGCTGAAATCTTCGGTCCATACAATCTTGTTAGCCTCTGCATAAGAGGTGTTTGCGCTAACGCTTATCGGCAAAATTGTTGTTATTATGGCCGAAACCAAAACACCGGTAAACAATCTGCTTTTTACACTCCATCTTGCTCTCATAATACGTCTCCTCCCGAACAAAAATTATAAAATCAAACCATAAAATAGCGTATAACTTCGCTAATATAACTATAATACTCGTACTATAAATTTACAATGAGAAAATGTATACATTTCTTGGATTATTTTCCTGGCAACAAAGACAAAATAGAAGCTTTATCAGCAACATTTTTAAATCATGTAATCATCAAGTGTTTTTTGCATACAATAAAAATCCCCCCATTATACGGGGGGATTTTTATTTTCTGGTATAACCCTTTTCCTACTGGCTTCGCACTAGTGCGTTTTTTATTGGACTACCAGCCACGCAAGTATTACTTACTACCCATAAATGGGTCCCGTATTTTTCGTTATACAAAAAAGAGCAGAAACATAATAGTTTCTGCTCTTTAACAACCCTATGCGTTGTTTCATTAGGGTAGCTTTTTACTTCACAAAGTCAAATTCCACACCATACATCCGTACCGTGTCGCCTTCCTCAATGCCTGCATCTTCCAGTTGAGCAATCACACCAAACTTAATCAGGGCACGTTGGAAATACTGCAGAGATTCATAATCATCAAAGTTGGTGGAACCAACAATTTTCCGAACCCGAAGACCCTCTACCTCGTACGCGCCATCTTCGGCAACGGTTACGGTAATGGTCTCATCTGCTCTTGCAAGCTCGGGATCAAACATCTCGTATTCTTCCTCTGCCGCATCCTTGGGGAGTTTAGACAAGGTTTCCCATGTCAGATTCAGAACCTCTTTCATTCCCTGACGGGTAGCAGCCGAAATGGGGAATACCTGATATCCTCTTTCTTCCAAGGTTGCCTTGAATATCTCATAATTCTCTTCAAACATAGGAAGATCCATTTTGTTCGCAAGAACAATTTGAGGCTTTTCGGCAAGTTTAGGACTATAAAGTGCCAGTTCATTATTGATGGCATCAAAATCTTCCAGCGGGTCTCTGCCCTCAATACCGGACACATCCACAATATGAAGAAGAACTCTTGTTCGTTCCACGTGACGAAGGAACTTATGGCCAAGGCCAACTCCCTCATGGGCACCCTCGATGATACCGGGAATATCCGCAACCACAAAACCACTTCCCTCACCCATATCTACAACACCTAAGTTAGGCTGCAGGGTGGTAAAATGGTAATTGGCAATCTTGGGTCTTGCATCACTGATAATGGACAGGAAGGTGGATTTTCCCACGTTAGGGAAGCCCAGAAGACCAACATCCGCAATCAGTTTCAGTTCCAAAGTTACTTCATGCTCTTCACCGGGCATACCGGACTTTGCAAACTTAGGAGTCTGTCTGGTGGCTGTGGCAAAATGTGCATTTCCCCAACCGCCTGTTCCGCCTTTGGCGGCAACTGCTCGTTGACCATCCTCTTTCAGGTCACAGATAACAAGATTGCTCTCTGCCTCCCGAATCAGGGTTCCCACCGGAACCCGAACTTCCAAATCCTGACCATTCTTTCCGTTTCGTTTGGCATCTCTGCCGTGTCCGCCCGGTTCTGCCAGATATTTTCTTTTATAGCGGAAATCCATCAAGGTGTTGATGTTCTTATCGGCAACAAAGACAATATTACCGCCTCGACCACCATCACCGCCGTCAGGGCCGCCTGCTGCCACGTATTTCTCTCGATGAAAGGTAACCGCTCCGTTACCGCCGTCTCCTGCCTTAATGAATATTTTCGCATAATCTGAGAACATAGGGGCACCTCCTAAAAATGAGTTGAAAAAAGGGACGGACCATCGTCCGCCCCTTATCGTGCAAAATTACTGAGCGATTTCGTATACGGATACTTGCTTCTTATCCTTACCCTTACGCTCGAACTTTACCTTACCGTCGATCAAAGCAAACAGTGTATCGTCACTGCCCTTGCCAACGTTGATACCGGGATGAATCTTAGTACCTCTCTGACGAACGAGAATGTTACCTGCCAGAACCGGCTGACCGTCGCCCTTCTTCACGCCAAGACGCTTGGACTCGGAATCTCTACCGTTTTTGGTACTACCCATACCTTTCTTATGAGCCATGTTTTCTCACTCCTTCAAATTCAAGTAAATCGCCAATACTTAGGCGTTGATAGCAGTAATTTCTACCTTGGTGTAAGGCTGTCTGTGACCCTGCTTCTTGTGGTAGCCCTTCTTAGGCTTGTACTTGTAAACAATGATCTTCTTTGCCTTACCCTGCTTTGCAACAGTTGCGGTAACGGTTGCACCGTCAACATAAGGAGCACCAAACTTTGCATCCTCACCGCCAACTGCCAGAACCTTATCAAAGGTTACAGTGCTTCCAGCTTCTGCATCCAGCTTTTCGATATAAACAACGTCGCCCTGTTCTACCTTGTACTGCTTGCCGCCGGTCTCAATGATTGCGTACATAATCGTAATCCCTCCTATTACCCAAGACTCGCCATCGAAGGCGTCCGAACCCGGAACTTCCAACCTTTTCTGCGCGGTTACCGATATATTCTAACACATTACAAGAACTTTGTCAACAAAAATTTTCATCTTTTTTTGTAACATTTTTCTACTGCTTTTGGAACACACTTTTGGGTTGCTTACAGAGAGGACATACCCAATCTTCAGGAAGAGCGTTAAATTCCTCGTCAGTTCCCTCAAAGGCATAGCCGCAAATGGAGCAGACATATTTGCCACCCGACTCTTCTTCAGGCGCATCCGCTACGTAGGTAGGAGCTTTTTCCGAGGTCTTACCCTTCTTCACCTTATGATAGTAGTCATAGGTCATGGGCTTTTCCTTGTCCAATTTTTCCATGTCCACAATCTCACCGATGAAAATGGTATGGGTCAGTACATCCACCTCTTTGATGACTCTGCACAAAATCCAGGCACAACTCTTATCATCTACCACGGGAAGTTCTGCTTCTCCGACTTTTTTCCAAGGGGTGTCCTCATATTTATTTACATCCCGGGAAGACTGGAATCCAAATTTTCCGATGGTATCTTGAGAAACCTCTTCGGATAGAATGGACAGCGTGAAATAACCACATTTCCGCACCGCATCTTCGGTGAAATTCTGCTTATTCAAAGATACTGCCATGGTCATAGGTTCTGCCGTAATCTGCATTGCCGCATTGGCAAGACAACCTACCGGTCTTTCTCCGTCTTTTGCACCAACCACATAAACTCCATAGGATAAATCAAACAATGCAGTCATATCCATCCTTTTCTCCTCCTCTACGTTACCTATTTCTGAAATCTTTCGATGATTGCCTCCACAATCCGCTTAGATGCAAGACCGTCACCATACGGATTGACAGCCTTTGCCATCTTCTGATAAGCAGCCTCATCGGTCAGAAGTTCCTTTGTCATTTCATAAATAACATCCTTATGAACGCCGGCAATTTTAACCGTACCTGCATCCACCGCCTCAGGGCGTTCTGTCTCACCACGAAGTACCAAAACCGGCTTACCCAACGAGGGCGCCTCCTCCTGCAATCCGCCGGAGTCGGTCAGAACCAGATATCCTCTGTTAATAGCATTGTGAAGTTCATCTGCATTCACCGGCTCGATTAACTTAACACGTTCTAAGTTACCCAAAATCTCATAGGCAACTTCACGTACTGCCGGATTCATATGAACAGGATATACCACTTCTATATCCTCAAATTCTTCCACTAACTGTCGAACTGCTGAGCAGATGTTTCTGAGAGGTTCACCTAAGTTTTCACGACGGTGTGCCGTCATAACAATAACCCGTTTGGTATCCCAGTTCATATTCTTTAAGGTTTCGTCCTTAAATGTATAATCTTCCCGTACGGTGGTTTTTAATGCATCGATAACCGTATTACCCGTAACAAAAATATCTTCATCCTTCACGTTTTCACGCAAGAGATTCTGTCTATTCCGCTCGGTGGGAGAAAAATGCATATCCGAAATCACACCGGTAATCCGACGATTTACCTCCTCGGGGAAAGGAGCATACTTATCAAAGGTACGCAGTCCTGCTTCCACATGACCTACTGCAATTTGATTATAGAATGCCGCAAGGCTTCCCACAAAGGTTGTGGATGTATCACCATGAACCAGAACAATATCCGGCTTAGCATCTTTCATTACCTGGTCCAAGCCCTCCAAGGAACGGCTTACAATCTCCACCAGGGTCTGTCTGTCTTTCATAATATTCAGGTCATAATCAGGCTTGATATCAAAGATTTCCAACACCTGATCCAGCATCTGACGATGCTGTGCCGTAACACATACGATGGACTCAATCTTATCAGAATGCTTTTCAAGTTCCTTTACAAGAGGCGCCATTTTGATTGCCTCAGGACGAGTACCAAAGACCGTCATTACTTTAATTTTATTCATGATGTTTTTCCTCCAATTCTGTGACTTCGCTACGCTTTGAGGGATCGCTTAACTCTCCCATTAACCGCAGAGATACCAAGATAATCAAGAGAACTGCAAAAATCAATAACAATCCGCGCAGATAACCTTTGATTGAAATTACCACCGCTGTCAAGCAAAGAATTGCAGTCATGGTATACAAAATAGCAACTGTTTGTTTCTGGGAAAATCCCATATCCAAAAGGCGATGATGAAGATGTCCTCGATCAGGTGACATGGGAGATCTTCCCGTGAGCACCCGTCTGACAATGGCAAACACGGTATCAAAGATAGGTAATCCCAAAATCAAAAGGGGAACCGCAAAGGAAATCACCGCAGAAAATTTTAAGAATCCCTGTACCGATACACATGCCAAAATAAATCCAAGGAACAAAGCCCCTGTATCACCCATAAAAATCTTGGCAGGGTTGAAGTTATAGGGAAGGAAACCAAATCCTGCGCCTGCCAGTGCCGCTGTAATGATGGCAATATTCAGGTTATTACTGATTAAGAATGTCATAGCAAGGAGAGACATAGACGCAATGGACGAAACACCAACTGCAAGGCCATCCAGACCATCAATCAGGTTCACCGCATTACATACACCCACAATCCAGAACATGGTAATTGCAACCGATACCCAATAGTTCAGCACAATATAAGGAGGGCCGAACCAATTGGCAAGAGGGTTTGTGAAATGCCCAATCCGAACTCCTGAATAAACTACAATTGCCGCCGCAACCACCTGACACAACAATTTAATGATTGCCTTCATCTCGGTCATATCGTCGATGATTCCCACCGTAACAATGATTACGGAGCCGATGAGAATACCCATGATCTCCCGATCAATGGTGGCAAAGCAAAGTACACTGACAATGAATCCATAAAAAATTGCAAGACCACCAATCAGGGGAATGGGTTTTTTATGAACACGGCGCTCGTCCTTGGGTACATCCAGCGCATTGATTTTATGTGCTAATGAAATGACGGTAGGGGTAGCCGCAAAAGATACCAAAAACGCCATCAGCATTGCCAAAAGCACAAATACATTTGAATCGAAAAGCATCTCGCTTCCTCCTTTAGGGCTGAATGAATCCAACCTTACGATAAACTTTTGAAATGGTCTTCATCGCAGTTCTTGACGCGATTTCTGCACCACTACGATATACCTGCTCCAAATAATCCTTGTTAGCCATCAGGTCATGATATTTTTCCTGAATAGGGCGCAGAGTTTCAGCAACTGCTTCTGCAACGGCACTCTTGAAATCTCCATAGCCTTTTCCTGCAAATTCAGCCTCGATTTCTTCCATAGTCTTGCCTGTGGTTGCAGAGTAGATACTCATCAAGTTCATAACACCTTCTTTACCCTCGCCACGCTTCACTTCTGCCTGAGAATCTGTTACGGCACGTTTGATCTTTTTAACCACCGTATCAATAGGATCCAGCATCAGAATGTAACTGTTTACATTGGGATCCGATTTGGACATTTTCTGCATGGGATCCTGCAAGCTCATAATTCTTGCACCCACTTTTGGAATATATCCCTCCGGAACCTTAAAGGTTTCGCTGTATGCATTATTAAAACGATTTGCCAGATCACGAGTCAATTCCAGATGCTGTTTCTGGTCTTCACCAACGGGAACCAAATCCGCCTGATAAAGCAGGATATCTGCCGCCATCAGGGATGGATAGGTAAAGAGTCCTGCGTTGATGTTGTTCTCATGCTTTTGAGACTTGTCCTTAAACTGCGTCATGCGAGAGAGTTCTCCCATATAGGTGTTACAAGTCAATACCCAAGAAAGTTGTGCATGTGCAGGAACATGAGACTGGAAGAAAATCGGGCTTTTCTCAGGATCCAAGCCACAAGCAATGAACAAAGCAAGTAAATCCATTGCATTTTTTCTAAAGTCCTTTGCTTCCTGTCGTACCGTAATGGTATGCATGTCCGCTAACATGAAATAGCAATCATATTCATCTGTCTGCTGAAGATCTACCCAGTTTCTGAGGGCACCCACGTAGTTACCTAAGGTCAGTGCACCGGAAGGTTGGATACCGCTTAAGATTCTTTTCTTTTCACTCATATTACTCACCCACAACTTCCTTCAATACTTCACCTAAAATAGCAACGCCCTTTTTGATTTCTTCTTCCGTTGCAGTAGAATAATTCATACGGAAAGTACTGTATTTTGCTTTATCATCCACCATGGTGGTCGCACCGGGCACAAACGCAACGCCCTTGTCCAGTGCTTTTTTCATAACTTCCTTACTGTCAAACTCGTCCGGCATGGTACAGAACAGGAACAGACCACCTTCCGGATTGGTATGGGTTACCGATTTGGGGAAGTGTTGATCCATGCAATCCATCATCAACTTGCCTTTTCTTCCGTAAGCCTCACGGAGTTTGGCAATATGTTCATCAATATCATATTTCATTACAAATTCATATGCAATCATCTGGGAAAGCACATTGGTGTGTACGTCCTCCACCTGCTTACAGATAATCATACGTTCCATCAGAGCAGGGTCACAGCTGACAAAACCAAGACGAAGACCGGGTGCCAAAATCTTAGAGAAGGATCCAAAGTATACAACTCGACCATCCGTATCCATGGATTTGATGGTGGGAACTTCCTCGCCGGAGAACCGCAGTTCGCCATAGGGATTATCCTCAAAGATAATGAAGTCATAGGTCTTAGAAAGTTCTAGCAGTTTCTTTCTCTTTTCCAAAGACATGGTAATACCGGAAGGATTCTGGAAGGTTGCAATGGTATAAACAATTTTTACATTGGGATGCGCCTTCAAAGTTTCCTCCAACTTTACCAAATCAAGGCCATCTGCCTCCACGGGAACACCATAGATTTCCGCATTGTTCACACGATAAGAATTAAGACCACCGATAAAACTCGGTTCCTCACAAACCACACCATCTCCGGGGTTTAATAAGGATTTTGCCGCAAGGTCGATACCCTGCTGTCCACCACTGACAATGATGGTGTCATCACGGTCGCTGATGATTCCTTGGTTGGTTAATCGATCGATTACCCAATTCCGCAAAGGGGTATATCCCTCTGTTACGCCATAGGTTAAAGCAACTTTACCTTGTGTCTTCAGTACATCTGCCGCAATCTCTGCCAGTTCCTCAGTAGGGAACAGATTGGCATCAGGCGCACCGCCTGCAAAGGAAATAATACCGGGCTTTCCTAAAATCTTAAAAATTTCACGGATTGCCGAGCCTTCCATATGTTTTACTTTATCTGAAAATTTTGCTTCAATTCCCATTTTTCTCTCTCCTTATGTATTGATTTATTCTGCCTCTTGGATTTTAACAACACCAATATAGGGCAACTGTCTGAAACGTTCATCGCAATCAAGTCCGTATCCCACAATAAACTTGTCCGGAATCTCGAAACCAACATAATCAGGATCATACTCTACCTGACGCCGAGAAGGTTTACTGAGCAAGGAACACACCTTCACAGATGCCGGACCGCGTTCCATCAGCAGGGGAATCAGTTGATGGAGTGTGTTTCCGGAATCCACAATATCCTCTGCGATCAGGACATGCTTGTCCTTGATATCGACACTCAAATCCTTCTTGATTTTTATAGTTCCGCTACTTTCTGTGCCGGTACCATAACTGGATACTTGCATAAAATGAACCTGAACTTCGCCATCCAGACAACGAACCAGATCGCTGATAAACACAAAGCAACCCTTTAAAATACCGACTACAATCAAATCCTTGCCTGCATAATCACGATTGATTTGTTCTGCAAGATAGGATACTTTTTCTGCAATCTCTTCCTTTGTAAATAAAATTTCACCGACTGTCATTTTTGCTGTCATAGGTAATCACCAGTCCCTTTTTGGAATTTGTATCAATTTTATATGGTTCAGCAATACGATATGGCGGTACTGCCAAAACCTGTTCTCCGCTACATAAAAGAATCAAGGAATCTCTATCCTTTTGCGGAATTTTTTCATCAATCAGAAAACTCTTCAGTTTCCGTTCTTTCCCGTCTCGATAAACTGCAATCCGATCACCCTTCCTGCGAGTTCTCAATTCCAGAGAAAGATCACTTATCTTATCATAATCAAGCATCCATTGGTTTGATGCAAGTTTCATACCGGGCTCTGCCAATGCAAAGGATACGCTCCCCTTGGGCACCTGATATGTTTCGCCAACCTCCACCGAAACAGATTCAAAGAACCAACCTTGTTCTTCTTCCTCTTCCGGCTTTTGGAATGATAGCCAACCATATCCTACCGAGACCTTCAGTCCGTTCGGCATATGAACACAAGAACCGGTTTCTTTATCCAAAAGGGAAAGTACCGATTCCCAATGCTTTCGCTCTGCCTTATAACCCTTTCCCATGGTATCTTCTGCCGCCAATTGCAAAAGGCGAACCTGAATGGTCGGTTCCAACATCTTAAGAGATTCAATCTCCAGAACAACCGGTCTTCTTTCCGGAAGCGGAGATCCCAAACGACCATAAAGACGCTTTGCATAGCCTCTCAAGAAATCTCCGTCCTCTGCCATGTTTTTAGCGAGATTGGAAAGTGCTGTCACTACGTTGGGATTAAATTGTTCCAACAGAGGAAGCAATTGGTTTCTGATTCGGTTTCTGGCGTATTGCTCCTCTGTATTGGAACTATCGGTACAATACTCCAAGCCGTTTTCGGCACAATATCCTTCAATCTCTTCACGGGTTACATCCAGCAAAGGCCGAACCACGCCGTCCTGTCTCATATATCGGATTCCGGCCAGACCCTCAATACCTGCACCGCGAAGCATTCGCATCAATACAGTTTCTGCCTGATCGTTTCTGTGATGCGCCGTTGCAATTTTCGTGATTTCCTTGGCCACACAAATCTCCCGAAAACAACGATAGCGCAAGACCCGACCCGCAGTCTCCTCAGAAAGCCCTTCTTGCTCTGCAAATTCAGGCACAGAAATCTTGCGAAGAGAATAGGTTATCTTTAATTTTTTACAAAGCTTGCGAACAAATTCCGCATCCCGATCCGCTTCCTCGCCACGGATACCGTGATGAATATGCGCTCCATAGATACGGATACCAAATTCTTCTTTGAGTTGGTTCAGAATGTGCAGAAGACACACCGAATCCGCTCCTCCGGAAACACCTACCAAAACAGTGTCTCCTTTTTCGAAAAGTCCATGTTGACGAATGGTTGTCCGCACCTGTTCCAATATCTGCATTGTATTACATTGCATGATCGCCGCTCCAGTCTGTAAACATGGTATATTCACCAATCCATGTCAGGTATTCGTACCCGACTTCACCGTTTCTGTGTTTTGCAAAATTACATTTTGCCTTATTGGGTTCTTCCGCATCCTCATGGTAATATCCCTCACGATGCAGGAACATAACCATATCCGCATCCTGCTCAATGGCACCGGAATCACGGAGGTCACTCAAAAGCGGTTCTCTCTTTTCCTTATCTGATGCACGGCTGAGCTGGGACAATGCAATGATGGGAATATTCAAATCATTTGCCAGAATCTTAAGAGTTCTGGAAATTTCGGAGATTTCCTGCTGACGATTTCCGCCTCGGCTATTACCGGTAATCAACTGAAGATAGTCGATAACAACCAAGTCAAGACCTTTATCAAGCATCAATTTCCGACAACGAGCACCGATTTCTGCAACTGTGATACTGGAGGTATCATCTACATAGACACCGGCCTGTTCCAAAACGGCAATAGCATCACCGATTTTTCCCCATTCCTCGTCCTTGATATCACCCTTCTTCAACCGCTCAGCACTAATCTTTGCCTCTGTACTGAGCAGTCTGCTTGCAAGTTGTATACCGGGCATTTCCAGACTGAAAATTGCCACGTTTTTCTTTGCCTTAACCGCCACATTTTTCGCAATATTCAATGCGAAACTGGTCTTACCCATGGCAGGACGGGCAGCTAAGATAATCAACTCCGCAGAATGTAATCCGGAGGTTCTTCTGTCAATATCAATAAATCCTGTGGGGATTCCGGTAACACCTGTATCTCTTTGAGAAAGTTCCTCTAAGCGATTCAGGTTATCGGTCAGATACTGTCCAACATGAACCAAACCCTTTGAATTACGCTGATTGGAAAGATCAATCACGCCTTGTTGTGCCGCAGCCAGAATATCATCCGTCTTTTCGTCACCACGATAGCACTTGGTTCGAATATCCTCTGCCAGACGAATCATCTGTCTTTGCACCGCTTTTTCCCGAACGATAGCACCGTAATATCCTGCACGTTCAATACTGGGCACCAGATTGGCAACTTCGACCACGAAATCAATACCGCCAATCTTCTCCAAGGTTCCCCTAAGCGTCAAATGCTCCTTCAGGGTAATCAGGTCGATGGGTTTACCCAAATTATATAATTCAACGATTGCCTCAAACAACTCACGATGTCTGGAAATATAAAAATCATTGGCACGAACCTTGTCCAATACATCCGGGATACAGGTCCGATCCAGATAGATGGCACCCAACACTGATTGTTCGGCTTCATTGCTAAACGGCATAGAAAACTCCTCTACACCCTGCAAAACTTCGTTGTTTCTCTCTTCCATAGTTTCACCTGCATTTCTCTTGAAAACAGTTTAATTTTCTTCGGTTACCTCCACCTTGAAGGTTCCGACAATTTTGGGATACAAGGTTACCTGTACCTCACGGATTCCGCAACTCTTGATTCCGTCAGGCAGATCAATCTTTCTCTTATCCACTGTGATGTTGAATTGTTCCTTCAACGCCTCAGCCACATCTTTGGATGTAATGGAGCCAAAAAGACGTCCTTCCTTACCGGCCTTTGCAGTGAGTTTGACTTTCACTTCCTTCAAACGCTCTGCAATATTGTTTGCTTTGAGTTCCTCTTGGTTTCTTTTATACTGTTCTGCACCCTTTTGACCTTCTAATTCGTTGAGCGCCTGCTTGGTTGCAACCCGAGCAAGGCCCTTGGGCAACAAAAAGTTATTAGCATATCCGTCGCTGACGTTAATCAAATCGCCTTTCTTTCCTTGTGCTTTTACATCCTTTAACAAAATAACCTGCATGATGTCTCCTCCTTTTATTTCTTATTCTGTATTATTCATACAACGTATCGTCAATGGCGGTTTTTAATTCTTCTTCCGCCTGATCAAGACGATCGTTTGTTAATTGGGCTCCCGCAATGGTAATATGACCACCGCCACCCAATTTTTCTAAAATAACCTGTACATTGATTTCGCCCAGTGAACGACCGCTGATCACAATGCGACTTCCTACCTCTGCCAGAACAAACGAGGCTTCAATACCACGAATATTAAGCAAATCATCCGCCGCTTGTGCCACCACCAGTTGCATATCCTTACTCTTCTCGGAACATACTGCAATGGCAATATTATCACGATAAATCCGAGCGCTACTGATGATTCGTGATTTTTGGAGATAGAGTTCCATATCATTACTGAACAGTCTGCGCACATTAATCGGATCTGCACCCTTTCTTCGAAGGAAGGATGCCGCTTCAAAGGTCTTGGTTCCTGTTTTGAAGGTAAATCCCTTGGTATCAAGATAGATACCGCTGTAAAGAGCTTCCGCTTCATAAGGAGCCAACTGTTTATCGCAATCCAAATACTGCAAAATCTCCGTTACCATTTCGCAGGAAGAAGATACGTAAGGCTCGTGATAAGAGAGTACCGTATTGGCAATACAATCCTCGCTGCGACGGTGATGATCAATCAACACCACATTCTTACAACGCTCCAGCACGTTCGGATATTCAACAATACTGGGACGGTGTGTATCTACCACAATCAAAAGACTATTGGGTGTAAGCATGTCAATAGCTCGTTCCTCACCAATGATTCGCTGATGATACTCGTCATGGGAGAGCAACTCACTCAACATCAAAGGTGTATGGTTTCTCTCTCGATTGGCAACGATATACGCTTCTGAACCCAAGGTTCTAAATATTCGGAAAAGTCCAACGGATGCACCCAAACTGTCAGCGTCACCATTGACATGACCCATAATAAACACTCTGTTGAAGTTTTCCGACAGGTCCCGAATACCATGGGCAACCACACGCGCTTTCACTCTGGTACTCTTTTCTATTTCACGACCTCTTGCGCCGTAGAACTGGAAGCCTACATCAGTTTTGACAACAGCCTGATCTCCACCTCTACCCAGCGCCATATCCAAGGCCGCATCTGCCAATTCCTCATTTTCCTGCAAGGTATCTTTGGATTGACCAATACCGATACTGAATGTAACAGGAATTCTGTTTCCTTGAGAAATCTGTTTCGCTTCTTCTAAGATGACAAACTTCTCATCCCAAAGGGGTTGGAACTTTGCCGCCTCAAAAAGAATCAAGAATTTATCACGATCGTAACGAACCGAAACGCCTTGACCTTTTTCTACCCACCGATTGACACAATGTTCGATCTCTGCAATCAAGGAGCCGTGATTGGTGTTTAGTGTTCCCTTGAATACTTCGTCATAGTTATCAACCAGCAACGAGCACACAACGGTCTTCTTATCCGTGATTTTCTTCTCCAACGCCATTTGTGCGGACATATCCGTAAAGTAAATGCCAATCAAACGACTTTTCGCATCTTCCTTTTTAACAGCAATGGCCTTTCCTGTTACCGTATAGAGTTTTTCACGGAAGGTCAAACTTTGCGGTACGGATTCGAGATTTTCCACAAAAAAACTAAATTGTAATTCCGAGAACAATTGTTGCATAGTTTCTCCATACAATTCTTCCCGTCCAACCATGACGGAAAACGCCTTGTTATACCATTGAATCACACCCTGTACATCTGCAATCACCATAGGCGACGGGAATGTCAATACCGCTGTGCGAGTTGCCATTTCTGTACAGAATGAAAAATCACCCAGCTGCTCAATCAGCAACTTCTTTCGACGTATGGATGAAATGATACCTACCACCGCAACCACACCGGCAAAACCAAGTTGCCCATAGCCCATCATTCTCCAAGCATCCCCTTTGAAAATACTTTGAGAAGTCATCAGCCCACCAAAAATCAGAAATACAAGAACAATCCACAAGAACTCTTTCAGGAAGATTCTTCTTCTCATTCCTTTTAAACCTTTACTCATAGCCAATTCGTTCCTCTCTGGCCCGGAAACCTACCACGCCATCTATAACACCCAGAATGCACATTACCCGAAGAATCATTCCGACAAACAGATAGCCGAAGAATAGTACCAAAAGATACACAATTCCACGAAGATAACCGGATGGGACTTTTTTGCGGAATTTATAGTCTATCAAAGAAATACCGCAAATTGTAAAATATGCATATATCAATGCAATCATATTCTGAAGGGATGCCGTCCATATGGTTATATCCTTCGAAAAGGAAACGAAATAAAGAACGATACCCAGATACCCCAACATCTTTGGAGCATAGATTGCCCAGAAGGGTCGATAAAGAATTCTGATTGGCCGTGTTCTATGCAAGATAAACGCGCCTATCATAAAGAACAAATAACTCATACAAACAGCCATTCCGATCAGAATTGCAGGAAGATACAATAACACAAACTCCCGTGTCATCTCTACCGCCTGATTAACTGCATTTTTTATATCGCTACTTTCAGCCGGTAGTTGATTTCCCATAGAATCAAAGGCCGCCAACACCTGCGTACGGCTATTCTCCAACACGCCATTCAACGTGTTTTCAATACCATTTCCGTCCCCCATGGCATTGAACATGGCCAGTTGTAACACCATGCCGAGAAGCAAAACTGCCGCTCCGGAAAAGATGATTGTTGTAAAAGTTTTCCGAACTCTAAGCGTATATCCCAAAACCATACCGGGGAGGAAGTTCATCAACCCAAGCAACAAAGATACCACGATATTTTGTGTTATTAAAAACGTAATCGCCACTGCCAAAACCAAGGACGCCGTCAATATTTTTACCCCATGTCGCATACCAAGATACATCATGGGAACACTTGCTAAAATTGTCATTAAAACCAACAGGGGTGAAACAAAAACCCCAATCAAGATCAAGACCCATGACAAAATGGTGCACACACCTGTTTCTATCAAAGCCTTCACTTTGTTTCCATTCATGTTGCTAACCTTCTTACTTTTCTATGTATTCATAAACCGGAACAGCCTGTCTGCAAAGTCTTCCAAAATAAGTTCTTATGCATCTACCTTCCCAGTTTAAAATTCTAATTAGACTATTTTATAATAATACCAAAAAAACACAGTAATTTCAACTGTTTTTTTCACAAAAATCAAATATTTTTTTCAATTTCACCTATCTCTTTTTCATCACTCCTTTTGTTTTTTCATAGCACATTCTAAACCTCTTTGACATATACTGCATACAGACAGAAATAAGGAGGGAAATCTCTTGATATATATGCCCCTGACTGACTTGGAATTTAAAAAAACTGCAACCATTCATTCCTTACACTTAACCGGTGAACTTCGTCGAAGATTGTTGGATCTGGGCTTTGCTCCCGGCATTCCCGTTACACCACTTTTTCGCAGTCCCCTTGGGGATCCTATCGCCTATCGAGTCTTAGGCACCGTAATCGCACTGCGTAAAGATGAAGCCGGACAAATTGATGTTATTCTCTCTGCAAAGGAGGATTCCTGATGCGAAACTATCGGGTCCTGTTAGCAGGGAACCCAAATGTAGGAAAAAGTACTGTCTTCAATGCCTTGACAGGCCTAAAACAACATACGGGAAATTGGTCCGGAAAAACGGTGGATCTTGCTTCAGGAAGTTTTCAAATTGGAGATTCTGTCGTTACAATACAGGACCTGCCCGGAACATACTCTTTAATTTCTTCCTCTCCCGAAGAGGATATTGCCGGAAATGCCTTGTGCTTCCATTCTTACGACTTAGTTCTGATGGTAGTGGACGCCACATGCCTCTCAAGGAATATTAATCTGTTACTTCAAATTACAGAAATCACTCCTCGCATTGCATTATGCGTCAATCTCCTTGACGAAGCCAAGCGGAAAAATATTTCCATTAATCTCAAAAAATTGGAGAAATTACTGCAAATTCCTATCATTGGAATCTCTGCCCACAAACAACATGATATTGGAAAACTAAAGGATTTTTTAAGTTCCTGTTTATCTAAATCCGGTGATATCCCAAAAAGCACAATCACGCCACAGTATCCTCCTCCCGTAGAACACGCCATTGAAATGATCGAAAATAGTCTTCCCGAGACACCTTTTGGCACCAAACGTTACTTTGCTATTCGTCTTTTAGATCGGGAAAACTATGCAGATTCCACGGAGCAGATTCATTTTGGGGATACTGTCAAACAAACGCTTAAGGAGGCAAAAGCATATCTTCAAAACTGTGGATACACCCCCATAGATATACGAGATGCGTTGGTGGAATCCTTTCATACTATGTCCTTGAATATCACACAAGCATGCATGAACGAGCCCCAACCCTCCTCAATAACAACAGGATTTTGGGATAACATCATAACCTCAAAATGGTTAGGATTTCCGCTTATGATATTTTTTGGTGCGCTTCTTCTTTGGATTACCATTGTTGGCGCTAACGCCCCGTCCGGTTGGTTTATGTGCTTTTTTCAGTGGTTGGAGCCATATTTATGCCAACTTCTAGATTTTCTTTCTTTTCCAAAGCCTTTTTGCTCTCTGCTTATAGACGGTGTGTATCGAACTGTTACATGGGTAACTTCCGTCATGCTCCCTCCCATGCTGATTTTCTTTCCCTTTTTTACTCTTTTGGAGGATATTGGATTTCTCCCAAGGCTTGCTTTTAACCTGGATCGATGCTTTAAAAAGTCAGGAAGTTGCGGGAAACAAGCCTTGACCATGTGTATGGGGCTTGGATGCAATGCGGTAGGTGTCACAGGTTGCAGAATCATCTCAAACAAAAACCAGCGCATTGCCGCCATGGTAACTAATTGCTTTATTCCATGTAACGGCCGTTTTTCTCTCCTGATTAGTTTGTCATCGCTCTTTATTGGTTTTATTTTCTGCCCCGGACTTCATTCCCTTTCTGCCGTCGGCTTTCTTTTTTGCCTGCTTCTTTGCAGTATTTTTTTCACGCTCCTGATTACATCTCTTATGACGAAATTTCCGCAAAAAGACTCCGCGCCATCTTTTTTCTTAGAACTTCCACCCTATCGCAAACCATGCATTTCTCAAATTTTAATTCGCTCCCTTTTGGATCGGACACTCAAAATTCTTTGGCGTTCTCTGCGCATTTCTGCGACCGCCGGTGTGGTTCTTTGGTGCGCCTCTAATATCACCTTTCATCATACGAATTTGTTTGCTACACTTGCAAAATTTCTTGACCCTTTCGGCAATTTAATCGGCATGGATGGTATGATTCTAACTGCCTTTCTTCTGGCTCTTCCTGCGAACGAGATTTTTCTTCCTGTTTTACTCATGGGCTATTTATCCTCCGGAACAATGCAAGAGATGACAAATCTTCTGGCAATCAAAAACATTCTCCTGCAACATGATTGGACCACACTGACAGCCATCAATGTTATGCTTTTTTCCGTATTTCACTTCCCTTGTGCCACTACGTTGTTGACCATAAGAAAAGAAAGCCACAGCCTCCTCCTGACCACACTTGCTTTTTTAATTCCAACCATTGTAGCCATTTCCATATGCTTTTTTACAACTCTTTGTTGGAATTTCTTCATCCTCTAACATGCGTTAACAGTTGCTTCTGTTATGCACAACAGAATAAAAAAAGATGCGGTACATCTGTACCGCATCTTTTACTATTTCGTTGTTACAGGTTTTACCGGCTTAACCGGTTTTTTTACCGGCGTTTTAGGAGCACCGGTGCTTGCTTTTGGAGCATCGGTTTCTCCACCTTCCTCTTTTTCATGGTGTGGCTCAATAACAGGAACCATACCCAAAACAGGAAGTCCAAAGATTTCCTTGATTTCATCAGCAGACTTGATTGATTTATCAAACATATTCTGCAAGAAAACGATCAAAATGGAAACAACCAGTCCGGCAAGTGCGCCGATAATGGAATTTCTTACCTTGTTGGGTGAAGAGGGACGTTTGGGAGTTTCTGCAAGTTCAATAATGCTTGCACTACCCGCAACGATAATTCTCTCAATTTCCTTCGGTGCACACTTAAGAATTGTATTAGCCAATTTGCTTGCCATCCGAGGGTCTGTGCTACTCACACTTACCTGAAGGATACCGGTGTTTTCCACGTTAGAAATTTTGGTCATCTTCTTAATCGATTCATAAGAAAGACCAACTTTACTTTCCTTAGCAACATTTTTAAAGAATGTATTACTGGTCAAAAACTGACCATAGGTTCTGGAAAGCTCTTGAGAAATCATCAGGTCACTCAGGTCCGTATCTTCCTTCTCACCACTACTGATTGTCGTAGCACTTCCCGTAATATACAATCTTCCCTGTGCAACATAAACAGGGTCCATCATAAAGGAAGAATAGAAAAATGCGAGCAAGGCAACCACAATGGTTCCAATCAGGATAAATGTCCATTTGGGCATTAATACCTCTATGATCTGTTTCAGATTTAATTCTTCATTCATGAATTATTCAGCCCTTTCCGTCAAAATGCTCGTATTGCTGTGTATTTGGTCGCATCCAAAACAACATCCATTGCACCGGTACCTACAGAAATATCCACAAAGAACTCTTTACCGGAATATGTTTCTGCGAAAGTATTGTTCTTGAACAACTGGTTTAAGGTCAAACCATTGGGGTTTTCAACAATGTCTAACTTAACACGAATTACCATATCATTGGTATCTCTAACAAGGAGAGAGGGATAGAATGTCCATGCTACCTTTACATCCTTGGGGAATGTAGAAGAAACACCCTTCAGGAAACCTACAAATGCATTGCCGAAGGCTCTACCAACCTCTGTGTTACCTGCCGCAACTGCAGAACCGGACATGGGTGTCTCGTATACTGCAACAGGAACCTCAGAAAGAATGTAGTCATAATCCGCAGCATTGGAAGGCCATGAATATTCTTCCTTTAAGAACTTGGTTTCGTGAACAGTGCCAAGGGTTTTGGTTAATCCAACCACTTCATCAAGTTGGGTTAAAATACAAGCCAAATCCTTTACGGTAGCCTGTGCTTCCGCATTAAGTTTATCATCACTGTAAAGAAGAATTCCGTTGGTTCTTGCGAACTGCAATGCCATCTTTGCATTTCCGGATACCGCTTTGGTGTCAGAATAACTTAAATTAGGATTAACATTAATCGCACCAACAGCCTGACGCATGCTATAGAAACTCAACAATGTTACTGCATCCTGTACAGAAATGGGGTTATCCATAAATGCAGTGTTCGCCTTTTCAAGGCCGAGACATTCCTCTGCTACCAACTGCACATCCATAGCATATTCACCTTGGAAATTAGGTAAATTCTTGATGGTGATATAGCTCATGGTGTTTCTTTCATAGCCAATCTGCAAGGCAAGGTGCGCAACCTGACCACCGGTCATGGTTGCATAAGGATCATAAGCAACACCGGTTTTCAAGCTATTCCATACACGCTCTAAAATAACCGGACTAACCACGTCCTTAAAATTAACATAAGGCAGTTCTTGTTCTGCACGTACAATCAATGTTGCAGCCTCTGCACGGGTCAAGGTAGAACTAAGACGAAGATTCAAACCATCATCACCCTGCATTACGCCACGGGTATAGCCCCATGCAACCGCATCGGGATTCTTACTGCCCAGCGTTACCGCCATAGGTGCCACCTCAGAGGGCTTTCCGGCACGATTCCAAAGATAATCAATGGCCTCGTCACGAGTTGCAGGTCTGTCAGGATCCGTCATTGCATCAGGATCTCCTCCGGCCATCTTGGCAAACTGCCAACGGGTAACCAATTCATCCGGCTTGAACTCGCCATCAGGAAAACCATTTACACGACCATCATTACGCATTTTTTCAACAGAAGAAAATGCCCAATGTCCCTCCGGAAGATCCGGGAAGGTTGCCGCCAATGCTGTTGACATAATCAACAAAATGCACAATGGTAAAAGAGCCCAAAACTTTTTCATAATAATAACTCCTTTCGTACGGTTTCAACCGCTTCATGAGAGATATCACAAGTCAAACGATAAATAGGTACTCGTTCTATCAACTGACCACAAAGGTCAGCCGCCTCCTGAACGGCATGGAAAAACGGGATTTTTCTGCATTCTCCAAGCAGACGTCCCATTGCTTCCGCCTTAGAAAGAGGTGTGATAATATTATTTTTTCCCTGTTCCAGAAAAACGATCCCGGAAAGCGGGACCTGAGTATTCCGGTTCAGGCGTTCTTTTCCACTCCAGGGACTCCCACACGCCAAAACTTGATCCGGCATATCCAACCGAAGTACCGGCGTATCATCATTAATATAGTAGGTGTCCGGATAATACTTTCTCCACAAGCCGGTATGTGTACTTTTACCCGTACCGGATGGGGCAGAAAATAAAATTGCTTTTCCGTTCCTTGCAATGCAGGAACTATGCAAAACCATTCTGTTATGACGCAGTAACATCTGTCCAAACGCTTGTCCGGCGAAGACAATCTCTCTGCCCGATGTTTCCACGCCTTCAATTGATAAAATGGATATCTTAACACATCGTTCAAAGAAATCCATGCGTGCGCTTACGATTCCCGGCGCTTCCGGGAACGTGCGATATACAGACGACCCTTCCGGTGTCTGCACCATATTCCAGATTCCTGCTTGTCCCACAACTTTTCCCTGCGGTACCGGAATCTCTTGCGGCTTTTGAATGATAATCTCAAAATCGCAGATACGCTCCCTCTCATTCTGAAGAGGGAGCGTATACTTTGCTACAAATGAATTCAAACATTCACAGCCGCCTTGTATATTTGCCACAAGGCCTGAAATTTCACAAAACATGCTTACAGAATAGAAGCGGATCCGTTCAGAACAACCTCTTCGTTTTCTGCATATGCACGCAGCTGCTTAGCACTGAAACCAGTACCGTTCTGAGCGGGCTGATAAACAGAAACACCTGCAAAAACAATGTTGTTTTCTTTTTCTAAGCCAACTTTTTCCATCTTGGGCATTTCAAAAGAAGTAACACCCTCAAATGCTAACTTTTTCATGTTAATTCCCCTCCTATTTCTTATTCAGCAGCAACTTCGTCAAGACCGATTCTGCAAACCTGATCACTCAGGATGGTTTCGCCATTTACAACTGCATAAGCCTGAGCCCAAACAGCAACGCCGTTGTCAATCTTGTAGCCTTCAGCCATCTGATCGAAACCATATACTCTGATTGCATACTTACCGTCAGAACCCTGACCTAAAGCAGGAGCCTTGAATACGTTGATTTCGTTCTTCTGAGGACCAAACCAAATACCGTACTCGGAAGCTTCACCCTCGATCTGAGCCAGAGCCAGAACGGAGCTGTAGGGCAGTTCGTCTTCTGCAGCTGCATTCTCAGCGGGAATATAAGAACCGTCGAGGATGGTAACAGCAGTCTGAATTGCACCGGTAGATACTTCGATTACGATTGCAGAACCATCAGCAATAGCGCTCAAAGGAATCTTAACACCGGTGTTGGTAGCAAGGAAGCTTACAGAAGCACCGTCAACCTTTACATCGGTAACGATTGCAGAACCAACTGCAGCAGGGATATCAACGATTGCG
>JAZRQC010000051.1:0-13024 GCA_045649565.1 Ructibacterium sp.
GGCCTCCGACTTCCCGATAGGTCTTTGCCATCTCGGAAAAAGACCGAAGATAACCCCTCTCACAGAGAAGTTTCAAAAAAGATACCCCATGACGCTCCAACGAAGAGAAGGTCTTTTCAATGATGGTAAGCCGTTCCTCCACCGGAACTGCCGGTGATGCCAGAAGTTCCACAAAGTCAGGGTTCTGGTCAAAAGCCGTTTCCATGGCTTCTAAAGTTTCCGCCACCGCCTCTTTTTTGTTTTCTTCCGCAGCCAGGAGAAAAAGCGCCTCTGCATATTCCTTATTCATTTGCATGACTGTCGTCTCCTATGGTATCAATCACAGAATCAATCATACTGCGATGATCTTCTATCTTGATTTCCCGATTCAACAACTTTTCGGTCAAAACAGCGGACACATCCACGATTTCACGCTTGATGTCCTCGGTAGCCTTACGACGTTCCAGATCCGCCTCTGCCTCCGCCTGACGAAGAATCCCGTCCGCAGATGCCTTGGCATCTTCTAAAATCTTGTCGCTCCGAAGCCGAGCGTTTTCGTTGGCTTTCTGCAAAATCGCATCTGCCTCTGCATCTGCTCCTGCTCTCTTTTCTTTCCAGTAAGACTCGCTCTCTTCCGCTTTGGCTTTCGCCTCATCTGCCGCCCGATAACGGCTGTCCAGTTCTTCCTGACGCTTGGCAAGCATCTTTTTCACAGGACCAAAGAGAAACTTCTTGATTACCAAAAAGAGAATCAAAAGGTTCAAAAGAGAAATCAGTATCTGCCATAAATTGACAGAGATTACGTCCAAAGATTGCATGGTTTCCTCACTCCAAATGAATTATTAGATGTTGCTCTTCAGGATTTCCACAAACATATTGGGAGCAACGAAGATCAGCAGAATCGCAATAACCAGTGCATAAAGACCGGTGGTCTCTGCAATGGCACAACCCATGAGCATGGTGGTGGTTACATCACCCTTACACTCGGGCTGACGGCCGATTGCTTCACAAGCCTTTGCTACCGCATTACCTTCACCAATACCGGGGCCGATACCGGCAATCATAGCCGCACCTGCACCCAACGCACAACAACCTAAAATAATCGCAATTGCAATTTCCATTTTTAATTACCTCCAACTAATTTTTTATGTGATAGTTTTTTCATTTTCTTTTGTTCATAGAGTTCCGCCGGGAACCCGCCTGCCACGTAAAGCATGGTAAGCATAGCAAAAATATACGCCTGCAGAACGCCACTGAATACATCGAAATAGATGGATAACACAGCCGGCAGACCAATCTGCAGGAAGGGGAATTCTCCCAACCATCCGGGCAATGCCCCGAAAATCATAGAAGAAAGTCCCTGAAGTCCGGTTGCCACCAGCACCGAGATGACTGCACCCGATAACACGTTTCCGTAATGACGGAACGCCATGGAAATCGGGGTTGCCACTTCACTGATAATATTAAGCGGTGCAAGCAAAACCGGATCGCAGAAAGATTTTACATACTGAACCGGTCCGCAGATTGCCTTGTAATAGGTGATCAGGATAAAGACCAGTATTGCCCAACCGCCCACCACGTTTACATCGGAAGTGGGAGGATAAAGTCCAAACAGAGAAAGCAAACTGGAAAATGCCGACAGAATCAGAATGGCTCCAATAAAGGGACCAAAGCCGGCAAAGTATTTGCCCATGTTCTCGTCAACCAACCCCTGTGCTTTTTCAACTAAAAATTCTGCCACATGATGACGGGTAAGCAACGGGCCCTTTCCCATACCATGAGTCAAAAACAGACACAGACCGGAAATGGCAATCAGTACCGCTAAGGAGTTCACCTGAGATTCGGTAATGATCAAATCCTGAACGGGCATGTCCAAGGTAAAATAGATTCTTGCACCGGAAATGGCAATCCCATCCGACAAAGGATTGGTCAGGATCTTAATGACAATCAACGCCAGAATCGGCAAAATCATCATAGCAAGATAACAGATGTCAACCGCCTTGAACCAACGGCTTTTTGTATTCATGATGCTCATGCACCCCCTTTTTGAAGTCCTCGGATTGTCATTGCCAACCGAGGAAAGAACAACGCAATGATTAATGGTATGATGGAAAACCAAGGCAGAACCACACCAACCACCGTCAGAACAAACACCATCATGCTCCGCAGTGTATGGGAAAGTTTCATCACGTTCTTCGCTTCTTTTTCTTCCTTGGTAACGGCCTTTTGCACCGTCAGGCCCAGCAGGAAGAAATTCAGCATGGTAACGCCAACGCCCCACAGATTCCCCAAAAGGACTGTATAATCCCATCTTCTGAGAATCAGGAACACCGCCTGCATCAACATAGAGAAAACACCTGACCATGCAGCCAGATATTTGGTTTCCTGCAATACGGTTTTATCCACCTTAATCATATCATACGCTCCTTGTTACTCACAAAGCTTTTTACTACTTTATACCAAATACCCCGGTTCTATACTTTCAAAAAAATACAAAACAAGATGGGCAAAAATATAGCAGGGAGGCTATTGACCAATTTAATCTTGGTAACCCCCAAGAGATTCAATCCCAATACGAAAATCAGAACCGAGCCGGCACAGGTCATTTCTCCAATGACATAATCACTCAAGAAAGGTGCAACCACCTGAGCAAGCAAGGTAATCGACCCTTGCAAAACCAAAACGGTAATGGCAGAGAGAAGCACGCCTCCTCCCAATGCCGACGCCAGAACAATGGCAGAAATCAAATCAAGGATTGCCTTGGTAAACTGCATTTCATGATTCCCCGAAAGACCTGATTGCAAAGGACCTACAATGGTCATGGCGCCCACACAAAAAAGAAGTGATGCGCTGACAAATCCTTCGGTTATCTTTCCCGGCTCACCGTTACGGCTGACCCGACCTTCCACCCAACCGCCTAAACGATTCAATCCGTCGTCCAGATTCAACAGCGTTCCGATCAGGGTACCTACCACCATGGAAAGAACCAAAACCAAGGTGTTTTCTCCGCTTAACATACCATCAATGCCAATATAGAGAACCGCCATTGCAACTGCGGTGGTCATTCCCATAGCAATCCGCTGAGACAACCCCTTTTTCAGAAGCATCCCTACGAGAGAACCTACGATAACCGTTGCTACATTTACCCATGTACCAAGCACATCAAACACCTCTTATACCTTGCCATTTTCCGTAATTTTCCAGAAATGACTCTATTTTACATTATAGTACAAACAGACTGCCTTGTCAACGACTTTGCCACTTTTCTTTTTGAAAATTCGGCCGTTTTTTTCGGAAAATTTCTCCTTTTCGATAATTTCCCGGAGTCACCCCCATATATCGTTTAAAAAGCCGATATCCATAGGATATATCCTGCAAAGAAACTCCCTCGCATGCCGCTTCAAAGGTCATTTCGTTTCGTTGAATTTTTTCTGCAATCCAAAGCACCTTTTCCCGATTAATATAATGCATCACCGTCATGCCGTTAACCTGACGAAAAACACCATTAATATAATTGGGCGTTTTTCCCACCTTCTGAGCAATTTCCGAAAGACTCATCCGATGTTCCAGATGCTTTTCTACATAACTTTTAACCTGCCGACTAATCTTTTCCTGAGCAGGACTGAATCGCATCTTCTTCCGTTGCTCTCTGGCATACACGTCCATCTTTTGCAAAATCCCCAAAATGCGCAAAGACGCTCCAAAGGTACTCCGCTGAGATTCCCGCTCCAGTTCCAGAATAATCGAGATCAGTTCTTTCCGTATCTCCTCGGAAAGTTTTCCCGGGGGAATAATCAAAGGCAGTAAAATCCCCTCCTTGTCAGGGGGCGGCTCTGCATCCCGTTGAAGATCCAATTGATAATCCATCCCAAACTGAACGGTGTAATGTTCATTATTCTCCTGATTCAATGCGGTTAAACGGATGGGAAGTTCCCGGAATAACACAAAAATACTTCCCTCCGGAATGGTATAGTTTCTTTCATAGAGTTCCATCCGTATCTCGCCTGCCACATTGCAGACAACCTCAAAATTCTTTTGATGCCCCGTATAGTCCACCTGGTATTGGTCCGATTCAAAATGATGGGCAAATCCTATCTCCGGAATACTGTCAAATTGTAAAAATCCGTAATACATCCTCCCACCTCCTATACTTAGGATAACACAAAATCGTTATTTTGTCCAGTATGTGTTGTTTTGTCCATTGAATTTCCCAAAACACCGCTATACAATGAACGCAAAAGAGATAAATTTCTGTTTAAAGGAGCGCTTAAAAATGAAAAAAGGTTACTTTTTTATTGATGATGTTATCTGGTGTCTGCGGGATTTGACCAGACAGAAGCCGGCATCTCTCTTTGACAATCCCTACTTCAAGATGCTGAAAGAGGCTTATGACAAGTATGGGGTAAAAACAACCCTGAATCTGTTCTATCGTACCGACTACGCTTATGGCTACGATGAATTTACCTTGGCTGATGTGACCGATGCCTACAAGGCAGAATTTGAGGCCGCATCCGATTGGCTGAAACTGGCATTCCACGCCAAGGAAGAGTTCCCGGACTATCCTCACGTGAATGCATCCTACGAGGATACTTACAAACTTTTCAAAGATTTTGAACGGGAAGTATTCCGGTTTGCCGGAGAAAAATCCTTCACCTATGCTACCACCCCCCACTGGCTTCCTATGAGCAAGGATGCGGTTCGGGCACTTCGGGATTGCGGTGTAAAACTCATCAACTCCACCTTCGGTGAAGTTGGTGTGGAATACAACGGCGACCCCAACTCTCTGCCCTATGGTCATGCTTTCCGTCTTTTACAGAATCGGAAGCCGGAAACCAAGGTGTTCACCAGAAAGAGTCGGGACATTGCCATTACTCATTCTATCTGTGGTTACAACCACATTGACGAGGACGATCTTGCTGCAAAGGGCGTTGACTTCTCTATGGTTTACGACGAGGAGCTGGACGTGTACTTCAAGCACTTCTCCAATCCCTGTTTGAACCTGATTCCCTACGAGGAAATCGAGGGGGATTTTGCACCATTCCTTGACAATGAATATCTGGGTATCGCAAACCACGAAGAATATTTCTTTGAGGATTACTGTGCTTATCAGCCGGACTATGCCGACAAGATTTTCAAGATGGGCGAGATTATGAAGAACAACGGCTTTGAGTTCTTCTTCATCGAAGATTTGGTAAAATAATAATTTAACTATAAAGGAGAGAAAAAACTATGAAAAAAGCGTATTTTTACATTGATGATACCGTTTGGGTATTTCGGGACTTAGCACGTCAGACACCTGCATCCCTCTTTGATAACCCTTTTATGAAGGCCCTCAAGGAGGCAAACGATAAGTATGGCGTGAAAGTGCAGCTGAATCTGTTCTACCGCACCGACTCTGCTTACGGCTATGATGAATTTTCTTTAGCAGAAATGCCGGATACCTACAAAGCAGAGTTTGAAGCTGCATCCGACTGGCTGAAATTGGCTTTCCATGCCAAGGAAGAGTTCCCCGACTATCCCCACGTGAATGCAAACTACGACGATACCGTCAAACTCTTTAAGGATATCGAACGTGAAGTCTTCCGCTTTGCAGGAGAAAAATCCTTTACCTACGCCGTTTGTCCCCACTGGTTACCTGTGAGCAAGGATGGTGTCAAGGCACTCCGCGACTGTGGTGTTAAACTGATGGATGCTACCCACAGCGATTCTGTTGAGGACTACAATGGCGACCCCAATTCCCTGCCCTATGGTCACGCATTCCGTCTGTTACAGAACCGGAAGCCGGAAACCAAGGTCTTCCATCGCGGCGGTCGGGATGTTGCCATTGCCAACTCTGTTTGCGGTTACAACCACCTGTTAAACACCAACCCTGCGGCTTTGGCTAACGATCTTTCCGTTCATTACGATCAGGAAACCGATATGATCTTCAAGACCTATTCCAGCACCTGCCTGAACCTGACCCCCTACGAGGAACTGGAGGCAGAATTTGCACCGTTGCTTGATAACGAATACATCGGCATTACCGATCACGAGGAATATTTCTATGAAGACTATGCCGCTTATCAGCCGGACTATGCTGATAAGATTTTCAAGATGGGCGAAATCTTAACGAACAATGGCTTTGAATTCTTCTTTATGGAAGAATTGGCAAAATAGTCCTTTCAAGCGATAATATTTTTGTGCGGGAAGGCAATGGCTTTCCCGCACTTTTCATGCTACAATAAGTTTAATGATTTATCTGTCAATGAGGTGTTTTTATGTTTCAAACATTTATTGCAACTCTGTCTCCCATGTTGACCATGTTTCTCTTGATGGCAACAGGGTTTTTCCTGCAAAAAAAGAAGATTGTTCCTGAAAATACCGGAACGGTTCTGGCAAAACTGGAAACCAATATTCTGATCCCGGCAGTTACCTTTTCCGTTACCTTGGGCTACGGCAACGTGGAAACCTACCGCGCAAATCTACCAACACTTCTCTATGGTTTTTTAGGGGTTATGATTTCCATTGCCATTGCTTCGGTTCTGGTCCATGCCTTTTGTATCAAGGACAAAAACCAAAGAGGTATTTACCGCTATTCTTTGGCTATTGCCAACACGGGATTTATGGGAAATGCCATTGTTCCCATGATTTTAGGCGGTGACGAAGCATTGTTCCGTTACTGTCTCTACTGTCTCCCCATCAATCTTTTGATTTATTCTTGGGGTGTTCCTCAGTTGATTCCTTGTAGCGAAGGCGAGCGGTTCTCCCTTCGGAGATTCCTGAATCCTGCCATTTGCGCTTGGATCATCGGCTTTTCTATTTCCATTACCGGAATCAATCGTTATATTCCCGATTTTGCTATGAATGTGATTACTTCCTTAAAGGCTTGCATGGGTCCCTTGGCGATGGTGCTTACCGGTTGTGTTATTGCAGGGTATTCCTGGAAGGAAATCCTCTCAGAGAAAAAGGTATATTTTGCCTCTCTTTTGCGGTTACTCCCCCTCCCCACCATCATCTTGTGCGCTCTCTACTTCCTGGGATGCCCCAAAGAGATTTTACCCTTTGCCTTGATTGCATTTGCATGTCCTTTGGGACTGAACACGGTGGTGTATCCTGCATCTTACGGAGGAGATACCAAAACCGGAGCCGGCATGGCGGCAATTTCCCATACCTTGTCGGTTCTGACCATTCCTTTGATGTATGCTTTGTTCCAAATGATATTCTAAATCTTACATCGCTCTTTGCACTCGGTAGTCGGATGGTTCTCCCGCATCTAACGGAACGACACATAGGTCGTTCCCTACGATACATTACCCGGAATGCATTGTAGGGGGTGGCATTTATGACACCCCGTAAATAATAGATTTTGCAGAAAAAGGATGGTACCTATGACCTTTCTTAAAAAAAACCCGGTGATGTTGATTGCGGCTTTGGCGGCGGTGATTTCCTGCATCTTCATTCCGCCGGACGGAAGTTATCTTCAATATTTTGATTTTAAGACCCTGACCTGTCTTTTTTGTACCTTGGCGGTGGTCTGCGCTCTTAAAAACATCTACTTTTTTCGGATTGTTTCGGCAAAGATTATCACGGTGTTTACCACCACCCGCTCTGCAATTATTGCATTGGTGTACATTACCTTTTTGGGGTCGATGCTCATTGCCAATGATATGGCATTGATTACTTTTCTGCCTTTGGGGTATTACGTGATTACCTCCACCAACAATCGGAAACATTTGGCATTTACCTTTATTATGCAGAATATTGCCGCAAATTTAGGTGGCATGCTGACCCCCTTTGGAAATCCGCAGAATCTTTTTATGTACTCCTACTACAACATTCCGACCATGGAATTTGTGGAGATTATGCTTCTTCCTTTTGCGGTGTCAGTAACCCTGATTACCATCTGTTGTCTCTTTGTGAAAAAAGAAAAACTGGTGATTGCCCAAGAATGTGACATCCCTCTGAATAAAAAGAAAGCCATCCTCTACGGAGTTCTCTTTGTTCTGTCCATTGTGATTGTCTTTCGGATTATTCCCTACTGGATTGGCTTGATTGTGATTCCTTTGGTCTTGCTCTTCACCGATCGTCATGCACTGCGACGGGTGGATTACCCTCTGCTCTTGACCTTTTGCTTCTTCTTTGTGTTTTCGGGGAATGTCTCCCGAATTCCGGCAGTCAGCGAGTTTGTGGGTGGATTGATCGAGAAAAACACGCTGTTATTCGGCACTCTGTCCTGTCAGTTCATCAGCAATGTACCAAGTGCGATTTTGCTTTCTCACTTTACCGAGAATTATCGGGAGCTTCTGGTGGCGGTGAACATCGGCGGAACGGGAACCTTGATTGCATCTCTGGCAAGCCTGATTACCTTCCGTGAATACGCCCAATGCGAACCGAAGAAAATTGGTTCTTACTTGAGGCAATTCACCGCTTATAACTTTGGAATTTTGATTGTATTGCTCGTTTTAATGAGTTTTGTATTTGGCGTATAGAAAAAAGGTCGGCGATTGCCGACCTTTTTTATGTTTTTTTGATTTGAAGTTCATCGGTTTCCCGATCATAAACAATACAGAAATCACACAAACCTGCAATTTCTTCTTTTCCCTGATAAACCTTCCCGTTCGGAAGAACTTTACCGGGATAACAAAAATCATTAAACCCCTCAACTGCATCCAGAAAGAAAAAATCTTCGCGGGAGATTTCCTCACTTTTCATTACGACTCGTAGAATATGAGGGTACCGCAGGCGGAGCGCCCAGACAGCAAGCACACAAATTCCTTCAAAACCTTTTTTGCTTTCAAACAGAAATGTAGTTACCTTTTTCTCCTCAATGAGTTCTTTCAAAACCCTCTCTAATCTTTCAAAAAAGTCCGTATTGATATAATACATATCCTCCGGTCCCACACAGTAGCAGGTGTATCCCTTTTCTGATTCCATCCGGATCCCCCAATTCTCTCTGTAAATTAAAAAATGGGCCAGCCGGAGCCGACGCACGAAAAATACATTAGCTCCGATCTGTCGCCAAACAAAATCTTTACATTGTCCAAAAAGCACATGCAAAAATAGAGCCTCTGTATTTTTACCTAAAAAGATAAAAATACACGTACTTCTTGAACAAAAACTATTCGATTTTGTTTGGCAGTTTTATTATATCACATATTTTGAGAATTACAAGCGCAAATTTAAAAGATGTAAAATTAAAAAATGCGCCAGCCGGAGCCGACGCACAAAAACGCAAACCCCGATTGTCGCGAAACAAACCTGAAATAAATAGTACCTGAATGTCAATGCACATATTACCCCAACGGAATTTGCATTTTTTGCAAAAACTTTTAAGGCTAATATGTACAACAAAAAGGCATACCTATTCATAAGTACTATTTACAAATTATTATTCAGTTTGTTTCGCAGTTTTATTATATCACATATTTTGAGAATTACAAGTATTTTTTTGCCTACCCCTGTTCCGCTCGCCGACCCCGAGCGGTTCGTTCCACCCTTTCAGGGTGAATCCGACCAAAAGGGGCTAACGCCCCTTTGGAAACCCCGTGATTGACGGATGGTTTAGCGCAAGCCTTCTCCACAAGAAAAATTGATGGGATTATTTTGTTTGTAGGGGATGGGCTTGCTCCTCCCGGAAACGTGATGCTCCACCCAATGCCGGACATAGTTTGTGGTAAAGATTTACCACAGATTGCCGAGCCACCTTTTGCACTCGGTAGTGCGCAGAAATTTTAGTGAGATGTGTTCGATACAAAAAGAGGAATGGCAGGCGCATACTTTGTGTATGTAACTGTCATTCCTCTTTGAAGTAGCGGACGCAGATTGCTGAAATTTCAAGCACGACTGTGGACTAATTCTCACAAAAAAATGACCCACCCAAAGGGTGAGCCATTTTTATTTGTGAGAATTAGTCTTCTTTTGCCATTCTCTTATATACCGCATATCTTGCAGCCAGATCTTCTTCTGCTTTCACGAAGAGCTTTTCTGCAATTTCGGGATAACCCTTCTGGAGCATCAGGTAACGGTTCTCACCCATCATGAAGTCCTTAACAGAACCGGTGGGTTCCTTGGAATCCAGAACGAAGGGGTTCTTACCTTCTTCTGCCAGTTCGGGGTTGAATCTCCACAGATGCCAGTAACCGGTTTCAACTGCCTTCTTCTCTTCTGCAATGGAGTTACCCATACCGCCCTTAGCCTTGATACCGTGGTTGATACAAGGAGCGTAAGCGATGATCAGAGAAGGACCGGGATATGCTTCTGCTTCTTTGATTGCCTTCAGAGCCTGTGCCATGTTAGCGCCCAGAGCGATCTGTGCAACATATACATAGCCGTAGGTGGTAGCAATCATACCAAGATCCTTCTTACGGATCTTCTTACCGCTTGCTGCGAACTTCGCAACTGCAGCGGTGGGGGTAGCCTTGGAGGACTGACCACCGGTGTTGGAGTAAACCTCGGTATCTACAACGAAGATGTTGATGTCTTCGCCGGATGCGATAACGTGGTCCAGACCGCCGTAACCGATATCGTATGCCCAACCGTCACCACCGAATACCCACTGAGAACGCTTAACCAGGAAGTCGGTTCTGTCTGCGATTTCCTTGATAGCCGCATTGCTCATATCAGCATCCTTGATGAGTGCTGCAATCTTATCAGCAGCAGCCTTGGAGCCTTCCGCACAATCCTTAGCTTCAATCCATTCCTTGAATGCAGCAGCCAGTTCAGGAGAAACTGCATCCATAGCTTCGTTCATTCTTGCAGCCAGAGTCTGACGGATCTTCTTGTTGGCAAATACCATACCAAGACCGAACTCTGCGTTATCCTCGAAGAGGGAGTTAGCCCAAGCGGGACCTCTGCCATTCTCGTCCTTGCAGTAAGGCATAGAAGGAGCAGAACCACCCCAGATGGAGGTACAACCGGTTGCATTTGCAACCATCATTCTGTCACCGAAGAGCTGAGTGATCAGCTTGATGTAAGGAGTCTCACCACAGCCTGCACAAGCACCGGAGAATTCCAGGTAAGGCAGAGCGAACTGAGAGTTCTTGATGTTAGCAGAAACATCTACCAGGTTTGCCTTGTTGGAAACCTTTTCGATGCCGTAGGTCCAGTTTTCACCCTGCGCTGCTGCAACCTCATCGATGGGCTTCATAACCAGAGCCTTACCCTTGGGAGCAGGACAAACGTTTGCACAAACGCCGCAACCCAGACAGTCGTAAGGAGATACCTGCATTCTGAATTCCAGACCATCAAAGTCCTTACCGATAGCCTTTAAGGTTTCAAAGTTCTCGGGAGCTGCTGCCTTCTCGTCTGCATTTACCAGAACGGGACGGATTGCCGCGTGAGGACATACCAGAGAACACTGGTTACACTGGATACAGGTGTCCTTCTGCCAATCGGGAACCAGAACGGCTACACCACGCTTCTCGTAACGGGAAGTACCAGTCTCGAAGGTACCGTCTTCACGGCCGTTGAATACGCTAACGGGGAGCTTGTTACCACGCTGACCATTGACGGGATCAACGATGTCGGTGATGAATGCGGGACGATCGCTGTTGTCAGCGGGAGCGTCAACTGCATCCTTCCAGGAAGCAGGAACTTCAACCTTCTTCAGTGCATCGATAGCACCGTCAACGGCTGCACAGTTCATGTTAACGATTTCGTCACCCTTCTTACCATAGGTCTTCTTGATTGCATCCTTAATCAGCTCTACTGCCTTTTCAAAAGGAATAACCTCGGACAGTTTGAAGAATGCACTCTGGGTAACCATGTTGATTCTGTTGGGGCCAAGACCAACCTTAACCGCAACGTCAACTGCATTGATGGTGTAGAAGTTGATGTCGTTTTCAGCAATGTAACGCTTTACGTTTGCAGGCAACTTCTCGTCCAGTTCTTCATGAGACCATACACAGTTCAGAAGGAAGGTACCGCCCTTCTTCAAACCTTCGAGAATGTCGTACTGGTAAACGTAAGCAGGCTTGTGACATGCAATGTAGTCTGCCTCATCCAGCAGGTAGGTAGACTTGATGGGGGTTTCACCGAATCTCAAGTGAGACATGGTAACACCACCGGACTTCTTGGAGTCATAATCAAAGTATGCCTGTGCATACAAATCGGTGTTGTCACCGATGATCTTGATGGCATCCTTGTTTGCACCAACGGTACCGTCGGAACCGAAGCCCCAGAACTTACAACGAGTAGCACCTGCAGGAGCCGCATTGATTCTCTCGCCCAGTTCCAGAGAAAGACCGGTTACGTCATCGCAGATACCGATGGTGAAGCCCTTCTTGGGTTCTGCAGCATCCAGATTATCAAATACAGCAACCAGCTGGGTGGGGGTAGTATCCTTGGAGCCCAGACCGAAACGTCCGCCGATGATCATGGGAGCGTTGTCGCAATCCTTGTACAGGTTGCAAACGTCTAAGTACAGAGGCTCGCCCAGAGAACCGGGTTCCTTGGTTCTGTCAAGAACTGCAATCTTTTCAACAGTCTTGGGCATAACATCAAAGAAGTACTTTGCAGAGAAAGGTCTGTAAAGGTGAACTTCCAGAACACCAACCTTCTCGCCCTTAGCATTTAAGTAATCAACAGTTTCTTCCAATGCCTGGCATACGCTACCCATAGCAACGATAACCTTCTTTGCATCAGGAGCACCATAGTAGTTGAAAGGCTTGTATTCACGACCGGTAATCTTAGAGATTTCCCTCATGTAGTCAGCTACGATATCAGGAACTGCATCGTAGAACTTGTTACAAGCTTCTCTACCCTGGAAGTAGATATCACCATTCTGTGCGGTACCGCGCAGTACGGGATGTTCAGGGTTCAGGGCACGATCTTTGAATTCCTTCAGAGCGTCCTGATCTACCAGACCCTTCAGGTCTTCGTAATCCATAACTTCGATCTTCTGGATTTCGTGAGAGGTACGGAAACCATCAAAGAAGTGCAGGAAGGGAACGCGGCTCTTCAAAGATGCTAAGTGAGCAACGCCACCTAAGTCCATAGTTTCCTGTACGGAACCGGATGCAAGCAGTGCGAAACCGGTCTGGCGACAAGCCATAACGTCCTGATGGTC
>JAZRQC010000052.1:0-31928 GCA_045649565.1 Ructibacterium sp.
GGGAATCTCATTTACCATATCTACGTCCTGAACCTCATGTCCGTAGATACCGAAAGCGGGCAGGCCCTTCTGTGCATGTCCTGCCAGAACTGCTGCAAGGTAAACCGCACCGGGACGCTCGGTTCCGTTAAAGCCCCAAACGCCTTTGATGGTTTTGGGATCCATGTCCATTGTTTCAGAACCGTAGCACCAGCAAGGAGTAACAGAAAGGGTGATGTCGACCCCTTCTTTTTTGAACTTGTCAGCGCAAGCGGCTGCCTCGGGGACACGACCGATGCTGGAATCAGCGATGACAACCTTTACTGGTTCACCGTTGGAGTAGAAGAGGTTTTCCTCAAACAATTTCTTTGCGGCCTGAGCCATAGCCATGGTCTGACCTTCCAGACTTTCGCGGAGTTTCAAAGGACCGCGACGTCCGTCAATACAGGGGCGAATGCCGATAACGGGATAATCGCCAACATATCTGTTTTTTGCCATAGTTTGTACATCCTTTCTTAATTTGTTTTTATTAAAATGCATGATAAATTATGTGCTTTCTATTACATTATATAATAGCGAAAAAAGAAATTCAATGGAGTTTTCAACAACAAAATATGGAGATTTTGGTATTCATCAGGAGAGGATCAAGAGATGATATCTTTCACAAAAATAGACGGAAATGATGGAGAAGAAATAGTGATTTTTTTGACAAAAAAATCACAAAAAACTCTTGATAAATTTGGAAAATTAGGGTACAATGAATGATAGTTTCTAATGTTAGCAAATGCTTTGCATAGAATTAGCCCTCGTATGGGGGAATTATAATATTGTTGGGAGGAATTTCTCATGAACAAAAAAACAGTAGATGACATTCAGGTACAAGGTAAAAAAGTTTTGGTTCGTTGTGACTTTAACGTTCCGATTCAGGACGGTAAAATCACCGATGAAACCAGAATTGTTGGTGCTCTGCCCACCATTAAGAAGTTGGTAGACGACGGCGCAAAGGTAATTCTTTGCTCCCATATGGGTAAGCCCAAGGGTGAACCCAAGCCCGAACTTTCTCTGGCACCCGTTGGCAAGCGTCTTTCCGAACTTCTGGGTAAGGAAGTTGTTTTTGCAGCTGATGACAACGTAGTTGGCGAAAATGCAAAGGCTGCAGTTGCCGCTATGAAGGATGGCGATGTTGTTCTTTTGGAGAACACCAGATACCGTGCAGAAGAAACCAAGAACGGTGAAGCATTCAGTAAGGATCTGGCATCTTTGGCTGATATGTTCGTAAACGATGCATTCGGTACCGCACACCGTGCACATTGTTCCAATGTTGGTGTTACCGAATATCTGGACACCGCAGTTGGCGGATACCTGATCAACAAGGAAATTGAATACTTGGGTAATGCAGTAAACAACCCCGTAAGACCTTTGGTTGCAGTACTGGGTGGTTCCAAGGTTTCTTCTAAGATTTCTGTTATCAACAACCTGCTTGAGAAGGTTGACACCTTGATCATCGGTGGTGGTATGGCTTATACCTTCATGAAGGCTCTGGGTGAAGAAGTTGGTGATTCTTTGCTTGAGGAAGATTACATCGAATATGCAAAAGAAATGATGACAAAGGCAGAGGAGAAGGGCGTAAAACTTCTGATTCCTGTAGATACCGTTGTTGCAACTGATTTTGCAAACGATGCAGAAAGCAAGACCGTAGAGCGCGGCGGCATCGAAAAGGGCTGGCAGGGTCTTGATATCGGTGAAAAGACCATCGCTCTTTACAAGGATGCTTTGAAGGATGCAAAGACCGTTGTTTGGAACGGACCTATGGGTGTATTTGAAATGCCCAACTTTGCAAAGGGTACCAATGCCATTGCAACCATGCTGGCAGATTTGGATGCAACCACTATCATCGGCGGTGGTGACAGTGTTGCGGCAGTAAATCAGGCAGGTCTTGGCGACAAGATGAGCCACATTTCTACCGGTGGCGGTGCTTCTCTGGAATTCTTAGAGGGCAAGGATCTTCCCGGTGTTGTTGCACTGAACGATAAATAAGAAACTCTTAATCCAAAAGACCGATGATACTCGGTCTTTTGGTGTGTTTACAAATCATACCAAAGGAGAGAAATGAAATGAGAAAAAAGATTATTGCAGGTAACTGGAAAATGAATAAGACTCCCGCCGAGGCAAAGGCTTTGGTTGCGGAGATGAAGGGTAAGGTTGCAGATGCAGCTTGCGATGTAGTTGTATGTCCTACCGCTGTATGTATCCCCGGCGTTCTGGATGAACTCAAGGGGGCTAACATTTCTGTTGGTGCACAGAACGTTCACTTTAAGGAAAGCGGTGCTTACACCGGCGAATTGGCAGGCAATATGCTGAAGGAAATCGGTGTTGAATATGTTATCATCGGCCATTCTGAGCGTCGTCAGTATTTTGGTGAGACCGATGAAACTGTTAATCTCAGAACCAAGGCTGCTATCGCTGCAGGCCTGACTCCTATTGTTTGTGTTGGTGAGAGTCTTCTGGAACGTGAACAGGGTATCACCGATGATACCGTTCGTCGTCAGACCAAGATTGCATTCTTGGAGATTCCTGCAGAGCAGGCAAAGGATATTGTTATCGCTTACGAGCCTGTATGGGCTATCGGTACCGGTAAGACCGCAACTGCAGATCAGGCAGATGAAGTATGCGGTATCATCCGTGAGACCATCAAGGGTCTTTATGGTGCAGAAACTGCAGAAGCAATCCGTATCCAGTACGGCGGTAGCATGAATGCTGCCAATGCGGCAGAACTTTTGGCCAAGCCCAACATTGACGGTGGTCTGATTGGTGGCGCAAGCCTGAAGGCAGAGGATTTCTCTGTAATCGTAGCTGCTGCAAAATAAATTAGCGGAAGGACAGAAAAGGATATTATGAATAAAAAACCTTATGCTCTGATTATTTTAGATGGATATGGTGTGAATGACCTTCATGATGGAAATGCCATCTATGCGGCGAAGACTCCTAACATGGATCGATACATGCAGGAATGTCCTCATAGCATCGTTCATGCATCCGGTATGGATGTTGGTTTACCGGAAGGACAGATGGGTAACTCCGAGGTAGGTCATACCAACATCGGTGCAGGTCGCATTGTATATCAGGAACTGACCAGAATCACCAAGTCCATCAATGATGGAGATTTCTTTGAAAATCCTGTTCTCTTGGCGGCGGTTGAAAACTGCAAGAAGAATAACAGCGCCCTTCACTTGATGGGACTGTTGTCTGATGGTGGTGTTCACAGCCATAACCAACACCTGTACGGGTTGTTGAAACTTGCGAAGGAGAAAGGGTTAACCGATGTTCATGTACACTGCTTCTTAGATGGTAGAGACGTACCTCCCTCATCCGGCGCAGAGTTTGTAGAAGCATTGGTAGAAAATATTCGTGAAATCGGCGTTGGTGATATTGCAACGGTGATGGGTCGGTATTATGCTATGGATCGTGACAATCGTTGGGATCGTGTGGAAAAAGCCTACAATGCAATGGTAATGGGAGAAGGAAACACTTGTGAGTCTGCCGTAACTGCAGTTAAGGAAAGTTATAACGATGGCGTTACCGATGAATTTGTTGTTCCTACTGTAGTGGTTAAGGATGGAAACCCTGTTGGCAGAATGCAGAAGAACGACTCCATTGTGTTCTTCAATTTCCGTCCCGACCGTGCTCGTGAAATCACCAGAACTTTGGTTGATCCTGCTTTTGATGGTTTTAACAGAGAATTCTTCGATAACTTCTATGTATGTATGACTCAGTACGATGCATCCATGCCCAATGTGGAAGTAGCATTTAAGCCGCAGACCCTGACCAATACTTTTGGTGAGTATATCAGCAAGAATGGTCTTCGTCAGCTTCGTATTGCAGAAACTGAGAAGTATGCTCACGTTACCTTCTTCTTCAATGGCGGTGTTGAAACCGTGTGTGAAGGTGAGGATCGTGCATTGATCAACTCTCCCAAGGTTGCAACCTATGATATGCAGCCGGAGATGAGTGCTTATGAGGTAACCGACGAGGCAATTAAGAGAATTGAAAGTGGCGAATATGATGTTATCGTCCTGAACTTTGCAAACTGTGATATGGTAGGTCATACCGGTGATTTTGATGCAGCAGTTAAGGCGGTAGAGGCAGTCGATGAGTGTCTCGGTAAGGTCGTGGATGCTCTTCAAAAGATGGATGGCGTTGCTTTGATTACTGCAGACCATGGTAACGCGGATCAAATGGTTGACAACGAAAATGGCGGTGCGTTTACTGCACATACCACCAATGTTGTTCCTTTGGTTCTCATTGGCAAGGAAGATGCAGAACTGAAGCCGGGTCGCCTGGCTGATTTGGCACCCACCATGCTTGATTTAATGAATCTTGACAAACCTGACGAAATGTCCGGTGAAAGTTTGTTGGTTCGCAAATAAGATAAAAGAGCCTGATTTCAGGCTCTTTTTTTGTATGCAATTTGAAAAAATGGGAAATACTACTGAAAAAGCCAAAGGAGGAAATAACCATGAGCGTTTCATTTTCAGTAAGTAAAACCAAGGAAAATCTAATGCGAGCATTCGCAGGAGAAAGTCAGGCAAGGAATCGGTACACCTTTGCCGCAGGTCAGGCAAAGAAGGAAAACTTACATGCAGTTTCAGAAGTGTTTTCCTATACCGCAGGGCAGGAAAAAGAGCATGCGGAGATTTTTTATAACTATCTGAAGGAGTGTTCCGGAGAAAATATCCAGATTGATGGAAGTTATCCTGTGGATATTTATGAGAATACTGTAAAACTGCTTCGGTCAGGACAGCATAATGAATATGAAGAACATGACGATGTTTATCAGCGATTCGGAGATGTGGCAAAGGAAGAGGGTTTTGTAGAAATAGCAGAGACCTTTTATAAAATTGCCAAAATTGAAAAATCTCATGGGGACCGCTTCGGTATGTTGGCGGAGTTGCTGGAAGGAAATAAATTGTATACGAGCGAAACTTCCACCAAGTGGGTTTGTTTGAATTGCGGTCATATTCACGAAGGAAAAGAAGTTCCGCCCAAATGCCCTGTTTGTCAACATGATAAGGGATATTTTATCCCAGAGAAAATTGCACCTTATCATCAAAGTTAAAAAAGGTTGTCAACATGACAACCTTTTTTGTTTGTAGGAAAGTATTGATTTGTTGTATCATAGAATGAAACAGGAAGGAGTGATTAAGATGACCTATACATTTAGTGAACTGAGAGCGAAGGAAGTGATTCATACCGGAGATGGTGAGCGTTTAGGGTTTGTATCAGATATAGAGATTGACGCGGTTACGGGAAGAGTGTTATCTCTTCGTGTACCGGGCGGATATCGGATGCTTGGTATCTTCGGAAGAGAACCGGAACGGGTGATTCCATGGGAGAATATCAAAAAAATAGGCGATGATTTGATAATGGTAGAACGGCTTGGAAGAAACAGTGATACATAAAAAACGCTTCCCTTTGGGAAGCGTTTTTAAATTACTCTTGTTCTTCGATTTCCTGCTCGTATTCAGCGGCAGTGCCGAATTCCTGATCATAGGTGTCACGAAGATTACCACGGTTGTTCCGAACAATGGCAACGCACTGTTCCATTTCCTTGATGGCGCCCAAAGCAACCTTTTCAACTGTTTCAAGTAAAGAATCAGAATAACTGTAAGCAGATGTTTTGATTTCATTTGCTTCGTTGTTGGAACTGTCAACGATTTGCTTACCGCGAATCACAGCCTGCTTGGTGATTTCATTTTCATCAACCATAGAAACGGCTTTCTTCTGCATGGTGGTAACAATGTTGTCTGCTTCAGCCTGCGCTTCTTGCAGAATTCTCTGACGTTCTTCCTTGATCCATTTTGCCTGCTTTAAGTCATCAGGAAGCTTTAACTTCAGTTCTTGCAGAACATCCAAAAGCTCATCCCGTTCCAGAATACAACGTCCGGAAAAGGGAACAGAAGCACCTTTCTCAATAATATCTTCTAACTCATCCAATAATTCTAATGCGTCCATGGATAGTCCCTCCTAAATAAAATATTAGAAAGCGGTTAAATTTCTTTGCACCGCTCATTTATAACTGAGATTAAGCAATCCGGAACGAGACCGGATAAGGAACCGCCGTATTTGGCGACCTCTTTCACAAGACTGGAACTTAAGAACATGTAATCCTTCCGAGCAGGAATAAACAAAGTTTCAATCTCTGAGGATAAAGCGTTGTTTGTGAGCGCCATCTGGAACTCATACTCATAATCAGAAAGAGCACGAATGCCCTTGATGATGACATTGACACCGACTTCGTTCATGAAATCCACCAACAATCCGGAGAAAGAGCATACTTTCACATTGGGATAATCAACCAGGGCCTGTTCGAGCATAGCAACACGCTCTTCGGCAGAAAAGATAGGAGACTTGGAATGGTTCACAAGTACTGCCACAATTACCTGATCAAAAAGACGGGATGCCCGATCAATAATATCAAGATGTCCGTTTGTGCATGGGTCGAAACTACCCGGATAAACTACTGTGTTCATACTGTCACCTTTGCAAAAGTGTAATTACTGTTTTGCCATATTTGGCAACACGGCGGACAGAAAAAGGACAATCCTCGATGGACTCGCCGTTTTCCTCGCTTTCAACCACGATAATGCCGTCTTCCCGCAACATATTTCTTTCTGCAATCTCCTTGAGAACTGACTTGAGAAGTCCTTTGTTATAGGGTGGATCCAGAAAAATCAAATCAAAGGATTCGGAACATTCCTTGAGAAATGCAAGAGCATCTTTGCAGCATACCGTTGCAGTTTCCTCCAGGCGTGCGGTGGAAAGGTTGTCCTTAATCAGTGCAACAGACTGTCTGTTCTGGTCTACAAAAACTGCACGAGAGCAATGTCGGCTTAAAGCCTCAATACCCAACGCTCCGCTTCCGGCAAACAAGTCAAGAACTGAATCGCAAGGAAGACAAAATTGCAGTAAATTAAAAACAGACTCCTTCACACGGTCTGTGGTAGGACGGGTATTCATTCCCTCAGGAGATTTTAGTTTTAATCCTTTTCGCATCCCGGAAATAATCCGCAAAGCCAAATCCCCCAATCGAAAAAATGTATACCTATATAATAATATTTATATCTTACTTCAAGACATTTGTCAAGAAGTTTTTTGACTTAACATGGTGTATTTTGGAAAAAAGAAACCCCGCCGTGCCGTAAACTCGAGGAGATGTAAAAACCTGGTAACCAGGTGGGAAAACGCCCAAAAACTTTACAAGTCCACTGGATGCTAAAAAGCATGAGGCATGTGCGCCGCTTTTGGAGACAAAACCCCTTAAAGAGAGTGTTGGTTTTACATTGATACCTCTATTACGTACAAAGCAGGGAACAGAAGTAGTATACCATACAATTTGGAAAAAAACAAGAGGATAATCATTTTTTTCGAAGTAATTTCCTGACATGGAAGGGAATATTTCTGTCCTGTTACAAAGATTTCTTGTTTTTTACAATGCATTTACAAAATATTATTTTCTTAGAAAACCCATTGCAATCCAAAATGGTTAACGTATAATAAAATATATACATGACATCACGGAAATTGAGACGGGAGGGAAGACGCCGTGCGGATTGAGAAAATCAGCGATGACAAGCTAAAAGTTATGATTGATGGGCAGGAAGCAGAACGGATGAATCTGTCTTTCCATAACATCAGCAATAACACACCGGAAGCGCAAAAGTTACTTCGTATTGCCATCAAAATGGCAGAGGAGAACGTGAATTTTTCTGTTGATGGTTCCAAATTGTTTATTGAGGCGGTTCAAGAGGATGATTGGGACGGCTTTGGAATGATGATCACAAAGGTTGCTGATGAAGAAGAACTGATCCATGCTATTGCCCAATGTAACTACAGAGGCACCATCAAACGATCCAGCTTGACTATTTCTGCACATGCCCAGGATGAGAAGTGTATTTTTTGTTTCTATGATTTTGAGAATGCATGTATGGCCGCAGACGAAATCAAAAATTGCTTTTGCGGATATAGTTCCTTATTCAAATATCAGAGCAAATTCTATCTTGTTTTGACCCCTGAAAACAAGGACGGTTTTCCTATGATGGAGACAGTTCTTTCGGAGTTTGGAGAAAAGGTAGAGAATTCTCGGTACATGATGGGACGGCTGAATGAATACGGTGAAAGAATGATTGCGGAACATGCGCTACAGATTATGCAGGAGTATTTTCCTGTGTATGAGTTGAACCGCTAAAACGGAAAAAGCAAAAGAAAAACAAAAAAGTCTTGCATTTTCCGAAAAATGTGCTATAATGACAACAATATTTTGAATTGCACCCCAAAAGAGTGCTTAAGATGAGGTACAACAGGATGATGAATCGGATGAAGCAATACTTGGCGAAAATTGAATATTCTTTCTTTTTCTTTTGCTTTAGCTTTAGCTTTTTTGGCTACGGCTATTTTTGCTTTACCAATTTTCCAAAATCCTTTGGACCTATACCTGCAGTAATGTAGGAAAATGCTTTATCATTTGTAATGAATGAAGGGCGGGTTCGAAGGAACCTGCCCTTTTTTGTTAAATATATTATTTGGAGGAATAAACCATGGTAGTAATTTTGAAACCGAGAACAACAGAGGATGACGTACAGAAGGTGATTTCCTATATCAAGGATATGGGATTGGATGTTATGGTCAATGCCGGTGTGGATTGTACCGTATTGGGTTTGCTTGGAGATACACGCAGAATTGATCCTGACACCCTGATGCTGAATTGTCATGTAGATCGTGTTATGAGGATTGCAGAACCTTTCAAAAAGGCCAGCAGAAAGTTCCATCCGGATGATACGGTTGTAACAGTAGGCGAGGCGGCAATCGGTAAGGGAAAAACCTTTAGCATTATTGCAGGACCTTGTTCTGTAGAAAGTGAAGCGCAGATTCTGGAAGTTGCAGAGGATGTGAAAAAGAGCGGAGCAAAATTACTTCGTGGCGGTGCATTTAAGCCGAGAACATCACCTTATTCTTTCCAGGGATTGGAACTGGAAGGAATCCGTCTTCTTAAGGAAGCAAAAGAGGAAACAGGTCTCCCCATTGTAACAGAGATTATGTCCCCAAATCTTGTAGAGGCGTTTGAGGAAAATGTGGACGTGATTCAGGTGGGGGCACGGAATATGCAGAACTTTGATTTGCTCAAAGAACTGGGTAAGTGCAAAAAGCCCATTCTGTTAAAGAGAGGTCTTTCCTCTACCATTGAGGAATGGCTTATGTCTGCGGAGTATATCCTTGCAGGTGGTAACCCCAATGTAATCCTCTGCGAAAGAGGTATCAGAACCTTCGAAACCTACACCAGAAACACCCTTGACTTGAGTGCCATTCCGGCTGTTAAGAAGTTGAGTCACTTGCCGGTTATCGTGGATCCTTCCCACTCAGCCGGTATGAGTTGGATGGTAGAGCCTCTGTCTCTTGCGGCTATGGCAGTTGGTGCAGATGGTATTATTGTAGAGGTTCATAACTGCCCTGAAAAAGCGTTGTGTGATGGCGCACAATCCTTAAACCCCCAACAGTTTGACGATTTGATGAAGAAAATTAAGAGCGTGGGAACAAGTTTAGGAATCGAAGTATAAGAGAAAGAAAAGAGTGATAGCGTGAAAACCTTGCGAATCAATCTTCCGGGCAGGGAGTACGATATTCATATAGCAAGCGGTTTGCTTGAACAAACTGGTGACTATCTTCGTGGGTTATCTCATGGAGAGAAAGTCATTATTGTTACGGATTCCAATGTGGGTCCCATCTACGGAGAAACTGTGAAAAACAGTTTGCAAAAGGAAGGTTTTTCCGTTCGAATTTGTGAGATTCCTGCAGGCGAAGAAAGCAAGTGTCGGGAACAGTTGTTCCGTCTTTATGATGAAATGTTGGAATTTGGCATGACGAGATCGGATTTGGTTGTTGCCTTGGGTGGTGGCGTGGTCGGTGATTTAACAGGATATGCTGCGGCGACTCTTTTGCGGGGAATTCCGTTTGTTCAGATTCCTACAACCATCTTGTCTCAGGTGGATTCCAGTGTAGGTGGGAAAGTTGCAATTGATTTGCCTCAGGGGAAGAATCTGGTAGGTGCGTTTTATCAACCCAAAATGGTACTGATTGATCCCCTTTGCTTAAACACTTTGCCTGAGCGAAACGTGGCGGATGGCATGGCGGAGGTAATCAAGTATGGAGCCATTGCTGATTCTCAGTTGTTTGCCCTTTTAGAAGGAATATCCAATCAGCAAGAACTTTTTGCGAACATTGAAGAAATTGTGTATACTTGTTGTGATTGTAAACGGCAGGTTGTAGAGGAAGACGAGTTAGATACCGGCCTTCGGATGATACTGAACTTTGGTCACACCTTTGGTCATGCCATTGAAAAAGAAGGCAATTATCAAACCTATACTCATGGCGAAGCGGTTGCCATTGGTATGGTAATGGCATGCGAGTATGGTGAAAAAACAGGACTGACCAAGCGTGGAACAAAAGAGAGAATGGAACGGTTGCTTCGGAATTTCCGTCTGCCCACAAGTGTCGAAATTGGCGTCGAAAGTATGGCGGCGGCTATGGCACATGATAAAAAGGGGAGCGGAAGCAACATTCATTTGATTTTGCTTAAGGAAATTGGTCAGGTTGAGATTGTAAAGATGAAGAAAGAGGATGTACTTCACTAAGGAGAAAAAATGGACATGATACGGATTAAACCTACAATGTTGCGCGGAAAGGTGCAGGTTCCCCCTTCCAAGAGTGTTGCCCATCGCGCGTTGATTGCAGCGGCTCTGTCGGGAATGCCTTGTACCATAAGCAATATCGTTTTATCAAAGGATATGCAGGCTACGTTAGATTGTATTAAGCAGATGGGTATCGGTTTTGATTTTGACCCCCAAAAAGGCGAGGTTTTTTTCACGGGTGAGCAACACGAGGTTGAAGATATCCTTGGACTTCATTGTGAGGAAAGCGGATCTACTCTGCGTTTCATGATTCCGATTACACTCCTTAGCGGGAAACGAACTGTCTTTTCAGGGAAAGGTCGGTTGATGAGCCGACCGCAGAAACCATACATGGATATCTTTCGGGAAAAAGGTATTTCTTGTACCTTGAAAGGGGACAAGATGGTTCTGGATGGTAAATTGGAATCCGGAATATTCTCATTGCCGGGAGATGTCAGTTCTCAATTTGTAACGGGTCTTATGTTTGCACTTCCGCTTTTGGACGGAGATAGCGAGGTTGTCATTACAACCCACATGGAGTCGAAAGGATACATTGACCTGACACTTTCGGTGCTGAAAGAGTTTGGTATTCGTATCATAAACGAAAATTATCAACGTTTTGTGATTCCGGGCGGGCAATCCTACTGCCCCGTTGATTATGTGGTTGAAGGAGATTATTCTCAGGCGGCATTTTTCTTGGTTGCAGGAGCCCTTGGTTGTGATCTTGTTTGTTCCGGATTGAAAGAAGACAGTTTGCAAGGGGATAAGAAAATTTTAGAACTGATTGAACGCGCAGGGGCGAAGATTGTCAGAGAAGAGAATGGAGATATTCGTGCCGTTGCTACCGGTGATATGAAATGCATCGAAATTGATGCAAGAGAAATTCCGGATTTGGTTCCTGTATTGGCAGTTTTGTGTGGATTTTTATCAGGAGAAAGTCGGATTATCAATGCGGGACGACTGCGGATGAAAGAAAGCGATCGCTTGGCGGCTATTTCGCAGGAACTTTCCCGTCTCGGATTGGATATTGAAGAAGGCGAAGATTATTTAAAAATTCAGGGAACGCAGGTATTGGCAGGTGAAACAGTTTCTGCATGGAACGATCATCGTATTGCCATGTCTATGGCAATTGCAGCATGTCGGTGCGAAGGTGATGTTCTGATTGACGGCGGAGAAAAAGCGGTTCAAAAGTCATACCCTGATTTCTTTGAGGTATATGAAAATTTGCAGGACAAGTCGGCAATGCCGCTGTGTTTTGAGGAAGAAATTGCAGAGAAAGGTTGAGGTTTCATGAATATTTGGGGAGAACGATTTAAGATTTCTATTTTTGGTGAGTCTCATGGTGTGGGAATCGGCGTGGTAATCGATGGAATTCCTGCAGGAACAGAACTGGATATAGATGAAATCAAAGCCGAAATGAGCCGCCGCGCTCCGGGAAATGATGCGGTATCAACACCCCGAGTGGAGAAGGACGAAGTTAAGATTTTATCCGGTTTTTTTGATGGCAAGACCACCGGAACCCCTTTGGCTGCGGTGATTGAAAATACCAATACAAAATCAAGAGATTACACGCCGGAACTTCTTCGACCGGGACATGCGGATTTCACCGGATTTTTGAAATACGGCGATGCACATGATTACCGCGGCGGTGGACATTTTTCAGGAAGAATTACCGCACCATTGGTGTTTGCCGGTGCTGTTGCAAAACAGATTTTGCGTGCAGAGGGAATTGAAGTTGGTGCGCATATTATGCAAATCGGAAACTTGATTGATGCTCCTTTTAATCCCATGGAAGGCTCTGAAAAATTGTTTTCAGAAATTCGCAACAAAGCGTTTCCTGTGATTGACGATGATGCAGGAGAGAAAATGATAGAATTTATTCTCGGTAAAAAAGAAGAAGCAGATTCGGTAGGCGGTGTGATTGAGTGTTGCGCAACCGGTCTGCCGGTTGGTTTGGGAGAACCGTTTTTTGGTTCTGTTGAGAGTGTCATATCCTCTATGATGTTCTCTATTCCTGCAATCAAGGGGATTGAGTTTGGAGAAGGTTTCGGCTTTGCAACCATGACGGGATCCGAGGCGAATGATCCTTTCTGTATTACTGATGGAGAAGTGCATACGACATCCAATCACAATGGTGGTATCAACGGCGGTATCTCCAATGGAATGCCAATTCTTTTCAAGGTTGCGGTAAAACCCACACCTTCTATTGGAAAAACACAACAAACAGTGAATATTCAGACCATGGAAAATACAGAGATTAAGGTGCATGGACGACATGATCCTTGTATTTTGAAACGTGCAGTTCCTGTGGTAGAGGCAGGATGCGCCATTGCATTGGTGGATTTGCTTAAAATGAAATAAAGGACGGAACAAGATGAAAAGTTTAGAAGAGTTGCGGAAAGGGATTGATGAAGTAGATCGTGAACTTTTGGATCTCTTTTTGAAAAGAATGGAACTATGCAGTCAGGTAGCAGACTATAAAAGAGAAGTCGGCATGCCTATTTTGGATGCAAAACGAGAAAAAGAAGTTTTGGATGCCAAGATGAATCTAATTCCTGATTCAGAATTGCGGGATGAGGTATATTCCTTTTTCGGTTCCATGATGTCTATCAGTCGCGGGTTGCAAAAAAGACGACTTAGTGATATCATGAAGGACAACGTTATTGCCGAAACTTTGCATCGTTCAGATGTGAGAAAATCCAACCCTAAAGTTTGTTTTTTCGGAACGGACGGATCCTATAGCGAGATTGCAGCCGTAAAACATTTCGGAGAGACGGCGGAACGTTTTTCGGTTGATTCTTTTGCAGGTGTTTTGGAAACCTTAGCGGATAATCGTGCAGATTATGCTGTATTACCCATTGAAAATTCTTCCACCGGAGCTATTGCGCCTGTGCTGGATCTTCTGGGTAAATACGGTTATTATATTGTGGGTGAGGTGAAACTTAGTATCCATCATTGTTTGCTTGGAAAAAAGGGAACGAAAATCACCCATATATCTAAAGTGTTTTCTCATGAACAGGGGATTTTACAATCTCAGGATTTCTTGCAGCGAATTGGAAGTCCGGAATCCATTCTATGTCAAAGCACGGCACAGAGCGCAAAAATGGTTGCGGAGATGAAGGATACGGATGTTGCCGCCATTGCAGGGGTACAGAATGCAAAATTATATGGTTTAGAAATTCTGGCCGAGAACATCAACAGTAGTTCGGTCAATACCACTCGCTTTGCGATTATTGCCAAGGAGCCTGAGATTTCTGAAGCCTGCGATAAAATCAGCATTGCTTTCACATTGCCTCACGAAAGCGGAGAACTTCATCGGGTAATGTCCTGCTTCGCAAGAGGTGGATTGAATCTTTTGAAATTGGAATCCAGACCCATTCCGGGACAACGATTTGAATATATGTTTTTTGTAGATTATTCAGGAAATCTGTTAGAAGAAAAGGTTCGCAATGTTACCGATGAGGTGATAGCGGAAACACAAGAGTTTAAATTGCTTGGAAATTACCCCACAGGTGACATGGAGGGATAGGTGTGGAAAAGGATATCATCTTAATCGGTATGCCCGGATGTGGAAAATCCACCATTGGCAGAATGCTTGCAAAGGCAATGAAATGTCCTTTTTTAGATTTAGATACAGCAATTGAAGAGATGGCGGCAAAAACAATCAATCAAATTTTTGAAGATGATGGAGAAACGGTTTTCCGTGAGATGGAAACATTGGTGCTCAAACAATCGGTGGGCAGAGGAGGAATTCTTGCAACCGGTGGCGGAGTTGTTACAATTCCGCACAATCAAGAGTTTCTGGAGGACGGAATTGTTGTTTTTGTTGATCGTCCACTGTCGATTCTTTTGGAATCCACGACCACAGAAGATCGTCCCCTGCTGAAAGAGGGACGGGAAAAATTGAAGAATCTTTATGAAACGCGGTATGATTTATACTGCCAATGGGCTGATGTCCAAGTGAAAAATAACGGTACTGCAGAAGATGCAGTTCGTACTATCATAAAAGAGGTGGAACAATATGAAAATTATGGTAATTAATGGTCCGAACCTGAACATGTTAGGTGTCAGAGAACCCGGTGTGTACGGTGAAAAGGATTATAATGCGCTGGAAAACTACTTAGAGGAGTATGGCAACGCTCGGAATTGTGAGGTTATTGTACTGCAAAGCAATGGTGAGGGAGAGATTATTGACTTTATTCATCATGCTCTCGGCAGTACCGATGGTATTATCATTAACCCCGGTGCCTATACCCATTATAGTTATGCCATTTACGATGCATTAAAGGCGGTAGGACTTCCTGCGGTAGAGGTTCATCTCAGTAATATTCACCAACGGGAAGAATTCCGCCATAAGTCCGTTACGGCACCTGCTTGCATCGGTCAGATTTGCGGACTTGGTTTCCGTGGCTATACCCTTGCGATGGATTACCTGATGGAAGAGGAAATCAAGAATGATTAAGCTTGCGGTAATTGGTGACCCGATTGAACATAGCCTATCTCCGCTTGTGCATGGTTGGGCAATGGAGTGTATCAAGATGCCCTATCAGTATCAAAAGGTTCAGGTGAAAAAAGGCGAACTGCAAGATTTTCTCTCCTATGCAAAGGAAGAAGGTGTTCATGGATTTAATCTGACCATGCCGCATAAGGTGGATGTACTTCCCTTTCTTGATGAAATGGATGAGGAGGCAAAACTGTTTCAGTCGGTTAATACAGTAAAGGTATCGCAGGGACGTTTGTCAGGTTATAACACCGATGCCTTGGGCTATGAACTCTCTATGAATATAAAAGGGTATTCTTTTGCCAACAGTCGCGTGGTTATTTTGGGTGCCGGCGGTGTGGTGCGGACTTTGGCTTTAAAGGCGGCCAAGTCCGGCGCAAAAGAAATTTTTATCTGCAATCGAACCAAAGAAAAAGCAGTTGAGATTGCAGAGAATGTCGCTCAAGTGACAGGGACACCCGTTTATTCAGGAGCATTTAACGTAGAGGCTATTACAGAGTTTGTGAAAAGTTGTGATATCATCATGAACGGTACACCGCTTGGGATGCATGGCGTGTCGGGAGATTATGAAGACTTGTCTTTTTTGGAGGCGGTTCCGAAAACAGCACTTGTTTCTGATCTGATTTATAATCCGTCTAAAACAAAATTTCTTGCAAAAGCAGAGGCTCTTGGGTTGGACACCATGAACGGCCTTGGAATGCTGATTTATCAGGGAATTCTTGCAGATGAAATTTATCTGGGACAAACCCTGAATCGGGAAGAATTGTTCCAAAGTATCAGCAGAAAAATCAGTGAAAAACTTGGATTGTAACCGGAAAAAGAAAATGTCTTAAAAGAGGACATTTTCTTTTTTTATTTCGGAAATTTATCTTGTTTTTTTTATGGCTATCAGTTATAATATATTCTGTGGAATTATGTTTAAAAGGAGGGGTGACAGTTGCTGAAAATAGAAGGATGCGTAGAGCATATTATCTATGAAAATCACGAGAATGGCTATACCGTCTGTGATATCTCAAGTGCCGGACAACTGATTACCCTGACAGGAATTATGCCCAACCTCAGTGAGGGTGAAAGTATCATTGTTCATGGGGAGTGGGTCACTCATATTGAATACGGAGATCAATTCAAGGTGGAATGTTATGAGCGGAAGATGCCCTCTACCGAAGAAGAGATAGAAAAGTATCTGGCATCCGGCTTACTGCCCGGAATCGGTAAGAGGACAGCTCGGAAAATTGTAGAGATGTTTGGTGCAGAGGCACTTGAGGTTATTGAGCACGAACCGGATCGACTTTTGGCAATTTCCGGTTTGACAAAAAAGAAAGTGGATCTTATCTATAAAAAGTTTGTGGAACTAATCGGTGTCCGTGAAGTAGTGATCTTTTTTCAACGATTTGGTGTATCACCCGGTGCGGCATTCAAAGCCTTTCAACAGTTTGGAATATCTACCGTGAAGTTGGTGGAAGAAAACCCCTATGTTCTGGCAGAGAGGGTGGAAGGGATTACCTTCCAGACGGCAGATGCCATTGCCAAGGAAATAGGTCATGATATGAATTCTTATGATCGGGTGTCCGCCGGTATTCAATGCCTGATGAAGCAGATTGGCTATTTGAACGGACATACCTTTTTGCCTCGCAGTACTGTTGTGGGTCAGGCTTGTCAGTTTCTTGAAGTGGAACGTGGCATTGCAGAGGAAGCCATAGCAGAAATGCTCCTTCGTAACGATCTTGTCTTGGTGAACCAAGGGGAGTATGATGCTCTTTATTTAAAACTGTATTATGATGCAGAAAAAAGAGTCGCAGAACGATTGTTGCAGATGTCCCAAATGGTTTTTGATATTGATATGCACGATGTAAATCAGTTGATTGAAGAAATCGAAGAAGATACGGGAATCTATCTTGCGGAAGCGCAGTTAGAGGCAGTGCAGTGTGTCCTTCAAAATGCGGCAATGGTCATTACAGGCGGCCCCGGTACAGGAAAGACAACCACCATCAAAGCAATGATTGAGTTGATGGAACGTTCCGGCAAGCGGGTTGCCCTGGCGGCACCTACCGGACGCGCGGCAAAACGAATTACTGAACTCTGTGGCATGGAGGCAAAGACCATTCATCGTCTTTTGGAGATTACCCCCGGAATAGATGAAGTTGGAATGCAATTTGCTCGAAATGCACAGAATCCCTTAGATTGTGATTTGCTCATTGTTGACGAGATGTCCATGGTGGACATTTTGTTGATGGATAGTCTGCTTGCCGCTTTGTCCAGAGGGACAAGACTTGTTATGGTAGGAGACAGCGATCAGTTGCCTTCGGTAGGAGCAGGAAATGTGCTGAAGGATATTATTGACAGTGAGGTCTTGACCTGCATCCGTTTGACAGAGATTTTCCGACAGGCAAGAGAGAGCATGATTGTTATGAACGCCCATCGGATTAATCGTGGTGAAATGCCAATGATGAATGATCGGGATAATGACTTTTTCTTGGTGGAACGAGACGATCCCATGAGCCTGCCTGAGACCATTGCAGATTTGTGTGCAAGGCGCTTGCCGAAAGCCTATGGCCTCAGTAACCTTTCTCAGGTGCAGGTGCTCACACCGACTCGTAAATCCATGATTGGAGTAACATATCTTAACACCGTATTGCAAGAGGCGTTAAATCCGCCAAGTCCCGACAAGCCGGAGAAGATTTCGGGGCATTGTACCTTCCGCCTTGGTGACAAGGTGATGCAGATTAAAAATAACTACCAAATGGAATGGGAGCGAATCGACCGAGACGAAAAGGGCCTTGGGGTATTTAATGGTGATGTGGGCTTTATCACCGATATAGACCAAAAGAGTCAGAAAGTAACCGTGATATTTGATGATCGTATGGTGCAGTATGATTTTATGTTATTAGACGAGCTGGAACTTGCCTATGCGATTACGGTTCATAAAAGTCAAGGTAGTGAGTTTGATGTGGTGGTAATGCCTGTATTTGATACCCATCGGCTATTGATGACAAGAAATCTGCTTTATACCGCCATCACCCGTGCAAAGGCGTTGGTTGTGTTGGTGGGTCAAGAAGAATATGTTCGTATGTTTGTTGAGAACGATAATACCCAAAAGCGGTATTCGGGCTTGAAGGAAAAACTTGAGATTTATTAAACAGGAGAAATCAAATGGAATATTTTGCAGCACCATTACAAAATTTGATTGAGGAATTTGAAAAACTTCCCGGCATTGGAAGTAAGACTGCACAACGGTTGGCTTTCTATATTTTAAACCAACCGAAAGAAAAGGCGGAGAGGTTTGCTCATGCTATTGTAGAGGCAAAGAAGTCCTTGTGCTATTGTCGGGAATGTCAGAATCTTTCGGATAAAGAAGTTTGTAATATCTGTGGCAATCCCACCAGAGACCATAGTGTTATCTGTGTGATGGAAAGTCCAAAAGATGTATTACAAATGGAGAGAACCAATGAATTCAAAGGGGTATATCACGTTCTTCACGGAGCCATAGCGCCCATGGATAACGTTGGCCCTGATGATATTAAGATTAAAGAATTGATGGCAAGAATTGCCCAAGGGAATGTGCAGGAAGTGATTATGGCCACCAATCCTAATTTGGAGGGCGAAACCACAGCAATGTATATTTCTAAATTGATTAAGCCTTTTGGCGTCAAGGTAACCAGAATTGCACATGGTGTTCCGGTGGGCGGAGAGTTGGAATTTGCAGATGAAATCACCCTGTCCAAGGCAATGCAATGGAGAGTAGAACTGTAAGGTGAAAGTATGATACAAAAAAATGATGTATACGAGATTGAAATTACCGGTATGACCGAAGAGGGTGATGGTGTCGGTCGAGTAGATAACATGGCTGTCTTTGTTCCCTATACCATTGTGGGGGAAAAGGTTCGGGTACTGATTGTTAAGGTGTTAAAGACCTTTGCCTACGGAAAGTTGATGGAGGTGCTTGAACCGTCTCCACATCGAGTAAAAGCGGAATGTCCTTATTTTTACCAATGCGGCGGATGTCAGTTGTGGCATATGGATCGGGATGCAGAACTTTCTTACAAACGTCAAAAAGTGGAAGATTGCCTGAAGCGATTAGGTAAACTGGATGTGATGCCTGAGGAGACCGATGATTGCGGTATGATGGAGCGTTATCGAAATAAGGCCCAATATCCTGTAACGGAAGACGGTATCGGATTTTATCGTCGGAACAGCCATCAGGTAATCCCCATGACCGACTGTAGATTACAAGGGGAGCGGGATGCTCTTGTTCTGGATATGGTTAAGGAATGGATGGCAGAAGAGAACATTATTCCTTATGTGGAGGGAAGCCACCAGGGTGTTCTTCGACACATCTATCTTCGAGAAGGCAAGGAAGGACTTCTCCTTGTATTGGTTACAAGAACAAAGGAATTGCTTAAGTTAGATGGTCTTTTGTCTAAGTTGAGGGAGCGGGAGCTTTCTGTTGTTGGTATTGTCCAGAACATCAACGAGAAGCAGACGAACGTTGTTCTCGGCAGAGAAAACATCTGTCTTTGGGGCAAGGATTATTTGGTAGATGCCATTGGTCACGTTCAATTCAAAATTTCTCCCCAATCCTTCTATCAAGTAAATCGGTACGAGACAGAACAACTGTACCGGTTGGCAGGCGGTTTTGCAGAACTCACAGGAAAAGAAACTCTGTGGGATATCTATTGCGGAATCGGCACCATTGGCCAATTTTTAGCTAAGAAGGCAGGAAAAGTGATTGGTGTGGAAATTGTTCCCGAGGCGGTGGAGAATGCCAAAGAGAACGCCGTTTTGAACGGAATATCCAATGCGGAATATTATTGCGGTAAGGCAGAAGTTCTTGTGCCAAAATTGGTGGCACAAGGGGAACGAGCCGATGTTGTGATTCTGGATCCGCCCCGAAAAGGTTGCGAAACAGAACTTTTAGATGCGGTAGCATCGGTGAAACCAAAACGGATTGTGTATATTTCCTGTAAGCCGTCTACCTTGGCACGAGACTTAAAATATTTAGCAGAAAAGGGATACGAAACCAAAAAGGTAATTCCTGTTAATATGTTTCCGAGAACAAGCCACGTGGAGACGGTGGCATATTTGATGTTAACTTAGGAGGTGTATTATGAAAACGACAGAGGAAGGATACATCAACAGAAATAATCAAAAGAATCTTGGCTATCGTGGAGATTCAGAAACACATTATAACCAAAGATTTTTTGAGATGGAATGTTTGGAGTGTGGGCACAAATATATGGCAAATGGTTGTGATGTATGGCTTAGAAGGTGTCCAAAGTGTCAGCCAAGCAGGAAAAAAAGAAAGACTTTCGGTGAGGTCAAAAGAGATTGTGTTAATGTGACAAGAAGAACCATATCCAGTAAGTTGCGATATCAGGTTCTCAAAAGAGATAACTTCAAGTGTTGTGCATGCGGTGCATCTCCTGCAAAAGATTCGTCGGTAGAGTTACATATTGACCATATTATTCCATGGTCAAAAGGAGGAGAAACAACATTGGAGAATCTGCAGACGTTATGTTCGAAATGTAATTTGGGTAAAAGTGATTTGATTTAAATAGTGTGCCAAGGATTTGTTTGGCAACGGAGAAAAATTATCCAATGAAACGATGGAAAGAAGGAGGTGGCAGGTACATGGAAAAAGGAATAAAATTTTTGCCTATTTCAAAGGCGGATATGGAAAAACAAGGAATCGAAATGTTGGATTTTGTCTATGTTATTGGTGATGCCTATGTGGATCATCCCAGTTTTGGTCCTGCCATCATTTCAAGAGTTTTGGAATCCAAAGGATATACCGTTGGAATCATTGCCCAACCGGATTGGCACACTTGTGAGGAATTTAAGCGGTTGGGAAAACCACGATTGGGATTTTTTGTATCGGCTGGCAACATTGATTCTATGGTAAATCATTATACTGCCGCCAAGAAGAAAAGGAATAATGATTTTTATTCTCCCGGCGGTAAAGCAGGATGCAGACCGGATAGAGCTACCATTGTTTATTGCAACCGGATTCGGGAAGCATATGGCCGGGATGTTCCCGTTATCATCGGAGGAATCGAGGCGAGCCTCAGGAGGTTTGCTCATTATGATTATTGGAGTGATAAGGTAAGACGGAGTATCCTGATTGATAGTGGTGCAGACTTGTTGGTTTTTGGTATGGGGGAACATCAGGTTATTGCTATTGCGGATTTGCTGAAAAGCGGTGTTCCTGTTAAGGAAATTAAGGGTGTTTCGGGCACTGCATACCTGGAATCAGATCGAGAAAAGTTGCCTGCAGATTGCGTTGAGGTTGCGGATTATCAAAAAGTCAGCACGGAAAAACGAGCCTATGCAAAGGCTACCATAGAGCAATATCGAGAGCAGGATGCGGTGCGAGGAAAACCCATAACCCAGCTTGACAGAGACTTTTATGTAGTACAGAATCCACCTGCAAAACCACTTACTTCGGAGGAGTTGGATTGGGTATATGAATTACCCTATATGCGAACCTATCATCCGGTATACGAGAAGGATGGCGGAGTTCCGGCTATTGAGGAAGTGCGGTTCTCCTTGACTTCCTGTCGAGGGTGTTATGGTGCATGTAATTTTTGTGCGCTTACCTTCCATCAAGGGCGTACAGTGACATCGCGAAGTCAGGAATCTTTGTTAGCAGAAGCGGAGCTTTTGACCAAAGAGAAGGACTTCAAGGGATATATTCATGATGTGGGAGGTCCAACGGCAAATTTCCGAAAGCCGTCCTGTAAAAAGCAATTAAAACACGGAGTGTGCAAGGACAGACAATGTTTGTTCCCAACACCGTGCAAGAATCTTGAGGTTACCCACATAGAATATCTGGAACTGCTTCGAAAGTTACGGAAGATTCCGGGGGTAAAGCGAGTTTTTGTTCGTTCGGGTATTCGATATGATTATTTGCTTTATGATAAGAAGGATGATTTCTTCACTGAGTTGTGTAAGCATCATATCAGCGGACAACTTAAGGTGGCGCCGGAACACATTTCGGATCATGTTCTTAAGTATATGGGAAAGCCGGGAAGAGATGTTTACGATGCCTTTTCAGAGAAGTATTACGCTATCAATGACAGACTCGGAAAGAAACAATTTTTAGTTCCTTATCTGATGTCCTCACATCCCGGAAGCCGATTAAAAGATGCGATTATGTTAGCAGAGTATTTAAGGGATCATCGACTCAATCCGGAGCAGGTTCAGGATTTCTATCCTACACCGGGTAGTTTATCTACTTGTATGTATTATACAGGAATTGATCCGAGGAATATGGAAGAGGTTTATGTTCCGAAAACATGGGAAGAAAAACAGATGCAACGGGCGCTATTGCAATACAGACGTCCGGAAAATTATCAAACAGTTTATCAGGCATTAACCAAGGCAGGTCGAAAAGATTTGATTGGTAGTGGTGAAAAATGCTTAATATCAGACAAAAGAAAAGGAGAGAGAAACAATGGCAAAGCTGTTGAGCGGAAAGGCGGTTTCCGCAAGAGTCAAGGAAGAACTGAAAAAAGAGGTGGCAGAACTGACCGCGGCGGGAACAAAACCGGGTCTGGCGGTTATCATCGTGGGCGATGATTCTGCTTCCAAAGTTTATGTTGCTAATAAAGAGAAGGCGTGTGCGGATTTAGATATGCACTCTGAAATGTATGCTTTACCTGCAGATACTACAGAAGAAGAACTGATTGCATTGGTTGACAAACTCAATGAAGACCCCAACATTCACGGAATTCTTGCTCAGTTACCGTTGCCCAAGCATTTAGATGACAAGACGATTATCAATCGGATTCGTCCCGAAAAGGATGTGGATGCGTTCCATCCCGTCAATGTGGGTAAGATTATGATTGGCGACTTTGATTTTGTTCCCTGTACCCCTGCCGGAATTATGGAATTGATTCACGAGAGTGGTGTTGCGGTGGAAGGTAAAGAATGTGTTGTAATCGGAAGAAGTAATATTGTTGGTAAGCCCATGTCCATGCTTTTGCTTCACGAAAACGGAACGGTTACCACATGTCATTCCAGAACGCGTGATTTGGCAGAGGTTACTCGCAGAGCAGATATTCTTGTGGCGGCTGTTGGTATTCCGAAGTTTGTTAAAGCGGATATGGTAAAACCCGGCGCGGTTGTGATTGATGTTGGTATGGATAGAGATGAAAACGGAAAACTTTGCGGTGATGTTGATTTTGACTCGGTAGAACCCGTTGCAGGTGCCATCACTCCGGTTCCCGGTGGTGTAGGGCCCATGACCATTGCAATGCTTATGAAGAATACTTTGACTGCGGCAAAACGTGCCCATGAGAAGAAACAAAAATAAAAAATGGCGGAGTAAAAACTCCGCCATTTTTATTTTGATGCTATTTGTCATTCAACTTGTTTTGTTTTGCGTTATCTGATGTTATTTTGTTAAGTAACATAGTAATAAGTATAATCACACCGATAACGACAATAATACCAAGCATTCCAAGTCCCATATATTTTAGATTGGTTACAAAATTCATAATATTGATTTCCATATTTTTGTCCTCCTACATATTGATAAAGAAGTTGAGGATAAGACCGCCAGCGATAACGGAAGCAATCTGTCCGGATACGTTAACACCCATAGAGTGCATCAAAAGGAAGTTCTGAGGATCTTCCTGAAGTCCCATTTTGTGAACTACACGGCCGGACATGGGGAATGCCGAAATACCTGCAGCACCAATCATAGGATTGATCTTCTTCTTGGAGAAGAGGTTCAAAATCTTTGCGAAAACAACGCCGCCTGCGGTGTCAAAGATGAAAGCAAAGAGACCAAGACCCAAAATCAGCAGAGTGTCTGGCTGTAAGAACTCAGCGGCTTGCATCCGCAGGGAGATGGTAATTCCAAGGAAAATGGTAATCAGGTTAGCAAGAACTTTTTGTGCGGTTTCGGAGAGAGAATTCAAAACGCCACATTCTCTGATTAAGTTACCAAACATCAAGAAACCAACCAGAGCGACAGAGTCGGGAGCAACCAGACCTGCAATCACGGTAATGATAATGGGGAAGAGAATTCTGGTTGTTTTGGAAACGTTCTTTTGAACATAGTCCATTCTGATCATACGTTCTTTCTTCGTGGTCAAAAGTTTAATTACAGGCGGTTGAATGATGGGGACCAAAGCCATATAGGAATATGCCGCAACCATGATAGCACCTAAATACTTTGAGTCAAGTGCCTGAGCAACAACAATAGAGGTAGGACCATCTGCTGCGCCGATAATACCGATGGATGCCGCATCCTTAATATCGAAGAAAATGGAGGCAAGACAGAGGGTGAAGAAGATACCAAACTGTGCTGCTGCGCCAAAAATCATCAGTTTCGGATTGGAAAGCAAAGGACCAAAGTCGATCATGGCACCAATGCCGATAAACAGAATCAGGGGGAACAATTCATTTGCAATACCTGCATTAAAAAGAGTTTCCAAGGTGTGAACCGCTCCTGACATTGGCAGGTTTACAAGGATTGCACCAAAACCCATAGGAAGAAGCAGGGTCGGTTCCATGTCTTTTTTGATGGCAAGATAAATCAAAATGCCACCAATTGCCCACATAACAATTTGTTGCCATTGAATGTTGAGTAGATTTTCGTATAATACTTCCATAAAAAGTACCTTGACCTTTCTCCTGCTATTGATAATAAATATGTGGCAGGGTCACATAATATTTTTGCAAAAAAAGAGACCTTTATGACCATTGTCATAAAAGTCTTGTCGTTTAGAGTATCAGCGGATTTTACAATCGGAATGACGCCAATACAACAACCATAGGTTGCCGACTACTCCCTTTTCAAACGTGATGATTATACCACCAAAAGATGGAATTTGTCAAGGGAAATATCACTTGTTTTCGAGGGAAACGGTATTGAATTGTTATGATATATATGGTAAAATATAAAAAAATATACAAGCGAGGCGATGGAGATGAATAATTTATTTTCAATGGAAAATAAGGCGGTGGTGTTCACGGGAGGTTGCGGCAATTTAGGTCGACCGATGGTAAAATCCTTGCTGGAATATGGAGCCAATGTTGTAGTTCCGTCCAGAACAGATCGTTTTGATGAAACTTATCAGCAGTGGAAAGAAGAAGGTAAGTTGGTCTTTCTTGAAGCGGATTTAAGTGATAAAGATTGCTTTCAGGAGATTTTTGACAAGACAGAAGCGTTGTTTGGAAGTATTGATGTCTTGGTGAATTGCGTTGCCTATGGTGGCGGAGCAGGCGGTAAATCCTGTGAATATCGTTTGGATAAAATTCCGGATGAAACATGGGAGGAAGGTATTGATGGTACCTTGCATGTTATCTTCCGCGCAACCAGAGCGGTGATTCCTTATTTTGATAAAAAGGGAACGGGAAACATTGTTAATATTGGATCCATGTATGGCATGATTGCACCTGATTTTGATATTTACGGAGATGACATTCCTTGGAATCCTCCTTCTTATGGCGCAGGTAAGGCGGGAGTGTTGCAGTTCACCCGTTATTGTGCATCTGCACTGGCTCGTCGTGGCATTCGTGTAAATTGCCTGACCCCGGGACCTTTCCCGAATATTACACCTAACTCTAACATGGCATTTATTGAGCGTTTGGCAAACAAGACCATGATGAAACGTACCGGAAAGGCAGAAGAACTTTGCGGTGGTCTTTTACTTTTGTGTTCAGATGCATCTTCCTTTATGACAGGAACCAATATTGTTGTTGACGGTGGCATGACCGAGTGGTAAACACGGCGCGATAAATTATGACAGATGATAGGCATGGTGAAAACTGTGCCTATTTTTGTATTTGTAAATAATACTGTTTTTGGATGATCATTCGGTGATGTTTTGTGCTAATTATGATAAATTTGTGATAAAATGTTGAATTTTCTGAATTAACATGGTATAATATCTTAATTAATATTAGCAACAAATTGAAATAATTATAGAGAAACGGAGATTTTAAGAATGATTTTTTCAAGCTTGTTTTTCTTGTTGTTTTTTCTGCCTCTGGTGCTGGGGGTTTATTATGTCGTTCATCCTAAGTTTAAAAACTTAGTTCTTTTGTTATTCAGTTTGGTTTTCTATGCATGGGGTGAGCCTGTTTATATCTTTCTTATGATGTTCTCTATTCTTTTCAATTACGTGTGCGGACGTTTTGTTGAAAAGAGGAAGTGGGTTCTGGTATTATCTGTTATAGGAAACCTTGCAGGACTTTTCTTTTTCAAATACGTTGACTTCTTCTTAGAGACCATTAATGGGGTGGCAGGAACAAATATTCCGCTTTTGAATCTTGCGCTCCCGGTTGGTATTTCGTTTTATACATTTCAGGCAATGTCCTATGTAATTGATGTTTATAAAGGTGATGTACAACCACAGAAAAATATTATTTCCTTCGGAACATACATATCTTTATTTCCGCAGTTGATAGCTGGACCCATTGTTCGATATAAAACCATCGATGAACAATTATCTCATCGGGAAGTTACCGCTGAAAAAGTAGCAAAGGGTATTGTATGTTTTGTAATAGGTCTTGGGAAAAAGGTTTTGATTGCAAACAATATTGGTCTTTTGTGGGATACCATGAATGCATCGGGAGAACTTACTGTGGCATCGGCGTGGCTTGGTATTATTGCATTTGCCCTTCAGATTTATTTCGATTTTTCGGGATATAGTGATATGGCAATCGGTCTTGGTCGTATGTTTGGTTTTGAGTTTGAGAGAAACTTTAATTACCCGTATACCTCTACGTCAATCACTGATTTCTGGCGTCGTTGGCACATCAGTCTCAGTACATGGTTTAAGGAATACGTGTATATTCCTTTAGGCGGAAATCGTGTTTCTCCTTTGCGGAAAAAGTTGAATTTATTAATTGTATGGTGTCTTACCGGATTTTGGCACGGAGCAAGTTTCAATTTCCTGTTTTGGGGATTATATTATGCAATCCTTCTGATTCTCGAAAAAGAGGTATTTGGTAAATGGATTGAAAAACTTCCTCGATTTGTCCAAACCTTGTATACCCTGTTGTTTGTCTTAATTGGTTGGGTATTCTTTGCATGTGAGACCATGACAGATGCCGTTATTTATCTTGGCGTTATGTTCGGTATCGGGGATTGTGGATTTGCAGATATGTCCACGCTTTATGCTTTGAGTTCTTATGCCATAACCATTGCGATCGGTATTGTTGCAATGGTGCCTATGATGAAAAAGTTAGTGGAACCATGGTTTAAAAAGAATTCTCTTTATATCTTGATTCCATGCATTGCAATATTCTTCTTATGTCTTGTGTATCTTGCGGATGCATCATATAATCCGTTTTTGTATTTCAGATTCTAAAGAAAGGAAAGAGAAATATGAAAAAACATTATTTTGTGTTTACCATTATTGCAGTAAGTTGTTATTTTCTCTTTGTTCTTTTGAATTTGTTTATTTCGAACGGAGAGTTTTCTGAGCAAGAAAATAGATATCTTCAAGGAAAGCCGGAACTGTCATTTGCTGCTATCGTTGACCGAACCTTTATGGATGATGCGGAAAATTACAGTAGCGATCAAATGATGTTTAGAGACTTTTTTGTGAGAATGAAGGGTCAATGCGAAAGATTCTTAGGGAAAAAGGAAAACAACGGAGTTTATTTCGCAAAGGACGGATATCTCATTGAAAAAGCAGAGGATATCTCCGAGGAGGTTATCGGAAAAAATCTGGAATCGATTCGAATTCTTTCGAAGAAAAACCGCTATGATATTTCTGTTTGTGTGATTCCGCAGGCCTATGAAATTCATAAGGATAAGTTGCCCAAAGGGGTATATAAGCCTAATGTAAGCGAACTTTCAGACAAAATTAAGCGTGATTTGAAAGATGCGGCCGTGAAGGTTGTTGATACGACAAAAACCTTAGAGGGTCACAAGGATCAATATATTTTTTATCGAACCGACCATCACCAGACATCAAAAGGAAGTTATTTGGTATATCGTGATTTGGGTGAAACTCTGGGGTATGAACCCATGCAGGAATCGGAATTTTCTATTGAAGATGTAACGAGTGATTTCCTCGGGACAACTTATTCCAAGGCACTTATTTCCACCGAGGCAGACACAATATCTGTTTATAAGACGGAAATAAACCAAAATGCAAAGGTGGAATTTCGGGGTGAAGAAAAAGAAAATTCTTCCATGTTTTTCCCTGAGTACCTTGAAAAAAAGGATAAGTATGCATATTTCCTTGACGGCAATCATGGTGTGACGGTTATTAAGGGCGGAAAACAAGATGGAGGAAGCCTTGCAATTTTTAAAGATTCCTATTCCCATAGTTTGGCGCCGTTTCTTATTAACCACTTTGAAAATATTCATCTTTTGGATATGAGATATTTCCAGGAGGATCCCATCCAGTATTTGGGTGAAAACAATATCCAAAAGGTACTGTTCCTTTATGGGTCATCAACCTTCATGTCGGACACATCTATTGCTTCTTTGGGAGAATTTGCACAGAATTCGAATTTTGTAAAAGCAGGCCTTGTCCCTGAAAGCGAACCGGTTGATAACGCGTATTTTGAAAATGCTGTATTCCTTGGTGACTCCCTTTCTATGTGCTTGCAATCCTATTCAGGAATAGATACTGCAACATTCCTTTGCCGAACAGCTATGTCTGTGGGCGGAACATTTAATGTGGAAGAGGATGGATCCAGCCTTGTTGAAAAGGTCAAAGCGGCAAATCCTAAAAAAATCTATGTTATGCTTGGTGTAAATGAGGATATTGTTCCTGATAACAAGGAAAACGTTATGGGAAAATTTAATGTTTTGATTGATCGATTGAAAGAAGATAACCCTCAGGCAATTATCTATATTCAATCTATGATGCCGGTATCTGAAAAAACATCAGAAAAAGGAAGAATAAAGAACCCTGTTATTTATGAGTATAACAACGCTTTATTGAAGTTGGTAGAAGAAAAGCAAGTGTGCTTTATTGATGTCTACAATGCAGTAAAAGATGAGAATGGTGCTATGAACAGCGAACTGACAGAAGATGGTATTCATCTTGGCAAAGAGGGCAGTGTTCGTTGGGCGGACTATTTGAGAAATCATGCGATTGTAAGAGCAGAAGATGCCAAGACGAATACATCCGGTCAAAAGGAAGAAGTTGTGTTCTCGAAAGGTGATTACGATCTTGACTCCATAAGCGAAAAAGTTAAGAAGGCGGTTAATTTTGAAGGGGATGTGGGAGAAACCTCGGCTAAAGCATTGCTAAGCACCCATAAAATTGACATGAATCTTATTGTAAATGCTTGTGGTATGGTAGGTGGCGGTGCCACAGCGGAGGAAATTGCTCTGTTTGAAGTCAAGAGTGAGAAGGATGCTGTGACAGTCGAAAAAGCACTGAAGGAATACGTTCAAAACCGAATTAAGAGTTTTGAAAATTATATTCCGGGTGAAGTTCCAAAACTTGAAAAAGCCATTGTATACAAGAATGGAAAATTTGTTGCTATTGTAGTTGCAAAAGATCTTGGTAATGCAAAAAAAGTGTTGGAAAAGGCAGTGAAAAATGCCAAATAAAGCAATGTAGCGTAAGGCGTAATGCCATAAAAAGAATGAGCGATTTGATATCGCTCATTCTTTTTTTAAAATATCTTGGAAAATCTAAGAATAAATAATAATTTTTATTGACTATCAAGGGCCACAGTGATATAATAGTTCTGTTTGATATGTGAACGAGAAAAGGAGGGGTGATAATGAAATCGTGCGGTAAAAAAGTTTTGCCATTTATACTTGTTATGTTATTGGTGATTTCAGTTATCTGCCCTTCGTATCAAAGTGATGTTGTACAAGAATCCAAGCAGAACATTCTCTTCGGTCAAAGTTTGTTGTATTTGGAACGTTTGAGTTCTATATCAAACGGGAGTGGCATTTTTGAGGGTGGAACAACCCGACATATGTTGCAATCCGTAAGACGACAAAATCAAAGGATACTTCCTTTTGGATTATCTTTGAATATAGAAAAAGAAACGGGAATCACTTATGTGGTTAATAACCCATGCATCGCACTTGTTTTTGTGATGATATTTATGGTTATTATATGTTATATTTATAAGGCGGACGGAAAAAAGCGCATAACTTTGTAAATTAATGAAACCTATCATATAAATTTTACATTCAAAGGAGAAAGAAAAGTGAACAAAAAAAGAATTAACAGAGGCACATTCTGGATTGTACTTGTCCTGATTGCCTGCATTACCTACGTATCCATTGCCGGGTTGAGTTTTTGGAAGATCAATATTCCCGCTGCAAATCAAATGCGGTTTGGTATTGATATTCGTGGTGGTGTTGAGGCCACCTATTTCCCCAAGGATTATGATCCCACGATTGAAGAACTGAATGCTGCAAAAGCAAGCATTGAAAAGCGTTGTGATGAGAACAATATCGCAGACCGTGAGGTTACCATTGACGAAGATAGAAAGAGCATTCTCCTTCGTTTCCCCTGGAAGTCTGATGAGACCGAGTTTAATCCTGAGGATGCAATCAAGGAATTGGGTGCAACCTATCGTCTGACCTTCCGTGATCCCAGTGGCAATGTTCTGCTTGAAGGTAAAAATGTTAAGAATGCAACTCCTGCTACCGCAACCAACAATGGTGGTATTTCTGCCGGTGGTTTTGTGGTAAATCTGGAGTTTGATTCCGAAGGTGCAACCGCATTTTCTGATGCTACCGCAAGCTTGGTTGGTCAGAACATGGCTATCTACATGGATGAGACCATGATTTCTAACCCCAAGGTAAACGAGAGAATCTCCGGCGGTCAGGCGCAAATTACCGGACTTGCTACTATGGAAGAAGCTGTTCTGTTGTCTAACAGAATTAATGCAGGTGCTCTGCCCTTTGCTTTGGAATCCAGCAACTACAATGTAATCAGCCCCAGCATGGGTAACGGTGCATTGGATGTTATGGTTAAAGCAGGTCTTCTTGCATTTATCTTAGTATGTCTGTTTATGCTTGTTTACTACAGACTTCCCGGTTTTGTTGCTGTATTTGCTTTGACTTTGCAGGTTGCAGGTCAGTTGCTTGCACTTTCTATTCCTCAGTACACCTTGACTCTGCCCGGTATTGCGGCGGTTATCCTATCGATAGGTATGGGTGTGGATGCGAACATTATTACGGCAGAACGTATCAAGGAGGAAATTGCAGATGGTAAGCCTGTTCGTGCTGCAATTGATGCAGGATATCACAAGGCGTTTTCTGCAGTATTTGATGGTAATATCACCGTTATTATCGTTGCAGTAATTCTGATGATTTTTGGTTCCGGTACCATGATTTCCTTCGGTTACTCTTTGCTTACCGGTGCTATCCTGAACTTTATCTGTGGTGTTACTACATCTAAGTTGATGTCCAAGTCTTTGGGACAGTACAAGTGCCTCAGAAAGACCGGATTGTTTGGTAGCGGTAAGAAGCGGACCAAGGTTCTGAACTTCTTTAAGAATAAGGCGATTTTCTATATCATTTCTTTGGTTATTTTGGTTGTTGGTGTTGCCGGCTATTTTGTGAACGGTATCGAACTGGATATTCAGTTCAAGGGTGGCGCAATGCTGACCTATTCCTATACCGGAAATATTGATCTGGAAAAGGTTGAAGGTGTTGCAGAAAAAGCTCTGGGACGTGAAATTGATGAAATTACCACAAAGACTGACTACACCACCGATACAACAATGTTTGTTGTAAGCTTGGCAGGTGAGGAGAGTATCTCTGAGCAACAACTGGA
>JAZRQC010000053.1:0-9388 GCA_045649565.1 Ructibacterium sp.
CCCAAAAAAATGCGCACCCTTTGGTGTGCGTATTTTTTCTTATCCACTATAAACATATTTTTAACGATAATACAATCCATTCAGGCTCCGAATCCAATCTTTGTTGATGGTCTGAATCTGCTCCGCCGTCACCCGATACCGCCAGTTATTCTCCGCTCTTCCGGGGAAGTTCAATCGGGTATCCGAGCCATAACCCAGCAAATCCTGAATGGCAAAAACCACCGTATCTGCATGGCTTGCCCAGATGGTGCGAATCAGGGTGGGAAGCGCCTTGGTCCAATCGGGATCGGTGTAACCGCAATAATCCAGCATCCACCGCCTTTGTCCCTCGTCCAGTTCCCACAAATACCCAAGCAGAGTATTGTTGTCGTGGGTTCCGCCATAGGCCACCACATTGTTCGGATAGTTGTGGGGCATGTGGGTAGATTCCCCACCAAAGAAACCAAACTGGAAAACTCGCATTCCGGGGAATCCGCTTTTTTCCACCAGTTCCTCCACCTCTTTGGTAATCAAACCCAAATCTTCCGCAATAATCAATTTATCTCCGGCAACCTTCTGAATTTTTTCAATCAAATCCATCCCGGGGCCCTTGATCCATCTTCCGTTCTTTGCCGTGGTTTCCTCTGCCGGAATGGACCAGTAGGATTCAAAGGCACGGAAGTGGTCGATCCGAAGTCCGTCAAACAGTTCCAGCATAAAGGAGATTCGATCCAGCCACCAACCATAACCATCCTTCTTCATGGCATCCCAATCATAGAGAGGATTCCCCCAAAGCTGACCATCTTCACAAAAATAATCAGGGGGTGTTCCAGCTACCGCAAGGGGACGATTATTTTCGTCCAGTTGGAAAAGATGGGTGTTTGCCCATAAATCCGAACTGTCCGGTGACACATATACGGGAATGTCTCCAATGATTTGAATACCCTTTTGGTTGGCATATGCTTTGATTTCCTTCCACTGAGCAAAAAACTCAAATTGGATAAACTTCCAAAGGAAAAGCACCTCTTGATCATAGGTGTCAATCTCCCACTCCTGCCAGGGAAGATCATGATTGGCAGTTTTACGAGCCATGAACTCGCAGAACTGTTCCAAATGCCGATTGTCGGCAATAAAACGTTCTATCTCCTCACGATTCTGCACCCGCTCCGATGCCTTTCTGAGAAGGCAAAGCCGTTCTTTGGACAGGCGCTCAAATTCACACAGATACGGACTTTCCTGCTTGGCAGAATTTATCTCCTCTTGGGTAAGAAGTCCCTTTTGATACAGGGTCTCCAAATCAATAAAGTAAGGGTTTCCCCCAAAGGAGGAATGAGATTTATAAGGGGAATTGTATTCATCAATAGGACAAAAAGGAAGCACCTGCCACCAGGAGAATCCACAATCCGCCAGAAAATCAATAAACGATTTTGCCTCTTTGCCAAAGGCTCCGCAGGAATACTCTCCCGGCAGAGATGAAATATGCATCAATACGCCACAACTTCGTTTCACGTTAACAATCCTTTCTTATACCAAAGCAACTTCCTTTTCGGTTTGAACCGCTCCCTGCACAGAGGGAACCACAAACCTTACTGCGCTTGGTACTACCTCAAATTCTGTTTTTCCGCCATCCACAATCTCTCCGTCAACACACAGTCGTATCGCTCCATCCTGTGGAATCATCGTCATTTTTTTGCACCCTTTGGTGGTGATAACCTTTTCGATTCCGGGAAGGCTCAGGTGTGTTCCCTTCATATAATGGGGCAAAAGAGAGATAAACCGAAGTCTCGATATATTACGGATGATGTTAATATTCAACATACCGTCCCTGACCGATGCCAATGGGTTACTCTTGATTCCGCCACCGCAGTAACTTCCGTTTGCAACCGAGGTCAAAAGCAGTTCTCCCTTGTGTACTACTTCGCCGTCCAAAGCAATTTCCAGATGGGTAGTTTTCTTTTGAATCAAGCCTTTAAAGATGGACAGCAAATATGCCATAGAACCGGACACCAAAGGCTTTTTCTTCATTTCTGCTGTCATGTCTGCCACATTACAATCAAATCCGATGTTGAACATGTTCATGCAAAAACCCTCTCGTCTCTTCCCCTCGGTCTCGGTTTCGTAGCGGATGACATCACAGGGGATACTCTTGCCCAACAGTTGCAAGGTTACGTTCCGAAAATCAAGTTCATCCCCGAAATTCCGACAAAAATCGTTGCCTGTTCCCATGGGAACAACCCCGATTTCCGCATCTGGACAACCCATGATGCCGTTTAAAACTTCGCCTAAGGTTCCGTCTCCGCCACAGGCAATGAACCGAGCAGGGCCATGGGTATCACAATACTGTTTCACATACTCCGTAGCATCTCCCACTCCTTTGGTCAGGTAGATTTCACCCTCTTGGGATGTTTGTTCTAAGGCATCACGGATGGCGTCAACCACCCTTTCGGTGTTACCGCCCTGACCTGCCATAGGGTTTACAATAAAAATTGTTTTCATAATGTTTCCTATCCTTTGCACCATTCTATGTTCAGTATACCATTTTCGATAAAAAAAGACAATCTTTTTTTTATTTCATAAATGAAAAATCCCAAGGAATTTTCCTTGGGATTTTTTATCTTTTGTATGATAGACAGAGGCTTTTAACCTTAGTCTTCCTTTGCTTCCATCTCTGCCTGGATGTTATCGTAAGCAGAGAGGATGGGAGCAACATTCTCGCCATTCAATCTTGCAAAGTAGTTCTTTGTAATCTTGAAGATGGTGCCGGAGAGTACTACCAGACCGATCAGGTTGGGAATTGCCATCAAGCCGTTGAAGGTATCGGAAAGATCCCAAGCCAGAGACAGGTTCATGGTTGCACCAACCAGAACGAAGCATACGAAAATAACTTTGTAAACAACAGTTGCAATTTTGCCGAAGAGGAACTGGCAAGCCTTGGAACCGTAAACGAACCAACCGATAACGGTGGAGATTGCAAAGAAGAAGATTGCAATGGTAGAGAAGTATCCACCAACGGCACCGAAAGACTCTGTAAATGCTTCGGTTACCAATACGGATGCCTTGTCAGCAGAGAAGCCTGCTGCAACCAGACCGGTGTTAAGATCAATAACGCCGGAGCAGAGGATAACCAGTGCGGAAAGCAAGCAGATTACGATGGTATCAACAAATACCTCGAACACACCCCACATACCCTGCTTTACAGGTTCCTTTACATCTGCAGTAGAGTGAACCAGAGCGGAAGAACCAAGACCTGCCTCGTTGGAGAATACACCACGGGCAATACCGCTCTTTGCTACCTTGGAGATAACCACACCGATAGCACCGCCGGCAACAGCGTCAAAACCGAATGCACCCTTGAAGATTGCTACAAATACATCACCCAAAACATTTGCCTTGGTTACAACGATGATGACTGCACCAATGATGTAGAAGATGGACATAAAGGGAACCAGCTTCTCGGTGAAAGAACCGATGGACTTTAAGCCACCCACTGCCATAAAGGCCATCAAAGCCAAAAGCAGTACGCCGGTAAGCGCAACAGGAATATTAAAGGTTCCTTCAAAGTTTGCTGCAATGGTGTTGATCTGGCTCATATTACCGATACCGAAAGATGCCAGGATGCAGAATACTGCAAAAAGCACACCCAGAACAGAGCCCAGGGTCTTCAGACCCTTTTTGTCTGCAAAACCTTCCTTCAGGTATACCATTGCACCACCCAGCCATTCGCCATCGGTGGCTCTCTTACGATAGTAGATACCCAGAACGATTTCTGCATACTTGGTGATCATACCGAAGAATGCTGCAACCAGCATCCAGAAAACTGCACCGGGACCACCGGCAGCGATTGCAGTTGCAACACCAACAACGTTACCAACACCAACAGTACCGCCAAGAGCAGTACAGAGAGCCTGGAAAGAAGAAATAGACTTATCATCATTTGCCTTCTTACCATCTTTCTTAAAGAGAGTACCAAAGGTATTCTTCATCCAAAGACCGATTTTTCCAACCTGGAAAAACTTCAGGCCGCAGGTCAGGAAGATACCGGTACCAACCAGGAATACCAGCATAACAGGTCCCCAAACCCAACCGTTAACGATTCCGTTAATTTTTTCAACTAATGCCAAAAACTGTTCCATGTTTTTGCCTCCTAAAAATATGTATATTTTAATTATTTTTCAAAAAAACAAGCCGCCCTGATCTCATCAAGGCGGCTCCGAATCATCTACGCAGACATAGCACCATAAAAAAACGCTATGTATTCTGCTCCGTCCTTTTGCCTGAGAGATTCGGCGTCACCGCCTTGCACCTTCGGCACTCTAAACGAGATTCTCCGGAGTTCCCTTCACTTCCAGTCTCCTGAAGATTCTGAAAGTTTCAACGAGATATGACATCATTATACACGATTTTCCAAAGTTGTCAATAGAATTTTTCAATTTTACAGAACTTTTATGCAACCTAACTGATAATAGGCACCATCACGCTCTGCATCCGTAGCAAAATAAACCATAGGATAGTTCACGCCCTGAATACTAATACCGATTTTGTAATCCCCCGCTTCCAGATTTTCAGGCAGGTCAATACAAAATTCCTCGGTATGTTTTCCGGGGAGCCAAGCATTCACATCGACTGCAGTTACAAACTCAACCTCACTCTTGCCGGAGAGTTTTACAGAAAGGTTCACTTTGTCATACAAAGGTGCAACGCCCACATTATCAATGGCAAGTTTCAGTTCTGCTCCATCTCCTGCCTCTGCCTCTTTGGGGAAGCTGAAGGAATCAATAGAGAAGTGATAGCCCATCTTTGCTACCCAGTCATCCACCTTGTCCTGCCATTCCCAGGGAATGGGAATCGACTTTGCATTGATGGAGCTGGTGTGCCACTTCAGGGAAATGTCGATGATTTCGTCCAAATCCCAGCCCTGACGCTGCCATTCACCAATCCACCAAAAAGTTTCAAAGGATACCGGAGAATGTTTCCAGATATCACCCAACTCTTCAATGGCAGGGGGATACTTCTCGTGAATGTGATAGGGCTGTCCGTATCCGTCGCCACGGACACCTACCTTACAGGTTTTCATAGCGTGACGAACCAGTTCAGGACGCCAAACCTGAGCAATCAATCGGGTATTGGGGAAGGACTCGGTATAGGCATCAAAGAGCTTTTCCATATCCTCCTGAGGATAATTTTCTAACTTATGTCCCTCTCCCCATGCACCGGGAAGAGAAATATCCATCATATATAAGGTGGGGTCTGCATCAAAATGCTCACCCAAGACACGAACTGCTTGACTGAAAAGCTTCAGGAACATAGGATCAGTAGGAGAATCCTTGACCCGTTTTCCCTCAGGACGCTCGGGACAGTCAATGAGCTTCTTCAGCCATTCGGGAACATCGTCACAGGCGCGGGTGCTGTGAGCAATCAACCGGAAACAAATGGTCTGATTGTGCGCCCTTGCCTTATCCAGAATATCCTGTATAAATTTCAGGTTATACTTACCCTGTTCCGGCTCCCATTCTTTCCAGAGGAAGCGGATGTAAGCAATGGTATTGTCGGGATAGTATCCCTCTTCCCGTCCGTTCTCCTTGGCATCCGGAGCAACCGGATAACATTCATAGGGTTCGGTTTCGGTCATATTGTTTTCCGGCCGAACAATACTGTCAGAATAGAGTTTCTCACCACGGAAGTGCTGAAAACTCATAAAACCGGTATTGGGGTTCTGTCCCTCTTCTCTTTGGTATTGGAATGTATTGCTAGTATCTGCTACTCTTATCATAATACACATCTCCTATCTTATTTTAATTCATCTGCAGTTACAAACCGATATCCTGCATCGTGCAAAATCTTACTCATTAAATAAACCTTTTCGGGGGTATCCGGCTGATAAGCAAGATAATCCTCATAATAGTACTGTTCGTGGGTCGCAGCACCAATCAGCTCCTGACCCTCCGCAATCAGTTTGCTTAGTTGCTCTTGGATTTCATCCAGGGTGCAAAGGTTCAAGCAAGGACAACCTCCAAAAGATACATAACCGAGATTTAACTCCTTATCTTTCACCGACCGATTCACCTTGCTGATGCTATTTTCCTCTTCCTCGGTGATGTGATTGTAGCCGCAGATGGAAGCACGGATTCTCTCATCGTTGGTGGCTCTGGTATAGAGCATAGTCTCCGGCTTTCTGTTCTGCTTCAATCTTGCCGCATGGCCGTAAGGAAGTACACTCTCATCTCCGTCGAACTCCCACTTTTCTCCTGCACTGGGGGTTACCAATCGCACGCCACAATCCGCAAGGGCACGGCAAGCGTCCTTGCTCAAAGGCAACCAATGCGTACAGAGTACATCCGCATAGCATCCGGGACCTGCAAACCGCTCTACCTCTCTTTGGATCGTTTCGAAATTATCCCTCACATCCTCATAACTTGCATTCACATAAGGATAATCAGGGAATTCCTGCTTGGCGTGGAATGCCAATTGAAGCCAGTCTTTGTTTGCCTGAAATTCGTCTTTGTAGGTATCGGGCATCTCGGACAGAGTAAACTCGTCATTGCCATAGAAAAAGTCGGTTCTGTAGAATACATTCAGCTGAACCGTCAAGCCATTATCATCGTGGGCCTTCTTGAGCATCTTCATATAGGCATTATCAAACATCGACTTCGGTTTTTGTCTTGCAATATCACGAAATACCCAAATTACATCATCAATAAAGAAATAACTGATTTTTTCCATTGCTATCTCCTCTTTTCTTTATAATCTTACCTTGGCGTTTCCGTCCTCGGTATATTCGATTCTATCTCCCGAATCCATCAGGGCATCCATATAGGATATGTACCCGTATTTTCCTGAAAAGATTGGTGTGTATTCGTCCACAATCTTTTTCGCTCTTTCTCCGTCCTTTTTCAGCAACAGATAGAGCATGGTAAGTTGCCACTTTGCGCTGTCCACACAAGCCGCCTCCGGATCCGTAATACGGAAGTCGCTTCCGTGCATGGTTCCTGTGGCACCGCCTGCATAAACATGAACAATGGGCATCACCGTAGACAAATCACCAATATCCGAACTTCCGGTACTCACATAGTCACGACACTGAAAACCCCGTTCCGGAATTACCATATCTGCCGCTTCTTTGGCAACCTGCCGAAGTTCCGGATTTTGTACCACCGGTGCATAACCAGGAAAATCGGTAATATCCACATTGGCTCCCATAGAAAGTGCCGCACCGGTCAGGGCACGATTCACCTTTTTGTTGGCACTTACCATGGCATCAAAACTCTTGGAGCGAACAAAACTCTCCAGGGTTGCACTTCCCGGAATGGCGTTTACCATAACCCCACCCTCGGTCATAATGGGATGAACACGGATAAGGTCCTTTTCCTGAAAGGTCTCGCGAATGGCATTGATGGCGTTCAGTCCTGCCGATGCCGCATAGAGGGCATTGATGCCAAGGTGAGGCCCACCGCCTGCATGAGATGCCTTGCCCTTGTAGGTAATCTTCTTTGCCATACAACCATCCATGCCGTTATCCACCATAAATTCGGCATTCACATGAACCATAAAAGCAAGGTCTACATCATCAAAATATCCTCTGGAAAGGAATTCTCCTTTTCCGCCGAAGTATCGTATCACACCTTTTGCTTTCAAATCGCCACGGAACTCGATTTCCAAAAGCTCCTCAGCAGGAACCGCACAGAGTTTGATACGTCCGCAAAGGCCATCTAACACCCCCGGCTCTTTCAATGCCCCGGCTAACCCTAAAAGGGTTGCACCCTGGGCGTGGTGTCCGCAAGCATGTACTGCTCCCGTTTCCGGATCGCAGTCAGGATGCTGAGGACAGATAACCGAATCCAGCTCCGCCAGAATCATTACGGTAGGTCCCGGTCTTCCGGTATCCACCACCGTGTAAAATCCGGGGATATCCTCGGCCAAGTTAAGTTCATATCCAAGTTTTTCAAAATTCTCCTGCATATACTTGGAGGATTTGTATTCCTTGAATCCCGTCTCCGGATTCTTCCAAAGATAACGCTCCGAATCCAGAATCAACTGACGGTATTTCTCAACCGCTTGGGTTAATTTTTGCATCGAATCACCTGCTTGAATTGCTTACATTATTTCCCTCATTTATAGCATAATTTCCGCTTAATGTCAACGGAAATCAGGCAGAAAAACCCGAAAAGTAACACAAATGATATCTAAACTTTTTAAGAACAAGATTATTTTGTTATATCAGGATTTTTTTGCTCTCCTCCCCAAGCAAAAAAGTCATCGGTTACCCGATGACTTCTTCTTTACCTCTTACGCAAAACTTCTTGCTCGCACTTTGGTTTGGGATCAATTTAACCAACGGAATCTACCAGTAAAATAACACACCAATAAAGTAGATAATCCCAATATGTACCGGATAGAAAACGTAGAAAAACCACTTCATCTTCAGTTTACCGCGTTCTCCCGAGTATACCAAAAGCAAGGGTAATGCCAAAAGGCAATACATCTGCACCCATCCCGATGCCAGCGATAAAATGAACAACGCCAATCCAAACATCAGAATATGCACCCAATACCGATCAAGCTTTTCAAACCAAGAACCGGATATTGTTTTCGGTTTTTTGAAGACGCAGGCAAAAGCCGGTGCCAAGCATCCCCAAAAACCGTAGTCAATATAGAAAACTCTGTTCAGTAGATAAATCACAGCAACCGCAAACAAAAGCAGGATCACTGCGATGGTTTTCCTCCACCATGTTCCAGGAAAGAAAAATCGTTCCTTCAAAAATTGTAGCAAATAGATAAAAAGAATGGAACCCGAAAATGTGACAAAGATACACAGGTACGGGCTTCGCACAAAAAAGTAATTGAACACCTGATACACAACCGCAAAAATAAAAATGCCTGAAAAATATTTCAGTTTATTTTTGGTATGACAACATCCCTCCGCAATCATAAAGGCAAAGATCGGAAAGGATAACCTGCCGATAATTCGCAGGATGATATACTGAGGATAGAGAAAGTAGCCGATATGATCAATTACCATCAAAACAGCCGCAATGACTTTCAGCGCATTTCCGCTCAGCCGGATTGTGTTACTCTTTTGATTCATAGAAATTCTCCGTTCATAGTAATCCTTCTATGCCAAGTATAACATACCCAACAAAAAAAGACAATCTTTTTCATAGATAGAGATTGTCTTTTTCTGCTTTATTTATTTTGATAAAGAATATCAGGACTAATTTCCTGCTCATAGGTAATCAGGGCATCTCCATCCAGATTCTCGGTGAACAAGTCCACCGCCGAAATTCTACTGTTATGGTAGGTGGTGTAGTAGTAAATCCCCCTGGCTGCATCACAACAAGAGCTATACCGGGTGAACTCCCAACTCTCTCCCACCTGATTGCAACCCTTGATTTGACTGACGGAATTTAGTACA
>JAZRQC010000054.1:0-22653 GCA_045649565.1 Ructibacterium sp.
CTTGATCATAATGGGAGGTCCGCACATCAATACAGTCTTGGATGTATCAAATGCCAGTTCCTTAACGAAGTTGGGAACAAAACCTACGTGGCCATCCCAACCTTCCTGAGGATTATCAATGGTAAGATGAACATTAACGCCGGCGTCCTTTGACCATTCATCAATGATTTCCTTGTAATCAAGCAAATCGTCTTTGCTTCTGGAACCGTAAACAATATCGATTTCGCCGTAGCGATCGCGGTAATGTCTACAGTAGTTGATGACCGAACGAAGGGGCGCAAGACCAACACCACCGGCAATGAACAGAAGGTTTTTACCTGCAAATACATCATCAACCGGGAAGGGATTTCCGTAAGGTCCTCTGATGGTAATCTGCTGACCAACCTCTGCCTGATGGAGCCAATCGGTTACACATCCGCATTTTTTTATGGAAAATTCCATATAATCTTCATTGGTCGGAGACGAGGTAATCGAGAACATTGCCTCACCAACGCCGGGAACGGAGAGCATCGCGCACTGTCCGGGACGATGATCAAATGCCTTTTTGCCATCCGGTGTCACAACTCTGAATGTTTTGATATCGGGGGTATCGATACGAACATCGGTAATCACACCGATTTTAGGAATTAACGTTTCTTCTCTATTATTCACTTATCTCCCCTCCAATCTTTTTCATAACCTTAACAATATTCATAGAAATAGGACATTTAGCAAGACATCTTCCGCAACCAACACAACTGAACAATCCGTTGTTGTTTTCAGGATAATAAACCAGTTTGTGCATAAATCTCTGACGGAACCGTTCCTTCTGGGTAAGTCTGTTGTTTCCGTGTGCCATTTTCGTGAAATCAGAATACATACAAGAATCCCAGCATCTAAATCTAATTACACCCTTGCCGGTATTAAAATCTTTGATATCATAACATTGACAGGTAGGACATACAAAGGTACAGGTTCCACATCCAAGACAGCTCTCGGACAGCTCTTCCCATGCAGGATGATTAAAGAATGCATCTGTTTTTCCGCCACCAAAAGCATCGGTAGTGAGATCTTTGAGAGGAAGTTTGTTCATAATAGCAGAAATTTTCGCCTTCTGCTCTTCCACAGCATTTTCGTCACATTCTTCGGTAACACTTGCGATATTTTCTAAGAATGTTTCACCTTTTTTCGTATTTGCTCTGAAAAAGATTTCGCTATCTGTTTTCCATGTTGTAACATCACCGTCGGGGTTCTCGGGAGAAATATCGAAAGTTTTACAGAAACAGGTTTCTGCCGGCTTGGAGCAGGCGGCGGATACAATAATGCCCTTTTCACGTCTTGATGCATAGTAGCTATCCACCGGCTCGGTTAAGAAAACCCTGTCCAGAATCTCAAAACTTTTTACATCACATCCCCGTACACCGAAGATAACAAAATCTTCGGTTTCGGATCTGGTGTCAATGACTTCAATGTTTTTGCCATCGGTTCTGAATTCCATCAGGTTTTCCATTTGAGGGAAGAAAAAGTCTTTCGGACTTCTTACGGTATTCAAAGCGTCACTCCACAAAACGCCCTCTTCCCATTGCTTATAGACAGCACTGCCGTCTTTGTCGTCGGTGGGAAGATAAAGTTTTGCGGTTTTGGTTATTTCCGCAAAAATGGAGTTCATTTTATCAAGAGAACATTTACGCATCCAAATCCCTCCTGTCAAATACTTCACCGGGCTCTAAATCTTCGGTGGTGTAGTCTACCAGAGGAGCTCTTGAACCAACCTCTGCTCCTGCCTGGTATTCACCATAAAAGTCATTGATATCCTTGATGAACTTGCGGTTCAAAAGGTGAAGCGGAATATTTTGCGGACAAACTCTGGAACATTCGCCGCAGTCTGTACAACGGCCTGCCACATGGTATGCTCTGATAATATGGAACAACTTCTCTTCAAAGCTATTGGCAGGTGCTTTGTTTTCAACACCGGATGCAGGATTGTCAAACACGCACTTTTCACAAGTACAAGCAGGACAAGCATCGCGGCAGGCGTTACAACGAATACAACGGGAAAGTTCGTTCTGCCAGAAGGCAAATCTCTCATCAGGAGTCATTGCCTCAATCTTGGCAACCTCATCGAATCTTGCAGAATCAATGATATCTCCTTCCTCACCCAAAAGCTCGTCGTAGGCCACGTGTTTTTTACTCTTACAATTGATGCAACGCTCTAATAATACATCTTTTGTATTAACAACAACGGGCGCATCCTCATAAATGGTTGTAATCAAAAGATTTTCGCCATCTTCCTTGATTTCGCTGATGCCTTCACCGGTGATTGATTTCATTTTTGCAACATCAACCATACCCTCGCAAGGAATACCAAGGGCGTATACCTTTTCTCTGTCAAACCGATGTTCGGTCAAAAGCTGATTAAAACTATAGGTATCGCAGGGTTTTAAGAAAACAAGCAGTTTTCCTTCCAATCTATCTGTTTTTGCAACAAGATATTTTGAGAAGTTTGCTCCGCAAAAATCGTTCCAGACAAAGTTTGCTTTCAAATCTTCCTCTGTCTTGAACACTTTCGGGGTTACATCATAGCCAAATTCACCTTTACTCCAACCGAGAACAGAGGTTACCGTACCATTTGCAAGCAGAGAAACTGCCTTATCCAACAGCTGATTTTGTGTTATCTTTTGCATCGCAGATCCTCCAATCTCTTGTTTTCACCAAGTGCAGTTACTTTTTCAACAAAGTCGTTCATGGTTGCGGCAAATTTTGCACCTTCTGCCGCAGAAACCCACTCAACACGAGTTCGTTCTTTTTCGATACCAAGAAAATCCAACATGGAAAAGAGTGTTGCCATTCTTCGACGAGTATAGTAGTTACCGGAAGTATAGTGGCAGTCGCCGGGATGGCATCCACAAATGATAACACCATCTGCACCCCTTTGGAATGCACGAAGAATAAACATTGGATTAACACGGCAGGAACAAGGAACTCTGATAATCTTCACATCTGCCGGATAGTTGAGACGATTATTTCCTGCAAGGTCAGCACCGGCATAAGAACACCAGTTACAACAAAAAGCAACAATTAAAGGTTTACGTTCATTTACTTGCATATTGCGTCCACCTCCGCCATAATTTGATTACTTGCAAATCCGTTCAGATCCATAGCACCTGAGGGACATGCGACGGTACAAGCACCGCAACCCTGACAAACTGCAGGATTAACAACGGCAATCCGTCTGATTTTAGTTGTTCTGTCAGGCATACGGAATTCCTTGTCTTCGTAAGTGATTGCGCCGTAAGGACAAACTCTTTCACAAGTGGAACAACCGTTACACATCAATTCATTGGAATGTGCGATACAGGGATTTCCTGTCAATTTATCCTTAGCCAAAAGTCCGATTACCTTGGATGCCGCAGCGCCCGCCTGAGAAACGGTTTCGGGGATATCCTTGGGACCCTGACAAGCACCGGACAGGAATACACCTGCCGTGGGGCTTTCTACCGGACGAAGTTTCGGGTGAGCCTCGGTAAAGAAGTCATTGGTGTCCATACTTGCAGTAAGCATCGTCGCAAGAGGTCTTGCTGACTTATCAGGCTCAATGGCAGCTGCCAGAACCACCAGATCTGCATCAATGTGAAGCTGTTTGTTGTCAATCAAATCAGATGCCTGAACCTTGAGCTTGTCACCCTCAGGGGTAACCTTACCAACCATACCCTTCACGTATTTTACACCATATTCCTCAACGGCACGGCGGTAGAATTCGTCAAAATTCTTACCGGGAGTTCTTACATCAATATAGAACACATAAACCTCGGTATCGGGGTATTTGTCTCTCACCAGCATTGCATGCTTTGCAGTATACATACAACAAATCTTGGAACAATACTCTTTCCCCTTTTCTGCGCAGGCATCACAACGGGAGCCCACACACTGAACAAATACGATGGTTTTGGGAGATTTCCCGTCAGAAGGTCTTTCCAGATGACCGGCGGTAGGACCTGCCGCATTGGTAAGACGTTCAAATTCTAACGATGTGATAACATCCTTGGATTGATTGTATGCAAACTCATCAAATTTTTCCATACTGATAGGATTAAAGCCGGTTGCAACAACAATTGCACCGTATTTTTCCTGAATATACTCATCTTTCTGGGTGTAGTCAATAGCACCTGCTGCACAAACTCTGGCACAAAGACCACATTTACCATTCTTCAGCATATTACAGCTATTTGGGTCAATGGTTGCAACCTTGGGAACTGCCTGAGCAAAGGGAATATAGATTGCGCTTCTGTTATCCATTCCCAGATTGAACTCGTTGGGAACTTTTTTCATAGGACATTTTTCCACACAGGCGCCACAGCCGGTACAGATATCTTCTTTGACATAACGTGCATTTTTCTTGATGGTTACATCGAAGTTTCCAACAAAACCTTTGATTTCGGATACTTCGCTATAGGAAAAAATCCGAACATTTTCATTTTGCGCAACATCCACCATTTTCGGTGTCAGGATACAAGCCGCACAGTCCAGAGTGGGGAAGGTTTTATCAAGCTGTGCCATCTTTCCACCGATGGTAGGCTTGGTTTCCACAATATCAACCGGGAAACCGGCATCCGCGATATCAAGAGCAGTCTGAATACCGGCAATACCGCCACCAATGACCAGGGCTCTTTTGGTTACCGGAGATTCACCCGGAGTCAGGGGAGCGTTCAAGTTTACCTTTGCAACCGCCGCCTTGCCCAGAATAATCGCCTTTTCGGTACCGGTCTGCATATCCTTGTGAACCCAGGAACATTGCTCACGAATATTTGCGATTTCAACCATATAAGGGTTTAAGCCTGCAGCTGCCGCAGTTTTTCTAAAAGTTGCCTCATGCATACGGGGTGAACAAGAGCAAACAACGATACCGGTAAGATTATGTTCTTTCACCGCCGCCTTGATCATATCCTGTCCTGCTTGAGAACACATATATTGATAGTCGGTGGAAAAGACCACACCGGGTTCGCTTTTCAAGGCTTCTGCTACGGCCTGTACATCAACAGTACCTGCAATATTACTACCACACCAACATACAAAAACACCAACTCTTTGCATTTTGTCTTTTCCTCCTTACTTGCTGTATTTTCTGAATGCACTGACCAAAAGCTGTTGAGGAACATCTTCATCAAGAAGTGCCGGAACATCATTGGCAGTCATTCTGTTTTCACCTTGTTTTCTGATCACAGAGAGACGAACCGATTCCACTAATTTAGCGGGTTCTACACCTCTGGGGCATCTGTCGATGCAAGCAAAACAAGATAAGCATTTGTATAATGATTCTGACTTCAAAAGCGGTTCAATATCGCCGTTTTCCACCATGCTTACAAACTGATGAGGATGATACTCCATCTCATCGTAAGCCGGACAGGTTGCAGAACATTTACCGCATTTCATACATTTTTTGGGGTTAACGCCACTTTGGCGAATTAACTCCTCGCGAAGATACGGATTATTCATTGGTATCCTCCTTTACTCCAAGCGCTTCTGCTAACAGCTCGGTAAAATAAACAACCGGAATGTCTGCGCCATTTTTCACAAGGTTATATTTACAAAGGGGGCAGGCGGTGATAATCATTTCAGCACCCTGAGCCTTTGCATTCTGTACAACGGACTGACTGCTCTTTTGTGCAAGTGCAGGACTTTCCATACTCACATAGCCACCGCAACATTCGTTACGTTTTGCATAGATGACAGGATCAGCCCCCAACGCCTTGATGAAATCTTCCATGATACTGGGGTTTTCAGGGTCATCCATCTTCATGACACTGTTCGGACGCAAAAGCAAACATCCGTAATATGCCGCAATTTTCTTCCCGGCAAGGGGATTTACAACCTTTTCCTTTAAGGTGTCAAAACCAACCAGATCACGAAGCATTTCAAGATAGTGATAAACTTCTGCCTCGCCATGATATCCACCGTTTTCAGGCATATAGCGGTTTACCTTGTCAGAAAATTCTTTATCATTCTGCATTGTATGGTTTGTTTGCTTGATTACATTGTGACAAGCAGAACATACAGTTACAAGCGGTTGTTCTTTCGCAAACGCCTCTTGTAAAGCACGAACCGAAGAAAGCTTTGTTGCAACTTCGTTTTTTGCGGTGGTAAATACACCACCACAACATTGCCAATCCTTAATTTCTTCGAGTGTAACCCCTAAAGCTTCCGCAGATTTATACGCATATAAATCAAGATCTTTAGCCTTGTTTTTCAGGGTACAACCCGGAAAATAACTTACCTTCATTTTTATACCTCCAGATTAAACCATTTCTTCCGGATGGAACACTTCATCAAACTTTTCTGCAGTTAAGAAGCCCAGTTCGACACAAGCTTCCTTAAGAGAAATGTTGTCCTTAAACGCCTTTTTGGCAGTCTTTGCCGCATTTTCATATCCGATATAAGGATTCAGCGCAGTAACCAACATCAAGGAATTGTGCAGATTGTGATGCATTTTTTCTTTATTTGCCTTAATACCAACTGCACAGTTTTTATTAAATGAGCGAATTGCTTCTGCCATAAGTCTTGCGGACTGTAAAAAATTATAAATACAAACAGGCATAAATACATTCAACTCAAAATTACCTTGTGATGCCGCCATACCAACTGCAACATCATTACCCATTACCTGAACAGCAACCATGGTAACTGCCTCACATTGTGTGGGATTTACCTTGCCGGGCATAATCGAAGATCCGGGCTCATTTTCGGGAATAAAGATTTCACCAAGACCGTCTCTGGGACCGGATGCAAGCCAACGAACATCGTTTGCAATCTTCATCATATCAGCGGCAAGAGCTTTGATGGCACCGTGAGCAAAAACCAGTTCGTCTTTAGAGGTTAAAGCATGGAACTTGTTTGCAGCAGTTACAAAAGGTTTGCCGGTGATATTACCAACTTCCTTAGCAACAGTCTCTGCAAATGCCGGGGGTGCATTAAGACCCGTTCCAACTGCAGTGCCGCCAAGTGCAAGTTCGTAAAGAGGTTCAATAGAACGCTTTATCAATTCGATGTCCTTTTCAAGGCTGGAACGCCAACCGCTGATTTCCTGTGTAAACGTAATAGGTGTTGCATCCTGAAGATGGGTTCTACCGCTCTTTACAATACCTTCGTTTTCTTTTTCAAGTCTCTGGAATGTTGCAATCAATTCCTGAACGGCAGGAATCAACTTATCTTCCAAAATCAGGACAGCTGCAATGTGCATCGCTGTAGGGAATGTATCATTGGATGACTGACTCATATTGGCATCATCATTAGGGTGGAGCAATTGCTTCCCTAAAATCTGATTACCTCTGTTGGCAATAACCTCGTTGGTATTCATGTTAGATTGAGTTCCGGAACCTGTCTGCCATACAACGAGAGGAAAGTTATCGTTCAGCTTTCCGGCCATAATCTCATCACAAGCAGCTTTGATTGCCCCCAGTTTTTCTTCCGTCATTTTTTCAGGACGTAATGCATGATTGGTAATAGCTGCCGCCTTCTTCAAAACACCAAATGCATGTATAATTTCTGCAGGCATTGTTTCGATGCCCACACCTATTTCAAAATTTTCATGACTTCTTTGGGTTTGAGCCGCCCACAACTTATCCGCAGGAACCTTTACCTCACCCATAGAGTCGTGCTCAATACGATAATCCATTTTAATTCCTTCCTTTCAAAGATTCTATTAGATGTTAAGACCCTTAATCAGATCCTTTAACACGTTTGCACTGTTATGAAGTGCGCGAACTTCCTCGTCGTTCAGGGGGAGCATGATTTTGCTATGCGCACCCTTATTTCCGACAATATTTAACAAACTGAGACAAATATCATCAATGCCATATTCTCCATTAAGCAGAGTAGATACGGTAAGAGTTGTATCAATACCGCTCAACAAACATTTACACACATGACATACAGACATGGAAACTGCATAGAATGTAGCACCCTTCCGTTGAATAACTCTGGCACCGGATTTGCGAACATACTCTTCTACTTCATCTCTTTTAAAATCAGGATAGTTAGCACCAGTCATAGCTGCTTGCTCATAACTTTCAATGGGGACATTGGAAATGTTAGCTATAGACCAGGGAACAAAACCACTATCGCCATGTTCACCCAACATATAAGCGTGTACATTTCTCTGGTTTACGGAATAATATTCCGCAACTCTTGAACGAAGTCTTGCTGTATCGAGGATGGTACCGGAACCGATCACTCTTTCCTGCGGAAGTCCTGTATGCTTTAAGAATACATAGGTTAAAATATCAACCGGGTTACTTACAATAACATATGTTGCTTCCGGCGCAACAGGAACGATTTTATCTGCAATACTCTTGATGATATCCACGTTGGTTTGAGCAAGATCCAGTCTTGACTGTCCGGCTTTTCTTGCCATACCGGAGGTAATAACAACAATATCAGAATCTTTTGCATCAGAATAGGATCCTGCATAAACATTAGCAGGGTTGCAGAAAGGAACACCCTGTCTGATATCAAGAGCTTCACCAAGAGATTTTTCCTCATTAACATCAATCATAACAATTTCTGATGCAAGTCCCATAACCGTTAAGGTGTATGCAATAGTAGAACCTACATTACCGGAACCAATTACTGTAATTTTATTCATAATATAATCCTCACTTTTCAAATTTCATTTGTTTGATTTTTTATAATATTATTTTAAAACAGATACCGCATCGCTAATGGTCTTTTCAAATGCTTCTCTGCCATATTTATCAACTTCGGCTTTATTCTTTTCGCCGTGAGTTAAGCATCCGGCACCGCCAATACAACCACCCACGCAAGCCATGCCTTCAATGAAGTTAGCGTCCAGCACGTTTTTACTCTTTTTAAGAAGCGCCACTTTGCATGCTTCGATGCCATCGCAAGGGATTGCTTTCAGGTCAAAATCAATATTTTGTTCTTTCAAGCCTTGTGCAACCGCATCGGACAAACCGCCGGATCGAGCAAAAATTCGCCCAAAATACGATGCATTGTCCAGAACATCTTCCTCCAGGGTGGTAATGTCAATATCCTTACTATCATACAGTGCCTGAAGTTCTTCAAAGGTCAGAACCGCATCCACATAAGGCTTCACACTGTCAAGCTGTGCCTCTGCTTTTTTTGCAGTACAGGGCCCGATGAAGATAACTTTTGCATCCGATTCGGTTTCCTTAATGTACTTCGCAAGAGTTGCCATGGGTGACAAATTATGGGAAATATACTGCACCAAATCCGGGAAAGTTGATTTCACATAGGATACGAATGCAGGACAACAGGAACTTGTTAAAAATCCTTTTTCACTAAGCTCTTTTGATTCAGATTGAGCTACCATATCTGCACCAAGTGCCGCCTCAACAACAGTATAGAATCCAAGTTCTTTTAAACCTTTGATAACTTGCCCTAACTTTGCATAGGTGAACTGACTGGAAATCGAGGGAGCCACCATGGCATAAACTTTGTATTTTTTGTTATTATCACTTTTCTTAATCAGATCTACAGCATCTAAAATATAGGATTTGTCCATGATCGCGCCGAAAGGACATTGATACACACAGGCGCCGCAGGCCGTACACTTTTCATTATCAATTGCCGCCGCATTATCATCATTGATGGAAATAGCCTTTATTTTACATGCATTCTGACAGGGTCTTTTGCGATTGATGATTGCGGAATAGGGACAAACCTTTGCACATTGACCACATTCAACACATTTGCTCTTATCAATATGTGCTACGTGATTCGCATCAAAGGTAATAGCTCCTTTTTTACACACATCCTCACATCGGTGAGCAAGACATCCTCGACAGGATTCCGTTACCACATAACCGGCTGATGGACATTCATCACATGCAATATCGATTACTTCAATTACATTGGGATTTTCTTTATCCCCACCCATAACAATTTTAATTCTTTCCTCTAAAATTGCTCTTTCTTTGTACACACAACAACGCATGGTGGAAGTTTTTCCCGGAACGATAATTTCGGGAATTTTCAATACATTTTCAAGCAGAGTATCTTTCCACGCAAAACGTGCAACCTCGCGGAGCACCTTGTATTGCAAATGTTGTACTTTTGTGTCAAACTTTCTCATGATTCACTCTCCTTAAAAATAGCTAACCTTAATCCGTTTTCCCATCATTGTAAGACTTTTGGATAATTCTTCTACCAAATTCATCTTAATACTGAAATTAATAGGTAATTCCGGATTCTGATGTGCCGGGTTTATTGCACGCCCAACATAGAAATTAATATCAGTTGCTTCTTCAAATAATAACTGACAAATCAAAGAAGCACCATCACGTTTGAAATTCCAATGCTCATAAAGCTCGTTGTCACCCAAGTAGTCCTTCGCATACTCCAAGACCCTGTTCACGGTAATAACACCTTCTGTAACAAGGTCAACCCCTTCCAGTTGTGCTATGGGTGGAATATCTGATTTTTCAAAATCCAGACTGGCTCTGAGTGGCTTTCTTAAATACTTTGCCGCAATAGACGAAGTTGTTCCGCCACAGATAATATGCTTGCCTTCTTTGGAGAAAAACAGAGACATCATCCGATCACAATCATCTCGATTGGAGGGCGGACCAAAAAGAATATTCATAGGCTCTCTTTTTCTAATTTTAACAATACAAGCAGTTGCATCATCTCCGGGTTTTTGTCCATAAAGTCTGTCACATTCGTCCACAAGAAGTGTGGATAAATTTTTTGCGGTGAGACCGGAAACCGACATGGTCTCCATAAACTCAATAATCTCTTCCCTCTTCCATCCGAAGTTGTATGCAGTTCCAATCCCCGCATGAGGACATCCATCACTCATAGCGATAAAAATATCGTTTTCATGAATACGAACCTCACTCTTGAATATCTTTTTCCCACCGATATTCATCTCGGTTTTCGGATAATCATAATTCTTATTATCACGCAGTATGATTACCTGCGGATTATCATATTGAATAATTTCGACTATTTCGTTATCAATAATCTGCATAATGGTAAAGGTGGAATACGCAACACCCCTGAGAGAACAAACCGGCAGTGTTGCCGCAATGGTTTCTACACATTCTTCAATGGGCAGTCCCTCCGCCATCATGGTAGAGATAATTTTGGAAGTAAGGGTCGACAGGATACTTGCTTTTACACCGCTTCCAAGACCGTCTGCCAGAACAACAACCGTTGAGTTTTCGTTTTGTTCAACGATATCAACGTGATCACCGCAAAGTTGCTCACCATAATGGTTGATGCTTTTCCAGCCGATATCTGCACATAAATCATTCATCTTGTATCGACTCCTTTAATTTCGCAAGTGCAATCTTGGTTTCCGCAGCGGTTTCGCCAAGAAGGGATGCTATTTCCTGAACGATTCTCATCTGCTTATCCACAACCTTGTCTGCGACTTCTATGGTCTGTCGGCTGATTTTCTCTTTCTTTTCACGCTCAGCTTCCTCGTCGGTGACATCACGCATAATGCCAACTAACATCCTGGATTCTTTATCATACACAACAGATTGTTCAATATAACGTCTGTATTCAGCAAGGTAGACTCTTTCTCCTCGTATATCCTTGCCGGTTCTCAGTACCTCCGCAAACAATTTGGGATCAAGAACCCTGACGATACTCTCTCCCAGAACATCTGAACTTGAACGTATATTCATAAGATTACGTGCAGATTCATTTATCTGTTGCACTTCTAATTTCTCGTTCAATACAATCAAACCGTTGGGGGTATTTTTTACAATGGTATCAGAGAAACTTTCCGCTTTATCTTTCAGGAAGGGCAAGCACATTGAAATTTCTGCTTTGCCCTGACAGATCGCAATTGCCTTTTCACGACAGGTGTTATATCCGCAGGAACCACAGTTAAGCTCGTCAGCTGCCTTAAACTTACCCATTTCTCTTAAAACCGTAAAGATTTCTGTTTCACTGGGCATTGCAAGTTTATGTTCAATGTATTCAAACTGTTTTTTCAATTCCACAGATTTTGGCTCTGAAACCTTGAAATCTTTGTTGCCCGCATAATTTGCAATGGTGATGTAATCTTTCACCGGTGCGGTTCTGTGATACTTTTCCATAACAGGTCCGCCAATACAACTTCCTACACAAGCAGACATCTCGATGAAACATTTGTGGATTTTACCCTTTTCAATATCATGAAGTGCATCAATGCAATTTTGTACACCATCAAGGGCGATATAGTTGTATCCCGGAGCATCCAACGACATGGTTTTTAAAACTCCACCTGTTGTGGGGAAAAATCTTGCACGACTTTCCTCGTTGGAATCACTCTCCTGCATTAATTCGATATTCTCTTCCTTCAGCCAGTTGGATAATTCTTCAAAGGTCAGAACTGCATCCACAATTCCTTCATAGTGCTCTGCTTCATCTTTTTTTGCCACACAAGGACCGACAAACACTGTTTTTGCATCAGGATATCTTTTCTTTATATCCTGACAATGCGCCTGCATGGGAGAGACAACATCTGCCAAATACTCAAGTGCAGACGGAAAATATTTTTGAATTAATAAGTTAATAGAATGACAACATGAAGAAATGATAATATCCCGTTCATCTTCGCGGAGCATTCTTTCATATTCATTTTTTACAATCGTGGCACCGATGGCAGTTTCTTCAACATCGAAGAACCCTAGTTTTTTCAAAGCCTCTCTCATGGCGTTGATTCCAACACCCTCGTAATTCGCAACAAAAGACGGCGCCAAGCTTACAATAACCGGTTCACCGCCTTGCAATAAAACTTTTACCTTCTCAGTTTCATCAACAATCTGTTTTGCATCCTGAGGGCACACAACGAAACATTGTCCACACAAAATACACTCGTTACCAATGATATGTGCCTGATTTCCGGAAAAACGAATTGATTTAACCGGGCAATGACGAATACACTTGTAACAGTTTTTACAGTTTGATTTTTTTAAGGTAAGACAATTGGGCATATTCGTCACATCCTTTCGTTCTTCAATGCGGATAACACATTTTCTTCAAAAAATTCTTTGAAATTTTCACGGTTAATTCCCGTATGTACAACATCATCTACCTGAACCGTAACACCTAAACGATTGCATTCACCAATACAAAAGCTTCCCGCAAGCGTAACATCATCTTGGAGATTATATTCTTCTATTGCCTTGGTAAACAATTCTACAATTTCAGGAGATCCTTTAATATGGCATGAACTTCCAACACAAATCTGAATAATCATATCCTTACACCTTTGCAGCGATTTCTGCTTTGAAAAATTCGTTTACGTTTTCAGGGGTAACAGAGTGAAATTCCTCGTCAACAGTTACACAAACGCCCTGTTGGCATTTCCCTAGACAAAAAGTTCCTCCGAGTTCTACCTTGTCGCCAAGATTTTCGTTAGCAATAAGTTGTTGAAGCTGTTCAACAACCTGACGAGATCCTTTAATATGACATGAACTACCAATACAAACTGTAACTTTCATTTTACTTCAATCCTTTCGTATAAGGAGGATGTTTTACAAAATCCCACAATACCCCCAATTGTAGTTTTATTCTATCATATCGAATGTCAAAAAGCAATGGCTTTCTGCAAATTTCATCATATTGACAATTTTTTAACAATATCTGCGACGATATCTGTTGATTTTTATTTTTTAGCACAAAAATCTCTATAAATAGATACATTTACTCAGCTCTTTTAAGTGGAAATTTGGCACAATATTAATTGCTTGTCATATGATGATAGTGTCCACAAAAGAAAATATTTTGTGGATGAACTTTTAGAAAGGAAGGATTGCGATGCCTTTTCAACACGAAACAAGGCCTAATATGATGCCTATGGTTGGATACGCTTATGTTCCGATCCAGGTTGCAGAAATGCGAAATCTTTTTTGTCCTGAAGAAGCATTAAATCAAGGGACAATATTCCCTATTTTAGCGAAACCTCTTGGTGTTTACGGAAAACAAGTAAACGGAGAAAAATTATTCCAGGAGGTAAATGGATATGAATGAAAGAATGTCATTGCTAAAAAAAATTCAGGCGTATAACTTTGCAGCATACGAATGGAATCTCTATCTTGATACTCATCCCGATGATAAAGATGCAATAAAGATGTTTCATAAAATGATCGGTAAGGCAAATGAGTTTAAGGCAGAGTTTCAAGATAAATATGGCTCCTTGACGGCAATGGATTCAAAAAACACGGATCGTTGGGAATGGTTGGATAATCCGTGGCCATGGGAAAAATGTTAAAGGAGGGAAATAAGTATGTGGAGTTATCAGAAAAATTTGCAGTATCCCGTTAATATCAAAAACACAAACCCTAAACTTGCACAATATATTGTTGCACAATACGGTGGACCCAATGGTGAATTAGCGGCGAGTTTACGTTATTTGTCCCAGCGGTTTTCAATGCCGAACGAAATGACCAAAGCGTTGCTGACGGATATCGGAACAGAGGAACTGGCACACCTTGAGATCGTGGGAAGCATTGTTCGTCAGTTGGTTAAAAATGCAACGACCACCGAAATTGAAAACAGTCCGTTTGGACAGTATTTTATGAATCACGGAAGAGGTGTTTACCCTGCAGATGCAACCGGTGTACCGTTTGATGCAACAGCAATTGCTGTGTCGGGTGATCCTATTGCAGATCTTGTCGAAAACCTGGCAGCAGAACAAAAAGCACGAGCGGTATATGATAACATTTTAAGAGTATCGGACGATCCTGATGTTAATGATGTTATTAAGTTCTTAAGACAACGAGAGATCGTTCATTTCCAACGCTTTGGCGAGGCGCTTGATCAATTACAAAATACAAAAGGTATGCATGCTTGGGCTGCGACCAATAAAGATTAAAAAGAAGGATTGTTACTTTTAAAGTAACAATCCTTCTTACATACCAAAATTAGAACTCATAATCAACAACAGCACGTGATAACCGAACCTTTGTAATAAATTCTCGAACCTTCATGTGCTCAGGGTGACCATCGTATGTCTTCAAATCCTCCATGGATTCAAAAGTACAAGTTAAAGCGGCATCATACTCATCGCTATTTACATTAATTCCGAATTCAACAGAAATTAACTCAGGAATCAAATCCACAAGAGCCTCTAATTGCTCCTTCATCATTTTTAAATTTTCAGCTTTTGAACGACCGTCCGCTTCCTCTGCCAATTTCCAAAATACAATATGTCGAATCATTGTCTTTTCTCCTTATCTTTTATTTTTCCGTCCCATATGGGAACATTTTTATTTATCACCAAAGATGCGTTTTTCCGTTTTTTGGGTATTTTTATGTTTTGTCAACGCTTCTTCATCTTCCTGCTCGTTAGAATAAACCGCTCTTGTTACCCAATAAACTTTTGCATCATTCGGCAACTTTACTTTCTTTACAAAATCTTGCTTCGTCGTTAATTCTCGAGGCTCTTCAACTGCCATTTCGTAAGCCTCTTCTTTTAATACCTCTCGGAAAAACGAGTCAACCATAATAAACGAATCCAGACCAACCGCCATCTCGGAAGAAAATTTATTATTCATTACCATTGTTCCTTCCACCTCATTGCCCAGCATAGCAATGCTTGCAGATTGAACTTTCACATTCTTCACGCCGTCTCCGTTATAATCTTCCACAAACTGAGATAAATATTCTTCTATCTCGACCACTTGCTCATCTGAAACAAAAAATTCAGAGTAGAAAGTTCCTTCCAAATCATACTTCGGTTTTGACATAACCTCATATGTTGCATATGCCACCAACATAAGCACCAAAACAATAATAATAATTAACCGTCTGTAATAATACCAAATATGTTCTATCTTCTTTCCGAAAGACAGTTCTCGAAACATTCTTTTTGCATCAATACGTTGCTGATCCATTGTTTTCCGCCACCTAAAAAAATAATTTTTAATCTTTCATATTACTATAACACATAATGTTGTAAATTGCTATAGAAAATTTTACTTTTTTAAAAATCGCTACCGCACACAAAGAGTTGATTGTCATAGAATATACAAGAGGTGTTAACATTGATACAAAAACAGTCTTTTGCATTTATTGGCGGAGATCCGAGACAGATTGAGGTTATAAACAATTTCGCCCAAGATCAATATAATATTTCTACTTACGGATTAGAAAATGCAACCTTTCAAGAAGATTCATCATCCATTTATAAATGTGATACCCTTCAAGAATGTGTGGAAAATTCTGATATTGTTATTTTACCATTCCCTTATTCATCGGGCGAGGAAACTCTACTGACTCCTCTCTCCTCTATTTCTGTAAAAACAAATGATGTACTGCGCCACATGAACAACAAGCAAATCTTATTTGCAGGGCGTGTAGACAAACATTTATCCGAATTAGCAACATTATATAATGTTCATATGATTGACTACGGAGAACGTGAGGAACTTCTTGTTCACAATGCTATCCCAACCGCAGAAGCCGCAATCGAGATAGCAATAAAAGAAACTCCTTTCACAATCCACAATAGCAACTGCTTGATTTTAGGATATGGTCGGATTGGAAAGATTCTTGCCAAATATTTGAATGCATTTGGCGCAAAAATCTTTGTTGCAGCGCGAAAATACAGTGATTTAGCTTGGATAGAAGCAAACGGCTATATCGGTATTCCATTTTCTGATTTAATAAATCATATCAAGGATTTTAACATCATATTTAACACAGTTCCAAAAACAATTCTTGAATATCAAATGCTGTCAGAGATACAGAATACCGCATTGATTATCGATCTTGCATCTAAACCCGGTGGTGTAGACTATAAAACAGCCGAAATGCTAAAAAGAAATGTAATCCAAGCATTATCTCTTCCCGGGAAAACTGCACCCAAAACCGCAGGAAACATCATATATCAAACAATCAAAAATATTTTAGAAGAATTGGGGGTGTAAATGTGTCAGAAAAGATTACACTTGGTTTTGCTCTTACCGGTTCTTATTGTACTTTTTCAAAAATTATACCTCAAATAGAACATTTAACACAGGAAGGTTACAATGTTATTCCCATTTTTTCAAATAATGTTTCCGTCACAGATACACGTTTTGGGAAAGCCGAGGATTTTATTTCAACAATTGAATCGATTACCAATAATCCAGCAATATTGGATATTCCAAAAGCAGAACCTATTGGCCCTAAAAAACTACTGGATTTGTTAATTATTGCTCCTTGCACGGGAAATACTATCGCCAAGTTAGCACACGGGATTGCAGACAGTACCGTAACATTGGCCGCAAAATCTCACCTCCGCAACAACAGACCCATTGTAATAGCCGTATCTACCAACGATGGCTTAAGCGGAAATGCTAAAAATATCGGAGCTCTTCTTTCTCGCAAACACTTCTATCTTGTTCCGTTTGGACAAGATGATTGTATCAAAAAACCAAATTCATTAGTTGCAGACTTCGATCAGCTTTCACACACCATTGCTTTGGCTTTAGAAAACAAACAACTTCAACCGATTTTGTTATAAAAAAAAGTCTTGAACGAAATCGTTCAAGACTTTTTCATTTTAGGGTTTCGTTGTAAATAAATCTGTCGCATAACGTAAGGAGTTCTTTTGCCGTACAGACCATTCTCCTTGAGGGGTAATCAAGAATATTCCATCTTCATGAATGACAGACCTATTAAATTTATCCGCAAACACGTAAATATTTACATAGATTTTGCCATTCACCCGCTTCAACGAAGAAGATCCAAGGCTAACTGTTTGCTCACCAATTTTCAGCGAAGCAGACGTATCATTAGCATCTACAATTACAGCACCGACAAATGCAGCTGCAACATCCAAGGAAACAAACTCCCCGTTTGCCGCATTTTGTATCAATTGACCATTCATAGATATATTGCCGGAGTCAGGATGGATTGCTAAAGCAAGTTCTTCCTGTTCTGCAGGCAGTATAACCGCATTATCAATCTGTGTCGGATACATAATATGAAGTTGCTCTAATCTAGGACTTGTTCTTTGTTTCTTCTTGGGGAAGGAAACAATTCTGCTTGCCCAAGGAAGTGTTGCTCCATAAGAATCAGACGAGAAGGCATTTAAATAAATATAATCCTTGCCAACATTGATATTTAAGTTCATCATGTTATGCTCGATACTATTATTCTCATGAACAGTACCTACCATCTCCCAGGTGTTACCGCAGTCGGTACTTTTCGCAACTGCCCAACGAGTTCTTGAGAACTGCGGTCTTGCATGAAGATTTATACTATCATAACCCCATCCCATGTACAATGTGTCGGAATCATCGGGATCCGCCTCTACACTGAAACATGTCATAGAACTGATAAACGGTGTAGTATGGGGAATCATATCCCATGTTTCACCAAAATCGTAAGATTCATAATAGCAAATCTGTCCTTTATCGGTTCTAAAATAGAATCTGGTATTTTGGTTGGTTTCGATGATTTTAGCCTCTGCAATAACATATCCTGTCTGGAGAGCATCAATTGTTGTCATACTCTTAAACCATGACCGACCATTGTTATCACTCATCCATACTTCAGAGTAACCGTAGTCCTCACTATTACCACCGCTAAACACAAAATATATTCTTCCCGACGGACCTTGGCTGACAGCATTAACCGTAGCACCACGGCCTTGCAGTGTCATGGAATCCAACGTTTCTTCCGACACCTCGGGCGGGAAGTTTTGTGTACCAGCATGGCTCCAGTTCATACCATTGTCCTTGGAATAATATGGTCTGTAGTATCCTCGACGCTGACCATACTCATCTATCCATCCTGGAGGTACAACGACAACCATAGAAATAATCTCACCGTTGTCCAGAGCAACCATATTTTCAGTCACACCAACACTTGTTTCAGTACTCAAACCCTGTCCTTTTTGTGGCGTAAACTTCTCCCAAGTCTTTCCTCCATCGGTGGTTGTGTATCCACCTCCACCATTTACCATATATGTCTTTTCGGGAGTTTCAATCATATCAAGTGTAGTGGTACCACCCATAATAGGATTATCACGCATATCCAACATAGGTTTCGCATCGCCTCGGTATACAATATATCCAAGAGACACCTTACCATTTGCCACCATAAATCCAATTCGGCCACGTGCTGTCAACGGATCATTCTTTGCGATAACCTTATTTCCATCTACGTACAAGGAAACATACTTACCTGTTGCAGTTTCCTCAACCACAACCTTCATCAAGACTATAACACCCGTAGAAAGGGTTCCGCCTTGGGTTACCTTACTCTGTTCCTCACCCTTAACAACATCAATGATTTCATACTGACCTGTCTTGAAATTATATCCGGCTTTGGTGTAAGAATCAGTAACCGCATGATTGACAATAAACCACAATCCTTCTGTTCCGGATGTAACTGTCAAATGCGCCGTTAGTGAGGCGTTTCCAACCGAAGCACTAAGTTCTGCAATACCATTTTGAGCGGTGGATGTCAACACCAAATCTTCACTATTCAAAGCAGTCGTCATTTGGTTGCTTGTCATCCAGTAATCAACGGACTTAAACTCACCGCTTCGATCAAAGGTATCGTTTAAGAAATATAAATCCTTACTCTGGTTTACGCTCAAGTATGATAATCCGTCTCCTCCCGTTACATCGACACCAAGAAGTCCACTCTTACCTGCGACAACGCCATTTCTGAAGGTATATACCCACTTGCCATCAATATACAACCGAGACATTCCTACCACCGTTTCCAAACGATAGAACGTCTCGCCGCGGGGCATCTTCATTACTTCTTTTTCTTGGGGTACGGAATTATTCTTTTCAGACTCCCATACGTAAATCCTTCCATTCTTCAGAGTAATATTATTTCTGTAATATCCGTCGTTGAGAACAAGTTGTACTTCGTCCTCAGGGCTTGCAACAAAGTCAATATTATGATTATGGGAAATTTCAGCCAAAGTGTACACACCATTTTCAACATTCAAATTACGGGCAGTAAAGTAACTCTTTCTCTCTGTCGGTACCGCAACGGTGCCTCCTGTAATACTGCCACTGAAACTTGTTCTTATCTCCGTTGATTTGGGCATACAGAAACCAAAGATATATTGACCATTCCGATATACCTCTGCATAAGGACCATCCGTCAGCACTCTGAAGGATCCATTTCCCTTGTTGTAGGTTTGGGTTCCTTCAGCAGTAAGATATTCGATAGATACCGCAGTGTGCTTCATTTGCAACTTGTGAGTTCCGTTTTCAACAACTGCAGTTCCATCCCCTGATACTGTATAGGAAATATCATTGGAATGAGAGGTGCTTACATTTCCATTAATAACTGCAGGAAGTTCTTTTATAAATCTTCCAACAACAATTCCTGCTTGGTTATATGCAACCGCCTCCAAAATATGATTTTGTGAAGCAACATTTGATACACTCACTTGATACGGATTTGCAGTTGCCTCTCCTACTTTTATACCATCCAGCAAATATTCCACCTTTGAAACAGAATCAAAGTCACTTACAGACGTCAAAGAGAAGGTTGCATCACTTCCGCTTTGGGTCACCTGAACAGATGCAGATGCTCTTTCTTTTACAACAAAATGAATGGTATCACTAACTTTGTTATTATATTCCGCATATAATTGATACCGCCCCGCAGGAAGACTGTCAATGGTTGCAGTTGATCCACTTGCAATCTCAACACCATTTAACACATACTTTGCATTTGCAGATGCGGAAAGATTGATGGAATCACCAACATAATACGTTGCACCATTCGCAGGGGAAGTTATCTTTAAATCGTAGAATTTGGGAGAATACTTTACGTAATCAATCTCCATGGTTGCAGGCAGATACCAGCCACCATTTGCCTGGAGGAAAATACGATTTAACCCGTCTGTTGTATTCGCCAACGGTGTATCCTGAATTAAAACACCATTCAAATAAATCCGAGCATTATTCATGTGATTGTATGTCTCAACCATCAGATCCTGATAATCCGTTGTTTTAAGCCATAACTGATCACTGATTTCGGTAGAATATCCTTTGTCCACTCCTACAGAGAAGTACTTTTCACGGAAATCTAACGTCAATCTCTTTCCGGCAACTTCTGTCACCATATAACTTTCGGTTCCCCAACTGGAAAACTTTATTCTTGCCTGCAAAACGTACTCATCACCAATTTGAGGGATAACTCTTGAAGATAAGGTAACACAGGTGTTGGGACTCTGGGTTAAATGATAATCCGTAATGACTAAGTGATCGTTTTCAGAAGTTATCCATTGTTTCTCAAAGGTAGTTCCGTTAACAGTGAACTTCGTACCGGGCGCATTCCATCCACATAAATCGCCGTTTTTAAAATCATCATAAAAACCTTTTTGAGGAATATTTCCTTCTGAAAATGCCTCAAAATGAACCGCCGAAATTTCAACATCCGAAACACCTTGATTTTGGAACCGAACCTTCGCATTTTCGGAACTTTTTGCTACATTGGTCAAATCACCGGCAAAGAATCCATCGATAAACAAAGAGCCTGTTCCGTTGTTACCAAACAATCTGTATTCATGCTTTCCATTACCAATAACCCACGGGAAAGTTTTTGTACCGGATTGGGTTTTATACTTGACGCCATCTTCTGCGACATTCAATGCATACAAATTAGAACCGGTATAAACCAGAACCTCTTCTTGACCTCCAAAAGTGTCCACTTCCATCTGCCATGAAATATCAAACTGAGAACCGATTTCTTTATTATATTCTGCATGGGATTCTCCGCTTGCAACCGATGTCAAATAAATCTTATTATCATCTACCGTCGCCTTCCCGCCAAGAGACCAATCATCTTCCCATGATGACACATTACCCTTGACTTCAACAAAATCACTTACAGGCTTTAATCCATCAGTTCCATCCCACAAAAAGCCTTTAATCTTTTTCACTTTGTTTGATTTTTTAAACGGATTACATACAACCGTATAGCCTTCTGTATTGGCAGGAAGACTTTTTTGAACAACATCAATCAAATTCCCTTTTTCACCATATACCGCAAAGAAGAAAATACGATCTTTTTGCGAATCCGCCTTAATAGCCGCAGATATGGTATCGGGATAAGTGGGTGTTGTATTTTCTTCAAGCACTTTTGTTCCAGCACCATCAAGGAGCATAACCTCCTTCTCAAACACGGAACCGTAAATCTTCAGATAATCCATTTGACCCTTACCCGCAGATGTTCCGTCCGCATGGGTATCAAATGTAATCTTAATACCATTAACCGCTGTGGATGCCGTGATATTTTCGTTCATTTTCAGCCAACCGCTGTTTCCATCAACTCTTGAGTACGCTGAATATCCATTGGAAGTACGAACAACGCGGTAGGTTCTCCATGTACTACTACTATCCGCAGAATATAAACCACTTCCGGAAACCTCACCATAGTCTTTGTGAATGGTTGCGCCAATTCCTGTCGCACCATCACCTACAGCAAATGAATGGGTTCCGTTGGATCGAATTTTAAACTCTGCATAGCCTCCAACAGGAATCGCTGCATCTGTTAACTGATACATCAATTGACCTGATTCGACAGTTGTGCGGAAGTTTGCAATCCCATCACTATAAACAACGTTATCGTCCGTAAGGTTTACCAAAGATGCCTCTGCATTCATATCATCGCAGAACCAAAGACCAACAGGAATACCGCCGTTTACATTTTCATCAGGAACGCCTACTCGGTAGG
>JAZRQC010000055.1:0-43175 GCA_045649565.1 Ructibacterium sp.
GGTCTTTTTGAAAAGAGTCTTATTTGATTACTTCGGTTACGACACCGGAACCAACGGTTCTACCACCCTCACGGATAGCGAAACGCAGACCTTCTTCAATAGCGATGGTGGTACCAAGCTTTACAGTCATGGTAACGTTATCGCCGGGCATACACATCTCAACGCCGTCGGGAAGGTTAACTTCACCGGTAACGTCGGTTGTTCTGAAGTAGAACTGAGGTCTGTAGTTGGTGAAGAAAGGAGTATGACGGCCGCCTTCTTCCTTGGTCAGAACGTAAACTTCGCCCTTGAACTCGGTGTGAGGAGTGATGGTACCGGGCTTAGCCAGAACCTGACCTCTTTCGATTTCGTCACGAGCAACACCACGGAGCAGAGCACCGATGTTGTCACCAGCTTCAGCGTAGTCCAGAAGCTTTCTGAACATTTCGATACCGGTTACAACTACCTTTCTGGACTCGTCAGCCAGACCAACGATTTCAACTTCGTCAGACATGTTCAGCTGACCTCTCTCTACTCTACCGGTAGCAACAGTACCACGACCGGTGATGGAGAATACGTCCTCGACAGGCATCAAGAAGGGCAGATCGCTCTTTCTCTCAGGAGTGGGGATGTAGCTGTCGATAGCTTCCATCAGCTCATGGATACAAGCGTACTCAGGAGCAGAAGGATCGTTGGAACCACTTTCCAGAACCTGGAGACCGGAACCCTTAACGATGGGGGTATCATCACCCGGGAACTCGTACTCGCTGAGCAGGTCTCTGATTTCCATCTCTACCAGTTCGAGGAGCTCGGGATCGTCTACCTGGTCAACCTTGTTCATGAATACAACGATGTAGGGAACGCCTACCTGACGGGAGAGCAGGATGTGCTCACGAGTCTGGGGCATAGGACCATCAGCAGAAGATACTACCAGGATAGCACCGTCCATCTGAGCAGCACCGGTGATCATGTTCTTAACGTAGTCAGCGTGTCCGGGACAGTCAACGTGTGCATAGTGACGGTTCTCGGTTTCGTACTCAACGTGAGCAGTAGAAATGGTAATACCTCTTTCTCTCTCCTCGGGAGCCTTATCGATCATGTCGTATGCTTCGTACTGTGCCTTACCACCCATAGCCAGAACCTTAGTGATTGCAGCGGTCAGAGTAGTCTTACCATGGTCAACGTGGCCAATGGTACCAATGTTAACGTGAGGCTTACCTCTTTCAAATTTTTCCTTTGCCATTTTACTTTCCTCCTAAATAATGGATTTATAGAAATAATTAATTATTTTACAAAGTAGTCAATGCTATTTTACTATTCTTTTTGAATAATTTCAATAGCTTTTTGTAAAAAAGTCAATTTTTCCGGTAAAAGATTTTTCCCTATCCGGAAATATCAAGAAATTTCCACAAGAAACAGGAAAATTAGTCTTCGTTCTTGCTTCTTTCCTTGATGATCTTTTCAGCCAGGCTCTTGGGCAGCTCTTCAAAGTGGCTGGGCTCCATAGAGTACTGACCACGACCCTGAGTCTTGGAACGCAGATCGGTTGCATAACCGAACATCTCGGACAGGGGAACCATAGCATTGATTTCCTGAGAACCAGTTCTTGCTTCCATACCCTGGATCTGACCACGACGAGAGTTCAAATCACCGATAACATCACCCATGTAATCCTCAGGTACGTTTACAACAACCTTGGTGATGGGCTCCATGATAACGGGATTACCCTTCTTACAAGCTTCCTTGAATGCCATAGAACCGGCAATCTTGAACGCCATTTCGGAAGAGTCGACTTCGTGGTAAGAACCGTCTACCAGAGTACACTTCACGTCTACTACGGGGTAGCCGGCCAGAACGCCTGTTTCCATTGCGCCCTGAATACCTGCATCAACTGCAGGAATATATTCCTTAGGAATAGCACCGCCGACAATCTTGTTTTCAAAGATATAGCCGGAACCGGGCTCCAGAGGTTCAACGTCCATAACAACGTGACCGTACTGACCTTTACCACCGGACTGTCTTGCATACTTGTGGTTAACGTGAGAAGCGGTACGGATGGTCTCGCGGTAGGATACCTGGGGAGAACCAACGTTTGCTTCTACCTTAAACTCACGGAGCAGACGGTCAACGATAATATCCAGGTGAAGCTCACCCATACCTGCGATAATGGTCTGACCGGTTTCGTCATCGGTATAAGTTCTGAAAGTGGGATCCTCTTCTGCCAGTTTTGCCAGTGCAATACCCATCTTCTCCTGACCGGCCTTGGTCTTGGGTTCGATAGCAACACTGATAACGGGTTCAGGGAATTCCATAGATTCCAGAATAATCGGTGCTTTCTCATCACAGAGAGTGTCACCGGTGGTGGTGTTCTTAAGACCTACAGCTGCTGCGATATCACCGGAGTATACCATGTCGATATCTTCACGGTTGTTTGCATGCATCTGGAGAATACGTCCGATTCTCTCTTTGTTGTCCTTGGTGGAGTTGTAAACGTGAGAGCCGCTTGCCAAAGTACCGGAGTACACACGGAAGAAGCACAGCTTACCAACAAAGGGGTCGGTCATAATCTTGAACGCCAGTGCTGCGAAAGGTGCATCATCAGAAGCCTCACGAACATCTTCTTCTTCGGTTCTGGGGATTACACCCTTAATTGCAGGAATGTCCAGAGGAGACGGCATAAAGTCGATAACCGCATCCAGCATGTTCTGAACACCCTTGTTCTTGTAGGAAGAACCACAGAGTACGGGAACCATTTCATTTGCAATGGTTGCCTTACGGATTGCCTTCTTGATTTCAGCAACAGAAAGATCGCCTTCTTCGAAGAACTTCTCCATCAACTCTTCGTCAGTTTCAGCAACTGCTTCTAAAAGAGCCATACGATACTCTTCTGCCTTATCCTTCATCTCTGCGGGAATCTCTTCCTCACGCTCGTCATTTCCAAGATCATCATAGTAAACGAATGCTTTCATTTCAATCAAGTCAATCAGACCCTTGAAATCTTCTTCAGAACCGATAGGCAACTGAATCGGAACAGCATTACACTTTAAACGATCTTTCATCATATTTACTACATTGTAGAAATCAGCACCCATGATATCCATCTTGTTAACGTATACCATTCTGGGAACCTGATACTTATCAGCCTGACGCCAAACGGTCTCAGACTGAGGCTCAACGCCACCCTTTGCACAAAGGACAGTCACACTACCATCAAGAACACGCAGAGAACGCTCAACTTCAACTGTAAAGTCAACGTGACCGGGTGTGTCAATGATGTTTACGCGGTGGTTCTTCCACTGTGCGGTGGTAGCAGCAGAGGTAATGGTAATACCACGTTCTGCCTCCTGCTCCATCCAGTCCATCTGGGATGCACCCTCGTGGGTTTCGCCGATCTTGTGGATACGGCCGGTATAGAACAGAATACGCTCGGTGGTAGTAGTCTTACCGGCATCAATATGAGCCATGATGCCTATATTTCTGGTTTTCTCCAACGAAAACGCTCTACCCATAGTTTTCTCCTTTCGGAACATAAGTTCCATCGTTCTTTTAACTGTTTATGAAAAGAATCGTTATGCACAAATTCCTTTCACACGATATTTCACGAAGAAAATTTCCGGCGACTTGGGTGTGCAGGAGCACGCCACGAACTCATAATTCTTCGCAAAAACCATTTCACGAAGAAAATTGGATGAGATTTGTGAGTGCAGGAGTGCAGACTATATCGAGATATGTCTGCACGACGAACTCGCAATGCTCGCCAATTTTCAAAGTGAAAATTACCAGCGGTAGTGAGCAAACGCCTTGTTCGCTTCTGCCATCTTGTGGGTGTCTTCCTTCTTCTTGAAGGCACCGCCGGTGCTGTTGATTGCATCCATCAATTCGTTTGCAAGTCTTTCAGCCATGGTTCTCTCGGAACGCTTTCTTGCGAACAGAGTGATCCATCTCAGACCCAGGGTTTCACGACGATCGGCTCTAACCTCGATCGGAACCTGGTAGTTAGCACCACCTACACGGCGAGCTTTTACCTCCAGGACAGGCATAACCTGGTTCATAGCTTCTTCAAAGACTTCAACCGGATCCTTACCGGTCTTCTCCTTGATGATGTCAAATGCATCATAAACGATGCTCTGGGCAACGCCCTTCTTACCGTCTAACATGATGTTGTTGATCAGTCTGGTAACAACTTTGCTGTTGTACATAGGATCAGGCAAAACATCGCGACGGGCAACATGACCTCTTCTTGGCACTTCTCTTCCCCTCCTTCTTCAGGTTTATTCACCATTAAGGTACTCAACGGGAGTTTTCCCGCTGTTGTGCATATAAGGTCATCTATTATTTATGAACATATATGCACCACATTTTACTGTGTCAGAATGATACAAGCATTACTTAGGACGCTTTGCACCATACTTAGATCTGCTCTGTAACCGCTTATCCACACCGGATGTATCCAAGGTACCGCGGATGATGTGATAACGCACACCAGGCAAGTCCTTAACACGTCCACCACGGATCATAACAACGCTATGCTCCTGCAGGTTGTGGCCGATACCGGGAATGTAAGCAGAAACCTCGATTCCGTTTGTCAGCTTAACTCTGGCAACCTTACGCAATGCGGAGTTAGGCTTTTTAGGAGTCATAGTTCTTACAGAAGTACAAACACCTCTCTTCTGAGGAGATGCCTGATCGGTCTGCTTCTTCTTGAGGGTGTTAACACCTACCAAAAGAGCGGGAGCCGTAGACTTCTTTTCCACAGTAGATCTTCCTTTTCTGACCAATTGGTTAAATGTTGGCAATATGTTCACCTCCATACATATAGAATAATTTATAAAAACGCTGGCGCGCTCTTATCTAATCTGTTGTTTCGCAGAGTAACACGGCACAAGCGGCAGGCACTTCCACCCGACACACCTTCGCCAGTTCCTTTTTAGATGGCACCATCTGCAGGGGCACTTTGCTTTCGGCACAAGCCTTTTCCAAAGTCTCTTTCACCCATCCGTCTGCATCTGTTGCAAGGTAAGCAAGGGTTGCTTTTCCTTGTCTAATAGCCTTTTCTGATTGTTTCAATCCCACCTTATGCGGGAAGTTTCGCAACCGTTCCACGGGGCATTCTCCTCCATCTTCACACTACGAACCTTGTCATTTTACCTTATTTTCTTCATTTTGTCAAGAGTTTCACCACATTTTCCCCGAAAATCCCTATAGATAAAGTTCACAATCTTTTCTCTCTTTATGCAATCTTTTTAGCCATTTTTTACATTTCCGTTACAAACACAAAGGACGAACTGTCAAGTCCGTCCTTTTATAAGGTTATCTTTCTATTCTTCTACCGACTGTTTTTGCGGAAGTTCCAGTACAGGAGTCATGGATTTGTATTCCTCATCACAGTTCTTCACAAATACTTTAAGCGTCTGTCCCGGCATCAACGAAAGTGCTTCGTCCAGAAGAATCTCTGCCGCCACCTGCCCCTGAGAAATGGTCAAAAACTGTCGCTTTATTCCCACCAACATTCCCCGTTCATATACCGCACAGAGAATCATGGTTTTTTCTTCTTCCTCAGGCACTGCTCCCATAACCCGGAAGGTCATGGCCGTGATTTCCAAAGGATCTTTTAAAATCAGGTCTGCTAAGGTTTGGCCGTTGATTTCACTTACTCGTATATCTGCATACCGAAGAGGCTCCGCCACTTTTACAAATGCAACCGTTTCACCCGGACGAATCACCGCTTGATCACCTGTTGTAATCTCAGTTCCTTCCACCAAAGCACTGTCATCCAATTTGTTTCCCTTTTGCAGGAAACTGTAATAGGTTTCATCGGCCAGATTCCGGTACAAGCCCTCCATGGCTTCCTCCTGCCAGGGAATCGGCAGGTCCGTCTCTCCACCATTGCGGAAAATCCGATAAGCGCCATACTGCACCGCCAGCAGATTGTTTTCAGGATATGTTCGGGTTTCCTTTTCCGCATAGGCATTGTAATAGGGCGTATCACGGTAAATCTTTGCCTTGGTTTCCTTCTCGGAAAGGGTCATCATGAGGTTTTCCTCTTTCCCAAACACCAAGGTGGTCTGCTTACGGTTATTCATCTCGGTGAAAACGCCCTTGCGTTCTTCCGTGGGCGCAACTGCCTCTTCCGGGTTCTCTTCCTCTTGGGAATCCTCGTCTTGGAATGCCGCCCCATAGATCTTCTTCAAGAATTGATATGCCGCGGATTCTTCGCTTTCTTCCTTCTTAATGACAGGTTCACCTTGTTCTGCAAAGGCCATGGGATCAAAATATGCCATCTGTGTAACATAAGCTCCGTAAACGGAAATCACCTGCTCGGGCTGTTCGGTTTCAGGCTCTTCTGTCTCTTGTTCCTCCGTCACAACTGCAGAGATCTCTTCTTCCGGCTCAACCATGGTTAGCCGCAGGCTGACATACTCCCTTCCTTTGGTATAGGACATGGGAATGGGATAGGTCAGATAACAAAATCCGCCCTCCTCCTTCACAGCAATATCCGTTTGACGTATCTCAAAATTCTTTCTGCCTTCATCACGGAGATTGGTCACAGAAATACCGGGGAAGTCGTCCTCTTCCCACAACTTGACCGTAAGATAATTCTGCTTCTTGGGGTCTACCGAAAGGTGCAGAATAATCATCTCATCCCTACCCATCTCCCGATAGGTCATCTTTTGCCCTTCCACACGGCGACTATGGGCAGTGGTACCAACCAGTTCCACATGGCCCTTCCGTTCGGAAGTCCTGGTTCCCATATCCACCATGGTACCGGTAATCTCTTCTTCAAATTCCGGCGGTTCTTCTGTGGGAACCGTCAGGTAATACAAAAGATTCATTTGGTGTTTGCCCGAGGACACCGTAGCCTTCACCACCAGTTCCTTGTCTTCCCGGAACCATTCAGGCGCAACCACCTTTCCGTTTCTGCTCAAGGTATCTTTTGCATCTTCTCCTGTCTCTTTATCTTGAGCGCTCCATACCGCAGAGGTACGAACACCATTTTCCGCAACGTAATTATGGAGCAGGGCCGAGGTAATTTCCTCACGGCCGGAATTCTCACCCAACAATTTGGTTGCCGCCTCAGTCATTGCCACAACACTTCTGTTGTCCGATACAAACAATTCCATCTCCGGTTGGGTTTCTCTCTCAAAGCCAAAGGCGATTTCTCCGTGCTCACTGTAAACAGCAAAGGCAATTTCTTTTTCACCATTTGCTAATGCATGGTTAACCGCCTCGGTCAAATCAATCTCTTCATATCCCCATGCACCGGCATCCTCTTCCCGATAAATCATATGGCGCTTTCCTTGGACACCCTTTTCCTTCAGGCTCTTTTTGTTCCACTTGGTATCCTCTAACCTGTCAACCCTTAACAGTGCGCCTTCCTCTCTGTTCCGACAATCCATTTTCAGTATCGCACGATAAATACCGCCTTTGATGTTATTAGGATTAAGAGAAAATTTCAGGTAGATTTCTCTCTTTCCTCCCACACGGACAATGGTATCCTCCTGCTGATCCGTCGCATATTTTTCCTTTAATAAAACCTTAGTCAAATCTTTTTCATCCGGATCCTTCCCGTTACCGGTTACCACCTTCAAACAAGGACGATAGGTGGGATCTTCATGAGAGGCTCCTGCATAGACAGCCGACATTCCATCCTCCGAACTGTCAATCCGGAAGGAGATTTTCTCCTTTCCCGCCTCTGCATACTGTCTCACATAATCGGTTAAATCCACCTCAAGCAACTGCGGGTCATCCCGTCGTTCCGAAACAAGGTTCGATGTGGCAACCAACACCTCACCCACACGACTTGGCTTTTCATCCCACTCCATGGATTTGCTCCATCGTTCTTCCGGCATTAGCCACACCTGAACCGAAATATTACGTCCGGCGTACATTTCCAAAAAGGTCATACGAAGGGTAACCTTATTCAGTTTCTTCGCCTTTTTTCCGGTATATTCCCTCAGGTCAAACCGCAGATATCCATAGTGATCCTTCCCGATTCCGTAAGTCGTCTCTTCCTCGGCAACCAAATCCTGCTCCAACTGACCTTCTTTCGGCGATAATGAAAGTTCTGCTTCCGGATAAAGGCGCACAAAATCCCCCTCGGCATTGGCCGTTGAGTGAAGAGAAATCATCCCCAACGGAATTACGCCCAGGAGCATCAAACTGGCAATGAGAATCACTGCCGTATTTTTCAGCCATGTCAGAAACCGTTCTTTCATTTACTACCAACTCTTTTTTTAAAAATACCGATGTTACTGTCAATCTCGTTCCATATCAGGGAAGATGGGTACACTTTCCCTTATACTTTTTTATTCTAACATACTATTGAAGAAAAGAAAAGGTATTTTACAAAAAATTAAAAACTTTTCCTTCTTTCCGCCCCCATTTCGACAGATTAATTGGTAAAATTTGGATATAATGTGAAAAAATCTGTTTTGGAGGTAAACTACATATGAGAGAGTTAAACGAAAGAACCCACGCCGACATTGTGATCATACCGCAACAAAAGCGGAAAGCCGAAAGGCGTTCTGCCATGTCCCCCAAGGAAATCCTTCTTCGCATCTTCGGATTTCTTGCCGCGCGTGCCGTTCCCCTTCCCGGCATTGCGCCTTTTGGCATTGCCTTTTTATCTACTGAAAGAATCCTTACACCCGGATATCTGATTTCCTTCCTTTCCGTAATCCTTGGTTATCTCAGCCTTGGTGATTGGTATTGTCTGCGGTATCTCGGCTCTGCCGCAATCATCATCGGATGTTTACTGTGTATGGAAAAACCGGTCAAACTTTCATCCAAATCCATGGCACTGTTATCCGCCGGTTCTCTTTCTCTTTTCCACGCTCTTTCCATGCTGTGGAACGGATTCAACTTTTATCATTTGTTTCTTATGCTGATTGACTCTGCCATGACCGCCTTGGGCATTATGGTATTTGATCGATGCAAAGGGCTGTTTGCTCAACAAAGCTCTGCCGAGAATGCCCCATCGGACGATGAAATCCTGAGCGTTTGGTTATTATCCGGTGTTGCTTTGCTGAGTCTTCAAAATCTATGGGGTGCTCAGTGGTTTTCCCTTGCTCATGTTGGGGGCTTTGTTCTGCTTGGTATTTTATCCATATCCGGCGGTCTTTACGCCACCATCTTAGGCGGACCCATCATTGGAATTCTGATTGGTATGGGCGGAGACTTTCTCGGAGCACTGGCCACCTTTAGTCTCACAGGACTTCTTGCAGGAAGTTTCGGGCGCATTCATCGGCATGCCTCCTTGGGGGTTCTGGCATTATCCGGCACCTGCTTTGCTTTCTATCTTTGGGGCAATCACGCACCCTTATTCAGGTACTTAGAGTCAACCTTGAGCGCCGGTCTTCTGCTTCTCCTTCCCGATACCTTCTTCCAATCGGCAAAAGGATTTATTCCCACGGCCCATACCGACACAAAAAACAACGAAACCCAAGAACAACTTACCGACCGCCTCTCTCTCGCAGCCGACTCCTTTCGCACCCTTGCCCATACCTTTGTGCAACTTTCGGACAAGGAGGAACAGGCGGATAGTCGGGAGGTTGCCGCACTCTTTGATGTGGCGGCGTCCCACGTTTGTCGCACCTGCTCCAAAGCAACAGAGTGTTGGAAACGAAATTTTAATGCCACCTACCAGACCCTTTATCAACTGCTGGACCGATTGGAACGAAAAGGCGCCGTGCGGAAATTGGATGTTGACCCCTTTTTCTCGGATCGCTGCCTCAAACTGGATGCCTTTCTTACCGAAATCAATCGTCTCTATGAGATTTATAAAATCAATCGGGTATGGAAGCAAAAACTTTGCGAGAACCGTCTTCTTGTGGGGGAACAGTTTCAGGGTGTTGCTCATATTCTGGATCGCTTATCTGCCGATTTTGTTCACGACATTGACACCAACCACAGTCTCTGCCAAAAACTCACCGATGCATTGAAACACCGAGGAATCTCCGTCAACGACGTTTCCCTCTCCCGGGAGGCAGACGGTCGTCAATCCGTTCTTCTCTCTATGCAACATTCGTTTTCCTCAGATCACAAACGGCTTCTTTCCGCATTACAAGAGACCTTCGGCAAAACCTTTGCCATGACCCGAGAAAGCAACACCTGCCTGCGTTTTCGGGAAACTCCCACCCTTACCATTGAAACAGGCACCGCTTCCTCGCAAAAGGAAGAGGAATGCGGAGACGCTCATGGTCTGAATCAATTGCAACAGGGAAAATACATTGCCACTTTAAGTGACGGCATGGGGACCGGCCACCGAGCATCCCAAGAGAGCAACGCCACCATTTCTCTCCTGAACGCTTTCTTAAATGCAGGATTTGATAAAACCGTAGCCATCAAACTCATCAATTCTGTCATGGTAATGAAATCCGCTAAGGAGGCGTTCACCACCCTTGACCTGTGTATGATCGACCTTTACACCGGAGAGGTGGAATTTATCAAAAACGGTGCCGAACCCAGCTACATTAAACGAGAAACCGGCACCGAAACCGTTCGTTCCGCCTCCTTGCCCGTAGGCGTTCTTTCAGGAGTTGAAGTGGAGACCTTTGCCCACAAACTCTCCTGCGGAGATACCATCGTCATGGTCAGTGACGGTCTTGCCTTAAAGGACTCCGGCGGAGATTGGCTTCGTCGATTGATTGATTCTTCCTCCTTAAACGTTTCACCTCAAGATCTTGCAGACGAAATTCTGAATCGTGCTCTTGATTTGAAATCCGGAGAAGCCGATGACGATATGACGGTTCTGGTTCTCCGTCTTAACCAAGCCGCCTGACCGATTATCAGTTTGACAAGAATGGGCAAATATGGTATGGTTAATGGGAAAAGGAGGTGGGAAAAATGTTATCAGAACAAGAACTAATCCGAAGCGCACAAGAAGGTAACGCTTTGGCTTTTGAGCAATTGATAGCAGAACATCAAAAACGCATTTTTTCTATTGCCTACCGCATTGCCGGAAACACCGAAGATGCCGCCGATATGGCACAGGAAGTTCTGATTAAGATTTTTCGGAATCTTAAGAATTTCCGCGGAGATTCCAAGTTTTCCACCTGGCTTTATCGGGTTGCTACCACCACCTGCTTGGATGAACAAAAAAAGCAACGTCGGCACACCACCTTTTCTCTGGACGAAACCATTGATACCAAGGATGGAAACATTGCCACGGATCCGGTAGACACCGGCCCTACTCCTGAGGAATCTCTGGAACGGAAGATGATGCAGCAAGCCATTCATCAGGCCATCGGAAAATTAAAAAAAGAACACCAAAAAGTCATTCTTCTCCGAGAGGTACAAGGCCTCTCCTACGAAGAGATTGCAACCATTCTTCATTGCTCCGAAGGAACGGTAAAATCCCGTATCAATCGAGCACGAGAACAATTGAAAAAAATTTTATTGCAAAATCGGGAACTATTTCAACATTAGTTTCGTCTAATCCAATAAACCTAAGAAAGGAGTGTCAGCCATGCAGTCAGATTGCAACGAATCACGTCAGTTGCTTTGGTCCTATCTTACCAACGAACTGTCCGATTTTGAAACCAAACAAATAGAACAACATCTGCAGGGCTGTCCCTCTTGCAGACAGGAAGCAGAAGAACTTTCACAGGTTCTTTCCTCTTTCCATGAAGATATTCCTCTTCCTGCGGCATTTACAGAAACTTTACACGAAAAACTTGTTGCCGTCTCTCAGGAGATGTCGGCCAAAGAACCTTCCTTCAAAGAGCGCCTTGGCAGGTGCATAAAAGCCCTTCCTCAAAGCAGAGGTTTTCGCACCTTGGCTCCGGCTTTGGTTTGTCTTGTGTTGGTGGCAGGCGTGTTTACCTCAGGTCTTTTTGACTCTTGGAACTCTGCAGATAATATTTTGACGGGATCTGATGTATCAGCACCGATTACCACATCGACACCTGATTCCTCCCAACAGAAAACTACCAAAGACGCACCGTCTACCACAACTTCAGCGGCGACATCCTCTTCATCGGTTGTGTCTTCTTCAGCGGTATCCCCGGCAACTTCAACTCCTGTATCGGGCGCCAAAACTTCTTCCCCAAGCGAAGCATCCAAGGATTCTTCTCCTGCTTCCTCCACAAAGGACTCCCATGAGGTATCGGCTCCTACCACTGTAACGCAAACACAATCCTATGTTGCAGATACTCCTCTTGTTGCATCTTTTGACCCTGCGGAATCCGTTCCGGCTCCTGCGGCGGACACCCCCGACGATATGCCTGTCGGCTACGCTGTTCCCCGTGGTATTCCCACCGCCACCTGCCTGATGGTTACCGATACGGAAGTCCTGTTAGACGGATGGCAGGAATTATCGGGTTATGATTGGAAATCATCCGTAAAGGACATTCCTCCTCAGGAAATCCTTCCCGGTGTAGATCCTGATGCAACTGTTTTGGAACTTTCCACCCCTGCTGCAGAAAGTCTGGTGAACTATGCAGAATCTGTTAGCAATGTTCAAGAAACTCAAGAAGAAACTTTGGTGATTATCACCGCTGATGAGGAATAAACCATGGAAAAACTTTTAATTATTGATGGAAACAGTATCTTAAACCGTGCCTACTACGGTATTCGTCCCTTGACCGCTCCTGATGGAACCCCCACCAATGCGGTCTACGGATTTTTGAACATTCTTTTTAAGCATATGGAAGAGGAACAACCGGATTATCTGGTTGTTGCTTTTGATGTCAAGGCTAAGACATTTCGACACAAGATGTACGAATTATATAAAGCTCAGCGCAAGCCTGCTCCGGAGGACTTTATCGTTCAATTACCCTTAATCAAAGAGGTTCTTTCCGCCATGGGCATTGCTTGTATCGAAAAAGAAGGCTACGAGGCGGACGATTTAATCGGTACCGTCTCCTCTTTTTGCAACGAAAAGGAGGTTGCTTGTCGTATTCTTACAGGAGATAAGGACGACCTGCAACTTGCCACCGAGAACACCATCATCAAACTGGTCATCACCCGAATGGGTCAAACCACCACCACAGACTATGGTCCTCAGGAAGTAGTGGAAAAATACGGCGTTACTCCCACCGCTTTCATTGACGTGAAGGGTTTGATGGGAGACCCCTCCGATAACATTCCCGGCGTGAAAGGCATTGGCGAAAAAACCGCCTTTTCCCTGATTCAGAACTACCAGAGCATTGAAAATATCTATGAAAACCTGGAAACCATCGAGGTGACTCCCTCGGTACGAAAGAAACTTTCCGAGGATAAGTCCGGTGCTTATCTTAGCAAAACCCTTGCTACCATTGATTGTGCCGTCCCCATGAATTTGAATTTAGACGACTTCCGCCAAAAGGATTATGACAAGGAGACCCTTGGTGCTCTCTTTACCCGTTTGCAGTTTAAGTCATTCCTGCAGAAATTAGACCTACCGGCAGGCGGCGGTGCACCAAAGGGTGCGGAGAAGATTTCCGCAGAACTAACCGCTCTTTCCAAGGAGGAATTTGCCAAACTTCTTCCTGCCACCGGCGAGGTTTGTTACTTATTGGATGATGACACCCTCTATCTTACCACCGATGGAAAAACGGTAGCATCTGTCCGTCCCGATGCAGATTTGTTAAAGACTTTCTTCGAGAATCCTAATCTTTCCAAGTGTGGCTATCACACCAAAGAAGACATGCTCTCTTTGGCAAAAGCAGGCATCTCCTATGAGGGTCTCAACTTCGATGTAATGCTTGCGGCTTATCTTGCAGAACCAACCCAGAGCAGTTATGATATTGAAGGACTTTGCCTGAAATATTTGGGTCGGGAACTTGCCGAAACTGCCGCACAAACCGAGGATGACGGTCAGATGGCCATGTGCTTTGATCAGGCAGATGACAGCCGAAGCCAAACCGTAGCCGATCGCACCGCCGCCATCTTTGAACTTGCCAAATATTTTAAAGAACGCATCGACCAAGACGGGCAGCACCAACTTTATTATGACATTGAACTTCCTCTGGTTGGAGTTCTTGCCGAAATGCAACTGATAGGCGTCTATGTGGACAAAGACGCTCTGCAGGAATTCGGTCAGAGATTATCCGGTGAAATTTCACGCCTGACCAAGGAAATCTACTCCCTTGCCGGAGAGGAATTCAATATTAACTCCCCCAAACAGTTGGGCGAGATTCTCTTTTCCAAGATGGGCCTCCCCGGAGGAAAGAAGAACAAAAACGGTTATTCCACCAATGTGGATGTCCTGACCAAACTTGCGGAAGAACACCCCATTGCCCGGAAGGTTTTGGAGTTCCGCCATCTTGCAAAACTCCATTCTACCTATGTGGAAGGACTGATTCCCCAGATTAACCCTGCAACCGGTCGGATTCACTCCAGTTTCAATCAAACGGTAACTGCCACCGGTCGTATCAGCAGTACCGAACCCAATCTCCAGAACATTCCCGTCCGCACCGAACTGGGTCGGGAAATCCGTCGAATGTTTGCCGCACAGAACGATAAGGTTTTGATTGATGCGGACTATTCTCAGATTGAACTCCGTGTTCTGGCTCACATCTCAGAGGATGCCACCATGCAGGATGCTTTCTTGCAGAATCAGGATATTCATACACGCACAGCATCTCAGGTCTTTGGGGTTTCCATGGATGAGGTAACCTCCTCCATGCGCTCTGCCGCCAAAGCGGTTAACTTCGGTATCGTCTATGGTATTGGCGCATTCTCTTTGGCTCAGGATTTGAAAATTTCCATGAAGGAAGCAGATGCCTATATCAAAGGATATCTGGAGAACTACCCTTCGGTGGATGCCTATATGAAACAAGCCATCACCGATGCCCGCGAAAAAGGCTATGCCGAAACCATACTGGGCAGACGTCGGAATATGCCGGAACTGAAAGCCTCCAATCGGATTACTCAGGCCTTTGGAGAACGAGTGGCAATGAATGCACCCATTCAGGGAACTGCGGCAGATATCATTAAGATTGCCATGGTAAAGGTTTCTGACCGCCTGAAGCGAGAAAATCTGGATGCTGAATTGATTCTGCAGGTACACGATGAGTTGATTGTGGAATCCTCGCCTGCTCATGCAGACAGAGCCAAACTGGTTCTTCAGGAGGAAATGGAGAACGCCTGCAAACTTTCCGTCCCCCTTGTGGTGGACATCAATACGGGAAAAAGTTGGTATGATACGAAATAAAACTATTGCAAACAAAAAGCGTATATCGAAACGATATACGCTTTTTTATTTAAAGTTTAAAAGAAATTCACTAAAACAATTTTGTTTTCCTTTACGGAGAAGAAGATAAGAAGCTGTCTATCTTTTCCAGCATATTCCAGTAAAATTCTCGGCTCTCCAATCTCCGAGTCACTACCGTCATAGGAAATACCGCGAGGTTCTCCCAGAATTTCTAACACATCCTGAACACTTGATGCATTGGTAACATCCTCGGAAAAGCAGAACTCCGGTGCACCGCCGGTATATCTGGTATCTATCTTTAATGTTTCAAAAATCCCTTTCTCTTCGTTTCCGGCAATAATGGAATAAGCAGAAATGGTCTGACCCTTCTCATTAGAGTATAAGTTTTTTCCCTTTGAGGTCCAGCCGCTTTTCTCCAGTTCCTCTTTCGCTACAGGAAGAACAATTTTGGATTGATCAGAGAAATAGATTGTCCCGTCTACCTTTTCACTCTTGTGATTCATGTCATCCGTATGGGTATAGGAAGAAAAAGTATCTTTCTTTACGCTTCCCTCTTTGTAGTTTTCGATATTGATAAGTCCTGCAACCCATTCCTTGAACTCATCCGCATTGTTTACCGGAATCGGTTCATTGGTCTTTTCAAAGACCTTTCCCTCCATTTTTACAGCCACATCCTCAGCGGTTTCTGTCTTTTCTCCACCGCAGCCTGCCAGCATTCCCATGCATAATACTGCAACCAGAAGCATCGCAATTACACTTTTTCTTTTCATCATACATCCTCCTTAGTAATACTTTTATATTTTGTTTTATCTTATTTTATCCTACTTTATCGTACTTGTCAATACCCAGTAAGATTTTGGTGTATACTCTACTGGTGAGGTGAGAACATGAGGCCACTGAAAGAAAAAATCAGTATTACCATTGACAATGACATTCTTGAAAAAATAAGAATGCGAGCAGAAAATGATGATCGTTCCCTTTCTCAATACATCAATATTCTTTTGAAAGAACACATCAAACAAACTGAAGACAAAAAATAAATCGAGACACAAAAAAGAGCAGATACAGATGTATCTGCTCTTTTTATTATTTTACTTCATTGAGTGCCTGTTCAATATCTGCGATAATATCTTCTGCATTCTCGATACCCACAGACAGACGAATCAGGTCGGGGGTTACCCCTGCCGCCTTTAATTCTTCGTCGTTAAGCTGACGGTGGGTGTGGCTTGCAGGATGGAGCACTGAGGTTCTGGCGTCTGCCACGTGAGTTACAATCGCCGCCATCTTCAGGCTGTCCATAAAGGTAACTGCCGCTTCTCTTCCGCCCTTCACGCCAAAGGAGATAACACCGCAGGAACCATCCGGCAGATACTTCTGTCCCAGTTCATAATACTGATCCTGAGGCAATCCGCAATACTTTACCCAAGAAACCTTAGGATGCTTTTCCAGATATTCTGCCACTGCCTGACCGTTGGCACAATGCTGGCGCATTCTCAAAGGAAGCGTTTCCAGACCAAGGTTTAACAAGAACGCATTCTGGGGAGAGGGAATAGAACCCAAGTCTCTCATTACCTGCGCCGTTGCCTTGGTAATATATGCCGCCTTACCAAACTTCTCGGTATAGGTAATGCCGTGGTAGGATGCGTCCGGAGTGGTGAGACCGGGGAATTTGCCCGATGCCTCCCAATCGAAATTACCGCTATCTACGATAGCGCCGCCGGTTGATACTGCATGTCCATCCATATACTTGGTGGTGGAGTGAACCACGATATCTGCACCCCATTCAATGGGACGACAGTTTACCGGAGTTGCAAAGGTGTTGTCAATGATCAGAGGAACCTTATTGGCATGTGCCACCTTTGCCCACTTCTCAATATCCAGTACCACCAGAGCAGGGTTTGCGATGGTTTCACCAAAGTATGCCTTGGTGTTAGGCTGACATGCCGCCATCAATTCTTCCTCACTTGCATCGGGATCGATGAAGGTTACATCAATTCCCATCTTCTTTAAGGTTACCCCAAAGAGGTTAAAGGTTCCGCCATAGACAGTAGAGGAACAAACAAAGTGATCCCCTGCGGTACAAATATTAAAGATAGAATAGAAACATGCAGCCTGTCCGGAAGAGGTAAGCATACCTGCTACACCGCCCTCCAAATCTGCAATCTTAGCCGCAACGGCATCGTTGGTAGGGTTCGCAAGACGGGTATAGAAATAACCGCTCTCCTCCAAATCGAATAATCTGCCCATTGCCTCGGTACTTTCGTACTTCCATGTGGTATTCTGATAGATAGGAAGAACTCTCGGCTCCCCGTTTTTGGGTTGGTATCCCGATTGGATACACTTGGTCTCGATTTTCATACATATCCTCCATTCTGTCCCCAAAGGGACACAAATTATCATCTGTGCTCCATTATATACAATTTTCTTTTGAATTTCAATAAAAACTTTCAGAAATCTATGGAATTTGTAAAAAAGTTATGGTATACTATAAATATTATGGGATTTGTCCTTTCGAATCGGTAATCGATTGCAAAAATCCATCCGGTTCCATGGAGCAAATATCTGCGGCAATGATGGTGTCCTTTATCACCAACAGATTGGCATGGACCAGTCCGCTTTGGGAGTTTTCATGGTTGATAACCCGATAGGTATATCGGGTGGCAGGCTTTCCTCGATAGGCTTCTAAATCAAACCCTCCCTCTAAGCACAGTTCATGATAGGTTGAAAAAACCTGATCAAATTCTTCCGGAATGGTCAGGTGACAGATTTCCAAGGGTTCTTCTTCCACCTGCCAGCCGTAGGATTGCAAAAAGTTCCGATTCTTTTCGTTCAGTTCCGAATCGGCATGAAACAACAGAAAAATAATTCCGGTTGTTGCTAAAGCCGCAACCAGAATCATAATAACAGACTTACCTCCGTGCCTTTTTTTCACCATGGGAAACCCCTCCGTTTCTATGGTAAATTCTATGCATCGGAGATGAAGATTATGAGGTAAAACCATGCGTTTGGATAAATATTTGGCGGATTGCGGTGTTGCTACCCGTAGCGAAAGCAAAAAACTGATAAAAAGCGGTGTGGTTCTGGTAGAAGGGCTCGGTTCCCTCCGCCCCGAAACTCAAATTGACCCAACAACCGCTCGGGTTACCGTTCGCGGTGTACCGATACAGTATCGGGAATTTGTCTATCTGATGTTAAATAAACCCCAAGGGTATCTCTCCTCCACCCGAGACGGAAGACAACCCATTGTATTGGATCTGGTTCCTGAGGAATATCAACATTTTGACTTATTCCCTGCAGGACGGCTTGATATTGACACCGAGGGACTTTGTCTTCTTACCAACGACGGGCAACTTGCCCATCGGATTTTAAGTCCGTCCAAGCATATTCCCAAAACCTACTACGCCATCATCGACGGAGAGGTTACTCCCGAAGATGTTCGGCATTTCTCTCAGGGAGTCGTATTGGACGACGGATACCTAACCAAACCTGCCCGACTTGAAGTTCTTTCCTTTGGGACCACCTCAGAGATTGAACTGACCATTACTGAAGGCAAATTCCATCAAGTGAAACGAATGTTTGAAGCGGTAGGCAAAAAAGTTACCTACCTGAAACGAATCAAGATGAATCAATTGCAACTTGACCCCCATCTTCCTTTGGGAGAGATGCGGGAATTAACCGATGCCGAAGTGGCACAACTGGAAGAAAAATAAACCAAGGGAGATGAAACCATGATTTCCAAAATTAACAGTATGGGGTTAAATGGCCTGCAGGGTTTTGACGTACAGGTAGAATGTGATGTCAGTTCCGGCCTTCCTGCATGGGAAATCGTTGGCCTTCCCGATGTGGCGGTACGGGAATCCAAAGAACGAATTCGTTCTGCCGTGAAGCATGCAGGATTCCAAATCCCCGGAAAGCGGATGGTGGTAAACCTTGCTCCTGCCGATGTAAAAAAAGAAGGCGCCTATTTGGATCTGCCCATTGCCATAGGCATTTTGGTTGCATCGGAACAGTTGTTCTTCCCTGATTTGCAGGATTGTGCCTTTTTTGGAGAACTCTCTTTGGACGGAACGCTTCGTCCCATCCACGGAGCATTGCCCATGACCATTACCGCATACCAAAAAGGAATCAAGCGCATCTTCCTTCCGGCAGAGAATGCCAAGGAAGCGGCGGTGGTTACCGGCGTACAGATTTACGGGGTTCATCATTTAGAGGAACTGCTTCTCCATCTTCGTGAAGAACAGAGCCTTATCCCCACCGAGATTGATATTGACTCCCTCTTCCGCCTTGCGGCAGAGAGTGGACTGGACTTTGCAGAGGTAAAAGGACAAAAGAACGCCAAGCGTGCCTTGGAAGTTGCGGCGGCAGGGGGTCACAACCTTCTGCTCATTGGACCTCCCGGCTCGGGCAAAACCATGCTTGCTCAGCGAATTCCTTCCATTCTTCCTGATTTGAGTTTTGAGGAAGCCTTGGAGGTTACCAAAGTTCACAGTATTGCCGGCAAACTCCAGAAGGATCAACCCATGGTTCTTAGTCGACCTTTCCGCAGTCCTCATCACACTGTGTCTCCGGTAGGACTCACCGGTGGTGGCGGAAACCCCAAGCCCGGCGAGGTCAGTCTTGCCCATCACGGAGTCCTCTTTTTGGACGAACTCCCCGAATTCCAGAAGCAGACCTTGGAAATCCTTCGTCAGCCTTTGGAGGACGGCACCGTTACCATCACCAGAGCAAGCGGCACCTACGCCTACCCTTGTAACGTGATGCTGGTGGCATCCATGAATCCTTGTCCCTGCGGATATTATGGAGACAAAACACACACCTGCAGTTGTTCCCCCACCCAGATTCATCGGTACCTAGGGAAAGTCAGCGGTCCCCTCCTGGATCGGATTGATTTACATATCGAGGTTCCCGCCGTTCCCTATGAAGACTTAGAACAAAAGCAAGAGGTTTCCGAAACCTCTGCCACCATCAAAGAACGGGTGAACAAGGCCAGAGAACTTCAGCGCAAGCGGTATCAGGGACGGGGCATTTACTCCAACTCCCAGTTAACCCCGGGCATGATGGAAGAGTTCTGTCAACTAACCACCGATGGCGCCGAACTTTTAAAACAGGCATTTGAAAACTTAGGGCTCAGCGCCCGTGCCCATAATCGGATTCTGAAGGTGGCTCGCACCATTGCCGATCTGGCAGGCAGCGAAACCATTCAGGCAGTCCATCTTGCCGAGGCCATTCAGTATCGGTCTCTTGACAGAAAATTCTGGGCATAAGAAAGGAAGTTATCTCATTGCGTTTACACATTGTACTGGTAGAACCGGAAATTCCGGCCAACACCGGAAATATTTCCAGAACCTGCTCGGTGATTGGAGCAGATTTACATCTGGTTCATCCTTTAGGCTTTGACATCAGCGAAAAACAGGTAAAGCGTGCCGGTCTTGATTACTGGGACGAACTGAATCTTCACGAATATCAGAACTTTGCAGAAGTACGAAACGCCTATCCCGACGGCATCTTCTACTACTGCACCACCAAAGGGGACCATACTCATAGCGGCCCCGACTACACCATCCATCAGGACAAGGATATTTTTCTGGTCTTTGGGAAGGAGACCAAGGGCCTTCCGGAGGATTTACTGCGAGAAAATCGCGAAACCTGTATTCGGATTCCCATGCTGAAAAACAAGCGTTCATTGAATCTGTCCAACTCGGTGGCAATCATTGCCTACGAAGTTTTAAGGCAGTTTGAATATGAAAATCTAACGAAAGAAGGTATTTTACTATGATTAAAATTATGGCAGACACCGCGGCAGATATCCCATCTGCAGTAGCAAAAGAACTAGACATAACTATTCTCCCTTTTATGATTCATTTTGGAGATGACTCCATCCGCGCCGACATTTCCTTGGAGCCGGATGATTTCTATGCGAAACTTCGTGACTTTGGGGATATCCCCTCCACCAGTCAGATTAGCCCTGCTGAACTGGAGGACCTTTACCGTTCCTTAGGTAAGGAGAACTCCATTATCTACATCAGTATTTCCTCCAAGGGAAGCGGCATCCACAATAGCGCTTGTCTGGTGGCAAAGCAATTAAACGAAGAAGAGGGCTTTGACATTACCGTGGTGGATTCCACCATGTTCTCCTACCCCATTGGCTATTCTGTTGTTAAGGCAGCTGAGATGGCAAAGGACGGAAAATCCAAAGATGAAATCCTGGCTATGTTAGAGGAAAACTACTCTCGCAACACCGCTTACTTTATGGTAGACGACCTTGCCTTCCTGAAAAAGGGCGGCCGAATCAAAGCGACCACCATGGCCATCGGCACCATGCTTGATATCAAGCCCATCCTTAACATCAACGACGGCTTGGTTGAGGCATACAAAAAGGTTCGGGGAAACAAAAAGGCAATTGCCACCTTGGTGGATTATGCGGTAGAACGAATGGATAATCCCGAAGAAAACGAGGTCATCCTCCTCCATGCCGATGCTCCTGATAAAATGGAGATTATGGAGAAACTGGTAAAGGAAAAGGTAAACCCCAAATCCATTCAGGTTCTTAAAGTTGGTCCTATCATCACCTCCCATGCAGGGTTGGGTGTTATCGGCATCTACTTTAAGCATAAGAATGATTACAAAACCTACGACAACAACTAAAAGGCGGTGTTACTATGTTCTTGGAACGGGACGAGATGAAGTTTGCCATTCTGTATACCCTAAAACGGTATGTAGAACCTGCAACCATGCCCCAATTATCCGAGGTTCTTACCTGGGATAATAAGGTTATGGGTTACTTCGATCTGGCCATCATGCTCAACGAACTGATTGAGGATGAGTATATCGAAAAGACCTACTATCGTGGCGTTGAAGCCTTTTTCATGAGCGAAAAAGGCAAGGATACCAACAGTTTCTTCTTCGAACGGATTCCTGCCAGTATCCGACGGCACATCGAGGATACCGTGGCAGCCATGAAGTATCAGGAACAGGTGGATCCCCACGCCATCAAGTCAGAAATCCTTCCCGTGGCACCCCAACAATACATGGCGTCCCTCCAAATGTTGGACGGAGGGTCTCCCCTCTTGGAACTGCAGATTTTTGCAGGCTCCAAGGCAGAAGCAGAGCATACCGCCAAAGCTCTGAAACAACAGGCGGCAGACATTTATAAAGATCTCATCCATCGCATCGGCGGAACCGACCGAAGCCACTTCGACCTTTCCGCAGACGAGGAGAAATAAAGAAAGGTTGTGTTTTACATGAGTGGATGTACTCCCGATTGTTCCAGTTGCGGTGAAAGCTGCAGCGAAAGAAAGGAAGCCCAAAGTTTTATAGCACCTGCCAATAGCATGAGCAATGTGCGAAAGGTAATTGGTGTTGTCAGCGGAAAGGGTGGCGTTGGTAAATCCTTGGTTACCTCCCTTTTGGCATCTGGAATGCAAAAAGCCGGCTATCGTGCGGCTATTTTGGATGCAGACATTACCGGTCCCTCTATCCCCCGTATCTTCGGCATCTCCGGCAAAGCAAAGGGTAGCGAATACGGAATCCTTCCCATGATCAGCAAGACCGGTGTTTCGGTCATGTCCATCAATCTCCTTTTAGAGAATGATACCGACCCCGTGGTATGGCGTGGTCCCGTTATCGGCGGCACCGTAAAGCAGTTCTGGTCCGACGTGGTATGGTCCGATGTGGACTATATGTTTGTGGACATGCCTCCCGGAACCGGAGATGTTCCCCTGACTGTCTTCCAATCTTTGCCTGTAGACGGCATTGTGGTGGTTACCTCTCCTCAGGAACTGGTTTCCATGATTGTTGGAAAGGCCGTAAAGATGGCACAGATGATGAATATTCCCATCCTTGGCTTGGTAGAGAATATGAGCTACATCGAATGTGGTGAGTGCGGAAACAAGATTTCCGTGTTTGGTGAAAGCCACATCGAAGAGGTTGCCAAGGAATATGGCCTGGATGTTTTGGGTCAGATTCCCATTAACCCCTCCATTGCCAAAGCCTGCGACAATGGTGAAATCGATACCGTCGATGCAGAACCCTGGCTGGGCAAGGCCTTTGACTTATTGAAGGACCAGTACCAAGGCGAATAAACTTTTAACCATAAAAAGAGCAGAAACGAAAGTTTCTGCTCTTTTTTTAACTTAATAAGATTGTTGCTACAATACCCATAACAAGACCAATTTTTTGTTCCACGGAAAGTCTTTCCCGATAGAGCAAAATAGAAACCAAGGCGGTCAGCACAATTCCGCCTGCAGAAAGCAAGGGATACAATACCGATGCCGGCATGGTCAGGGCAAGAATCATCGTTAACGAGTTGGCGGATGCATTTCCCAGTCCGCAGATTCCGTACCAGATTGCCCCTTCCTTCAGGTTCTTGAAAAGCTCTCTTTTCTCACTGATAACAGCGGCTATCATCAGGGTACTTACCACAATAAGCATGGAAATTATCATAAATTCACATTCGGTTGCGCCACCCGATCTGACTTGATACAACTTTTGAACGGTAGTGCAAATACCATTTCCAAAAAAGGTAATCACAGCAAAGATTCCCCACCGCAGGGTTATCTTCTTTTGTTCTCCTCGTTCCTGATTAATCAGGAAAATAGAAACAAATAAGAATACAATTCCCAGAACAAGTTGAATACTGATAGGCTCATTCAAGAACAGGATGCCGTAAAGTGCCGGAATGACCAATGAATAAGAAACCACCAACGATGTCAAGGAGAGGGGTCCACACTGAATTGCCAGCATAGTGGTAATGGTAGTTACCGCAAAGGCTGTTGCAAAAACACCGGCATAACAAAAGGTCTGTCCGTCCGCGTTCCAGTTCCCTCCGCTTCGGATGGTAAAGAATATCAACGACAAAAACGCCGCGGCTGCAGAAAAGCTATAGACACCGCCCTTGCCACGCTTATTGGATTCCTTCCGAGCCACCTGCTGAACCACGCCGGCAACAATACTAAGGATCAGTAAAACACCATTCACTTCCATCTTCCTCCCACTCTTATGCTTCGTCTTTCATTCTACCATCTTTTCAAAATCTCACAAGCCAAAACCGACCTCGTTTTTCGCACTATATTCTCATAAACAAAAAATATATTGACAATTAAATAGGAATGACTATAATAAAACCAAAGGGAGGAATGCACCTTGTTCATAAACTGCGACAACAAAAAACTTCAGGATACTTTTAATGCCTTCTACCAGATTACCGGCATTAATGTTAACTTAGTGGATAGAGATTTTTCTCTTTATGATTGTAATCCCACAATGCATAACAATTATTGTCAGAATTTTCAATGTTCTGAGTCAGGAGGCCATGCCTGCGGAACTTCTGACCGCACCCTCCTCCGACAATGTCGAGATACCAAGCAGGCGTGCTGGCATATCTGCCATGGGGGCTTGACCGACATTGCAGTTCCCATTCTTTATAACGAGGAAATTCTCGGGTATATTATTTTAGGGCAACTGAAAACGGGGGATTACTTTTCCGATGCTATTCCAAACCTGACCGCACTCCATCTGGATGTGGAGATGATGCGTCAACAATACATGCAACTACCTATGGTAGCGCCGGAAAAGATTGACAGCCTGATTACCATTGTAACCATACTGGCAGAACACGTTCTCACCAAGAATATGCTGACTCCAACCATAAACCAAAACCTGACCCGTGCCATCAACTATATTCAAGAGAATCTGCATCGGCCCCTGATTATTCAGGAAATTGCAACCAACACCAACCTTTCCAAAAGTGTTCTCTACCGACATTTTCACTCACACTTCCATTGTACTGTCAACGAATATATCAATCGGGAACGAATCAATCGGGCGGTTAAGCTCCTGATTCAAACTGATTTGAGTATAGAAGAAATTTCACAGCAGGTTGGCTTTTCCAGCGCTTCCTACTTCGGCAGAATTTTTAAATCCATAAAGGGTTGCTCTCCCCTTTCCTTCCGCAAGAAATGAGCATAAAAAAAGACACACCATATGGTGTGTCTTTTTTCTGTTACACGTTATTTCCGAACAAATCTGTCGCATACCGCAAAGCGTTTCTCTGGCGCTGGGTCCAGTTGTCGCTCTTGCTGAGAATCAATGTTCCATCCTCATTGGTAACAACCATGTTCAGTTTTTCTGCCGCTGCATACAGGTTCACATACTGCTTTCCGTTTACGGTCTTTACTGCATCTCCGTTCAGCGCAATATTTGCAGAACCAATGGTCAAGCTTACGCCGTCTCCGTTGGCTGCCGCATTGGCACCTACAAAGGTTGCAAGAAGATTCAATGCCACATATTCGCCATCAGCACCACCGGAAATCCACTGACCATTCAAGAGAGCTCCACCGGATACCGGATCAATGGTCAATGCCAACTCTGCTTTATCCTTAGGCAGAACTACCGTATTCTCAATCTGTGTGGGGTACATGGTGTGTACCTGTTCCATACGAACGCTGGTTCTCTGCTTATTCTTAGCAAAGGAAACGATTCGGCTGGTCCAGGGCTGAGTCTTACCGAAGGTATCGGAAGAGAAAGCGTTCAGGAATACGTAATCCTTACCCACGTTGATGGTCAGGTTCATCATATTGTGAGAAACGCTGTTGTTCTCGTGTGCGGTACCAATCATCTCCCAAGTGTCACCGCCGTCAGTACTCTTGGCAAGTGCCCAACGGGTTCTGGGGAACTGTGCTCTTGCGAACAGGTTGATGTTGTCATAACCCCAAGCCATGTAGAGCGTATTGGGATCGCTGGGATCTGCCTCAATACCAAAGCAGGTCATAGAACTGATAAATGGCGTTGTATGACGAACCATATCAAAGGTTACACCACGGTCAGTAGATTTGTAGTAACAAAGCTGACCGCCTTCACTACGGAAGTACATTCTGGTATCCTTGTTTGTTTCTACGGTAACCGCCTCGGCGATAACGTAGCCGGTAACCAAAGCGCTGAATCTCTGCTCGTTCCGGAACCAGTTTGCACCGTTGTTATCACTCATCCAAAGAATTGCATCACCGTAATCCTCGCTGTTACCTTCGCCTGCCATGAAGTAAATTCTTCCGGAGGGACCCTGTGAAATTCTGTTAACCGTCGCATCTCTTCCTTGAACTGCATCCTCAAATGCCTGGCCACCGATATTTCCTTGCTTAGCCCAGTTCATTCCGTTGTCACTGGAAATCCAAGTGTTATGAACACTACGTCTCTGTCCGTATTCATCCCACCATCCACTGGGGCTATTTTTATTGACTGCAAGAACCTTTCCGTTTTGGAGTTGAACCATGTTGGCACTCATACCAATGCTGTGTTCTGCACTCAAACCTGCACCCGGAGTAGGAGTAAAGACTTCCCAAGTCTTACCGCCATCGGTGGAACTATAACCGCCACCTGCGTTTACCATGTAGTTTGTGGTATCGGTTTCAATCATTTCCAGTGTGGTTGTACCACCTGCAATGGGGTTGTCATACACTTCCAGCATGGGCTTTGCATCACCGCGATAGGAAACTTCCTCTACACTTACCTTACAGTTGGAGAGTACAAAACCAACCTTACCACGATGGTTGAAATCACCGATCAAGCTAGTCTTTTCGGTTCCGTTCACATACAGAGTAATCTTTTCTCTTCCGTCTGCAGTTTCCCGTACCTTTACATCCAATTGAACTGTGGTGTCAGCGGAGAGAGATCCACTGGCAGAGGCACTCTGCTCACCATTGGAATTATCAACCACCTCATATCGTTTGCTGGTGTTTGACTTGTTCCGATAATATCCTGCCTTGGTGAAGGTTCCGGTGGTGGGATTGTTCACCATTAACCACACGCTTCCTTCCTTTAAGCTATCAAACTTGGTTACCTTTAACTTGGCAGAGAAGTCAACCTCGCCTGCTGCCAGATTCAGGCTTACCACTGCATTGGACTTGCCAGATGCATCCATCACCAGATTGCCACCGGATACGGAAAGGTCAACCTGCTTGGAGGACCAGTAGTCCAGAGAATTAAACTCGCCACTTCCGTCAAAGGTATCTTCATAGAAGTACAAGTCTTTGTTGCTATTAACACCTAAGTAAGAAAGGCCGTCACCGCCGGTTACATTAACCGCCAGAGTTCCCTTTCTACCGGATACGTTACCATTTCTGAAAGTGGTAATCCACTTGCCGTTGGCATACAGTCTGGACATACCTGCCGCAGTCTCTACACGATAATATACATTGCCGGATGCCATGGTAGCAACTTCTTCCTTGACAGGAACAGAGTTGTTACGATTTGCAGTCCAAACGTAAATCTTTCCACCCTCTAAGGTTACATCGTTACGATAATAACCATCATTCAAGGTCAAATGAACTTCATCTGTGGGGCTTGCCACAAAGTCAAGGTTATGGTTGTAGGGCAAGTCTGCCAGTTCATAAACCCCGTTCTGTACATTTACATTATAAGCAGAGAACCAACTCTTCCGCTCTGCAGGAACGACAACGCTGCCATTGGTAATGCTTCCGGTGAAGGAAGTTCCCGTCTCGGTGGTCTGGGGCATAATGAAGGAGAATGCAAACTGACCGTTCCGATAAACTTCCGCATAGGGACCATCGGTCACTACCTTGAACTTACCGGTTCCCAAATTGTAGGTCTTGTCTCCTGCGTTGGTCTTGTAGGTTACACCGGAGGTGCTATGTGTCATCTGAAGAACGTGATTTCTGTTCTTTACCATAGCCACACCGGTTCCGGATGCGGTATAGTTGATTTCATTGGAATATGCATAGGTGCTGTCGCTGATTACAGCAGGCATCTCCTTGGAGAATCTTGCCATTTCTACACCTGCACCATCGTAGGCAACTGCCTCTAACATATGATTTTCAGGGGTCACGCCGCCAATGGTTGCACTATAACCGGAAGCCACTTTCTTACCATCCAGGAGGAATACCACAGATGCCGCCGAACCCAATCCGGTTGCACCGGTCAGGGATGCGGAAATGGTGTTACCACTCTGGGTTGCAGACAAGGTTGCTGTGGCATTTCTAACTACTGAGAACCGAATTGTCTCACTGGTCTGATTGCCGGATTTTGCAATCAACTCATAGGTACCAACCGGCAGATTGGTCAGGCTTGCAGAAGTTCCGCTTGCTACCACGGTGCCGTTCAGTTCAAAGTCAGATGCCTGACTGGCGGTCATGGTTACCGCACTGCCTGCCTGATAAGATGCTCCATTGGTGGGAGAAGATACGGTAATACCATAATATTTAGGCACATACTTCATGTAATCTACCTGAACCTGTGCCGGCAAGAACCAACCACCGTTGGTACGGAAGTAGATTCTGTTTGCTGTGGTTGTAATGGTTGCAAGAGGTGTCTCCTGAACCAAAACGCCGTCCAGATAAATTCTGGCATTCTGTTTTTTGTTGTAGGATTCAATGGTGATGATATGGAAGTTTTCGTTATCCAGACGAATCTCATCACTGCCTTCTACGGAATATCCACTGGTTGCTGCAACGGACAAGAACTTTTCACGAACATCCAGTGCCAACTTCTTACCATCCACTTCGATAACCATGTCGGTTTCGGTACCGTAACTGGGGAACTTCACTCTGGTTTGAAGCAGGAAGTCATCTCCGGTCTCGGGAATGGTTCTTTCAGACGTAGTAACACAGGTATTGGGGTTCTGTGCCAGGTGATAGTCCTCTACCAACAGATAGCCATCCTGACTGTTAATCCATTGCTTGGAGAATTTATTTACTGTTCCATCGGATTTTGTAACAGAGAAAGCGGTTGCATCATTGCTCCATCCATCCAAGGATCCACCATCAAAGGTGTCACAGAAACCCTGTCCGGGAACATTGCTTGCAGAATAGGTCTCCATTACCACATTCCGAACTCTCATATCGGAATTACCTCTGTTCCAGAATTTGATTCTGGGTCTGCCTGTACTTGCAGGCAGAGAAGTAAGGTTGCTTACAAAATATCCGTCAATGAAGAGCAGAGCACTGTTTCCGTTGCCCACAAGACGATAGGTATGGGACTGACGATTGATAATCCAGGGAATCTCCACATTACCTGCAGAGGACTTATAAGTAATACCATCCTTGCGGAATGCCATTTGAAGCAGATTGCTTCCATTATAAATCTGGATGTTTTCATTACCGCTGTAGGAATCCATTGCCATATCCCAAGAAAGATCATACTGACTTCCTACCTCTGTGGGGTATTCCGCATAAGACTCCGCACCGGCAGTAGACTTCAAGGTAAGTTTTCCACTCTCAATCATGGCATTGCCCGTCAAGATCCAACCATCGACCTCTGTACTATCGGAGGTATTACCCCCAGTGGAATTCGCTTCAGTGATAGGATTCATGGCATTCAAGTCCCATAAAAATGCTTTCACGCCATACACCTCCTGAGATTTCTTCAATGCATTAAATCGAACAACCACGGACTCTTTTCCTGCAGGAATATGAGTCACCTGTGCATCCAACATATTATCGTTTGCACCATAAGCCGCAAAGATCAATGTTCTTCTTTGGGTATTGTCTGCTTTTACAACGGCAGAGATACAATTCAGATTCTTGGGTGCTTCCCATCCATCGTACTCGGTGGTTCCCGCACCATCGGTCATGGTAATTACTTTACCGTTGTCCGGACCGAAAATCTTCAAATAATCCAACTGACCGGAACCTGTATCGGTGCCATTTGCATGGGGATAGAAAACAAGTTTCACGCCGGCACCCTCTGCACTCTTACTACTTGCGTTGGTGCTATGTACCAACCAACCGCTGTCGCCTTCGGCTCTACTGTAAACCGAATAACCACTTTCAGTTCTTACAATTCTCCAGATACGCCAACTACAACTGGAGTTACCAACATAACCGGTTCCGCCGGTGATGGCACCATAATCCTTGTACATATTCAGCGCAACTGCTGTGGTTCCATCATAGATGGATGCATCAAACTGACCATTGGATCTTACTTTAAATTCAGTATATCCGCCAACCGGAATCTCGGCATCGGTCAGGTGATAGGTAAGAGTACCGTTTTCTACAGTTGTCGGTAAGGTTGCATATCCGTCACCATATACCACACCGGTATCGCTCAAGTTACTGTAACCGGGCGCCTGATCCATCTGCTCATCCACATAGCAAAGATAACTGTTCTCCGGCAGAACCTCTGCATTACTCATGCCAAGCCGATAGGTTCTGACACTCTTGACACAACCGCCATTACCATAGAAACTGATACCGGTTGTGTTACCACCACCGCTCCGATAATCGGAGGTTACCAGCGCCTTTTGCCAAACACCGTTTGTTGCAGTTTCACCCTTAGCATAAATGGTAAAACCTCCTGTGGTACTGGTAGCATCAGGAACAATCAGGTATTCCATCCAGCCGCTGTCTGCAACAATGTTATTGTTCTCAACTACGGTAGCACCGCCGCCGCCAATGGCTTTGTTGGGGGCAAAGTCCTGATAGAATCTTGATGCATTGGAGGGGTTTCTGAGCTGAACATTCACATTACCCTTCAACTTCAGGTAAACCGCCTGGGGCGTGTAGGTGCCCCAAGGGGGCTCTCCATTAAAGGGAGACCAACCGGAAAATGCATATACGGTCCAGGAAACCGCAGAAGGCGCAGTGGTCATATCCAGACCATTCTCGTCGCTGTAGGTTACGCCTGCAGGACTTACCAAGCCACCGCAACCATTTCTGGTCCAGTTTCTCGCATCAAAGCTTCCGTCAAAGTCATAAGCAAAGGACGCCGCAACGGGACCGCCCAGAACAGACTCAACAGACTTTTCAGAAGCCAGTTCCACTTCATCGCCCTTCAACATCACCGCATCACTTACATAAGCATCGTGACCTGCTATGGTAAGACCGGTATATTTCCAACTACCGCCACCGCGATAGCCATTGGTAGATGCTATCTTGGTAAACTGTTCATCGCCGGTTTTCTTCATGTACACGCTGTAGCCATTAGCAGAGCTTTTTGCGCCACCATTGGCAACAACCAACATGTCATTCCAGTCCGTTCCGGGCACATAGTCGTTGATATTGCTCACAATGGATCTGTCGTTGGTATCCACACCCAAAGAAGCATTGTCCTTGGAACTCCAAACAGTTACCTTACTCTTGTCAATTTGAATGTAGGACCGTGCATTGGAGTAACAGGCACATGCTTGATACTCCACAATACCATTCTCTTTCAACTTAAACCGTGTGAGATATGCACCTGTTGCCAGCGGTGACCACTGGGTGCTTCCGCTGGGATAGTACTGCCACGCCACCGACGAGCCCGAAGGAAAATTCAGACCATTGGTGTTGTCATAACTTGCACCGGCCGGCAGGGTAATTCCCTCCGTCTGGGTAAAGTTATTTTTGAAATCAAAGTTCATACCGAACCAGGTAGGATCATTCTCCACCGGACGGGCACTTTCATACCCCATCAGTTTTCCGACGGTGTTGTACAAGTCATTGGAAACCGTTGCCGTTGCCATCATGGGCAAGGAACAGATTACCATAACAAGGCACAACAATCCTGCCAGCACTCTTGTCGTTTTCACAACAAATCACTCCTTTTCGCTTTGTATTATATGGGTTTAATTATATATCAAATCAATCAGCGTGTTCGCCTCTATCCTTCAGAAGCCAACAAAAAACACTATTATATCAAATTATATTATACAGCAGAGCCACTACAAATTACAATAGACTTTTATGCTTTTTATTATACACATTGTGCTTTTGTATAATTTGCACCATTTCCATTCTAATTTCTCGTCAAAACAACAAAAACCCTATGCGTAAAATGCATAGGGTTTCATTGTTCTGTTTTTATTTGCCACGATTCCGCAGGAAGACCGGAACATCAATACCGTCATCATCACGAAGACTTCCAAAACCGGTAGATCCGGCAGAGGAACTTACTGTTCTGGTTTCAGTTGCAGGTGCTGCAGGCGCTGCGGTTGCAGTCCGAGCTGCGCCGCCACCATTACCGAACCGACTTAAAAAACTGTCAAAGGGATTTTCCTCTGCATCCTTCGGCTCATTGCCCTGGAATCCGGTTGCGATTACAGTAATCTGAATCTCATCACCCATGGACTCATCAATGATAGCACCGATGATGATGTTTGCATCCTTATCTGCAGCCTCCTCAACCAATTCAGCCGCAGTCTTAACTTCCAGAATACCCAGATCGCTACCACCGGTTACGTTCAGGATAACACCCTTAGCACCCTCAATGGTGGTTTCCAGAAGAGGACTATGTATTGCCTTCTTGGCAGCCTCTTCTGCACGGGTCTCACCACTTGCGCGACCGATACCCATGTGTGCAAAACCGGCATCCTTCATAATGGTCTTTACGTCTGCAAAGTCCAGGCTGATCAAACCGGGACGGGAAATCAAATCGGAAATACCCTGTACACCCTGACGGAGAACATCGTCTGCCATCCGGAAGGATTCCATCAAAGGAGTACGGTTTTCAGCAACCTCCAGCAACTTGTCGTTGGGGATTACAACCAAAGTATCAACAGCGTTCATCAGGTTCTTAACACCCTCATCACTGTTCATCTGACGAGTCTTACCCTCAAACCAGAAAGGCTTGGTTACGATACCAACGGTCAGAACACCCATCTCTTTTGCAACTTCTGCAACAATGGGAGCCGCACCGGTACCGGTACCACCGCCCATGCCGGCAGTAACAAAGACCATATCAGAACCCTTGATTGCCTGTGCAATCTCATCACGACTCTCTTCTGCAGCCTTTCTGCCAACCTCGGGATCTGCACCTGCGCCCAAACCCTTGGTAATCTTTTCACCAATCTGAATCTTCTGAGAAGCGGAAGACAGAGTCAAATCCTGCTTATCGGTATTAACCGCTACAAATTCTACGCTCTTTACCTGAGCCTCAATCATTCTGTTTACTGCATTATTACCGCCGCCACCGACACCGACAACCTTAATCTGTGCGGGGTTTACATTCTCTGTATCAAACTGAAACACGTTATTTCCTCCTTACAATTCCCTTTTCTCTTGCTATATACGCAAAGAAACTTTTTCTCATATTAATTATCATTATAACATATTTTTTGATTTTGTAAAGTTCTTTTTCAACTTTTTTAAAGGAATATTACAATTTTGTTACATAGAAGATTCTTCTGTCTCCTCATCGCTGTCCTCTTGTCGGGTTTCAGACTCTGTTTTCTCAGTATTTTCGTCTCCCTGCTCCGAATCTTCTCCTTTGTTTTCTGCCGAATCTTCTTCAGGTTCTTCCTTTGGTTTCGGAATCATTCGCTCCTTTCCGTCTTCCGGCAGACGAACATAGATGTCATTTCCTCGGTAGTCCATAATTACATGTTCGGTGGAAGAAATTTTCTCCCGAATAACAGTATCTAGGAACTTACACCGATATTCCATGTTGCGGAACTCGCCCATATAAATTTCCAGACGATTTTCCACCATCAATATCAAATCGGACATATCTGTCACGTCCATATAGGTTGTCCGAACCAGCAAGCCTGTTTTTTCCAAGGCGTGAAATGTTTCTTTCACCTTGGTCAATTTATCCCGTTCCTTGCTGTCCATCTTCTTGCCCGCTTCCGGTTTTTCTAACTTCAGTCCCACCACAAAGGGAACAGGATATGCACGCTTAGGCTCCTGCATTTTTACAGGTTGTTCCGCTTCGATGGTTTCCATGGCCTCCTCATTAGATGCTTCGCCATCTTCTGTCTTTGGTTCCGCGCCTTCTTCCTCGGCCTTATTTTTCTTTTCGGTCTTTTTATCTTCTTTTTCCGTTTCCTTTTCTACCACAACCGGCGTGTAATACGCCTTCATCTTAGCGACTTGATTTCCCTCAATAATTTCCAGGATTTCTCCATCCATATCCACAACGGCACAACTTTTCTCTCCATCATAGATGTATGCTGCCGGCACACGTTCCTGAATGGTAATCTTGATTTTGTTGGGGAACACTCTTCGAACTTTTGCTTCTTCCACCATGGGCATCTGCAACACTTTGTCCTTGATACCGGAAAGACGCTGGAGCAAAATACTCTGTCCCGTAGGAACTTCGGCCGCCGCTACGATTTCTTCTTGAGAAATCCGCTGTAATCCGTCGCACAGTACTTCCTCCACCCGAAACACAGGTGCAAAGAGCATTGCTGACAAAATGCCAACCATTGCGACCACCAAAAAAATAATGGTTATCCTGATATAGACAGGCATTCTTTTTCTTCTTTCTTTTTCCATGGTTTCACCTCACCTGAACCTTGTCCGCCTTGGGTTGGGCAACGCCCACCCCTATTCTTCTATCATTACCTCGCCGCCCAGTTTTTTCAAATATTCCGGCAAGAAAAGGTATCCTCTCTCAATATGTTCTATTCCTTCGATGCGACTTTTCCCCTCAGCGCCCAGAGCCGCAATGACCAACCCTGCACCGCCTCGCAAGTCGGTGGCACAAACGTCTGCACCGTGCAGTTTCCCGACACCATGCACAACTGCGCCGATTCCTTCCACCTGCACATCTCCGCCCATCCGCATAAACTCTCCTGCATGACGAAAGCGATTTTCAAAAATCGTTTCGTTCAGGACCGTACTCCCTCGACTTTTCAACAACGCCGCCATCAGTAGCGGTTGCATATCTGTAGGGAATCCCGGATAGGGCAAGGTCTTGATCAAGGGAATTGCTCCGGGGCGTCCTCGGAACCTAACCCGAAGTCGATTTCCTTCTTCCCGAAGTTGCACGCCCATATCCCGAAGAATTGCCAAAAACAATCGCATATGTTCCGGCTCCGCTCCGTCTAAAATCAAATCTCCCCCTGCCGCCACAATGCTGCAAGCATAGGTTGCCGCCACGATTCTGTCCGAGATAACCGAGAAACTGCATCCGTGAAGTTTTTTAACACCCCGAATCCGAATACAATCACTTCCGGCACCTGCAATATCGGCACCCATAGCATTGAGAAAATTTTGTAAGTCTACAATTTCCGGCTCCCTTGCCGGATGTACCAACACCGTCTCCCCCTCCATACATGCACAGAGCATCATCATGTTCTCTGTTGCTCCCACACTGGGGAACATCAATGTAATAGTCTGGGGTTGATAGCGTTCCATTCGACATCGGATGTATCCGCCATCCTCCTGAAAAAAGCCACCCAAACGGGTCATGGATCGCAGATGAATATCAATGGGTCTTGCGCCCAATTCACATCCACCGGGGTAGCCGATACACGCCTCTCGGTTTCTGCCGAGTATGGCGCCCAAAAACATCACTGAAGAACGCATTTTTCTCATCAGGTGGTCAGGAATCTCACTACCGTATGCATGCTCCGGATGAATCCGCGCCGTTTCTCCGTCATAAGAAACCTGACATCCCAAATTTTCCAGAATCTGAAGTGCTACTCGTACATCGGATAAATCGGGACAGTTCCTGATTTCGCACACTTCATTGGTCAACAATGTTGCCGCCAAAATGGGCAGAACCGCATTTTTAGAACCCTGAACCGAAATTTCTCCTCGCAGCGGTTTCCCGCCATGAATGGTAAGCCTACGCAACCTCTGCACCTCCCAACGTTACATTCTATCATATGTCCTTGGGAGAGGGCTGTGCAAGTCCTTATCTCTGTTTCTGTTCTATCTTTTTCTTGATTTCTCCATACAGCACATCCAAGGCATCAATATGCCCCATCTTTGCCGCATTTTCCTGCATTGCCTTCAAGCAATCCATATTCCCGGTCAATTGGGAAACAACTTCATCCAGCACCTCCGGCTTGAATTCCTTTTCCAAAATAACCTTGGCACCGCCCCCACGTTCTACCGCTCGGGCGTTGTGCTCCTGATGGTTTCCCGTTACATAAGGAGACGGAACCAGTATGGATGCTTTCCCCAATGCCGTCAATTCACATAAGGTGCTTGCTCCGGCACGACTGATTACCAAATCTGCCGCCGCCATAACAACATCCATATTGTAGATGTACTCGCATACTTTCACATGAGGGAATTGGGCAATATCTACACCATTTTCCGAAAAACGAGCCATAACCTCATCATACTGATTGTTCTTTCCCGTTCCCATGAGGATTTGGTATTTTCCTTCTGCCGCAATCTGTCCAATCCACTCCGCAACGGTACGGTTAAAGTCCCGCGCGCCTAAACTACCGCCAAAGAAAACCAAAAAAGGTCTTTCGTCAAGACCCAGTTGTTGTCTGGCAGCTGCCGGTTGTGTCTCCAACAGAGACGCCCGCAAGGGTGTTCCCGTAACCAAAACATTCTCTGTTTTGGGAAGATATTGCTTGGCATCTTCCACGCCCAGTGCAACTGTATCTACCTTGCCTGACAGAATTTTGGTGGTCACTCCGGGAAACGCATTGGATTCATGAACCAAGGTGGGAATCTTCAACTGTGCCGCCGCATACAAAACAGGACCGCAAACGTACCCACCGGTCCCAATCACCGCATCCGGCTTGAACTTCTTCAATATCTTTCTGGCAGCAAGAATTGCCCCCGGAATCTCTGCAAGATTCCGAAGGTTCTCCATGGTCAGACTCCGTTCAAATCCATGAATCTTAATATACTCAATGGGGTATCCGGCTCTGGGCACCAAACCGGTCTCAAGACCCTCTTTGGTTCCCACAAACAATACCTCACACCCCGGTTCTTTCTCGCAAAAGTGATTGGCAATGGCAAGAGCAGGATTAATATGTCCTGCCGTTCCGCCTCCGGTAAATACTAACCGCATGATTTCTACCTGCCTTTCCCTACAACAATTTTGATTGTCTGGAAACATTCAATACAATTCCCATTTCTGCCATGGTGATAATCAATGCCGTACTGCCGTAACTGAAGAAGGGCAGAGGCATACCGGTTGCAGGAACCGATGCGGTTACAACCGCAATGTTCAAAAGAGCCTGAACACCTACAATACTGACAATGCCGGTCACCAATAAACTTCCGAACAAATCAGGAGCCTTCAGGGCTATCTTGGTTCCCCGATAAACCAGAAATGCAAACATAAGAATCAAAATAACCGCACCCAACAATCCCAATTCCTCTGACAAAACAGAATAAATAAAGTCGTTCTGAGGCTCAGGAAGTGATTGATATTTCTGACGACTCTGTCCAAGGCCCAAACCAAAAATACCGCCTGAACCAATGGCATACAGGGATTGGACTACCTGCCATCCGTCACCCTGCTTATCCGCAAAGGGATCCAGGAAGGAAACAACACGAGCAAGACGGTAGGGTTCCATGATGATACCAATAATCAAACCTAAAACAGCCGGAATACCAATAATAACAAAATGCATTAGCTTCGCGCCTGCCGCAAACAAAAGTACCGCCACGGTAAAGCCCATCAAAATGATACACGACATATGCGGCTCGAACCAAAGCAATATTACAAAAACGCCCAAAACCCCAATATAGGGTAGGAATCCGTGGAGGAAATCAGGCAATAATTTCTGATTCTTAGACAAACTAAAAGAGAAGAACAGAATTACACCAACCTTAGCAACCTCTGAAGGCTGGAAACCTGCCAACCATCTGGTTGCACCATTTCTGGTGGTACCCAACCCGGGAACCAGTACCAAAAGAAGTAATACAGCACTTATCACCAACCCGGCAAAGGCAAAGCGTCCCCAGTCATGGTAATCAACCACAGAAAACACATACATGGCCGCACTGCCAAGTAATGCACCCACCAGCTGGTTTTTGAAATACCATAGACTATCGCCAAAGTTGGCGAACGCTCTGGCGCTTCCTGCACTGAAAAGCATCACCAATCCATAGGCAAGCAGGAGTCCTACTACCAGCAAAAACGTGTAATCCGGCTCATCTTCTATAATATGAAATCCGAAAATCGTCTTTCCTTCATGGGGTTTTCTCTCACGATAATCATCTTTCATCGCCAAAATTTCCAGCGCTTTTTCGTGTTTTTTCCCAAATTTATCCCGACGAGTCACAAAAGACTCCTCCTCTCCTTTTTAACCAAAGAAATACATCAGACCGCAAAGCACCGCAGTAACCAATGTAAAGACTGCCACAATCTTTGTCTCTTTCCATCCGCACATCTCAAAATGATGATGAATGGGACTCATTTTAAAAATTCTCTTTCCTGTCATTTTAAAGGATGCTACCTGCAAAATCACAGATAAGGATTCCATTACATAAACAAATCCTACAATCAACAAGGCAAGGGGTTGCTCCAACAAGAGTGCCATACCACAGATGGCACCACCCAAAGCCAGTGAACCTGTATCTCCCATGAATACCTTTGCAGGATACCGATTATAAAGCAGGAATCCCACCAATCCGCCAAGAAGTGTCGCAGCGAACAATGCCACGCAGGTATTCTCAATGCCGCCGACCGTGGTCAAAAGCAAGAAGAACAGTGCCACAACCAAGGTAACACAGGTGGCCAAACCATCCAGACCATCTGTCAGATTTACGCTGTTTACCGTAGCCACAATCACCAAAACCGCAAAGGGAATGAACAACCATCCAAAATTCCAACTGATATCCGTAAAGGGAATGGAAACCTGCGGTTGGATGCTTCCGCTTAATACCGCCCATGCAACAAAGCCAACTGCAACCAGCAACTGTAATCCGAATTTCTGTGCCGCAGTCAAACCTAAATTCCGCTTTAAGATGACCTTGATATAATCATCCACAAATCCGATGGCGCCATAGGCCAGCATCATACCCAGAAGAATTCCCAAAACACCGAAATCAAAGGAGCCTCTCTTGCTCAAAAGTCCCCATGCTACGGTCAGAGCAAGACCTACAACAATACCAATCAAAAAGATAAATCCGCCCATGGTAGGAGTTCCTGATTTTTTCTCATGCCACTTGGGGCCTTCCTCACGAATTTCCTGACCGAACTTCAGCCGATGCAAAAGGGGAATCAACCACTTACCGCAAAGAACCGCCACAAGAAACGAACAAAGTCCGCCAATCCATAACATTTCCATAACCATGCCCTACCTTCCTATTTTTCTCTCAGTTTTACAATTGCATCCACAACTTCTTCAAGATGCATACCCCGGGATCCCTTCACCAGAATCACATCATCCTCTTTCAGAAGTTCCGCAAGACGTGCACAAAGTTCCGGGTTATTATCAAATGTATATACCTGATCGGGATTCATCCCTGCATCTACGGCACCTCTGGCAATTCCGCGAGCGGCGTTACCCACCGCAAGCAGGCAATCCACACCCATCTCTTTTGCCAATTTACCCACGTCATAATGAGCCTTTTCGGAAATCTCTCCAAGTTCCAGCATGTCACCCAGACAAGCAACACGCCGTCCCGAAACCTCTGTCAATTGAAGTACCGACAGACCCGAACGCATGGAATCAGGACTTGCGTTATAACAATCCCGAATCACTCGCATACCGGGAAGTTCAATCATGGTCTGTCTCAATCCGTTGGGCACAAAGGCACGGACACCCTTTTGAACCTCCGTCATGGGAACCCGATTCCTCAGTCCCACCAGAATTGCCGCCAAGGCATTGTACACATGATGTATTCCGGGAACCCGAATCAAGAAATCATATTCGACCCCTTCTATCTTGCAGGAGAAGGTGGTACTGTCAGAATATGTACATACGTTTTTTGCTACCAAATCACAGGCAGAATTTTCAATACCGTAATATAATGTCTCGCACTCCAGTTCTCCACGAGCCCCCCAAAGGAGATCATCGTCACCATTGAGAACCACCGTGCCGTCCATTTGCAAACCTTCCAGAATCTCCAGTTTTGCTTTTAAGATTCCTTCCCGACTTCCCAGATTCTCAATATGCGAAACACCGATATTGGTAATCACCGCCATTTCCGGCTTGGCAATCCGTGTCAGTTTGGAAATTTCTCCAAAATGGCTCATTCCCATTTCTAATACCATAGTCTCATGTTCCTGCGCCAACTGAAAAACGGTTAGAGGAAGACCGATTTCGTTATTGAAATTACCCTCTGTCATGTGGGTATTGTAGGTCTGTTTCAAAACCGACGCAATCATTTCCTTGGTGGATGTCTTACCTACGCTTCCGGTAATACCAATTACCGGGATGGAGAACCGATCCCGATATGCTCCGGCTAATTTGCCGAGAGCCTCTAAGGTATCCTTTACCACAATGGCAGGAACATCTTCCGGAACCCGGCTATCCTCTGCTACAACACAACAAACAGCCCCTGCTTCCACAGCATTCTGAACAAACTTATGTCCGTCAAACTGCTCGCCACGTAATGCAAAAAACAAAGCACCTTCCTGAATGGTTCTGGTATCGGTGGACACCGATGCAACCATCGCATCCTGATTACAAGCTCTGCAAACGCCCTGCATGGCATCTGCCGCCTGCTGAATGGTCATTATTACTTCCACAGTTGATTCCCTTCTCTCTTTCTATTCGCCCATAGGAGCATCCAAAAGTTTCCGAACAATTTCTCTTTCATCAAAAGTGATGGTTCTGTCTGCCAGAATCTGATAGGTCTCATGGCCTTTTCCTGCAAGCAATACCACATCATCCTTCTGAGCAAAATCCAAAGCATACTCAATGGCATCGAACCGATTGGGGATTACCTTGTATTCACCGCCGCCATCAATGACGCCCACAAGCACATCCTCGATGATTGCCTTGGGATCCTCACTTCTGGGGTTATCGGATGTTACAATTGATACATCCGACAACTCCGATGCAATCTTACCCATCTTGGGACGTTTGGTCTTATCCCGATCACCACCGCAACCAAAGAGGGTAATCACTCTTCCTTTGGCGAATCCGCGAATGGTACGAATCACATTTTCCAACCCGTCGGGTGTATGTGCATAGTCAATAATCACACTATAGTCTCTGCCGGTTTCCACCAGTTCCACACGACCTTTTACGCCCCGCGCTTTTTTCAGGCACCGAACTGCATCCTCCAAGGGGATTCCTGCCATAGCAAGACATCCCAACGCTGTCAAGGCATTATATACAGAGAACTTTCCCGGTATTCCCAATTCAACAAAATGTGTCTTTCCATCGTAAGTCAAATCAAAGAATACTCCGTTTTCCTTCAATTCCACATGAGAAATCTGCATATCACTCTCTGCACTTTCTCCGTAGGCAATCAATTTCTCACAGGTGGAAACTTCCCGCAGACGAGCAACGCTTTCATCATCTGCATTGATAACACCATGCCGTGCCATGCGAAAGAGAATCCCTTTCGCCTCCAGATATTCCTCCATGGTCTTATGGAAATCCAGATGATCTTGTGTAATATTGGTAAACCCTGCCACATCAAAGGTACACGCCGTAACACGATCCAATACCAAAGAGTGAGAGGAAACCTCCATCACAACATAATCCACCTCTGAATCTGCCATTCTGGCAAATAAGCGCATCAATTCCAGAGAATCCGGTGTGGTCCGTTTACTGGGGATTACTTCATTGCCAATCATGTTCTGATTGGTACCAATCAAGCCAACCTTCTTTCCCATGGCTTCCAGCACCGACTTAATCAAATAGGTTACGGTAGTCTTTCCGTTGGTACCTGTAACACCAATCAAACAAAACTTTTGTTCGGGATGTCCGTAATAATTGGCGGCAATCTGTGCCAATGCCGCACGGGAGTTCTCCACAATGATACAGGTAGCCCCCAACTCGCGCAGGTCCTTTTCGCACACAAGCACGGTGGCACCCTTTTCGATGGCCATAGGCGCATAGGCATGACCGTCACTTTCGAATCCACTGATACATACAAAGAGATTCCCCGTTTGCACCGCTCTGGAGTCAAAGGAAACTCCGGTAACATTAGCATCTTTATTTCCGATGATTTCTTTTACCTCAACGCCTTGTAATAACTCTGAAACTTTCATCGATTACCCTCCTCTAACACAGTCTTGCTCTGTCTTTTCTTTGGTTGCTTCTACTCAATTGCCCCCTGATAGGTGAAATCCACCGTAATCACCGTTCCCGGTTCTACAATGGTTCCTGCCTTAGGTGACTGACCGCTGCATACAGCCGCTCCGCCACCGGGCACACCACGAACTTTCGCATTGAGTCCTGCCTCTTGAATCATGGTGGAAGCAGTAGACGCGCTCTCGCCTACCACATGGGGAACTACCACATTCCGCTCTGCCTTGCTATCTTTCATGTACGCCACAATGGTTGCGCCTGAAGATAATCTGGTGTGTGCCTTGGGGATTTGATCCACAATCACACTTTCTTCGTCACCCTTAATGCGGAGTTGGAATCCTGCTTCGCTCAGCAAGGTCTGTGCTTCCGCCTTGGTCTTTCCGGACAAATCCGGAACCTCGATATCAACAAATTCTTTTTCTTCCTGCGTATATCTCGGTTGAACACCCAGATACTGCAATGTTTCTTCCATAATATTCTTTACAACCGGCGCCGCAATGGTACCACCATAATAGGGCATACCCATAGCAGGCTGATCCAGGATAACAAGACATGCTACCTGCGGGTCATCTGCCGGTGCAAAAGAGATAAAAGATGCAACATATTTTCCGTTACCACGAGGGATTTTCTCCGAAGTACCGGTTTTTCCTGCAATTCGATAGCCGGCAAGATAAGCGTTCTTACCACCGCCCTGGGATACTACCGATTCCAGAACCTCTCGCATTACCATGCTGGTTTCCTCAGAAATAGGCTGACGAACCAGTTCCGGCTCATTCTTACTTACTACAATATTATTGGAATCTACAATCTCCTTAATCAAGTGGGGTTTATAAAGTTTACCACCATTCGCTACCGCACTGAATGCGGTAATCATCTGCAGAGGGGTTACTGTAATAGACTGACCGAAGGAGGATGTTGCCAAATCCAGTTCGGTAAAAGCACCTAAGCTAAACCCTGCACCTACCGCTTCGCCGGGGAGTTCAATGCCGGTTTTTTCAAAGAAACCAAACGCCCGAACACCGGTCAGGAAACTCTCTCTTCCGATTTTCTGCCCGATTTGAATAAAGCCGGGGTTACAGGAGTTTTGTACCGTCTGTGCAAAGGTTTGGGTTCCGTGTCCATCCCGATTGGCGCAATGGATTCTTTCACTGAGCACCTGCTGAGCTCCGGAACAACTGAACTGGTCATCAGGACTGACCGTTCCTGTTTCCAGACCAACGG
>JAZRQC010000056.1:0-6782 GCA_045649565.1 Ructibacterium sp.
CATCGGTATTTCTTGGGGAGGAGTTTAAGCAACTTTCCCATAAGGCACCAATCCTTTCTGTTATAGAATCACGAACAGAGTAACGAAAATTTCATAGGTTAAAACACGGGGATTTCCGTGTTTTTTCTTTTGTTATAAACCCAAAGGTGGTAAAAGTCAAGAAGTTTCCTTTATTTTATACAGAAATGTAACATACAAAGCAGGATGGCACTCCATGACACTAAAAAACCAATATAATGAAAGCACAAAATCAAAAAAACAAGGAGGAAACAAGTATGCCAAATGTAACAACACCCATTCCCCCGAATCTGACAGGAGATACCCAAGCGGATATCAAAAAACTCAAAGAGTGGGGGACTGCCCTGATTGATGAACTGACCTATCTGTTTCACAATTTGGATGCAGGGAACGTGATTGAGGCAGGAAGTGTCAAGGCAGAGAATATTGACACCACCACCGCTTCCATACAAAACGCCCAGATCGGTGCTCTCTCTGCGGACAAGTTGGTGACAGGGTCGGTGGACACCGAGAAGGTGTCGGTGTCGGATGGAGGAAATCAGTTGGAGATTTCGGGCTCGGAGATTGTGATTCGTGATAAAAACTATGATCGATTCCTTGCCTCTTATGACAAGAAAAACGGAAAGTTCCATTTTATTCTTTGCAATCAGGCAGGACAACCGACGGTTTCTATCAACAGCGAGGGAAATGCCATTTTTTCGGGACAGGTAGAGAGTTCCAACATCTATTCCTCAACCGTAATCGGAACAGGAAGTCTTGCTTATCAGGAGAAGGTGGGAGGAGTTTTTGCCCAGATGGACCAGACAGGTATTAAGATTATGCAGGATAAGGAACAAAATCGTCTGCAGAAAGTTGGCATGTCGGTGGGAGATGACGGTTCTGCCTACTTGGTTTTAGGCGCAGGAAACGGAGAGGATAGTACGACCATCAACGGCGTGGTTTACACCAACGGCTCCTTTAAGGTGCAAAAGGATGAGGGGCATGCCATGATGGGACTGGTGGGGTATGCGCCCCATATTAACTTCTGGGAAGGTTCAGGAGAGTTGTGGTTGTCGGGAAATCGTGTGCTGATCAACGGCGTGGATACCAATCGGGTTTTAACCGATCTGCAATCGGGGATCAGTTCTCTCTTGACCCGTGTGGATGCATTGGAGAAGAAAACGGAAGATTCCCAATCGGGGATTTATTAAATAGGAAAGGAAGGAATCAAAATGAAACAAAGTAACTATAGCGGAAAGATATCTCAGGAGTTTTTCTCCTTGGTAACGGAGGAGTTTCTCCGTTACAAGGAACACAAAAAGCAGTTTGATCATCGGATTATCGAGAACAATCGATGGTTTAAATCTCGCTATCAAAGCGAGCAGAGCGAGGAGATGCAATCTCCCACCACACCGTATCTGTTCAATGCCATTGCCAATAAGCATGCAGATGCCATTGACAACTACCCATCCCCTAATATTCTGGAGCGGGAGGAGAAGGATCGGGAAATTGCCGAAACCTTTACCAAAATTCTTCCCATTCAGTTGGATTTGTGTAACTTTCGTCGTACCTACAGTCGTGCATGGTGGTATAAGTTGAAAAATGGTGCTGCCTGTTACGGGGTATTCTTCAATCCTCGGTTGCGCGGCGGATTGGGAGAGATTGATATCCGAAAGATTGACTTGTTGAACCTGTTCTGGGAACCGGGAATTACCGATATTCAGGAAAGTCGATTCCTCTTCCTCACCGCCCTTTGTGATGTGACGGAACTACAACATCAGTATCCTCGCCTGAAAGACCAAATCAGCGGTGATACCGCCATGGAGATTCAGACCTATGACGATATGCAGAACACCACCACACAGGATATTACCAAAAACAAGGTGCTGGTGGTGGATTGCTACTACAAAAAGCAAAGGGGAGACAAGCAGACCTTGGAACTGATTAAGTTCTGCGGCAGTCAGATTTTAGATGCCTCGGAGGATCGGAGCGAGGAGGGAATTTATGCCCACGGCAAATATCCCTTTGTGCTGGACGTCATGTACCCCGACGAGGACAGCCCCGTAGGATTTGGCTTGGTGGATATCATCAAAAGCCCCCAACTTTATATTGATAAGATGGATGCCCTCATTAGCCGAAACGCTATGATTTCGGGTAAGACGCGGTTTATGATTAAGGATAATGGCGGTCTGAACGAATACGAACTTTCGGATTTGTCCAAGGACATCATCCATGTGGCAGGCTCGGTAGGAGAGGAGAATATTCGGGAACTGCAGGCAAAACCCCTTCATAGTTTTATCATTCAGCATCGCCAGAACAAGATTGAGGAACTAAAGGAAATTGCAGGAAACCGTGACTTCCAGCAAGGAGGAACCTATGGTGGTGTTACTGCATATTCTGCCATTGTGGCACTTCAGCAGGCAGGTGAAAAACTCAGCCGTGACTTGATTGCGGAGGGGTACAATGCTTACAAAGAGGTTGTTTCTCTCTGTCTTGAACTGATGAAACAGTTTTATGACCAACCCAGAACCTATCGGGTGGACGGCTTTGACGGAAGTCGCAGTTATGTTCGGTTTTCCAACCATGCCATGAAAGAGGATGGTCGACCCATCGAACTGGATGTGGCAATCAGTGCGGAAAAGAGCAATCCTTACAATCGGATTGCCCAGAATCAGACCATGACCGAGCTTTGGAAGATGGGCGTTTTCCAACCGCAAATGGCAGATGCGGCGGCACTTTTGATTGAGGGAATGCACATTGACGGCAAGGAGAAGTTGTTGGAAGGTCTGGCAAAAAATAAAGGTGTGGCAGAGCCACACCCAAATCAAAGCAATACCTTACCGCAAACCACCAAATCATCAAAAGAAGTCAAAATGATCGGACGATAAGCGGCGTTTAAGGAGACCAGTTTCGGAGAACCGGTTTTTACATCCCAGAGTTTGCAGTAACTTTCGTTGTTGTAAAGGAAGATGCCGATTTCTCCGGAACGGAGATCCTGTTGTTTGCGGACATACACAATCTGGCCATCATGAATCAAAGGCTCCATACTGTCTCCGGAAATGCGGATGGCAAAATCCGCATCCTCAGGGGCATCCAGTTCCACAAGTTCTGCATCGGTACCCTCAAGAAAACTACCAAGACCTGCCGTTGCGGTCTGAGTATAGAGGGGGATTAGTCTTGGTACACAGAAGGGAATCCGCTTTTGCTTAGCCTGACGATATTCAAACTCCAGACAGTTTTCTACTGCCTCCCGTCCCCGTGGGGAAAGGGAACGGAGTTTGTTCAGGAAGTCAGGACTAATGGAAGCGTTTCCGTCCGGCAGGGCCGATTCCGGGATAAAGTATCCCACAATATCCCGTATCCCATACTTTTGACAAAGTTTTAAGAAAATGCCGATGGCAGGCTCGCTTTGTCCTGTCTCCCATGCGCTAAAGGTGGATTGTCCCACCCCCAGCCATTGGTAAACGTCCCGCTGGGTCAGACCGGCAGCCTTTCTGGCGGCTTTTAATTGTTGACTGATATATAAATTTGCCATAGTTTCACCTCTTTTGACTATTGTATCATACATTTTTCTACTTGACAAGAGAAAAAACAACAAAATATTCGTTTTTTTATCTATTGACAAACAAAATCTTTGTTGTATAATAAGATTACAAAGGTCAAAATATTGGGAAATGATGGCAAATGGAAAATGAAGTGTTAAAAGGAGGAAAAAGAATGACACACCCCGATATTTTGAAGATGGAAAGGTTGGGGGACCTGAATTACTTGTCAGAACCCAGACGAATCGGAGAGTGCAGTTATTGCGGAGGACTTCTGTACGACCGGATGGATCATCTGGTTGCCGCGGCAGACGGAATGTTCTGCGATATGGATTGTTGTCACTCTTATTATGAGATTCGGGAACTCTAACGAAGGACTTTTGAAACGATAAGAATTTTAATTGAGAGAAAGGAAGGAAAACCATGAAATTTAAAACGGCAGACGACGCAAAAAAGTGGCTGAGAGGGCTTCCTCTCCTGAAGAAAGAACTGGAATTGAAGACGATGTTTTATAAAGAGTTGTTACTGAACAACAGACAGATGGGAACCTTAGGAGAAAAATATGCCGCCTATTATGGTGGTCAGGTTCTCCGTTTGCAGGGTGAACTGAAGCAACTGACCCTGCAGATGGATCGGTTGCTTGACCTGTTGGATCCGGATGAACGAATGATTTTTACGGCACGATATCTGCGTGGAATTTCTTGGGATGCCATGGAGTTTTATGTGCATTACAGTCGCCGTCAGGCCATTCGGATTCATAATCAGGCATTGGAACGGTTGGTTGGCGTAGAACTGGGAGGTGATTTTGTTGTCCGAGGAGAACTGCGGGAAGAAAAAAGAATCCCGGGAGCAGGCAACGGAAAAACTCAGGGAGCTCTTGCATTGCGGTAACGAACGAGTGGAACTTTCGGCGGCAAAGGAGATTCTTGCCAAAGAGGTGGAAGAGGCCGAGGACAACGGAAAGGTTGAACTGGAGGTCACCATTCGTGTGGTGGGAGAGTGAGGTGGCGGTATGGCAAAGGTAAAACTTGACTTGGATTTGACCGCCACCCAAAAGAAGTTTTTGGATGCGGATGCCGATGAGGTTCTCTTTGGTGGTGCGGCAGGCGGTGGTAAGTCCTACGGACAATTGGTGGATGCGCTGGTCTATGCCTTGACCTACCCCAAAAGCCGACAATTAATTTTGCGAAGAACCTTCCCTGAACTGGAACATTCCATCATCTTTACATCCCTGCAATTTTATCCCAAAGAGGTTGCCAAGTATTCGGGCAGTAAGCATCTGTGGGAGTTTATGAACGGCTCGGTGATTGAGTTTGGATACTGTAGTGCCGAAAAGGATGTGCTTCGGTATCAGGGTGCAGAATACGATGTGGTACGATTTGATGAGTTGACCCATTTTACCGAGGAGCAGTACACCTATCTGCTTTCCCGTATCCGAGGAGTGAATCATTATCCCAAACAGATTAAGTCCAGCACCAACCCCGGTGGTATCGGTCATGGTTGGGTGAAACGACGGTTCATCGACGGGCAGAAACCGGGTGAGGTTTTTGTGGATGAAAAAACCGGCGCCACACGGATCTTTATTCCGTCTTTTGTCCAGGATAATATCTTTTTGATGCGGGCGGACAAGGGGTACGAAAAACGACTGGAGCAATTGCCTGAGGCCGAGAAGAAGGCGCTCCTTTACGGACAGTGGGATATTTTTGACGGACAGGTATTTACCGAATGGCAGAACAATCCCCAAGGCTACAAAACAAGGCGGTATACTCACGTGATAGAACCCTTTGCGGTTCCTAAGGAGTGGCGGAGATTCCGTACCTTTGACTTTGGTTATGCCAAACCCTTTGCGGTCTGTTGGTTCGCGGTGGATCAGGACGGACGAGCCTACCTCTATCGGGAACTGTACGGCTGTACCGGCACTCCCGACACCGGTGTTCGGTGGACGGCACAGCGGATTGCCAAGGAGATTCGGGAGATAGAGGAAAGAGAGGATGAAGGACTGAGCATTACCGGCTATGCCGACCCTGCCATCTGGAATGCTACCGGATCTTCGGAAGGAAGCATTGCCGAAATGATGGAACGAGAAGGGGTCTTTTTCGAAAAAGGAAAAAACGATCGCTTAGCAGGAAAAATGCAGGTGCACTATCGTCTGGCTTTTGACCGAGAGGGGATTCCCATGCTCTACGTGTTTGATCATTGTCGGAATATGATCAGAACTCTTCCCGGGCTTCGATATGACTCGGTGAACCCTGAGGATGTGGATACCCGTCAGGAAGACCATCTCTATGATGCTTTGAAGTATTTTTTAATGAGTGATCCCATTGCGCCTCGACAGGAGGAGAAAAGGGAGATTTCCCCTTACAACCCCTTGGCAGGAGAGAAGATTTTGGCTTATGAACGGTTCATTCTGTAGAAAGAACCAAAAAGAAAATAAAAAAAAGATGCCCTTTTGGTGTCTTTTTTATTTACAAGGAGAAAATTTTGTGATAAAATAGTCGTATTCTGAAAAATAAACGAAAAGGGGTTTTTGAGATGAAAAAGATTTACGAAGGCAAAACCAAGGACGTATACAGCCTGGATAACGGCAATGTTATGCTGGAATTCAAGGACGATTGTACCGGTAAAGACGGCGTATTCGATCCCGGTGAGAATTCGGTTGGTTTGAAAATCGAGGGTATTGGTAAGGCGAACCTGAGAACTTCCGTTTACTATTTCGATCTGCTGAAGAAGGCAGGCATCAAGACCCATTACGTAAGTGCCGATGTGGAGAAGGCTACCATGGAAGTACTTCCCGGTAAGGTGTTCGGCCATGGTCTGGAAGTTATCTGCAGACTGGTTGCAACCGGTAGCTTCATCCGTCGTTACGGTGAATATATGGAAGATGGCACCCCCATCCCCGGTGGTTATGTAGAATGTACCTTCAAGAACGATGCACTGGGCGATCCTCTGGTAACCTCCGAAGGTCTGGCTGCACTGGGCGTTATGAGCGAAGAGATGTTCAAGAGCATGAAAGAGCAGACCTTGAAGATTACCCAGATTGTTGCAGATGACCTGAAGACCATCGGTTTGGATCTGTGGGACATCAAGTTTGAGTTCGGTTACAACAACGACGAGGTTATCCTCATCGACGAGATTGCATCCGGTAACATGAGAGTTTACAAGGATGGCAAGATTGTGGAGCCGGTTGAACTCACAAAACTGATTTTGAACAGATAAAAAGAAGCCTCCCGGTTGGGAGGCTTT
>JAZRQC010000057.1:0-37031 GCA_045649565.1 Ructibacterium sp.
TAATTTATACATGGTAATGCACCTCATAGTTTGAAAGTTGTATTCAGTATACCGATATTTTCAAAGCACCGCAATGCAATATCTTCTTTTAAAACTGTAAAATCTTCCTACGGAAAATATTTTTCAGTTTTATCTTTACAACGGAAGTTTTGGGGAGTATAATGACGAGAAAGAGGAGGGGTTTGATGAAAATTCAATATGATATGGAAAAACTGAATCAGATGATTGAGGATTTTTATCAGATTACGGGAATCTCCATTAATCTTCTTGATCGGGAATACAAGGGTGTTACGGATCAGGTTCTGGTGCGAAAACCCTTTTGCAGATTACTTCAAAGTTGTTGGAATCACCGATGTAATGAATATGATAAAAAGATATTAAAAGAGTGTGCCAATACACGAAAACCGGTAATTCACATTTGTTATGCGGGACTGTTGGATGCGGCGCTTCCGGTAGTGGTCAAGGGTGAAATTGTTGGCTACATTATTATGGGTCAGGTGAGAAAGGTGGAAGACTTTTCTGTTATTGCAAAGCAACTGCCACAAGAGTTGATTCCTCAACTGCGGGAGAGTTACACACAATTGCCGCTCTATAGTCTGGAACAGATGGAGAGCGCTACCCGAATTGTAGGTGCGATGATTACCAGAATTATCGAAGAAGAGATGATTCTGATTACCTCGGAGGAGTTGGCAACCTTAGCCGGAGAGTATATTGCAGAACATTTGAACGAACCTTTGACAATTGAGGGGTTGTGTCGGATTTTTTTTGTTTCTAAGAATCGGCTGTATCAATGCTTTCATCAGTATTACAACAATACCGTAAGCGGATATATTACCCAAAAGCGAATGGAAAAAGCGATGGAACTTTTGAGAAAAAACAAAGACGCCATTGAGATGATTGCAGAGAAGGTAGGATATGGTGACTCCTCGTATTTTTATAAGGTGTTTAAAAAAGTAACGGGGAGGACGCCCGTTGCATATAGAAAAGAATCCGTATAAGCGGATTCTTTTTTGTTATTCAATGATGTTTCCGGGGAAAGAGATGTCAAAAAGCTTATTGCAAAGGTGATAGGCAGTTCCGCAAACGGTATTCTCTTCCGTTTCGTTAATTTTATCAATGGTTAAGTGTTCCGAAAGGGAGAGGTATGCACGCTTACGAAGTTCGGCTTCTGCTAAAGTGAGAAGGGAGGGACAATCCTTAAAGTCACCTTCGTTAATAACAATCACCGAGGGATTAAAGAGGTTCACCAGATTGGCGAGACCGATACCTAAATAGGTGGCACATTCCTGCATGGAAAAGACGGCGGCATTATGACCTTCCTGATACAGTTTCTCCATATCCGAAAGGGAGGTCAAAGGCTCCTCGCCGGTGGATTCGTATAAAGAAAGGAGTCGCTTGGGGGAGCACATAGCCTCCAAACATCCTCGGTTTCCGCAGAAACAGGGAAGTCCGTCCCGCTCTACGGTGGTGTGACCGATTTCACCCAAGGTGGACGATTGAATCACACCTCCGGCATACTGAACCGCACCGATACCGTTTTCCATATCCAGAAAGAGCATGTTGTCGTCAGGTTGGGGCGTCTTTTTGGAGAAATACCAGACCGCCCGAAGGAGTGAAACGTTATCTAAGAAAACAGGTATGCCCGTTTGTTCCTCCAGCATATCTTTAATATCAAAGGATTTCCATTTCAAACGGGAGGACATAATAAACTGGCTTCCTGAAAGAACCAAGCCGGAAATGGCAACGCCGATGCCAAGAATGCTGCCGTCAGGGCAGGATTTCACCATGGAAACGGTGGCATTACAAAGCTCCTCAAGGCTCTGTTCGGGAGAATGCTTTTTGATGGTCAGGGAAACTTTTTCTTTTGGGTTTCCCTCCAAGTCGGTACGGACAATCCATGCATTTTTCTCGTCTAAATAAATACAAATCAAATCATAAGCCGAGGCAGAAAACCGAAGCAAGGTGCTTTTTCGGCCTACCCGACTGACCTGTTCCAATCCGTTCTCCTGCAAAATTCCAATTTCTAAAAGGTAGGAAACGATGTTGGTGATGGAGGGGAGAGACAGACCGGTCTCTGCCGCAATGACAGGGCGAGAAGCATCGGGGTTTTTCCGGACAAACTGCAGTACCTTCAATCGGTTCATTTTCTGCATCAATTGTACATTAGCAACTTGCTTGTTCATAGCAATCTTCTTTCGTTGATAAATTTTTCTTTATTATTATAACAACCATCAAAAAAAATGTCAATGTGCAAAGAAAAAGTTGTTGACATTCCCTATAAATAATGCTATGATTTATTTAGGCTATGAATTAATAATTGGCGAGGTGGGACAGAATGAAGGATATTCTTTTGCTGGGAAAGAGGATTTTGTCAGACCAATCCCCTGTTCTTTTGGATTATCAGCCCGGTGAGGATTGGCAGGATTTCTGGCTCCCCAAAACCGGAAAATGGTACTGTCAGGATGGCTATATCATCGGTGAAGAACCGGGAAACTTCGGTGGTATCCTTTTGAGTAAAGAACATTTTACCGAAGATGTGATGTTTAGCTTTACTATCGGCACTGTTTTGCCTGCAACCCGTGATGTGAATGCAGTATTCTGCGGCAGATGGAATGAGGAAACCGATTATATCGGCGCGTCCTATGTCTGTGGCCTGAACGGATGGTATGAGCATAAAAGCGGTATCGAGAAGATTGTTGACAGCAGTAAAGATGGCGGTGACCTGCGAGGGGTTTATTCCACCACGGCGGCGTACCGGTATGAACCCGGAACCGAGGTGCGGATGACGGCAGGCTCCATTCAGGGACACACCTTTATGGTAGTGGATGATGTTTTGGTGACCGAGCTCATTGACCCTGATCCGCTGCTGGATGGTCAGGTGGGATTTTCGGCTTATTGTACCAAGCTGAAAATCAAGGATATTCAAATACGAAAAATAATTTGGGAAGACTTCCCACAACAATATGAACCAGAATTTTAAGGAGGAAAAGAAAATGGGAAAATCAACAGACTTCCGGTATAACACCGGTGCTACCAAAGTCCCCTGGGCTGCGGTTGGCGAAAACTACAATGTACAGGATTTGATGGAAATCATCCGTTTCCTGATGCAGGGTGAGGGTAAGGAATATGACGATGCAATCACCGCTGTTTGGGAGCAGGTTAAAAAGCTGGATGCAGTGGCAACCCCTCCCGGAAAGCTGTCCTTGGGCAGCAAGGTAGAGGAAGCAGAGGCTGCTTGTAACGAGTACCTTGGTACCACCACTTCTACTTTCGTAACCAATGCAACTGCAGGTTTTGAGATTGCATACAAGTATGCAAACTTAAAGCCCGGCGACGAGGTTATTGTACCTGCAATCACCTTCGTTGCAACCATGGCATATCCCTTGGCAATCGGATGTAAACTGGTGTTTGCAGACGTAGACCCCAAGACCATCAACATGGACCCCGCTGACGTTGCAAAGAAGATTACCGACAAGACCAAGATGATCGTTCCGGTACATATCGGTGGTTATCCTGTAGATATGGATCCGATTATGGAACTGGCTAGAAAGCACGACATTCTGGTACTGGAGGATGCGGCTCACGCATTCGGTGCAATGTATAAGGGTAGAAAGATTGGTACCATCGGTGACTTTGCATCTTTCTCCATGCACGAAGTTAAGAACATCACCTCTTTCGGTGAGGGCGGTATCCTGACCACCACCATCCCCGGTTTTGAGAATGATATGAAGAGAGCAAGATTCTTAGGTCTGGACTTCACCTGCCCCATCAAGGATTGGCTCTACAACATTACCCCCATTCCCGGTAAGGAAAAGCCTTTCGTACCCGGCAACGCTTCCACTACCGAGATTCAGGGTCTTGGTTTGACTCTGCAGGTTGCAAGAAACGAAGAAATCATCAAGATTCGTCGTGATGCTGCTGCATACCTGACCGAGCGTTTTGCAGAGAATGATGCAATTATTCCTCAGCACATCGGTGACGAGAACATTAAGCCCACCTTCCATCTGTATCTGCTCCAGATTGATCCCGCTAAGGCTGGCGGCGACATTCAGGTTCTGAAGAAGAAGCTGGAAGAAAAGGGTGTTACCCAGATTGCACACTTTGGACCTCTCTATCGGTTCAAGATTGTTCAGGAGATGGGTTACGACTCTGACGAGATTGCAAAGACCTGTCCTAACTGTGAGGAAGTATTCTACAAGAGATTTACTCACCTGCCCCTGTACGGCCTGAGCCAGGAGCAGCTGGAATACATGGCTGATGCAGTTCTGGAATCTGTTGCAGAAATGCAGGCAGGCAAATAAGAAACGACTTACGAGGCATAGCAATCGCTATGCCTCGTTATCAACATCATAAAAGGAGAGAATTATTATGGCATACTCTATGAGAAATATGACCGTAAAGGAAATCAAGGAAATCTTAGCAACCAAGACCAAGACTGTGATTATCCCCACCGGTGTTGTGGAACAGCACGGCTATCATTTGCCCCTGATCACCGATATCCTGAATGTGGAAAAACCGATTGAATTTGCAGGCGACAAGTTGAATGCAGTAATTGCGCCTACCGTAAACTACTGCTTCTCCGGCGGTACCCTCACCGGTACTATTAACGTAAGCCCCAATACCTTTGGTCTTTACATTTCCGAAATCTGTGCAGAATTTGCAAGAATCGGTTTTGAGAATATTATCGTTCTTTTGGGTCATGCAGGTACCGATAACAAAGCGGCTCTGAGCAACAGCTTGCAGATGCTTCTTCGTCGGAACCCCGAACTGAACGACAAGATTACTCTGTCTATGGTACAGGTATGGGATCTTTCCCAGACTTGGTTGGATGGCTTTGCTATGGAGCCGGAGCACGACTTCCATGCAGGTATGGCAGAAACTGCTTTGATGAAGTATGTTGCACCTGAAGTTGTTCGTGACGAAATCGTAATGGACGATGAGTACACAGCCAGAATGATGCGGAGCGATCAGGACTGGTTCGAAAAGAGAACCAAGCCCTTCGATAGCCCCTACCTGGTTGAAATGGTTGGCCAGAGAGATGAAATCGAAGTTGGCGTTATGGGCTTCCCCGAACTGGCAACAGTTGAAATGGGTAAAAAGATCGTTGACGAAATCGTTGAAAATCTGGTAGCATATGTTGACCAGCTGGAAGAATTCAGAAAGAATAAATAAGGGAGGATTACGCCATGAAGATTAAATGGGGTGTCATTGGATGCGGCGGTATCGCGGACAGAAGAACTCTGCCCGGTATGATGCTTGCAGACAATGCAGAACTGATTGCGGTAATGGATTCCAACAAGGAAGCCGCAGACCGCTGTAAAGAAAAGTACGGTGCAAAGTATGCTTTTGATAACATCGAAGAATTGCTTGCTATCGACGAGATTCAGGCAGTATACATTGCATCTCCCGTGTTCGCACATAAGGATCAGGCTTTTGCCGCAGCAAAGGCAAAGAAGGATATCCTCATCGAAAAGCCTGTTGGTATCACTGCCAAAGAGGCAGAAGAAATTGCCGCATACTGCGAGAGCCAAGGCGTAAAACTGGGCGTTGGTTTTATGATGCGGTTCCACGCCTATCATCAGAAGATGAAAGAGATCGTTCAGTCCGGCCAGATTGGTGAGATTGTTTCTGCAAGAGCACAGCTTACCTGCTGGTATCCTGAAATGGAGAACTGCTGGAGACAGGATATCAAGCTGTCCGGTGGTGGCGCTATGATGGATATGGGTGTACATTGTGTGGACCTGATTCGTTACATCACCGGTTTAGAGGCAAAGGCGGCGGCAGGTTTCTGCGGCAACCAGATTTTCAACTATAGTGTAGAGGATGCCGGCGGTGTCTTGATGCAGCTTGAGAATGGCGCAGTAGCTTACGTGGATGCAAACTTCAATATTCCTGATGCGGCTGCAAAGTGTAAGATCGAGTTCTATGGTACCAAGGGTAGTATCTTTGCACAAGGTACCATCGGTCAGGTAGAGGGCGGCGAAATCGAAGTCCTCTGCGCAGATGATTCTGCAGGCTATGATGCAAGTCAGGACAGAGGCGAGATTCAGTCTCTGGATGTTCAGGTTGAATTTGGTAATATGTACACCAAGGAAATCGAAGCATTCGGCAAAGCGGTTGCAGGCGAGGGTGAAGTTCCCATCACCGCCGCAGATGCCATTGCATCTCAAAAGGTAATTGAGGCGGCTTATGCCAGCAGCAAGAACCTGAAATACGAGGTTCTGTAAGGAAAATAGAAAAAGGTCTGTTCCAACAGGAACAGACCTTTTTTTAGTCGTTATTTACCGGTTTCAATAAACTCGGTGGTGATTGGTGTGCCGGCGCAACGAGCCGCTTCAATCTCCAAAATGGTTCGTACCGCATGAGCGCCCTGCTCATCCAAGGCGTTGTAACGAGAAAGAACACCCAAAGTGTTTTCGTTAATCAATGCGGAATCCTGATAATTAACCATAGAAATATCCAATGCCTGACAAATTTTCACAACTGTATCGTAGGCAGTACCGCCAACTCCGTTTTTCAATGCACTGGCAATGGTTGTATAAGGTATGTCAAGATGTGCAGTGAACTTCCGCACACTTTTGTATTGTCGTTTTATCTCCTGCTTAATCAAAGCCGTCAATTGATCCATGATGATTCTCCTTTGTAAGTGTCAAGATGCTATATCGTGCCTATATTATATAAGGGATCGGTGAAAAAGTCAAGTATAATTATACAAAAAGAGACATTTTTATCATTTTTTTCTATTAATTTCAGGATGCACAAAAGTGATTAGAACGGAAACGTTTGATAAATGTCATTGCCGTTGTCATAACTGAACATCCAGGCGATGTAGTATTCGCTGTTATGGGCGGCGCCTATGGAATTTGCTCCGAAGAAACCGCCATCCTCTGCGAGGAAATAGCCACCTAAGTCACTTACAATCTGCAAAAGAAGTTGCTTGATTTCTCCGCCCTCTAATCCGTTCACATACATAAGAATGGTTGCTTGATAAATTGCATCATAAACGAGAGGATCGTTGAGGACAGAGTATTGGACAAAGAGGATGGTAAGAAGGCTTAAACGTTCTATGACGGGTTTTATTTCGTTGGCAAAGAACAATTCTGCATCTGCCATCCGTTTGTCGGAGCCATAACGTAGGTTAATAAATGATTTCAGATTTTCGTTGGAATAAGGTGCGCGGAACAGTCCCCATTCGGCAAGATCCATAACAAAATCCTGATAGGGTTGGTATGCTTCTTGGGTAGGGATAATTTCCATAAGGGAATTGATTAATTGGTTAACCCTGACGACAGTATCTGGGGTTGCGGTGTAGTCGACTTTGTTTTGTGTCAAAGTTTGGAAGAAGGCAACGTGTTTGTCATCAGGATGCGGTTCTGTATCTTTGACAGTTAAGGTAACGCCATACCGTCCCCAATTCCATTTGTCAAAAGGAATTTCGGTAATCATGTCGTGGGGAAGAAGAATGTTTTTGATGTTGGCGTATTTCTCATTGGTTGCATCCACGGCAGAAAGGTTCACTGTGTTAGGAACAGCAAACAAATATGCGTACAGATGCTCAGGAAGAACCATTTGGTTGTCGTTTACCATGCCTGCCAACAGGTTTCCGATAGCACCCGCTCTGGAAAAACCCGTCAGCCAAATTTTGGTGGTATCTTTGTTGTAGTTATGCTTGTTCAGGTATTGCTCAAGATCTTGGTAAATGCTCTTGGCAGGGAGATAGAATCCTTGGTGGAATTCTTTGGAGCCAACATGGAAATTACTGCGCCACTCCGCACCGTATGAGGCACCTCGAATGGCAACGGTAACCAACACACTGCCATCATATAAGACTTTGCTTGCAAAGGAGTAAGCGGTAGAGTCTTCGGCGTTGTATAAAGATTTTTCGTAGTTATGTTGCTCAAAATTCTCCAGATGCAACCGATCATAAAAGGTGCGAAGATGTTCGGTTCGTGCCTCCATGGTCTGTGCATCTGTGTTGTTGGTTTCTGTAAGACTTGCTTCGGGAGGCCAGGAGGAGACATTCAATGCAAGAGATGCACGCAGTAAGTCGTGGTTATATCCATAGCCATTATCATTCTGACCTGTTGAAACAAAATATTGGTCGGAATAAGAGAAGTCGAAGGTAACATCGCCCAAGGATGTTTTTGTTCCGTCTTTTTCGTAAGTTAATACGCTGCTATAGGTAGCGGGGTTGGTTCTGGTACGATGGTCGCTGATACGCCCCGAAAAGATATTGACAATCTTGTTTGTATCATCCCATTCCACGGCGGTGCGCAAACTTTCGGAAATGAATCGAACAGGAACCAGAGTACGACCGTTTAAAATTCGTGCAGGAACATCTGTGTGGTAGGTTCTTCCGTTTACTACCGCATCGGTTCTGTCAATTACCAGAGAAATGGTATCCCCGTTGCCCACGGCAGTGACAGTGGAGGTTGTTTCGTCCCAGGAAACGTCCATGTTCATTGCCTCAAAAATGGCGCGGACAGGCACCAATGTTCTACCGCTTTCAATGATGGGTGCCACGTCAAATGTAATTTTTTCCTGATCCAGATAAACAGAGATTTTCTCCGAATCATGGACAGGTTGAACCTGTGTGTCAGCGAAGACTGAGATGGGCGTGATACCACACAAGTTTGCCAATATCGTTATTATTAAAAATAAGCCAATGACTTTCGATTTCATGGTTTTTGATCCTTTCTGTCCTGAATAAAACATATTATAGCACAAAGAAGCGTTCTTGTAAACATAGAAGAAGGAGACGATAAATCACGGAAGACTTGATTTTTAAAATCGAATATTGTATAATAAAGTCATATTTTGATAACGAGGAGAAAAGCATGAAACGATATCATTTTGCAGTACTGTTGTTGAGCTTGTGTATGATGCTTTGCGGATGTGCGGAAAAGAAGGAAGAAACGCCTCCAATTCCTGCAGAAACAGAGCAGAAAACAAGCGTAAAAGATGAAGGAGCAACCGCTAAACCTCAGGAGATAGAAGAAAAGAAAGTTCAGGAGAAGGAAGCAAAGAAGGAACAAAAAGAAGATACAACCGCTATGAAGCAGGAGGAAGTTCCGACAGAGGTATCACCTCGAGAAGCCCTCAGACAATTCGCTAAGTCAAGCGATAGTATTTGTGATGAAAAGAACAATGTTGTCTTTACAAATGTAAGATATAAAATTACCGACATGCAGTATGACGAGATTCCGGAATTGATTGCAATAGGAATCAGCGAAGAGAATGATTCGCTTCAGTATGTCGAGGTATACGCCATGGTCAATGGTGTGATTGAGACCATTTTCGAGAATCATTGTGGCGCCATGAACGGCGGATTTTGTTATCCTGTGGTATATCGTGGCCAACCTTATTTGCTTGCCGAGAGCATCTCTTCTTCCAATGGATTTCAGCAGTATTTATACCAGTATGCCGGAAAGGGAACAAAATGCGAGATTATCCATTCGTCCTGCACGGAATTCTGGAACAGCAAAGGAGAAACAAATGCTGAGGCAAAGTATATTATCAATAACGCCTATGTTTCTCAGGAAGAATATGACGCTTACAGACAGGAAGTAGAAAACGGACATATGAACGCAAAAGACTTTGTCAAAAGAGAAAATCTGTAGTAATGCGAAAAGACTGCCCTATGGCAGTCTTTTTTTGGTTTATGAGCCATCACCCCTTGGTGTCGATGGGGGTTGCCCAAAATGCCAAAGGAACTGAAAAAAACTGAAACCATACGGAGGCCATGTTAAGAGCGCATTATCTTTAGTTCAAAGTGATAACGACACCGACTCGGTTGGTCTATACTTCTCGTGAATCCAACCCTACGGAGAAAGTTTTTCGAAGCACTACGCCTTTGTGGGGGCTTCGGTAAGTTCTTCTGTTATTCCGAATAAGAAAAAGGAGCGACTCTTGGTCTATATTGCTCTGGGGACGGTTATTCATGACAAACCTGATTTTTACAAAAGATGTATGGAAGCATTGTGTGATCTGGATGCAGAGTTTGGGTGTTGATTTTCTTTGTAAGAAAATATATAATGTGGTATAAAGACAAGAAGATATTCCATGGTTGTATGGAAGGGAGATGGATAAGATGTATCAAATGACAGAACGATTGAAAAATATGACCGTGCGTGAAAAGATTGGACAGTTAACACAATATAACGCCAATTTGTTTATTGATACCGATGCCCTCATTACGGGAGCGCATGAAGCGATGAGGTTATCGAAAGAGGATTTGAGTAAGGTTGGGTGTGTACTCAATTTTAAGAGTTCTGTTGAAATGCGCAGAATTCAAAAGGAGCATCTTGAAAAAGACAGAAATAAGATTCCCATGCTTTTTATGATGGATGTAATCCACGGCTTCCGTACCATCTACCCGATTCCGCTTGCTTTGGGGTGTTCTTTTAACCCGAATGTTGTGGAGGAATGTACCAAAGTTGCATCCAAAGAAGCGATTGCAGGTGGCGTGCAGGTTACCTATACGCCAATGGTGGATTACGTTCGTGATGCCCGTTGGGGCAGAGTAATGGAGTGCCGGCTACGGCAAACTCGTGGCTGATGAAAACCATTTTAAAGGATGAATGGAAGTTTGACGGAGTGGTAATCAGTGACTATAATGCCATACGGGAACTGATGGATCATGGTGTTGCAAAGGATGAAAAAGAAGCGGCAAAACTGGCATTTTTAAACAACTGTGATATCGAAATGTGTTCCCCCACCTTTTGGGGGAATATGGAAGAATTGATTGCCGAAGGAACTATCTCTATGGAGCAACTGGATGCGGCAGTTCTTCGGGTACTGAAACTGAAAGAAAAACTCGGATTGTTTGAGGATCCCTATCGTGGTGCATCAGAAACAGAAGAGAGCGATATTTATCTTTCGACAGAAAACAGAGATGTAGTAAGACGTGCCGCTGAAGAATCTGCCGTACTTCAGAAAAATGAGAATATCCTTCCTTTTTCAAAAAAGATGAAAAAGATTGCCTTGATTGGACCTTTTGCAGACAATCATAATATTATCGGATTCTGGTCCTGTAACGGAAGAAATGAGGAAAGCATAACTGTATACCAAGGAATTCAAAAACTCTTGCCGAATTCTGAAATCACTGTAGTCAAAGGTTGTTCGGATGAATGGGATGATATGGATACAAGTGAATTTGCAAAGGCAGTGGAGGTTGCCAAGAATGCCGATGGGGTAATTCTCTGCCTCGGCGAACCTCAGGACTATAGCGGAGAGGGTAATTCCAGAGCGGATATATCCCTGCATAAAGTGCAATTAGAACTTGCAAAGGCGGTTTTGGAGGTAAATTCCAACACGGCATGTGTTACCTTTAGTGGCAGACCCTTGGTTTTGACCGAACTGGAACGGGTCGCACCTGCGATTTTGCATATGTGGTTCCCCGGAACCGAGGGCGGAAACGCATGTGCCAATCTTCTGTTTGGTGATGCAAACCCAAGCGGTAAGTTGTCTATGACCTTCCCTGAGCATATGGGTCAATGTCCCATATACTATAATCATACTCCCATTGTAAGAGCGGGAGACCAAGGTGCGCATAGACCTTATTCTGCAAGTTATATCGAATGTAGTAACCTGCCACTTTATTCCTTTGGTTATGGTCTGTCCTACTCTAATTTTGTGTATGAAGACCTTGCCTTGTCAAAAGAGCAAATGACCAAAGAGGAAACAATTGATGTAACCATTACCATAAAAAATGACAGCGAGGTAGGCGGAAAAGAAACCGTTATGTTATTTATGCGTGATATGGTAGCGTCTAATGTGCGCCCTATCCAGCAATTGATTGCATTTGAAAAGGTGTATTTTGAGCCGGGTGAAAGAAAGAGCGTTAAGTTTAGCATTAACGAGCAGATGTTACGGTATTGGAATCATGAAAATAAGTTTGTTTCCGATCCGGGTGAGTTCCAAATCTCCACAGGCTATGCAGACCACCTTGTTTTGACAAAGAGTTTTGAACTTTGTTAATAAAGGTTGATTTTCCAAGGAGTCTATACTGATAGAGAAACATGATAGGAAGATGTGCCTGATTAAGAGAGAATCAAAAGTCTTTTAAAGTCTTTTATGGTGAGAATCGCAGTGGATTTCACTGCGGTTCTTTTGTGTCGATTCCATTGAAATTAAGAAAAAAGAGATAAAATAAAAATTGTAACAAATTTTTATGTAGGGAAAGAAATAAAAGAAATGAAACTTTTTCAAAAAAGCCCTTGACAAAGAAGGTAGAACATGCTATACTTTTTAAGTCGCACCGAAGCGGCACGATGGTTGTGCTTGGAGAGGTGTCCGAGTGGTTTAAGGAGCTAGTCTTGAAAACTAGTGATGCGAAAGCACCCAGAGTTCGAATCTCTGCCTCTCCGCCAGTTCATTCTCTCGTGCGAAACAATTTCATATTTTTTAAATTCGGAGAAGTACTCAAGTTGGCCGAAGAGGCGCCCCTGCTAAGGGTGTAGGTCGTGAAAGCGGCGCGAGGGTTCAAATCCCTCCTTCTCCGCCACCATTAAGCAAGTCATTTTTAGAATGACTTGCTTTTTGTTTTTTTCCTGTGTTTATTTTTCTTAAATACTCTATTGAATGAAAAAAGGAGTTAAAACCTCGTTTTTTCATATTTTAGCGTTCAAAAGGCTCGCCAACTTTGCAGGGAAGAGTAACATCGCTGTATTTCTTGGCAAAGGGTGAACGATAGTCGCCACGAAAATAGAACTTCCTTGATGATGGAATATCATTCAATCATGTTTCAAGAAAATTATAGTATAGTTAAGCCCCAAAAAACAATGTGTTTTTCGACACAGAAATGCACGATTTTGGACACAAAATCTGTGTAATAAGATTCTACTTTTTAGCACAATATAACATAGTAAAAATGAAAACTCATGGGTTTTCGCGAATTGCAAAAGAAATGTTAATAAACCCACAAAAACACGGGATTTCTTAAGAAAAGAGGTTTGTTTTTAAGAATATTTTTTCTGATTTGGTCTGTTTGTTTTTTTGTGGTAGATGTCATGTTTGCAGGAGATGATTTGCGTGTTAATGAAACGGTGGAAGAAGTATTGGAAACATATTGTAATCGGTTTGGGGAGTGGTATCCTGAACGGACTCTTTGGCGCAGGGGGAGGAAGCGTGGTTGTTCCTGCGATGGAGAAGTTTTTGAAAATGGATTCCAAAAAGGCACATGCTACTGCCATTGCGGTGATTTCCAGAATGTCGGCTGTCAGCACCTTGTTTTACCTAACCCATGGATATTTTGATTTTAAACTATGGCTCCCTGTCACTGTGGGGGGAATTACAGGTGGTTTGATTGGCGCAAAGTTGCTGGGGAGAATTCCAAAACGTTGGCTAAAACTGGTTTTTGGTGGTGTTATTTTGGTAACTGCCGTCAAAATGATATTCTAAGGGAGGAAGAAAAATGCTGAACATTATCATGGGTCTTATCAGCGGTGTTATCAGCGGTATGGGAATCGGCGGAGGTGCAATCCTGATTCCTGCTCTGATATTTATTTCCGGCGTCAGCCAGCAGGTGGCACAAGGGATTAATCTTTTATATTTTCTTCCAACCGCCTTTTTTTCCTTGCTGGTGCATATCAAAAACAAGAATGTGGAGATGAAAACCGCGCTGATAATTGGGTATAGCGGTATGGCAGGTGCGGCGGTGGGAGCATTTTTTGCCACCCGTATGATGGAGGGGGAGTTCCTTCGTAAACTTTTCGGAGGGTTTCTCCTTTTGATAGGTGCTTACGAAATTTATAAAGGAATCAAAATGGGAAAAACAAAAAAGCCATAGATTGCGATGCAATCTATGGCTTTTAAATTTTGTGATTAGTTGCCCATCATCTTTGCAACTTCGTCTGCGAAGTTGTCTTCTCTCTTTTCGAGACCTTCACCGGTTTCGAAACGAACGAACTGCTTCAGAGCGATGGTTGCGCCGATCTTCTTGCCAACGGATTCTACGTACTGAGCAACAGTTTCCTTGTTCTCAGCCTTTACGTATTCCTGACCCAGCAGGCAGATTTCCTTCAGTTCCTTAGCCAGACGACCGGTGATCATCTTCTCGATGATGTTGTCGGGCTTAGAAGCGTTCTTAGGATCGTTCTTCAGCTGTGCAATCAGGATTTCCTTCTCGTGGTTCTTGTACTCTTCAGATACATCTGCATCGGACAGGTACTTGGGGTTGAGAGCTGCAATCTGCATTGCAACGTTCTTCAAGCACTCGGTAACATCGTCGTTGCTGGGAGCATCTGCTTCAACCAGAACACCGATCTTACCTGCAGCGTGGGTATAGGTGGTCAGAGCACCTGCAGTTTCGATTCTTGCGAAACGACGGATGTTCATGTTCTCGCCGATGGTTGCAATCTTCTCGGTCAGAACTTCACCTACGGTCTTGTCGCCAAGCTTTAACTCCTTCAGAGCTTCAACGTCAGCGGGGTTACCCTCAGCGATTGCTTCTGCAACACCCTGAACGAAAGCCTGGAAGTCGTCGTTCTTTGCAACGAAGTCGGTCTCGGAGTTAACCTCAACCAGTACACCAACGTTTCCGTTAACGTATGCCTTAACAATACCTTCAGCGGCGATTCTGCCTGCCTTCTTAGCGGCGGTAGCCAGACCCTTTTCTCTCAGGTACTCAACGGCCTTATCCATATCACCGTCGGTCTCGGTCAGAGCCTTCTTGCAGTCCATCATACCGCAGTTAGTCATTTCTCTCAGCTTTTTTACGTCTTGTGCTGTAAATGCCATAGTAATCTTCCTTTCTGTATTTAGAATATCAATAGGGACGAAATTAGTCGTCCAGCATGTCTAAGTTTACATCTGCAGCTTCTTCTGCAGGAGCAGCTGCCTCGGGAGCAACCTGCTCACCCTGCCTGCCCTCGATGATTGCATTACCGATGGTGGAAACGATCAGTTTTACCGCACGGATTGCATCGTCGTTACCGGGGATGGGGTAATCAGCTTCTTCGGGGTCACAGTTGGTATCAACGATTGCGATTACGGGAATACCAAGCTTGTGTGCCTCAGCGATAGCGTTCTTTTCTTTTCTGGGATCAACAACGAAGAGAGCGGAGGGAAGATCCTGCATTTCCTTGATACCGCCCAAGAACTTCTCCAGACGTTCCTGCTCTAAGTTCAGCTTGATAACTTCCTTCTTGGGAAGGAGAGCCATGGTGCCGTCTTCAGCCATCTTTTCCAACTGATACAGACGCTTAATTCTGTTCTTGATGGTCTTGAAGTTGGTGAGCATACCGCCCAACCATCTTGCGTTTACAAAGTACATGCCGGTTCTTTCAGCTTCCTCGCGGATAGCGTCCTGAGCCTGCTTCTTGGTACCAACAAAGAGAACGTTACCGCCCTCTGCTGCGATGTCCCGTACGAAGTAGTAAGCTTCCTCAATCTTCTTTACGGTCTTCTGCAGGTCGATGATGTAGATACCGTTTCTTTCGGTGAAAATGTACTCCGCCATTTTGGGGTTCCACCGACGAGTCTGGTGTCCGAAGTGAACACCGGCCTCTAACAACTGCTTCATTTGAATAACTCCCATGATTTAACACCTCCATAGTTTTTTCCTCCGCTTGGGTCATCTTGCTCTGAAACCGTCATGGGTGTGCGGCACTTTTCGAGCAATCATCAAGCGTGTGTGATTAAGCTATTTGGACAGTTTTGTCCAAACGCCATAATAGTATATCACAACTTATTTCGTATGACAAGTATTTTTTAGAAAATTTTGAGAAATTTTTTCACAAAAAGAACCGCCTAAAACGGGCGCATATGTATATAATTACTATAGTAAGAAAGTTTGACAAATAAAGTTCCTTGTGATACAATACAAGATAGGATATTTTACGCAAAACAAGGAGAAAATGGGAAATGCAATTTGTAATGGACTGTCTTGACATCAATGAAAAAGGAAATCTGCAGATGGGTGGATGCGACTTGGTGGAGGTTGCCGCTGAGTTTAAAACACCTCTTTATGTAATGGATGAAGTAACCATTCGGGAAAACTGCAGAAAATACACAAAAGCCATGGAAGAGTACTATGACGGCAGAGGAAGAGTTCATTATGCCAGCAAAGCCCTTTCTTGTAAAGCTTTATATCGCATTATGTTGGAAGAAAACATGGGTGTAGATGTGGTTTCAGGCGGAGAACTTTATACCGCCCTTGCCGCAGGATTCCCTGCAGAGCATATTTGTTTCCATGGAAACAACAAGACCGAGGACGAACTTGTGATGGCGTTAGAGGCAGGTGTTGGCAGAATCGTGGTTGATAACGACTACGAACTGGAGATGCTGAACCGTCTGGCAGGAGAACGTGGTATTGTGGCAGAAATCTTCTTCCGGATTAAGCCGGGTATCGATGCTCATACGCACAGTTTTGTTCAAACGGGTCAGATTGATTCTAAATTCGGTGTTGCGCTGGAAACCGGAGAGGCGGAGGAGATTATTCAAAAGGCCATCGGAATGGAACATATCTCCTTGGTGGGATTGCATTGTCATATTGGTTCGCAGATTTTTGAACTGGAACCCTTCTGTCTGGCGGCTAAGACTATGCTGGAACTGATTGCTAAGATTCAAGAGAAATTTGGTATTACGATAAAGGAACTGAACTTAGGCGGTGGCTTTGGTTGTAAGTATGTGGAGGGAGATACTCCCATCAACTACGATGCATATATTCAGGCTGTTTCCAAGGTGGTAAAAGAAGAAACGGAGCGCCTTGGTATACCTTGTCCCTTTATGTTGATGGAGCCCGGTCGATCCATTGTGGCAGAGGCGGGGTTGACCATTTATACCGTAGGATGTGTCAAGGAGATTCCGGGAGTTCGCACCTATGTTTCGGTAGACGGTGGTATGGCGGATAATCCCCGATATATTATGTATGAGTCAGAGTATACAGCGGTACTTCCTCAAAACCCTGCAGGAACACCTGAACTTACTGCAACCATTGCAGGAAAGTGTTGTGAATCAGGAGATATCCTGATTGAGGAGGCAAAGATCCCCGTGGTAAAACCGGGAGATTTGCTGGCAATTCAGACCACCGGTGCATACAATTACTCTATGGCTAGTAACTATAACCGAATCCCAAGACCGCCTGTTGTAATGGTAAAGGACGGTAAAGCCTATGAAGTGGTTCGTCGGGAGCGGTATGAGGATCTTATTTCTTGTGACTTATAGGAGGGTTTTTTGTGGGTTTATTATCACTTTTATCTAACACATCATTATCCTTTCAGGAAAAACTGCTCTATGGTTTAGCTGTTGCATTTGCTGTGTTACTTTCCCTTTCCATACACGAACTTTCTCATGGCCTTTCTGCATATTGGTTGGGGGATAAGACAGCAAAAAATTCCGGCAGACTATCCTTAAACCCTATCCACCACATGGATCCCGTGGGTGCTTTGTGCTTGTTCCTGTTCGGCTTTGGTTGGGCAAAACCGGTTCCGGTGAACCCTTGGAACTTCCATAACAAAAAAGGTGGCATGGTGCTCACCTCTTTGGCAGGTCCCATCTCCAACTTTATCCTTGCTTTTCTGGCACAGTTGGGTGTTGTGCTGCTGGGCAGAATGAGTTTTGCCAGCGATACACAATTTTCATTTATGGTTGCAAGTGTAGGATATATCATCTGTCGATACCTGATGTTTATTAACTTAGGTTTGGGACTTTTCAACCTGATTCCCATTCCGCCCTTGGATGGTTCCAAGGTGCTTAATGCCATCTTGCCTCAGCGTCTTTATTTCAAGATTATGGAGTACGAGCGGTATGGATTTATTGTTTTGATTCTGCTTATCAATCTTCCTGTATTTGATCAGTTATTACTTGGAGCGGAATCTGCGATTATGAACTTTTATGATGTGATTATTGGCTTAATCATTCACTAAGTAAGGTGTAAGTATGGAACAAATCAACTACAAACTGGAACATTTTGAGGGTCCTTTGGATCTGCTATTGATTTTGATTCGGAAGAACAAAGTCAATATCTATGACATTCCCATCTCTATGATACTGGATCAGTATTTGGCGGTGGTGCAGGAAATGCAGGAACTGGACCTGGAGGTTTCCAGTGAGTTTCTGGTTCTTGCGGCAACGCTTTTGCAAATTAAGTCCAGAATGCTCCTTCCTAAGGAAGAAGAGGAGGACGGCGAGCAGATAGACCCCCGAGAAGAATTGGTTCGTCGGCTGTTGGAATATAGCAGAATCAAAGAGGCGGCAGAATATCTTCGCCCGAGACAGAACATTGGTGCCACAAGATTCTACAAGGCTCCGGACGCCATTGAACGACCTCCGGCAGAATGGAACTACGCCAGTATGACACCGGAAAATCTGGTGGAAGCGTATAAACGTGCCTATCAACGATTGGAACGGAAGCAACCGCCTCCCAAACATTCTTTTGAGGGTATCGTAGGCCACGAAAAAGTGTCGATTCGAAAAAAGGTTTCGGGTATCTGGAGTCGACTTTTGAAAAAGAGTAAAATGATGTTTAAGGAACTGTTCAAAGGTGCCAAGAGTAAGCCCGAGGCGGTAGCGTCCTTTTTGGCAGTATTGGAACTGATTAAGATGAAAAAAATCCGGGTAGAATACGGAGAAGATATGGATATAGCCAATCCCAAGGTGTTCCGCACCGATGATGGGAATGTGGATTTGACCGGAATTGAGGATTAAGCATGGAAAAGAAAGAGATCAAATCAATTATCGAAAGCATTTTGTTTGCCGCAGGCGATGCGGTGGAACTGGATCGGATTGCCGATATTGTTGATGTGGACAAGCGTTCCCTCAGAAATATCCTGAAGGAAATGATGGAAGAGTATCAGTTTGAACGGCGTGGCATTCAGATTATCAAATTAGAGGATGCCTATCAAATGTGTACCCGTGGTGAATACCATGATTACATAGCGCTGTTGGCAGAACCCAGACGGAAACAGAGCCTCTCCAATGCGGCTATTGAGGTTCTTGCTATTGTTGCTTACAAGCAACCGGTGACACGTAGTGCCATTGAACATATTCGTGGTGTTAACTGTGACTATGTGGTAAATCGTTTGGTGGAACGTGGGTTGATTGAAGAGGTAGGACGACTGGATGCCCCGGGAAGACCCTTGTTGTTTGGAACAACGCAGGAATTCCTTCGTTGTTTTGGTGTAGAAGGGGTTGAAGAGTTGCCTGATTATGAAGAGTTTGGCCAAACGGACGAGGCGCAGCAACTGGAAATGGAATTGGCACAAATGGCAGGAACGGAAGAAGAAATCGATGAAGCAAAACAAGATGCGGTAACATTGGAAGAAACAACAACGGAAGATATGGCGCAGGCATCTGAATCTTCTGCTCAGGTGGAGGATAAAGAATAGAGCAAAGGGGGAGCCCTATGCAGGTGATATGGTGGATTTTGTTTTCACTTCTGGGTGTGATTCTTTTGGGTGGAGCGCTGCTTTTTTGGCATCGATGGAGTTTGTATCTGCATTTCTATGATAAGAAAATAGTGATAGAACTTCGTGGATTCGGACTTCGCAGACGGGTGTTCTACCGAGATTTTTCCAAACCGAAAAAGGCGGAAGGTGCCATTTCAGGCACGGTGAAACAAAAGAAAAAAACTGAGAAGGAAAAGAATAAAGGATTCAACCTTACAGAGCGCTTAAAGAAGGATAAAAAGCGTATTTATGATAAGGAAAAAGGTGGTTACCAGCCGGGAGGACTGAATGAAGTCCTTGCGGACTATCGGGAGACCTATCGGGATATCCGAGAGGTACTGCACAATTTTTTGGCAGATACCCGACATCGGATTGAAATTTCATCCATGCAGATTCGTTTGGATTTTGGTACGGGAAACCCTGCATACACGGGAATGACCTATGGAATGATATGGAATCTGGTGGGAATGGGATATCCTATTTTCGTTCGATATTTTAAAGCGGCGTATCCATCCTTGGAGGTTACACCGGACTTTTATCATCCAAGATTTGATTTGGAAGTCAAGAGTATAATTAAAGTAAGACCGGCACATATTATCAATGCGGTTTTGAAGCAGGCATGGCGCTCGGGTATTACTTATGTGAAACAATATTTTACAAAAGGAAGTGGAAAATATGTCAGAAAACAAGCACGCAATTGAGGGGATTATGCAAACCTCCCTTCAGGGACTTAAGAGCATGATCGATGTAAATACCATTGTAGGAGATGCAATTACTACACCGGATGGATCGGTGATTATTCCCATCTCTAAAGTGGCAATTGGTTTCGGTGTTGGTGGTTCAGAATTTGAGAAGTTTAACACCAAAGGCGGAAAAGAACCCAAGGATATGTTTGGTGGTGCAACCGGCGGCGGTATCTCTTTGACTCCGGAAGGCTTTTTGGTTGTTGGTGGCGGAAAGATTCGTATGATTCCCGTAACACCCCAGAACAGTGTTTATGACAGACTTCTGGATCTGGTTCCCGATGCCCTTGATAAGGTGACGGAAGCCTTTTCAAAAAAGGATAAGGTAAATGTGACAGCAGAGGATCTGGACGAAGAAGATTTCGAAGTAGAAGAGTAAGAAAAACCTCCCATTGGGAGGTTTTTTCTGTTGGGTTTATTGACGACACCTTTGTGATTTGGTATAATCAAAATGTCAAAAGAGGATACAAGTAAAAAACGCATCAGGGAAGAATTTTTGGCGCAAAGTTAACGAGAAGGAGATATTTGTGATGTTTGATGCTACAAAAACAAAGGCAGTTATCTGGGATTTGGATGACACCTTATATAGTCGCAGCGAGGCGGCTCGGAAGATGTATCCGGAGATGTTTCGGGAGCTTCTTTATACTGACAAAAGTGATGAGTTTCTCAAGGAAGTGGCAGACTTTATGATTGCAAACGCCTACCGCAACACAGTGACTCATGATGATGTCTTTCGTGCCCTAATAGAAAAATATCCTGCGGATAAGCCGTATATCCATTCTGATTGTGTGGACTATTACTTTGACCATATCCATGAATATGCAGAGCCTTATCCGGAACAATTCGCAGTATTGCAAAAACTTCGGGAGATGGGTGTCAAAACTGCAATTCTTACCAACATCTCACCGGAGAGATTTTATTGCCAACGGAATAAAATTGCCGCCATTGGCGTGGAACCCTTATTCGATGCCATTGTATTTTCCGGAGAAGTGGGCTTCCATAAACCGGATCGGCGTGTGTTTGACCATACGGCAAAGCTTTTGGGTGTTACCAATGACCAGTGCCTCTTTGTGGGTGATGATCCTGATGTGGATGTTCAGGGTGCCATCAATTCCGGGATGGAAATCGTCTGGATTGATCGTTGGGAGTACGATGGAAAATTTGACGGGGAACCTCTGGTTCATCGTGTACATTCTGTCCTGGAATATTTTAAACTGTAAGATGATACGCGAAAAACCTCCCATTTGGGAGGTTTTTCTTATGTTTAAACTTACTCACTTAAATAGTCAATGGCTGCCAAAGCGGCAATGGCACCATCCGACGCGGCGGTGGCTACCTGGCGAATCCGCTTGGTTCTGCAGTCACCTGCAACATAGATGCCGGGAACATTGGTGGTACATTCTTCACCGGAGATGACATAGCCTCTTTCGTCAAGGGTAATGACGTCGGAGAAAATGTCGTTTTGGGGAAGCAGACCAATGGCAACAAAGATGCCGTCCACCGAAAGGTCATAGGATTTTTCACTGTCCTTTATGGTGATGCCGGTTAGTTCGCTGTCTCCCAAGAAGCCTTCTACTACAGTTCCGAGAATGATTTCCACATTCTCTTTCTGTGCAAGTGCTTTTTGAAGTTTTTCTTCACCGGTCAGGATATCCAGATTTTGAACCACATAGACCTTCTTACTGGTTTCGGACAGAAGAAGTGCTTCCTGAAGAGCAGAGTTTCCACCGCCGATTACCGCAACGGTCTTTCCTTCATAGAATGCACCGTCACAAACGGCACAGAAAGAAATGCCTTCGCCGACGAAATCTTCCTCTCGGTCAAGACCCAGCATACGATGCTTGGTTCCGGTTGCGATGATGATGGTTTTTCCAAAGAATTCGCCCTCGTCGGTAATGACCTTGTGGGGGTTGCCCGGAACAATCTGTTCCACCTCACAACATTCGATTTCTGCATCTAATTCCATGGCTTGGTTCATCAGATGTTCCGCAAATTCATTGCCGGTAACGCTGATAAAACCGGGAATGTTTTCCACCTTGGGAGAAGAAGTGATCTGTCCACCAAAGGTTCCTTTTTCCAAAACCAACGTTTTCTTGTTGGCTCTTCCTGCATACACGGCGGCGGCCAGCCCCGCAGGGCCGCCGCCGACGATAATCATATCATAGATATTCATAAGTGTTACACCTTCAATGCCTTTTTGATGTCAGAAACACCGGCATATTTGCTGACTTCACCGTTCTTCACCACAACCATGGTAGGTGCCTGCTTGATTTCAAGCTGGGTTGCCAGTTCCTTGTTTTCATCTGCCAGTAATTTGTTAAAAGCAATGGAGTTCTTCTCCAACAGGGATGCCGCTACCTTACAGTTGGGGCAGGTTGCAGTAGTGAAGAGGTAGGTTCCGTCCGCAACATCTCCGCAAGCGGAAATCTCTGCGCCAACGCTAACCGCAGCCGCCTTATCCTTAATCAGTTTGGAGTTTGCGATATCGTATACCTTACGCTCTTTGTACTCCTGAGATTTACCGTCGTTCCAGTTCTGAACAGGACGATAGTAACCAGTGATACGGCTGTAAACTTCGGTAGCTTCACCACAGTCGGGACAGGTGAACTGTTCGCCTGCAATGTAACCATGGGTCTTACATACCGAATAGGTGGGAGACAAGGTGTAGTAAGGAAGTTTGTAGTTTTCAGCAATCTTCTTAACCAAGTTTGCTGCAGACTTCCAATCGGGCATCTTCTCACCTAAGAATGCATGGAATACTGTACCGGAAGTGTAAAGAGTCTGGAGTTCATCCTGAACATCCAATGCGGTAAAGATATCCTCGGTGTAGCCAACGGGCAGGTGAGAACTGTTGGTGTAGTAAGGAGTACCACCTTCTTCGCCTGCAGTAATGATATCGGGGTAGTGCTTCAAGTCATGCTTTGCCAGACGGAAAGCGGTGGACTCTGCAGGAGTCGCCTCCAGATTGTAGAGATCGCCATACTCTTCCTGATAATCGGAGAGACGTTCTCTCATGTGGTTCAGCACATCCTTGGTGAATTCCTGAGCCTTTTCGTCAGTCAGGTCTGCCTTAATCCAAGAAGCGTTCAAACTAGCTTCGTTCATACCAACCAAACCAATGGTAGAGAAGTGGTTGTTAAAGGTTCCAAGGTATCTCTTGGTGTAGGGATAAAGACCAATGTCTAACAGCTTACTGATAACGGTTCTCTTTACTTTCAGAGAACGAGCAGCAATATCCATCATCTTGTCAAGACGTTCGTAGAAGTCCTTTTCGTCGGTTGCAAGATATGCAATTCTGGGGATGTTAATGGTAACAACGCCCACAGAACCGGTAGACTCACCACTACCGAAGAAACCACCGGACTTTTTACGAAGTTCTCTTAAGTCAAGACGGAGACGACAGCACATACTTCTTACGTCACTGGGTTCCATATCACTATTGATATAGTTAGAGAAGTAAGGAGTACCGTACTTGGAGGTCATCTCAAAGAGGAGACGATTGTTCTCGGTATCGGACCAGTCAAAGTTGTTGGTGATAGAGTAGGTGGGAATGGGATACTGGAAGCCTCTGCCGTTGGCATCACCATCAATCATGATCTCGATGAAGGCTTTGTTGATGATATCCATTTCCTTCTGACAATCCTTATACTTAAAGTCAAGTTCCTTGCCGCCAACAATACAGTTCAGTTCTGCCAAGTCCTGAGGAACAACCCAGTCCAAGGTGATGTTGGAGAAGGGAGCCTGTGTACCCCAACGGGAAGGAGTGTTTACACCATAAATGAAGGATTCGATACACTTCTTAACCTGATCATAGCTCAGGTTGTCTACCTTAACAAAGGGAGCTAAGTAAGTGTCAAAGGAAGAGAACGCCTGCGCACCTGCCCACTCGTTCTGCATGATACCCAGGAAGTTAACCATCTGGTTACAGAGGGTTGCCAAGTGGCTTGCAGGGGAGGAAGTAATCTTTCCGGGAACACCGCCCAGACCTTCCTGAATCAACTGCTTCAAGGACCAACCTGCGCAGTAACCGGTAAGCATAGACAAGTCATGAATATGAATGTCTGCATTCCGATGTGCATTACCAATCTCGTCATCGTAGATTTCGGAGAGCCAGTAGTTTGCGGTAATTGCACCGGAGTTACTGAGGATCAGACCACCTACGGAATATGTAACAGTGGAGTTCTCCTTTACACGCCAGTCGTTGATATCCAGGTAGTTGTCTACGATTGCCTTGTAGTCAACCATGGTAGCGCTGATGTTACGAATCTTTTCTCTTTGGCGACGGTAAACGATGTATGCCTTAGCAACGTCGCTGTAACCTGCCTTAATGAGAACAGACTCTACGCTGTCCTGAATATGTTCGATTTCTACTTTATCGTCCTTTACCTGAGGTTCAAATTCTGCGGTAACCTTCAGTGCAAGGAAATCAATGATGTCATCGTTATATTGTCTCTCACATGCGTCGAACGCCTGTCGAATCGCTGTGCTGATTTTGGTGATGTCAAACATGGCCAGTTTGCCATCTCTTTTTACTACGTTATACATATCGCACCTCCTGTATAAGTTTTTCGAAGTAAGCACATTGTAGCACATATGATGTGCCGTGTCAATACCTAAAACACAAGATATTGTGTTTTTAACACAATTGTAACATAAGGGGAATTTCCTAATTTTTTCCCCGAATTTTCGCGGTTTTTACAAAGATTTGAGCAGTAGTTTCCATCAAAAGTAAGGTTTCCTCGTTGACAGAATGCAGATTTTTTTTTATAATGTTACCGGAATCAACAAAGTTTTGCAGGAAGTATTTCTTAGCACCTTGGATGCGTTTTCCGATTGCTTCGATGTCGGTTATGGTATGCAATTCTTCCACCACGGTGGTACGGAATTCATAATCGATGGTATCGCTCATGAGGAAGTCGATGCTTTGGTTGATCAGATCTAAATCTAAGGATTCACAGCCGGCGGTCATGGGGTACTTTTCCATGGAGTTTTTGATGTCCATGGCAACATAATCAATGAGTCCGTCTTTTACCAATGCCTTCAAACGATCGGGGAAACTTCCGTTGGTATCCAGTTTGATGGCATAGCCTAATTCCTTAACCTTGCGGATAAATTCCGGCAGATCAGGGTGGAGCAATGGTTCACCACCGGTGATGCAGATGCCTTCCAGAATACCGATTCTTTTCTTTAAATAGGAAAGAACTTCTTCTTCGGTAATATCCTGCTCCAGTCCCAGGTTTACCAGATTGGCATTGTGGCAGAAGGGACAGTAGAAGTTACAACCCTTGGTAAAGACGGTACAAGCTATCTTTTCCGGAAAATCAAGAAGAGTTAGTTTTTGAAATCCACCAAATATCATGGTTATCACCTAATTTCTTTATATATTAATAGGAAAAAAACAGGCTTCATAAGAAGCCGTGGATTCTTGCATACTAATATTATAGTGTTTTACTCTTGCAGGGTCAAGAGAGAAAATAAAAGATTTTTAAAAATTATAAGGAGGAATTTATTATGGCAGTTATTGAGGTAAACAAAGACAATTTTGATGCAGAGGTTCTGCAGAGCGACAAGACGGTTCTGTTGGATTTTTGGGCAAGTTGGTGTGGCCCTTGTAAGATGATTGCGCCCATTATTCACGAGATTGCAGACGAACATCCCGAAATCAAGGTGTGTAAGGTAAATGTGGATGAGGAGCAGGAACTGGCGTTGAAGTTTGATGTTATGAGCATCCCCACCCTGTTTGTAGTAAAGGATGGAAAAATTGTGAATACCAGCATGGGTGCCAAACCCAAGAATCAGATTTTAGAGATGCTGTAATAAAGGAGTGATTCCTATGACGGACAAGCATTATCAGGTTGTTATTTTAGGTGGTGGTCCGGCAGGTTATACTGCGGCACTGTATTGTGCCAGAGCAGGTCTTTCCACTTTGGTTGTGGAAAAATTTTCTGCCGGCGGACAGATGACCCAAACTCAGCAGATTGATAATTACCCCGGATTTGACGAAGGTGTGGATGGATTTACCTTAGGGTTTAAGATGCAAAGTGGTGCACATCGTTTCGGTGCAGAAACCCTTCAGGCGGAAGTGTTGGGAGTTAAATTGGCAGAGTCTCCCAAGACGGTGGAAACCTCGTCGGGAACCTTGTTTTCGGATGTTGTGATTGTGGCAACGGGTGCAGAACATCGTCATTTGGGACTGCCGGAGGAAGAGGCTCTTCTGGGACGTGGTGTAGGTTATTGTGCCGCATGTGACGGAATGTTTTATCGTGGTAAGACGGTAGCCGTGGTTGGCGGAGGAAACTCTGCGGCGGCGGACGCTCTTTTGCTTTCCAATCTTTGTGAAAAGGTGTATTTGATTCACCGCAGAGACGCCCTTCGTGCCACCAAGGTTTATCATCAGCCTTTGATGAAGGCGGAAAATGTGGAGTTTGTCTGGGACAGTGTGGTAGAAGAAGTGCTGGCAGAAGATAGGGTTACGGGAGTTCGTGTTCGAAATCTGAAAGAAAACGCCGAACGGGAAATTAAATTGAACGGTGTGTTCATCAGTATTGGAAGAATTCCCGAAACGAAATTATTTGCAGGACAACTTGAGATGGACGAGCATGGATACATTGTTGCAGATGAAAGCACCAGAACCAATATCCCGGGAGTTTTTGCCATTGGTGATGTTCGAACCAAGGTGTTGCGACAGGTTGTTACTGCGGTAGCAGACGGAGCGGTGGCATCCCATTATATTGAGGGGTATTTAGCAAAAAATTCTTGAAAATGATGGAAATACCTAACTTTGGCATACAAAACCCTATAGATTTTTCCTGAGAAATATTTTATAATACTGGTAAAATGATGAAAATATATTTCATCAATTAATATGAGGAGTGATACTTATGGCAAAGTTAAAAAGAGATCAATGGTGGCTGTGGGGGCAGGACCCCGGTTCTCATCACGCAGTGGTAAATGCGCCGGGAAAACCAAAGCCCGACAGACTGCCCGGTGTTAACAAAATGACCCCGGAAGAGGGCGGAAGATTCTTTGGAATTCACAATATGTGCCGGATTGGTATGTTCGGAAAACCGGAGCCTCCCTTTGATAACGAAATGGATAAACTGAAGGAATTCCCTAAGGTAGCTTTTTCGATTATCGGTGACAATGGCTCTCTGCGGAATGACAACGGCGGCGATGATTTGGAAGAGGTTATTAAACTGAAACCCAAGTACCCCAACTTGGTAGCCGGTGTTATGGATGACTTTTTCTCTGATAAGAGAAAGGCTGTTTACACTCCCGAGGTCGTGCAAGGGTTTGCGGACAGACTTCATGAGGCAGATTTGGATTTGTGGTGTGTTATCTACGAGTTCCAGATTTTGGAAGAAAATATTCCCTGGCTCCATACCTGTGATGTGGTTACCACATGGAACTGGAGAGGTTATAACCTGGTTAACTTGGAAGAAGATTTTGAAAAGCTTCGCGCTATGATGAGACCGGGACAAAAACTGTATCACGGTTGTTATCTGTTCAGCTATGGTGATGGCAGACAATATTCGGACGAAGAGATGCTCTTCCAGCTCAATCTCTACAAAAAGTGGATTGAGGAAGGCAAGATGGACGGTATCATTCTCTGCTCCAACTGCGTGGCGGACTGTGGTCTGAATTCTGTGAATATTCTCCTTGATTGGATGAAGGAAAACGTAGAGGACTAAGAAAAAAGACCGTCGTATGACGGTCTTTTTTCTTAAAGATAGCGCAAAACCCCAAAATTCGGTTTGTAAAACCCCATAGCGTTTTTCAGGAAGATGTTGTATAATGTTTTTACAACAGAAAAAATATTCAATTACTATGAGGTGATACTTATGGCAAAGTTAACAAGAGATCATTTTTGGCTGTGGGGACAGGATCCCGGTTCCCATCATGCTATGAGTAGCTTGCCCGGGGTTAATAAAATGACCCCCGAAGAGGGAGCAAAGTTTTTTGGTATTGACAACATGTGTCGTATCGGCATGTTTGGTAAGCCGGAACCTCCTTTTGACAAGGAAATGGAAAAGTTTGCGGATCTTCCGAAGGTTGCATGGTCCATCATCGGTGATAATGGTTCTCTCCGTAACGACAATGGCGGTGATGATGTGGATCCCGTTCTGGATCTTGCGAAGAAGTATCCCAATCTGGTTGCAGGTGTCATGGACGATTTTTTCTCGGAAAAGAGAAAAGCGGTTTACACGCCTGATGTGTTAAAGGGATTTGCGGATCGTCTTCACGAGGCAAACCTTGATTTGTGGTGTGTGATTTACGAGGAGCAACTCTTAGAAGAAAACAAACCTTGGCTTCATGCATGTGATGTTGTAACCCAGTGGAATTGGGTTGCGTCCAATATGGTGAATCTTGAGTCTGACTTTGAGAAACTCCGCACCCTTTTAAGACCGGGACAGAAACTGTATCATGGATGCTATCTGTGGAGTTATGGCGGTGCCAGAGAGTATACGGACGAAGAAATGATCAATCAGCTCAATCTCTACAAGAAGTGGGTGGAAGAAGATAAGCTTGATGGTATTATCCTCTGCTCCAACTGTGTGGCAGACATTGGCCTGAAGTCCGTTGATCTCTTCCTTGACTGGATGAAGGAAAACGTAGAAGACTAAGAAATACAAAAAGATGGCATGTTCTATGCCATCTTTTTTGTACAAATATTTCTCCAAAAAAAAGAAGAATTTTATCAAAATTTCTCTTGACATTTGTTGGAGGAAGTAGTAGAATACACTCAGTAAATGCGTTTGAGCAGGAACAAGTAAGTTTGGATGGAACCTTGAGAGAGTTGCCGGGTGGTGCGAGGCAATGGGGAAGTTCATGCCGAATACATCCTGTGAGCAGTGCACCGAACAGATATGATTTTTAGTAGGCTGCACCGGGAGTTCCCGTTACAGAACTAGGGTATTGTGATGTACCCGACAAGGTCACTACCGTGAGATAGTGACGAACTGAGGTGGTACCACGGGAAGGAATTCTCGTCCTCTGTATCTATTATGGATGCAGAGGACTTTTTTTGTTTTTTCCTCTGCAGACCACGAAAAGGAGGAAAAACAAAATGGAAAAAGCACAACTTTACACCATCGTTGCACTTAGCTTGTACGCTTTGGCAATGATATTGATTGGCTGTTTCAGTTACGGCAAATCAAAGACACTTGACGGCTTCATTGTTGGCGGAAGAAACATTGGCGCATGGGCAACAGCATTTGCCTATGGTACAACCTATTTTTCTGCAGTTGTGTTTGTAGGTTATGCAGGACAGCATGGTTGGAACATTGGTATTGGAAGCGTATGGATTGGTATCGGTAATGCAATTTTGGGTTGCTTGCTTTCTTGGATTTTCTTTGCAAACAGAACACGGAAAATGACCAAGAAACTGGATGCAAAAACAATGCCGGAATACTTTGAAAAACGCTATGACTCCAAGGGCTTGGAAATTCTTTCTGCCATTATTATCTTTGTGTTTTTGGTTCCGTATTCTGCGGCAGTTTACAAGGGCCTTGGTTCTTTGTTTGGTGCAGTATTCCCCAACGTGGAAAGCTGGATCTGGATGCTTATGATCGCTACCCTGACCGCGATTTATCTTGTGGCAGGGGGTTACATTGCTACCGCATATACTGATTTGATTCAGGGTGTTATCATGATTGTCGGTGTTGTTTGCCTTGTGTTAACGATTTTGAATCATAATGCAGTAGGAGGTTTGTTTGGACTGGTTGAAAATCTAAAGAATTTCCAATCCGTTTCCGGAGATTCGTATCCGATTGATGGGGCGCAACTTAGCAATTTCTTTGGTGGTTCATCCTTTAAATTCTTATGCTTTAATATCATGCTTACCAGTTTTGGTACATGGGGACTTCCTCAAATGATCGGTAAGTTCTATGCTATCAAAGATACCGCTGCCATTAAACGAGGAACGGTGATTTCTACCATTTTCTGTTTGGTGATTGGTTGTGGTGCATACTTGATCGGAAGCACCTCTCGGTTGATTTTGGGTGGTGTTCTCCCTGAGGGCGGACTTGATGCTATCATCCCGACCCTGTTGATAAAGGTTTTGGGAGGCAGTGTTTTTGGTATTATCCTTCTTGCAGTTATTATGATTTTGTTGCTTTCTGCATCCATGTCAACCTTGCAGGCGGTGGTTCTGACTTCGGCATCTGCTGTGTCTGTTGATCTGATTCCCGCATTGAGAAAAAAGGAGATTGAACCTGAAAAACAGATTCTTCTCACACGAGTTCTGTGCCTTGCATTTGTGTTGTGTTCCTTTGTGTTTGCAACTCAAAACATACCGGTTATTGTTAGCCTGATGTCTTTTTCTTGGGGTGTGGTTTCCGGATGCTTTATCGGACCATACATCTGGGGTATTTTCTCTAAGAAGATTACCAAAGCGGGCGCTTACGCCGGCGTGATTGCAGGACTTCTCACGGTGGGAATCTCAACCCTTGTAATCAGTTTGAATTCCGGATTTGCAAGTGCTGCGGCAAAATCTCCTGAGATGGGTGTTGCGGCAATGGCGATTTCTATGATTATCGTTCCCTTGGTAAGTGCATTTACCAAGGTGGAGAATAAGCAGAGAGTCGATGAAATCTTTGCTTGTTACAAGGAAGATTAAAAGAAAAAGACAACCCGTCGGGTTGTCTTTTTTTCTTTCCAATATATCTCCGGCACAATTATATCATAGTATGAAAAAGTAAATCAGGAAAACTATACTTGATTTTTCAAGGTAGTTGATTTTTTGAAGGCGAGGGGCGAGAGCCCGGTCTGTTTTTTGAAACAGAGGGACATATAAGCCTGAGAAGAATAGCCAAGGCGCTCGCTGACCTCACTAATTGACATTCCCTCTTTGAGAAGTTGCTTTGCAATATCAATTTTCATTTGTGAAAAACGGGAAATAACGCCACTTCCTGCAAATTCTGAAAAAATAGCTTTAAGCTTGCTGGGACTGATATGGCAATGGGCGGCAATATCATCGATTGTGAGTGTTTGGGAAATGTTATCGTTCATAAACCGGATGGCACTTTTGTAGATTTTTTCATCCGGATGTGTTTCTGAAACGCTTGCATTTTCGTGTTCAATCAGTCGCATCAAAAGTATTTCTAACAACCTTGTTGATTGATAGTTTAAGTTTGACGTATGTAAGGAGTTATCTTCGATACGTTCTGCTTTTTTCTCTGCTTCTTCTGCAATCAAGCGAACCAATGCAAGATTTCCTTGGTCCAGATGGTAAACCCTGGCTTCCTTTTGATGGGGAATATCGTCGGTATAAAAATGATAAACAAAGACCTCAGCGCCATCCGGAGTAAGAACCCGACTTCTGTGAAAGACGTCGTTCTCACATATGACAAGCATATTTTCTTGCAGGGTTATAACTTGATCGTCGTATGTGACGCCCAAGCTTCCTTTGGTAACGACGTTAATTTCCCAAGCGTCGTGGGTGTGTCCCGAAAAATAGTAATCACCGCTGTGATTATAGTGATAGTATTTTTGGAAAAGATCAAGAGAAAGCGGCTTGTCCATAAGGATCTCCTTTTTTGTCTGATATTATAAAAAACAAGACTAAATTTGTATATACGTATCATTTTTTATAATTATAATATAAGTATATCTGTTTGTAAAGGAGATTTTTATGCGGAAAATATTTGAGTTTTTGGAGAATGAGTGCTGGTGGGGTGGCGGTACCGTGTTGGGAGAACAAATGCCCTTTACGAAAGAAACTGAATTGAAGGTAGACCTGACCGGTGTAAAGACGGTGCAGTGTAATAATCAGCATATGCCGCTTCTTGTTTCCAATCAAGGCAGATATATTTGGGGAGAAGAAGGAATGAGTCTTGAAGTTAAGGATGGGAAAATTTACATTGATGGTAAGTTTGGGATCTATTCTAGCGGAGAAACATTGAAGGATGCCTATTTGGGTGCGTCGAAAAAACACTTCCCCTTTGACGGAACCTCCTTGCCGGAGAAGTTCTTTACAACAGCGCAGTATAATAGTTGGATGCAGGTAACCTACAATCCGACTCAGGAAAATGTGATGGAGTACGCGCAGGGGATTGTAGATAACGGGTTTGAACCGGGTATCTTGATTATTGATGAGGGGTGGCACAAGCCCTATGGTCAATGGGAGTTTGACAAGACAAAGTTTCCTGATCCCAAAGGAATGATGGATAAGCTCCATGAGATGGGTTTTACAGTTATGCTTTGGGTGTGTCCCTTTGTAACCTGTTCCGGTGAGAAGTATATCAAGAGTATCCATATGGGTAGTGAGTTCAGCGAGGTCAAAGTTCCCAATGATCTCTACTTGCGATTGGATAATGGTGAGGTCGCTTTGATTAAATGGTGGGAAGGTGTGTCTGCTATCTTAGATTTCACCAAAGAAGGTGATGTCACCTTTATGAAATGCCAGTTAGATAAACTTGTTGAAGAATACGGAGTGGATGGATTTAAGTTTGACGGTGGACAGCTTTATCACTATTCGGGAATTTCCTGTGTGAACGGAACCATAAATAAAGACAAGAGTCACTACGAGAGAAACATCGCATGGAATGAGTTTGGCAGACAGTATCAGTATCATGAATACAAGGATACTTTCAAGGGTGGCGGAAAGTGCGGAATCCAGCGACTTTTGGATCGTATTCACTCTTGGGATGAAAAGGGAATCAATACGATTATTCCATACTCATTGGCGCAGGGGATTATCGGATATCCTTTTATCTGTCCTGATATGATTGGTGGCGGTGATTGGATTATGTATATCCGTGGGTTGGAAATTGATGAAGAGCTTTTTGTCAGAATGTGTCAGGTATCCGCACTGTTCCCCATGATGCAGTTTTCTATGGCGCCTTGGAAGAATCTGAGTAAAGAAAATTTGAAAATCTGTGTTGATATGGCAAAGCTCCACAAAAAGATGTCCGGCTATATTATGGAAAAAGTCAATGAATCAAGATTCAGCGGTGAACCTATTGTCCGGTATCTGGAATACGAATTCCCCAACCAGGGATTTGAAAAAACGGTGGATATGTTTATGCTTGGGGAAAGGTATCTGGTTGCACCTGTTGTAACGAAAGGTTCTGTAACCCGTGAGGTACGCTTGCCATCGGGATGTAAATGGAAATATGTTGATGGAACCGTTTACCAAGGCGGGACAACGGTTGTGGTGGATGCGCCCATTGAGGTATTACCTTATTTCGAACGGTGCTAAAGGAAAAAGTTTATTTAACAAAAGCCATAAAAAAGCACAGACTGGAAAGTCTGTGCTTTTAATGTGATTAAAGAATAATACAAATCATTCCACCGGAACCTTCGTTAATGATTTTTTGCAACGTTTCTTGCAGTTTCATTTGTGCATCATCCGGCATACGGTTTAATTTGTTATTAAGACCTTCGTTGACCAGTTCGTGTAATGATTTTCCGAAGATGTTGGATTGCCAGATTTCTGCCGGATTGGATTCGAACTCGGAAAGGAGATAATGGACAAGTTCTTCGGATTGCTTTTCCGTTCCCACAATGGGACACACCTCAGTTTCGATGTTTGCAGAAATAAGGTGCAGGGATGGAGCGCTTGCTTTCAGTCGGACGCCGAAACGACTTCCCTGCTTGACAATTTCCGGTTCTTCTAGGGTGAGTTCATCCATAGAAGGCGTTACGATGCCATAGCCCTTTTGCTTGACAGATTGCAGGGCGAAGGAGAGTTTATTGTATTCTGCCTTTATGGATGATAAGGTTTCTAATTCTTGAAGCAACTGATTTTTATCCTCGATAGAAAATCCGGTTCGTTCTTTTACCGTGTTGTAAAAGAGGCTGTCGGGAACGGATAAAGAAAGTGTGGCAACACCTTTGCCTGCATCCATTTTGTCAATGGAAAGACTTTCGATGCAGTCGGCATCAGAAAGGAATTTGGGAAGATACATCATATCGGAAATTTTAATAATTTTTTCTGCATGGTTAAAAATCATGCTTTGGATTTCGGCCTGAATGGGATTGTTTTCACCTAATGAAAGAATCCATTCGGGAATACGGATACCCACTTCCTTTAAAGGGAATTCATAAAGAATCTTTTCCATTACATTGCTCATGTCCGCCTCTGTCATGGTCATGCAGTTCATGGGAAGAACGGTGACACCAAATTTTTTATGCAAGGCATCTGCGGCATGAATGGCGCCTTTGGAGTCGGGTGCTGCGCTGTTCATGATCACGATAAAAGGTTTTTTTAGTGCCAGAAGTTCGGATATGACACGTTCCTCGGCCTCTAAGTAATCCTCTCGAGGGATGTCGGTAATGGTTCCGTCTGTGGTGATGACGATACCAATGGTGGAGTGGTCGGTAATTACTTTGCGTGTACCGATTTCTGCGGCTTCTGAAAAGGGAATCGGGGTATCCGACCAAGGACTCATAACCATGCGCGGCATTTCGTCTTCGATATATCCGTTTGCTCCGTCTATGATATAGCCAACACAGTCAATAAGTCGAACCTTACACCTTGCAGTATCACCTGCAGAAATCTCAACGGCTTCGTTAGGAATGAATTTTGGTTCGGTGGTCATAATGGTTCGGCCGCCGGCACTTTGCGGAAGTTCGTCAAGAGCACGTGCGCGCTTGAAATCGTTGTCCATCTGTGGCAGAACGATTAAATCCATAAAGTTTTTGATGAAGGTGGACTTACCCGTCCTGACCGGACCGACGACACCGATGTAGATGTCACCTTGAGTTCTTGTGGCAATATCCCGATAAATGTTAGTATAGTTATCCATAAACATCCTCCTTGATATGGAATATCATTTTGCTATATGTATATGGTGTGCTTGTTTCGGTTATGCCATATCTGAAATAAAAAAATACGGTACCGTCTTTCGACGATACCGTATTTTGGTTTCATATCAATGCAAAACATATTGTCTTGCGGTCACCGAAAAGTGTGTATGACTATACAGCACGGTTAACCTTACCTGATCTCAAGCATCTGGTGCAAACATACACCTTTTTAGGAGTGCCGTCCACAATTGCCTTAACCCGTCTGATGTTGGGTTTCCAAGCCTTGTTTGCACGACGGTGAGAGTGGGAAACCTTGATACCGAAAGTTACGCCTTTTCCGCAAACTTCACACTTTGCCATATAGATACACCTCCTTAACAGCAATAAACTAATCTCAACTCAAGGTATTATAACAGAAACCAAACCAGAATGCAAGCATTTTTTTTAAAAAATTAAAAATTTTTGAAAATTACCTTGAAAAAACCTGAAATATCCTTGCAAATCACATTTCTTCATAGTATAATATAAAAGGGAAAATAGGAATGAAAGCGGATTTTGATACAAAAATAGATAAAGAGGTGTATACCATGGAAAAGTTCACTGTTACATTGGAAAGAGTAGTAGAAGAAATGAAACTTGAGAAGGTTTACTATCCCGATCGAGAAATTTTAGTAGAGACGACGGATGTGAATCGCCCCGGTTTGCAGATTGGTGGATTTTTTGATTATTTTGATCCTAAGAGAATTCAGGTTTTCGGTAAGGTAGAAACCACCTACCTTTCTAAATTCTCTGTGGAGGAACAATATAAGCGCTTGGAGAAACTGTTCGAAAAGGAGATTACTGCAGTTGTTCTGACTCGGAACGGGGAAGCCACTCCCGAAATGTTGGAACTGGCGAAAAAGTATGATACGCCCATTCTTCGGTCACAACATGCAACCTCTTATTTCACCAGTGCGCTGAACGCTTTTTTGAATGTGGAACTTGCTCCCAGAATTACCAGACATGGTGTTCTGGTTGAGGTGTATGGCCAGGGGCTTTTGATTATGGGCGACAGCGGAGTCGGCAAGAGCGAGGCGGCAGTGGAGTTGATTAAACGTGGCCATCGGCTGGTTGCAGATGATGCGGTAGAAATCAAGCGTGTGTCTGCAAAGTCATTGGTAGGCTTTGCGCCGGACATCATTCGTCACTTTATCGAAATCCGAGGCATTGGAATCGTTGATGTTAAAAATATCTTCGGTATGGGTGCGGTAAAGGATTCGGAAAAAATTGATCTGATTATCCATCTGGAGGCGTGGGAACAAGGAAAGCAATACGACCGCCTTGGCTTGGTGGATGAATATACCAATATCTTAGGCTTGGACATTCCGTCTTTGACCATTCCCGTGCGTCCGGGCAGAAATCTAGCGGTTATTTTTGAGGTTGCGGCTATGAACAATCGACAGAAGCAACACGGTTATAATGCGGCAGAGGAACTGAACCGCAGAATCACCGAGCACATGAGTGAGTCTCTTGGAGAAGAGTAGATTGTGAGGTAAAGGCAGAAGGAACTTCTGTATGTTTTGAATGAATTTCAGTAAAGAAGAGAGGAAGAATCATGCAGGAAAATATATTGCATTTGGTTAATGAAATATTAGACGAGACTATGGTATTCCCCATGGAACCCATGAGCAAGCACACCACCTTTCGTATCGGCGGACCGGCTGATTTGTTGCTGACACCGGAAACCATTGAGCAAGTACAACGTTTGTGTCAATTGTTCCGCAGTGAGAATATTCCCTATCTGGTGCTTGGTAATGGATCTAACGTGTTGGTAGGAGACCAAGGAATTCGTGGTGTTGTTATTCAGTTGGGAAATCGTTTCGCGCAATGCCGAGTTGATGGTAATGTAATCACAGCTCAGGCCGGTATCAAATTATCTCGTCTTGCAGGCGTTGCACTGGAGCATCAGCTTGCAGGAATTGAGTTTGCGGCAGGAATTCCCGGAACCTTTGGGGGAGCGTTGTTTATGAATGCCGGTGCCTATGGAGGAGAAATGTCACAGGTGGTAAAGTCTGTTTCCTATCTGGATGCAGATGGTAATGTGAAAGAGGTGTCTGGGGATGATTGCGCCTTTGGTTATCGCACCAGTATTTTCACCAAGAATCAGGAT
>JAZRQC010000058.1:0-18747 GCA_045649565.1 Ructibacterium sp.
TGTAATACCTGCCTGAGTTGCATCGAAGTTATCAGTGAAATCAAACTTCATACCCATAGGCCACTCGGTTGTGGTTGTGTTAGCAACTGTGCTGACGGTACCGAAGATTGCACCCATAGCGTCGTAATCAATTGCAGTCAGTTTCGCAGAAGCCATTATAGGCAGGCTGCAGATTACCATCATCATGCACAGCAGTGCTGCCAAGATTCTTGTCTTTTTCATAAAGAAACACTCCTTTGAAAAAATATATGATGTTTAATTATTTTTCAATGATAATATTACATCCGGACTCTCTGTTTTTCCTTCTAAAAAGGACAAAAACACAAATTAGACACAGTGATGTAACTATTCTGTAACATTTTATCACATGTGTATCAAAAAATCAAGTATTTTTCCTGAATTTCTGTATAATAAAAGCACAATATGTATACCACTGCATCTTTTTCCACGTTTTTTCAAAGAGTTATCTTTGCACGATATGTATTCAAAAAAACAGAGCGGATATTCCGCTCTGTTTTTTTATTCTTATTTTACTGTCAGTTGTGCACCCATGTCTGCCATAGTCAGGTTAGAGAAGTCATTCCAAAGAAGAACCTTCAAGGTAGCCTCCTTATCCTTCATAGCATACTCGTGTGTCATAATACCGGTTCCTGCTTCCACCGGAACAATTGACAGATTGGTCAATAGTCCGTCTTTTACTTCTGCAAGAATCAGGTTCTTTTGCGTTGCACCCTTCTTAACCACCATGCGAAGAGCACCATAGTAAGAAATCTTAGCCACACCGTTGGTTACTGCAAGAGGTTCGGTACCAAAGCCGTCGTAAATGACAAGTTCACCTTCCGGAGCGGGCGCAGGACCATATACCTTGATGTAGTCGTACTTTACATTGGTATTGCCTGCAATCATCAGGATTTGTGCAGGGTTCACATTAGTAACGCTTGCTTTGTTTTCAAACACCTTTACCCAAACGCCGTCACCTTCTGTCATCGTATAACCGTTATAGGTTCCGTCAGTATTCCGTACCACTCTCCATGTGCGGTAGGTGTTACCGCCATCGGTGATGCTGTAATTATCACCGGAGGTACCAACGCTTGCCTGAATACCATTGTGGGAAAGGAGAAGACTTCCGTTTCCGTCGCTGAACTCCAGCGCATTGATGTTATGACCTGCGGTTTTAAATTCAGCATAACCGCCCTTGGGAATTGTAAGGTTTGCCAAAGTAGCAGTACCTTCGCCTTTGCCCTCTGCCACAACCAGATTACCATTTTCTGTGGTCATACCGTCAATCTTGACATTATGAAGAAGATCCGCAGTATCAAAGGTTTCTTCAAAGTACTTATAATCTGCACCGCTCGGCAAAGTAGTATTTTCTGCAATCACACCTTCGGTGGTGTAAACATTTGCGTAATCCAGATATGCCTGACAGGTGTCGTTACAACGGAATCTGAGGCCAATGTTACCGCTGCCGTTTTCGTAATTATAAGCGGTGGTTTCTGCCAGGAGATACCACTTATTATCACCAAAACTTTCTGCCTTAACCCATACGTTATAGCCACCGTTGTCATTGGCGCGAACCAGATATTCTGCCCAATCGGTACCGGGAGCAAAACCAACCTTGGTTTCTGCATCAGCGTCGGATGTAACACCGGTCGCTGCAATGTTCAAGACGTATACCTGTTCCTGTTTCTCGGTTTCATCATTGGGCTGCTTGAAGTAAACCGTCATGGGCGCTTCGTTTTGAACCTTTGCCTTAAAGTAAACCACACGTCCCTCATCAATAGCAGACCATGCTTCGGTATAATTGGACCAACGCCATCTGGGGGCATCGCCGGATAATGTCATACCGTTCAGGTTATCAAAGGATACCCCGCTATGGTCGTGTCCCTTTGCAGTATATAATTCTTCTGCCTTGGCACCGGTGAAATCAAAGGTTTTAAAGGCATAATGCGACGCACCGATAATATCATCAATACCGTCATATATCTGAGACTTATCCATAATGTTGAACAACTCCGCCGTCTTTAAGTAACCGGTTCCTGCAAAATAAAGACCGATGTTTGCGTTGTTTGTTTGAGCATAGTCATAAGACCTTGCTGCCAATACCCATTTGCCGTCACCGTCCAAATTTTTGGCATAAAGAGAAATGGTCATCTCATCCTCGGCAATGATCATATAATCCACAAAATCGGTACCGGGACCGTCCTCGCGGTAGTAACTCAGAGTCTTGAAGTTGTTGTACCAGAATGCATCAGGACTAATCTTAAAACTGCCGTAGGTACTGGGAGTGGAGGGACTCTGAATCAAAACCTCCATACTATTCCCCTCTTCTACCTTCAGGGTAAACGTTGCAATCCGCTTACCAATGGCAACGGGAGACCAATCCGCCTGAGGAGAATACCGCCACAAGCCGGGACCACCAAGGGTGCCGTCAATAAAGACACCATTTTGCGTATGCTCGCCTTCCGGCTTGAATACAAAACCTGAGGTGCTTTTGTAGTCCTCGTTGGTCATATCAAAGCTTGCTATGGAAACGATTTCTTCACCTACGATATCCTTAACAGTATCATAGGTAGGAAGAATCTTATCATAGATGGTAGCAGATTTAACATAAAACGTCTTTTCCGCCGGAGCAGAGAAATAAAGTCCGGTACCATCGCCACCGTTATTTCCGTAGGTTCCGGTTCGCACCAATATGTACTTTCCATCAGTTGCATCGCTTTTCGCATACAAGGACCAGGTTGCAGCGGTATCAGCAACCAGTAAGTAATCCACCCATCCGGTACCGGGAGCAAAGACTCCCACAGAATCCTGGGCACCCTCTACCTGAGAAATCTCCTCAGGGGTAACTCTGATACCGGCGCGGAATTTTTCCTGTGCCAAGGTAGGTCCCTGCCAGAAAACCATAAATTCATCCTCGGTTTTTGCGGTAAATGCCGCAACCGACCCACTTTCTCCGGCTCCCAGAGGCGCCCACCAAGCCTTTTTAATCAGGCGGGCATACTGACCATTGGTTAATGTCATTCCATTTTCTACATCAAAGGTAGGTTCTCCGGAAGTGAAGCTGATCCCCCACTTGGTTTCCCCTGTAAACATTTCGCCGGAACTGAAATCAAAGGTATAAGCCGCCTCTACATCAGCACCAACAATGTCTTTTATGGTTGCATAAGAAGTTACTGAACCTTCCATTGCCATAGCCGGCAAAGAAAGGGTAGTCAGCACCATCATGACACAAAGGAGGATTGCTATTGTTTTTTTCATTTTGTCATCTTCCCTTCTTCATTATTTACATAAACTAAAATTATTTACAATGTTACAAATGTATTATACAAGATGCGCATGAAAATAACAGGGGGGTTTCTTTATACTTTTGTAGGGAAAGTGTACACTTTTGAATTCATATTTATATTGTCATCCTGAGGTGCGCAGAAGTTTGATGAGATTTGTTTGTTTGTAGAAAACTGAAGTGCGCAGAAAATTTAGTAAGATTGGTTTGTGCCGAGTCTTTTTTGGGAGGGCGCGTACTTTGTGTACGTAACCGACCAAAGAAGGCGCTGGCGCAGGGCAAGATTGCTGAATTTTCAAGCACGACCGGAAAAGAATTTTCAAGCACGACCGGAACAAAAAAAAGAGAGAACAATCAAAAGATCGTTCTGTCTTTCGTATGTTTTTTAGGATTTTATCTTAGAAGTTCAAAGTAACTGCAGGAACAAGTCTGTTCATGTTAGAAGCATCCCACAGGAATACCTTAACCTTGTCAGCGCCGTTACCGGAAACTGCAAATCTCTGATTTGCTGCCAGTTCGCTAGCCTTAACGATCTGAGCCTTTAACATATCGTTACCCTTGTAGGAAACAACCAACAGTTTTGCATTTGCATTGTCGGTGTTTACGATAGGATGCAGGTCGGAACCGTAGCCAATCTCGTCACCTTCTGTCAGAACTCTGGTGCTGATACCATCAGTCAGGGTCAGAACGCCCTGAGGCGCAGGACCGTAAATCTTCAGGTAATCAATGTAGGTCACACCATTATTGGCACCATCGGGATGGGTGTAGCAACCAATAGAAGCACCATCAGTGGTAACATTGTCGTTTGCATTTACAATCATGGGTACCCAACCGGTGTCGCCGGCTACATGACTATAAATGCTGTAGCCTGCTTCGGTGCGAACAACACGGAAGGTTCTCCATGTACTGCTTGCATCTGCACAATAGTTACCAACAGCACCAATGTTACCATAGTCCTTGTTGTATGCGATGTTAACACCCTTTTCACCATCGCCGAAGGTAGTATTGGTAACCGCGTTGGACTTAATCTTGTACTCTGCATAACCGCCAACGGGAATCTGACCAAAGGTCACAGTGTAGTTCTTGATACCGGTTTCGGTAGTTGCAACGAACTTACCAACGCCGTTTACTTCGTCAACGGGATTGTTCACGTTGCCGTAAGCTACCTTGGAATCCATATCGTCATTGTACCAGAGGTAATCTGCACCTGCAGGAAGGGTTGCGCTCTCTGCAACACCAACCTTGTAGGTTCTGATGCTCTTAACCTGACCATCGGTACCTGCAGCAGCATAGAGGTTGAAACCGGTGGTGTTACCGCCGCCTGTTTTCCAGTTGGAAGTTTCAGCACGCTTTACCCAGATGTTATTGGTGTTTGCACCCTTTACATAGAAGTTATAACCTGCGGTAGCATCCGCTTTGGGAACAATCAGATATTCCATCCAGCCGGCATCGGTGTTAACTGCGTGGTTGTAGGTTGCGGTACCGCCACCTGTACCGATTGAACTGTTGGGAGCCAAGTCGATGTAGAATCTGTTTGCATTGTTGGGGCCTCTGAACTGAACGTTCATCTTACCCTTCATCTTGAAGTAAACTGCCTGAGGAATGTAAGAAGACCAAGCAGCATCCTCACTGAAGGGAGACCAACCGGAGTATGCATTAAAGTTCCAGGTAGCAGCCTCGGTGGTGGAGCTCATATCCAGACCATTCTCATCAGAGTAGGTGATGCCAGCAGGGCTGGTCAAGGAACCCTGACGCTTCCAGTAGGTGCCATCAAAGCTGCTATCGAAATCGAATGCATAGGTTGCAGCAGCAGGTCCACCCAAGATCTCGTCGATGGATGCATACTCGAATACTCTTTCTGCGGTTACCCAGGAATATGCGTAACCCATCTTTGCATCTTTTGCATTTACGGTGAAACCGGTGCTGTTCCACGCATTACCGGGACGGTAGGTGGTAGTGGAAGCAACCAGAGTGAATTCTGCATCGGTTGCCTTCTTCATATACAGATCATAACCATTGTTTGCGTTGGTCTTGATTACAACATCATTCCAAGAAGTACCGGGCTTGTAGTCAACTAAATTTTCTGCAACCACAAAGCTGGTGCTACCTGCTTCAGGTCTTACAAATACAGCTACGCTATTGTTGGCGAAGTTGATGTATACTCTGTCATCACCACTCCATACCTTTGCAGCCTCAGTCTGGAAAGTACCATCGGGATCCAGTTTGAAGTTGAAGGTGTAGTTGTTGGAAATACAGAGAGGAGTCCAACCGTTGTACTTACAAGTAGGTCTGTAACGAAGTGAGCCGCTTTCGCTACCGAATACCATACCGTCTACTGCATCATAGGAAACAGCGCCGGATACATTCATGCCATCCTGTGTTGCGTTGAAATTACCGGTGAAGTCCAGGGTCATTGCAGCCCAGTCTGCAGAAGATACTGCGGGGTTTACCCAGGTGCCGCCCAGAACCTTACCGATTGCTTCTCTCAAGCCATCGGTGATACCGGGGTTGGGGGTGTTGTCCGGCTCCATAGGATCAATAGCAGCAACATTGCTTGCCTTGATCATAACAGCATCGCTCACGTATGCCTTCAAACCACTGATGGTCAGACCGGTAGACTTCCAAGCACCATTGGTACGGAAAGAAGAAGCCTCAGCAACCAGAGTAAATGTATTGTCGGAAGCCTTCTTTGCATATACGTTGTAACCATTGCCAACGGGGGTTACCACGATATCAATCCAGTCGTTGCCGGGAACAAATTCATTGGTATTGGTAACAACTGCGCTGGGATTCTCGAAAGCTGTAATACCGGTTTCACTCACGATGAGGTAAGATCTTTCATGGCTGTACTTCTTACATGCTTCCAGGTTCAAGGAACCGCCGGCATTGATCTTAACACGAACGGTGTAGCCGGTACCCTCGCCGCCTGCCAGAGGAGACCACTGGTCAGTGTAGGGAGAGAAGTACTTCCATATTACCGAAGTATCAGGGAAGGACATACCGTTGGTGGTATCATAGGTAATGCCTGCAGGAGAGGTAATACCTGCCTGAGTTGCGTTGAAGTCTGCTGCCTTAAAGTCAAACTTCATACCCATGGGCCACTCAGTTGTGGTTGTGTTGGCAACTGTGCTGACAGTACCGAAGATTGCGCCCATAGCGTCGTAATCAATAGCCATCAGTTTCGCAGAAGCCATCATCGGCAGGCTGCAGATTACCATCATCAGGCACAACAGTGCTGCCAAGATTCTTGTCTTTTTCATAAGATCACTCCTTATAAAAATTTTATATGTTTAATTTATTATTTTTTCGTAAGAGATTTAAAAAGATGCGGTCATGGTAGTCTTCTCCGTCAGGAGAAGACTTTTTTGCATGGGGGGGAATGCAAAAAATTTTTGATTCCCAAAGATGTAGTGTTAACGATAGACAAAGACATCATATCATACTATTTTTCAAAAAAGTAGCACCAAACATACTATTTTTCCCACCCAATCTACACAGATACGAAAAAAAAGGGTACACTTTTAGATTATTTTTTTATATTTTACCAATAATGAATTAAAAAATCAATAACATATTGTGTTGTATTATTGATGTATTGTGCTCTTTTTTCAAAATGTTATTGATATGATTTTTAATAAAATATCATTATTTTGACTTATTTTGGGTAAAAAATACGATTTTTTTGCTCCAAAGACCTTTTTTAAGCAAAAATTTGCTAAAAAGTTTTTTTAACGTAATACGTTAACATTCGCAAAGACGATTTTATACCCCTTCACAGAGCCTATAGGGGGTATGTGAACCGATGGAAACCGTGGGTCAGGGTATGCTTTTCTTCCTTATATTCATATTCTGCCACCGAGCCGTAGGGAACCTTCACATGGATATGGAGTTTGCCGTAGATTTTGAACCACTTCACCGAGATGTCGCCACGGACGGTATCAAGGTTTGCCTCGGCACGGAGGAGATCATCAGGGATTTTGGGCGCTACTTTGAACCGACTCCAACCGCCATCAGTGGGTATCAAACCACAAAGACGGCTGTAGAACCAGGAACCCACCGCGCCATACATGGGATGGCAATGGGAGTTCATGGACTTGTTCTCCTTCTGTTCAAACCGTTCCCAGATGGTGGTTGCACCATTTTGAATCATATAGCCAAGGGAGGGGTAATTCTCGCGAGTGATGATTTTCCATGCATCGTTGATATAGCCGTAATCCGCAAGCATCTCCATCACATAAAGGGAGGTGATGTTGCCTGACTTCAACCGATAGCCGATGGTTGCCACCGCATCGTGGAGACGGTCCGCCGCCAATTGCCGACCCTCCTCAGGAAGAATCCCCAGCCACAACGCAAAGCTCTGGCAACCCTGAGAGCCGGTTGCCACCACGCCATTGTCCGGATTCCACCACTTATTCAAAAACGCCTTTTGGATACGTTCCGCCTCTTTGGTATGGCGTTCTGCCTCCTCCTTCTTGCCAATGAGTTCAGCCATTTGTGCCACAGTCTTGTGGTTATAGAAATGGAAGCCGGTGGACATCAAACTACCCGGTGTTACCACACTCCAAGGGCCTTCCATACTATGACAACTATCCACGGGACCTGCCCAGTCGCCGTAATGGGAAAAACCAAGAATGCCCGGTTCTTCTTCTGCCTCGTGCCGGTTCAGGAAGTCTGCCCATCGGGAATAGCTTTTGTAATGCTTTCTCATCAAATCGGAATTTCCGTAATGGAGCCATTCTTTCCAGCCGGCAACCAAAAAGCTGGCACAGACCGGATCGGTGGGATCTGTTTTGTAGATACAGGGGGCGGTACATGTAATGTTTCCTTCCTCCGATTGATCCAATACAATATCATCAACGATCTTGGGGAAAAGTCTTGCCATATCAAAATTATAAGGAGTTTCTTCAAAGCGGACGGTACCATCGTTCATCCAGCCAAGACGCTCATCTCTTTGATGGCAATCGGTAGCAATACCCTGCAAACAATTCTTTTCGGTTTGCAACACATTCTGATGAATCTGATTCACCCATGGATTTCCGCAGAAGAAATTGCTTTTGTTATTCACTGCACTATGCACCATCAATGCAGTAATAGAATCTAAATCGGGAATACCATACCATCCACTGACCCGTACATAGCGGAATCCGTGGTACAAAAAGTCAGGATGCCATGTGCTTCCACCATCGGAACCATTGGAGATATACTCATCCACCGAATCGGCTCCGCGCATGGTGGTCATATCCAGATCCCCGTCCTCTCCCATTTCTTCGGAGTGAACCAAGGTGATGGTTGCGCCCTTTTTCATACCCTCGGGAATGGTTATCTCGCAGAAGCCTGCAAGGTTGACACCAAAATCAAAGAGGTAAACTCCCTCCTCCACCATGGTCTTGGAGATGGGTCGGATTCTATCGTGAATTTTGATAGGCTCTGCCGTCTGGGGAATTATGGTTCCCAAAGGCTCTCCGAAGATTGCCTGACATTCTCCCGGGAAGGGAATTTCACCCACTCCGTCCAGACCGGGAATGGCGGCGTTGGCATCAAAGGTTTCACCGTCGAAGAGGTTATCCTTTTGGGTGCCGCCATGGAATACCTGCCAACTCTCATCGGTTACCAAGGTCTCACAGGTTCCGTCGGTATATTCTATTACCAATTTTGCCGCCAGCTGCGGAACTCCAAAGAAAGGAATTTTCTTGGGTCTGGCGTTCTTGAAGATGGACTCGTTCTTCCGCCATCCGTCACCTAGCTTGACACCGATTTGGTTCTTGCCCTCCTGCAGAAAATCCTCCGCAGAAAGGGTCACGTAATAGACACACTTACTATAATTGGAAGTAATGGGTTGCAGTACCGCATCGTCAATCAGGTTTCCATTGACACGAATGACCTGATAGCCTACTCCTGCCGAGTACAAGGTGGCTCGCTTCACTGCACCTTTACATGTAAATTCCTTTGCCAAATACACAGGCGTGCTTTCTTTGGCATTCGGGTCGGTAATCCAATTGACACCCTCCAAGATTTCGGGAACCATTCGGAAGGATGCGGTGGCAGGAACACTCAAGGTGCCGTCCTCGGTCTCTACTTCCACTGTCCAGACAGGGCGCATGCCCTCTTTCAGTTCCTTACCCTGATAGGCGGCAATTGGTTCATGAGAAGAAACCCAACCGCTATCCCACAAAAGCTCCTCACCGTCACGTACGGTCAGGTGATAGGCTTTTTGGACAAAAGGAAAAGATTCTCCCTCCAAAGACCAAGAAAACGCCGGGGCACAAGTGCACACGGCGTATTCGTCTGAGGGCATACGATTCAAGGATAATTTGATGGGGGTTATAAACATTTCCATTCGCTCCTTAACTTTTGAGTTTTACATATTATAGCATAAGGAGTTCGGTTTGTATAGTTATTTTTCTGTCTTCTTTCTGCTTTTTTCACAAAAGGAACCGGGGGTGATTCCGTAGCGTTTCTTAAATGCCACAAAAAAGCCGGTTGAGGAGTCGTATCCCACACTCAAGGCAACTTCTTTCACCGTCATGGTGCCCTTCAAAAGAAGTTCCTTGGCGGCCTCCAAACGGATTCCCGTAAGAAGTTGATAAAAGGTGACCCCGTAAAAACCGTTTACAATCCGGTTCATATGTCGGACACTAAGATTCATCTTCTGCGCCAACATGTGGGCGTTTAGTTTGGGATCGGTATAATTCTCATGGAGGAAGTTCTCAATCAGTTCTTCCCGACTCTGCTTCCCTTCCTTACGCTCAGGAATGGTTCCGCCCTTGAACTCAAAGGTTTTTCCGTACTTCAGACGTAAAATTTTCTTCTTCATCGGGCTCCCTCCCTTACGTTTTATTTCGACCATCTTACAATTGGTTTCGAACCCACATCATTATTTTCCTATATCATATCAAATTTTTATCCGCAGATATAGATTATTTCTTGCTAAGTATTATGTAAATCTTGCAATTTTCATTTTCAAAGCCGAGATATTATAGGTTTTTCTTGCAACGTCGGATCTGATCACTATAAGCAGATAATACCTGCTTGATTTTATTTATCTGCGCGAAGCGGTTTCATCATTCATTATTCATTAAAAATCCTGTCGAACTTAATGAATGATGAATATTGAATAATGAAAAGTACAAAACAAAAAAATCCTATCTTTCGACAGGATTTTTTTGTTTTGGTGACCCATCGGAGATTCGAACTCCGGACACCTTGATTAAAAGTCAAGTGCTCTGCCAACTGAGCTAATGGGTCTTATTAAAATGTAAAAAAAGATGGCTGGGCTGGCAGGATTCGAACCTACGAATGCAGCAGTCAAAGTGCTGTGTCTTACCGCTTGACGACAGCCCAAGATATAAATGGGGTGGATAAAGGGAGTCGAACCCTTGACCTCCAGAGCCACAATCTGGCGCTCTAACCAACTGAGCTATACCCACCATATGGCGCGCCTGAAGGGACTTGAACCCCTGGCCCACTGCTTAGAAGGCAGTTGCTCTATCCAGCTGAGCTACAGGCGCATATTTGCCGAGCGGCACGCTTAAAGAAAAAAATGGAGCGGGTGATGGGAATCGAACCCACGCAATCAGCTTGGAAGGCTGAGATTCTACCATTGAACTACACCCGCTCATCTAAAAGCGACTTTGATATTATAGCAGAGAAGAAATGGTTTGTCAATAGATTTTTGAAAAATAAACCAAGAGTTTTTTTATCATAAAAAATATTTGCATCTTCTTCCTCTCCCGTAACATCCTAAATCATACAAAAATGGTATAGTCATGACATAAAACAACATCAGCGGATGAGCCATTCGGGAAATAGTTTAACCACAAAACCGTACACAAATGTGTACGGTTTTAGTTTTTTATGGTAAGGATTTCATATCTAAAATTGTATTGTCGACTCCTATCTTTTGTGCTATAATACAGAAAACTTGATTCATTTCACACCAAAGGAGTGTTACCATGAATTACTTGGATAGAATGAAGGGCAATATCTTCTATTTTAACGATGAACGAAACATTCTGCAAACCAGTCGTTTGGGTATTTGTGCCGACATTTCATCGGTTGTTACCCCTGACGAATCGGTTTCGTCCATGAATAACTTTCAGGGTTGTCCCGTTACCAATACCGCTTTCAAATCCGAGGTATGGATTAACGGAGAACGGATTCGCGCCAAGGAGTGGCATTGGGTTCCCAATGGTATTTTAAGAAGGGGAACCTGTGAAATCTGGAGTGCCGAGACCCTGACCATGGTTGCCGCAGGAAAGCGCGCCATTGTGCAGAAATTTTCCGTTACCAACAACAGTTTGGAAGACATGACTGTTCCTCTGCAGGTACAGTTTCAGGGGCATGTACGGTACGAGCCGGATGACTGGACTTTTTGTCAGCCACAACCGGGGAATATCCGTGAAGTTTCCTACAAGGCGACCCCCAACACCTTGATTGCTGAAAGCGGAGATTACGCTTATGTTATTACCTCCTCCGTTGACCTTGAGTTGTTTGAACTGGCTCGCCTTTGGGAAACCGAAGTTACCATCGGTGCCGGAGAGACTTTGGAGTTTTTCCTCTCCTTCCACATGGGAAAGACCGAAAACGCCATTACCACTGCCAAGTCATTTATTGGAAATTATGATTCGGTTATTGAGGATGCCTTTGCTTGGCTTACCAAACGAACCGATGAAATTCTTGCCAACATTCCCAAGTTCAGTTCGGATAACAAGGAACTGGATGCTCTTTATTATCGTTCTTTGGTCTCCTACATTCTTTGTCGGTGGGATGGAGACGATTTGTTCATTCCTCGTTTCTACAGTACCGGCAGTGTCATCGGTTCCTGTATGACTTCGTATCTTTGGGACTACTGTGGAGGCTTGATGCTTCATCCTTTGGTGGATCCTGAAGCAAACAAGGACAACATCAAGGCATACCTGAACATTGATCTTACCAAATCCTACTCCTTAAAACCTGTAACCGGTGCTCCTGACGGACCTTGGTATCAGGTAAATCAGGAGAAGATTATCCTGATGGTGTATTATCATATTCTACATACCGGTGAGATAGATTTTCTTCACGAAGAGGTAAACGGAAAGACCGTCCTTGACTGGATGATTTATCAAGCATACGTTTGCGACGATGTGAACAAGCCGATGGAACTTTACGATTACGGAGTAGGTGGAAAAGAGCATCTGGAACTGCGCAGAGGCATTCCCTATTGCGGAATCATGCCAGACTTGAACGCTCGTCGGTATATGAACTATAAGCGAGTTTACGAACTGACTTGTCTGGCAGGACGCCCTGAAGAAAAACTGATGGAACGCGCTGAACTCCTGAAAGAAAAGTTGAAAGAGCTCTGGGACGATGAAAAGAAATGGTATGCTTTCATTTACGAGGGCAAGCGCGACTTCCGTTACACCATACAGATGTACAAATTCCTGAACAGTCCTGTTCTTGACGAAAAGGAGCGTACCGGACTTCTTTCTCACCTGAACGAAGAGGAGTTCCTCTCCCGTTTTGGTATGCATAGCATGGCAAAACACGACATCTCCTACGATCAAGACGACATTGACAACGGTGGTGGCGGATCCTGTCAGCACTTTGTCACCGAGGTTTGTTCCCAACTTTATGAAATTGGCGAATCAGAACTTGCAACCGACATTGTCAACCGTATTCTTTGGTGGAACAGAGTACCTTACCTTGGAGACTCCTGTGCCGCAAACATGGTCTTTAACCGAGAGGATACCCCCTTACAAGGTGATGTCCACGCCATTGCTTGCGCACAGATGATGGCATTCTGGCTTTTGGGTGTTCGTGTTCACTTTGACGGTTCCATTGATATTGCTCCTGCGTTACACCGTCCTGCATCAAAAATCAATGCAGAAGATATTAAGATTCGTGGAAAAGTTTTTTCCATCTATGTAGATGGTGATGAATTTACCGTTCACTACGATGGAAAAGAACTGACCGAGAAAATCGGCAAAAAAATCACCATTTAGCATCAAAAAGACCTGTACCAATCGGTACAGGTCTTTTTTTATTTGGATGTTTGGATGCCGAAATAGGCATAGGCTTCTGTCATTTGATCGTCATGTTCACGTTCTGATTGACCGAGCCGATTTCTCAACTGCAACTGTGTGGTTAAATCCAGAACACCATAGGGATAAAGTTTTGTCTGGGACTGGAATGCATAAACCGCATAATACAAATCCCGATCGTATTCTTCGTTGATTTCGCCTTGATATAAGCCGAGGAAGTCTAAAATTTGTTTTGCCATCCGAATTTCTTCTCCGGAATCTCCCTCTTGGTATACTGTGGTATACTCGAATTTTCCAAAGTGCTCTGGATCCATTTTCTCTTTACTGTTCTCCACATAGATGTCGGGAACCAGACCAATTTTATTGATATTATTGCCTTGAGGTGTCAGGTAGAATCCCATGGTAAATTTGATGGCACCACCGGTTTGCAAACTGCTGACCGACTGGATGGTTCCCTTACCATAAGATCTTGTTCCGATGATGGTGGCAAGGTCATTCTCTCGCAGTGCCGCCGCAAAAACTTCGGATGCACTTGCAGAATACTCGTTCATCAAAAGGACAATCTCATATTCATCCTTCTTGCCCTTACTACCCTTGAACACCTGATTGAACATCTGTATTTTTTGATCCTGGGTGGTTATGATTTTGCCTTCCGGCACAAAACAATCCGCCATTTCAATGGCCTGATCCAGCAAGCCACCGCCATTGTCCCGAAGGTCAATAATCAGGTTCTTAACCTTTTCTTTCTTGGCAACCTTTAAGGATTCTTTGAACTTCTCTGCGGTGTTGGACAAAAATCCGTAAACCCGAATCACCATCACCTTGGTTCCGTTTTCTTCAAAGATATCGTGGGTAACCGAGGTGCCGATCAAAGGTTCACGCACCATGGTAAAGCTTAGGGGAGCGCCGTCACGGTCTATGCCCACCACAACGGTGGTTCCCTTTTCACCACGAATCATACTCAAAATCGTCTCGGACTTTAATCCGATCAAAGAAACCCCATCTGCACTTACCAACACATCACCAACACGGATACCTGCACGTTCTGCAGGGGTTCCGGGGATGACCGATGCCACAACCGCGCCGTACTTCTCGGTAAATTCAATGGTAACACCGATGCCGGTGGTAATTTCTCCGCTCAGGTTTTGGAAGAGGACTTCCGCCTCTTCTACGGTGTAATACTCAGAATGTTCATCCACTGATTCCAGCATTCCTTTTAATGCCTCATGATACAAATCCGGATTCTCTTCAATCAATCGAAACAATGCCGCCTGATAAAGACTTGCATAGTCGATCTCATTGTATCTTCCATAAATATTCAGGTGCTTTGCAACAGCAGAAACCAACTCCGTCGCATCCTCCGGTGTCAACGCTTCCGGATCGGCGGTTAAAACCTCTCCTTCTACCGTTTCATCACCGTATACCGGCAAGGATACAGGCACCATCACAAGAATCAGCGAAAGGACAACTGCCAATCCTGATTTCCATATTTTCATTCTCTTTCCTCCTTGTCGCTACAGAAACTTCAATTGCATCACCCGTAATTCGCCTTGGGCGTTACGGGTAATCAGTACTCTGACCTTGCTATCAGGATAAAAGTTACAATCTTCCAAAGGTATTGCCGTTCCATCTTTAAAGATAGCCGGACCCACAATGGGAATTTCCGTGTATTCTGCTTCCATGGCGGTTTTTGTGTTAGTCTGATTCACCATTCCCACGGTATCAACATCTTTTAAAACAACAACGCCGTCCACCCCATCACAGTAATACAAAAGTCCCGTATAATAGTGCGCCTCTGTGATAAGGGCAGGAGCAGCCGCAACATTCCATGTTCCCAAAAGCAGACAGGATATTGCCACCAACAGAACTGTAACCTTTTTCATCATACAAGTCTCTCCCTTACATTTTTTCCGGTGCGGAAATCTTCAGCATTGTCAAGACACTCTTTAAGACAATACGTGTACTATCTACCAGTTTCAAACGGGCATTCATCAAATCAGCATCATCCACCCGAACTCGGCATGCGGTATAGAAGGTGTGGAACTCTGCCGCCAAATCCATGATATAGCGGGTTAGTCTTGCAGGCTCCAAAGCCTTTGCCGCACTCTCGATTTCACCGGGCAGGTCACTTAACTTCTTCAAAAGGGAAATGGCTTCCGGTTCGGTCAGAAGTTCTGACTTAATCTCTCCATAGGGCAGAACCTTAACGCCTTCTTCTTCCAGAATTCGTAAGATACTGCAGATTCTTGCATGGGCATACTGTACATAGAATACAGGGTTCTCGTTGCTTTGCTCTGCCGCAAGTCCTAAGTCGAAGTCCAGATGGCTTCCTGCACTTCTCATGTTAAAGAAGAACCGTGCCGCATCGACACTGATATCCTCAAGCAAATCAGACAGGGTAATTGCCTTACCGGTTCTTTTGGACATACGAACAATTTCTCCGTCCTTCATAAGACGAACCAACTGCATCAGCACAACATCCAACCGACTTCCATCAGAGCCTACTGCATCCAATGCGTTCTTCATTCGAGCAACGTGACCATGATGATCCGCACCCCAGATATTGATCGCCCAGTCGTAGCCACGGTCTTCCAACTTGTTCATGTGATATGCAATATCTGCCGCAAAGTAGGTAGGAATACCATTTTGACGAACCAATACCTCGTTCTTTTCCATGCCCATCTTCTCACAGTTGAGCCAAAGAGCACCGTCTTCTTCATAGGTATATCCGTTGGCGGTTAATTTCGCAATGGCATCTTTTACTGCACCGGAATCATGAAGTGTGCTCTCCCGGAACCACACATCGTAATAAATCCGATACCGCTCCAAATCCTCTTTAAGCGACGTGATATTCTTTTCCAGAGCATAGGCAACCAAAGCATCCTTCCGCTCTTTTTCGTCTGCATCAAGATATTTATCCCCATGCATAGCAATAAACGCTTTCGCATGGTCCTTAATATCGTCACCATGATATCCGTCTTCCGGGAATTCAATGGCATCCTCGCCCTTTAACGCTTGGATATATCTTGCATTCAAGGAATTACCAAACTTCTCAATCTGATTTCCGGCGTCATTGATGTAGAATTCACGGGTTACCTCGTATCCGGCATACTCCAGTACAGAAGCAAGACAATCACCCAATGCGCCACCACGGGCATTACCCATATGCATAGGACCTGTGGGGTTGGCAGAAACGAACTCTACCATTACCTTTTTACCCTTACCCAAATCAATTTTACCGTATTCCTCGCCTTGGGTTTCGATCTGGTTCATGGTTTCATAAAGCCAGCCATTGGACAGATAGAAGTTGATAAATCCCGCTCCGGCTACCTCTATCTTTTCGATATCGGCTCCCTGCTCGATTCCAGCAACCAATGCCTCAGCAATGGCACGAGGTGCCATATGCAGAGACTTTGCAAGAACCATGGCAAGGTTACAAGCAAAATCACCGTTCTTCTTCTCCTTGGGAACCTCCAGACGAATCAACTGATCCAAAGAGGGGATCTCTGCCTGAGGCAGGGTTCCTTCTCCTTGTGCTTTCTCAAATGCCGCTTTCATTGCGGCAGAAATTTTCTCCTTCATTTTTTCCTGAATATTCATTGACTTTTCCTCTCTTTCGTCAAATAGGCTGTATCGATACCCGCAAGGAGTTTCGAATATAGTTCTCGTTATCCGCATCCAATGTGTAGTCTACCTGAAGTTTTCCTGCATTCTCTTGGAATTTATATTCCACATTTGATGTGGAAATCAAAGCCCCGATTTCTCCGTAGGGCGTTGGGTACAAGCACAAATTCTGCTCACCCTTTTGATAATGAATCTTCATGTTCACACGGCCTTTGCGCGTTACCACCACATTGTCCGGCCAAATCTTCAAGGTAGTTATTGTATCCGGAAAGCCGGTCATTTCGCTCTCCTGATACTTGATATAATACTTTTTGTTGATTATTCCGAATATACCCGGCGTTTCCAACTCAATGGGGTCCTGACGTTCCCCACCCGCTTCTTGCAAGGTTTTGATTCGGATCATAACATTGTTTTCCATGGTTGTCTCCTAATAATTCTCGATGGCAATCATGCTCACATCTCCGACGATTTCCTTTTCCAAAAACATTCCTGCAAGAGAAGTGAATCCTTCCACACCATCGCTTACATAGTATTGTGCAGTTCCTGATGCCTTTTCACTTAGCATATGATTCTTTTCTAAGAATTCCTTGGCAGAAACCGCAGTTTCTGCTCCTGCGTTAATCAAGGTCACTCCATCACCCATCACACGGGAAATCACCGGTGCAAGCAAGGGATAGTGGGTACATCCCAAAATCATGGTATCTACCCCCTCTTCCTTCAAGGGAAGCAGATATTCCTGTACCAACAACTCCGTCACCGGAGCATCCAGATATCCGTTTTCCACCAAGGGGACGAACATAGGACATGCCTTGTTCCATATTTGAAGTTCCGGATTGATACCTTTTAGTTTTTCTTCGTATTTACCGCTACGAATGGTGCCTTGGGTTCCAAGCACTGCAATCTTGTTATTCTTGGTTGCTTTTGCCGCCGCAAGGCAGGTAGGTTCCAACACTCCCGCAATGGGGATATCCCACTCATCCTGTATGGACGGAAGTGCTGCACTACTGGCGGTTCCGCAAGCAATGATAATGTATTTGATATCAAAGGTTTTCAAAAACCGAATATTCTGTCGCACGTATTTGATAACAGTTTCGGCACTTCGGGTTCCGTAAGGAACTCTGCCGGTATCACCAAAATAGATGATGTCCTCTCCCGGCAATAACTCCATTACCTTTTTTACACAGGTAAGGCCGCCTAACCCTGAATCAAAAATACCAATGGGTCTTTGATCCATTTTACATCCTCCTAACACTTACCGTTCCATAGCATAACCAATCAGACGGTCAATCAATTGGGAATATCCCACACCGCTTGCATCCCACAACTTTGCATACATACTGATAGAAGTAAATCCGGGGATGGTATTGATTTCATTCAAGCGAATATCTCCGGTTTCTTTGTTAACGAAGAAGTCCACTCTGGAAAGGCCTCGGCATTCACATGCCTGATATGCTCTTACCGCATACTGACGAACCTTCTCCGTAATTTCCTTATCAAGGACTGCAGGAATGGTCAAAACCGATGCCGCATTGTTGTACTTGGCATCAAAATCATAAAATTCTGCCGCCGGCGCAATCTCGCCGATAACGGGAGCACATTCCGGTTCTAAGTTACCGATAACACTGCTTTCCACTTCGGTTCCGTACATCATTTCTTCAACCAGAACCTTTTCATCATGCAAGAAAGCCTCTTGTAAACCCGCAATCAGTTCTTCTCTGTCGTGGGCTTTGGTGATTCCCATGGAAGATCCTGCATTGGAAGGCTTTACAAAGCAAGGGTAAAGTCGGATCGTAGCCATGTCGTTCTGTGAGCCAAGGAGTT
>JAZRQC010000059.1:0-22408 GCA_045649565.1 Ructibacterium sp.
AGTTTCTTCCTGACCAATGGTTCCAGCCTTGGTTTGGAGGCGGCCATTCTGTCCTTTTGTCAAGATGGCGAGAAGATTCTGGTAGATCGCACCTGCCATAAGGCGGTGGCATCTGCTTTGGTTCTTGCAGGATGTGAGCCGGTTTTTATCGAACCTGAATTTTCAGAAGAACGGGGCCTTTATATGGGCATCTCTACTGAAACGGTTAAGGAGATGCTGAAAAGGGAACCGTCGGTATGCGGTATGATTCTCACATCACCAACCTACTATGGCATTTGTTCACCAATCTCTGAAATCGCAGAGATTCTTCATGAGAAAGGTAAGGTGTTGGTGGTGGACGAAGCCCATGGCGCCCATTTGAATTTTCACCCTCGTCTGCCCCAATCTGCGTTGGTTGGCGGTGCAGATATGGTGATTCAAAGTGCCCATAAGACTTTGCCGGCATTGGGCCAGACATCCTTGTTGCATCTTAGCAAACATGCTTTGGTGTCCAAGGCGCAGATTCTGTCTGCTTTGAAATTATTAATGACCACCAGTCCATCCTATCTGCTGATGAGTTCCGTGGATGAGGCTGTATCACAGATGGCACGGGATGGACAGGCCCTTTTAGAGATTCTTTTGCGGGAGATTGATAACCTTAAAAAGGATATTCGGGAGCAGGGAATCCTGAACTTTGCTGATGAGGAGTGCTTGGGTGTTCCTCAGGATGACTTGCGGTTGGTTGTAGATTTTTCCAAGAGTGATATCAGCGGAACCCATGCCGCAGAATTATTGAAAGAGGCGTACGGCATCTATCCTGAAATGGCGGATGAGCGGTACGTGGTGTTGATTGTTACCTCTGCCAATACAGTCGAAGAGTTGCAGGTATTGAAAAATGCCTTGATAGAAATTGCTACACCGGGAGAGGTAGAAAAGGATGTAAAACCCCTACCCATGCCTCGGATGGAGATGTTGCCACGTTCTGCTTGGATGGCAGAGAAGGAAACCATTCCTTTAAAGATGGCATTAGGAAGAATCTCTGGTGATACCGTGGCGGTGTGCCCGCCGGGAGCTGCCCTGTTGATTCCCGGTCAGTATATTGACGAACTAACTTTGGAATACTTAAAACAGACAGATGCAGAAATGCAGATTGATGTTCTGGTCTGATGAAATGAGGTGAATAGGATGTCCATGGATACCCTGCTTGGAAACGAAGCGGTGAAGAACATGTTAGAACAAGCACTCGAATCCCATCGGGTAGGACATGCCTATATTATCGAAGGGAAAAAGGGGACCGGTCGCATGACCTTGGCAAAGGCTTTTGCGGCACAGGTCTTAAAGACAGAGAATCCGGAGAATCACCCTGATTTTGTGGTGGCTACCAATCAGCGGTACGATGTGGATAAGAAAAAAGACGGACTATCCATTCAGGCAGTTCGCAGTATGAAGTCAGATTTGTACATCAAACCATACATGGATGGAAAGAAGGTCTATGTGATTCCTCAGGCGGATCTTATGGAGGCACCGGCACAAAACAGTTTGCTTAAGGTGTTTGAAGAGCCGCCGGAATATGGGATGATTTTGATGTTGGCTGAGAATGCAAATGAGTTCTTGCCTACCATATTATCCCGTGCAACTCTGCTTCGCACCAGTCCTTTATCGGCAGAACAGGTTGCCGATTATCTGGTGCAAGAAAAGGATGTTCCCAAGGCGAGAGCAGAACAACTTGCCATTTTAAGTGGCGGTGCCATAGGCAGGGCGCTTGAATTGTTAGAGGATCAAACGGTAGTTTCCCTTCGGGAGGAGACGTTCCAAAGTTTTCTTTCCATGGTTGGCGGAACCTATCGGGATATGTTCGAGTTCGTGAATTTCCTGAAGAAGAACAAGGGGAATATCTCATCCATCATAGAATTTCTACTCAGTTGGAGTCAGGATACTATGTATCGGAAATTGCAGGTTCGGGAGATTCCCATTACCAATATTGATAAAGAAAAGGAACTTGCTGAGTTCTGTGCTAAACTATCACGGGATGCGGCATTGCACCTTTCTGAGATTGTGGTGAAATACCAGAAAATGATAGAGCAAAATGTAAATTATTCTGTGGCCGTGCTATGCATGGCAACAGAGTTATGGGAGGAAATCCATGGTAGAAATTATCGGAGTTAAGTTTAACAACGCCGGAAAGGCGTATTATTTCGATCCAAAGGGAATCCACGCGAAGGCAGGAGACCATGTTTTGGCGGAAACCGCACATGGCGTGGAGATGGGAAAGGTTGTCATCCCCAACCAGATGGTGGATGAATCGGAGATTGTGTCCCCTTTAAAGCCCATTCAGCGGATTGCCACCGAACAGGATTTTAAGCAGGTGGAAGAAAACAAAGAAAAGGAAAAGGAAGCATTTACTCTCGCAGTGGAAAAGATTGCAGAGCATAATCTGGATATGAAACTGGTGGATGCGGAATACACCTTTGACAGAAGTAAGATTATCTTTTACTTCACCGCAGACGGTCGAGTGGATTTCAGAGACTTGGTAAAGTCTTTGGCAAGCGTGTTCAGAACTCGTATCGAATTGCGCCAGATTGGTGTTCGTGATGAGGCTCGTCAGTTGGGAAGCTATGGTATATGCGGAAGATATCTCTGCTGTAGCGGCTTTTTAAACGACTTCCATCCGGTTTCCATCAAGATGGCAAAGGAACAAGGTCTTTCCTTGAATCCTACTAAGATATCCGGTGTTTGTGGACGATTGATGTGTTGTTTACAATATGAACAAGACGCCTACGAGGATATGTTAAAGCGGCTCCCCAAGAAAGGCGAGAAGGTGGGAACACCTGACGGTGAAGGTGTGGTCGCAGATGTGGCAACCTTGAAAGGCAATGTCCGTGTAAGATTCCAAGAAGGCGAGGATGCCGTTCGATTTGAGAATTATTCGGTGGATAAACTTCGATCACTTACCGGCAGAAAGTGGGATAGTATTCCTAAAGACGATACAGAGGAAGAGGAAGTCCCTGAAGAATCCATCCAAATGGACGAACAAGACGATGTTCAGCCGGAGATAACTTCCACACCCGATCAGGATGAAAGCATGGAAGAAAAAGGTCAAGAAAAGCCTCAGGAAAAGGATCAGGAAAAACGACAGAATAAGAATAACAATCGACGTCGACGGAACCACAACCGAAATCGGAAAAAGTCCGGCGAGGGCGGAAAGAATCCTGAACAGAAGGCAGAAAAACCTCAGCAAAAAGAAAAACCAGAAAAGAAACCCGAAAAGCCGATCGGTAATGGCGGCTACGGAAGCGGATATTAATTGTGCTTTGGAGAAAAAAACAGAACCGAAAATTCGGTTCTGTTTTTTTGCATTTTATACTGTTTTATTCCATGGTTCCGTTACCGGCAGGAGCAGGAGCAGGAGCAGGCTCCGGCACGGGTGCCGGTACAGGTTGAGGCGTTGTTACCGGTTGAGATGATTGATCTTGTGTATTGGTATCGGACGGTACAGAAATATCTCCTGTGGGAGTATCCGGCGGAGTTGTCACCGTAGGATCTGTAGCATCTTCGGTGGCATTTTCCTCGTTTTCATTCTCGTCATCTTCCTCGTCATCTTCCTCGTCATCTTCCTCCTCAACATAATTCCTATGGTCAGAGGTACAATACTTAGGAACATTATCTTTGGAGAAGTAGAAGGTCTCAGAACCTCCGGGACAACCGCGTGTATATCGTTCTCCGGACAAGGTGCAGTAAGTTACGCTAACCACGGTGTCGGGACGCTCGATTCTGCGTGGCTCAGGATCCACATTCCTGTGAATTTCTGTCATAATCTGACGGAAGGGAGGAATACATGGGTTACCCGGGGCTACGATATCTTCCGGTGTATCATACCCGTACCATACCGCTGCAGAATAATGAGGGGTGTAACCAACAAACCAACGGTCGTTGTTATTAGAGGTGGTACCCGTCTTTCCGGCGGTCTCATAACCTCCTACGCTTGCACCAACACCGGTGCCGGAAGAAACAACCTCCTGAAGCATTTTATGCATCATATAAGCAGTGGAAGGTTGGATTGCCTGGTTGGATGTGCGAGCTGACTGGAAGATAACCTTGTCGGTTTTATCTTTAATCTCTGTGTAGGTGTAGGGGGAATGATAAATACCATTGTTAGCAAAGATGGTATATGCCGCTGCCATTTCTACAGTAGTTGCACCATCGGTCAAACCGCCCAGAGCCAACTGAGGAAGACCAATATCTGTCAGGGTCAAATCCTCGGTCTTTCTGGCTTTTACCAAGGTGGTAAAACCAAGTTTTTGGGTGAGGAAGTCGTAACTTTCCTGAGGACCCATCTGGCTCAAAACCTCAACCGGGGTGGTGTTCAAAGAATTGCGTAGTGCCTTCCGAACATTAACCGTGCCGCGGTATTTGAAGTCATAGTTTCTGGGAGTCCATCCTTCATAGGCCTTTTCCTCATCTTCAAAGGTGGATGCAGGAGTAATCTGATTTCTATCGATTGCCGGAGCAAAAACTGCAATAGGTTTGAAGGTAGAACCGGGCTGTCTGGGACTGGTAGCACGATTTAAGGTAAGGCTACCGGGTTTTTCACCGATACCGCCCACGATGCCCACCACTGCGCCGCTTTGTACATCAACGATGGTCATGGCAGACTGAATACCTTGGTTGGGGAAATTGCTTGGGTCTGCATAGTATTTTTCCAAAGGTTTCTGGATTTTCGGATTGTAGGTGGTGTAGATTTTCAAGCCGCCGGAATACAACATTTTTTCTGCCAGTTTAGCAGAATATCCTTTTGCTTGTAAATCCCGAAGTACGTCACGGATTACCTGATCTACAAAGTATGAGGTAATACCGTCGGGACGAAGCTCTTTCAGGTCAGAGGATTCGTTGGGGTCGGTAAAATTCAGAGGTTCTGCTTTGGCTTCGGTATATTCGCTTTGAGTAATGTATCCCAGTTCCAACATCTTAGCAAGAACCAATTCCTGACGTTCTTTGTTCTTATCCGGATTTACATAGGGGTCATATAAGGAGGGGTGCTGTGTGATACCTGCAATACAAGCACTTTCTGCCAGAGTCAAGTCTTTGGCATCCTTGTCAAAGTACAGGTCTGCCGCGGTTTGCACACCGTTGACACCTTGGGAAAGATAAATACAATTCAGATAAAGTTCAAGAATTTCATCCTTTTTCAGTTTCTTTTCGATTGCAGCAGCACGAGCAATCTCTTGGATCTTACGGGTAGCGGTCTGTTCGCTTTCGCCGGTAATATTCTTAACTAACTGCTGAGTAATGGTACTTCCGCCCAGTGTGGCAGCACCTGTCTTGCCTGAAAGTTTATTTCCGATCCAGGTAAAGGTTGCCTTGGTGGTTCGACGAATGTCATAACCCTTGTGCTCGTAAAAACGCTCATCCTCAATGGCAACAAATGCATTTTGAAGATATTTGGGAGTATCTTTGATGTTAACCCATACACGGTTCTCGTCTGCATCAATCGTGTCAAGAACCTTTTCCTCGCCGGTATCCGGGTCAAAGTAATAAAGGGTGGTGTTTTGATGCATGGTCAAACCTGCCACGTCAATTTCGTTATCACCCCAGAAGCCCAGGATGGCACCTGCAAAAAGAATGCCAATGGCCAGGACGCCTACCAATAGTGTGGTAAAGAAAATAAGTAAAAATCTTTTTATGGTATGTTTCATACTGGAATCGCTCCTATCTGAAATGCTGATTTCGACTGTACATCTTCTATAGTATAACACAAGTATAACACAATTTTTGGTATAAAAAGATATTTCCTTGTTAATAATAGGTTAAATTAGTGTTACAAAAATCAGGAAATTACAAGATATGGGGGTTTGCCCGATGGAAAAGAGAATTTTCAGGAGTATTTCGGTAGGAATTATTGTTTTTGCGGTTGCTGTTTTATTGGGGTATCTGGCATATACCATCACCTATCAGTATCAAACAAAGCAGGCGCGGGAACAGTTGCGAACAGAGGAGGTGGTTTCTGCTACATCCATCCATGGAGACGGGGCTACGGATGTGGGAGAAACACTGATGGTGGAGCATTATCTTGCCAGATTGGAAGGGGACGACATTGCCATTTATATGGTAATGAACCGACAGGCGGAGTTTATGTATCAACTGGAAGTATTTACCGGGAATTTCCCTGCAGAGGAAATTCTGCGCCTGCAGAATGGGATTGTCCTGAGAAATCGTCAGGAATTGATGGCTTTTGAAGAGGATTATACCAGTTGAAAAAAACTCTTTACAACAAGAAAAGGATGTTGTAAAATAAAGTTAACAACAATTAAAGGAGGAAACAACTATGGAAAAGTATGTTTGTACCGTATGCGGTTATGTCTATGACGAAGCGGCAGGAGATCCTGACAACGGAATCGCAGAAGAGACAGTATGGGCGGATGTGCCTGAAGATTACGAATGTCCTCTTTGTGGTGTAGGCAAAGACCAGTTTGAACAGGAATAAAAAATACCCCCATCGGGGGTATTTTTTTTATGGTGACTGTCGTTTTTGACGGTATTGGGTTGGTGTTTTACCTACATATTTTTTGAAGGTTTTCATAAAGTGAACTTCATCAATAAACCCGGCGGAAAAGGCAATTTCTTTCACGCTGAGGGTGGTTGTCTCCAAAAACTTGCAGGCATTTGAAATCCGGGTTTGTATGATATAGTTTTTGGGAGAACATTGATGGGCATCCCGAAAGAGTTTACACAGATAAGATTGGCTAATGTGAAAGGTTTGGCACAGTTCCGGAATGGAGAGGGAATAGTTCAGGGAATGATGATGGATATAGTTGGTGATATCATCAACGATGTTTGTAATCTTTCGGTCCTGTCTGAAGTCATTGGCATTCAGAAGATGAAAGAACACGGAGAGAATTTCATAATACCCCACAGAAAGCTTTTTCTGATGATCCAGAAAAATTTGTTGAAGGGCTATAGAGATTCCGGAGAAATCCATGCAGGGTACCACATGGTTGTTGTTATGGAATCCCATTTTCTCCATATAGGGGAGAACATGACTGCCGGAAATTTCAAACCAGATATATTTCCAGGATTGGCCCTCGATCGGGTAGTAGCAGAATCGCACTCCGGGTGGTGTAAAAAACAAATCCCCTTGTCCGACTTTGTATTCTTTATCTTCCACAAAGAACGAGCCGCTGCCATCTAAAATCAGGTGCAGGGTATAAAAGGTCTGGGTGCGGTAGTGGTGAATGGGTTTGATATAATCGAAGTTATTGTAGCCAAGCAGGGAGATGTTAAGTTCTTGCTCCAGAAAATCAAAAAAAGGAATGGCCAGAGCTGCAACATCGGATAATATCATTTTATTCACCTCACATTTTTAGGATTGTTTATAGTATAAAGGAAAAAGGGATTTGTGTCAATGCAAAAAAGTAAAAAAACACAGTTAGTCTGTGATTAAATACATTGCTAAAATCGGAAAACTTTGTTATAGTACAACCAGAATAGGAGGGTATACTATGAAAGAAATCAAGGTTGGTGTTATCGGTCTTGGAAACCGAGGACACGGAAATATAAAAACAATTGTAGATCTGGACAAGGTGAAGGTAGAAATTCTTGCTCTTTGTGATCTGTATGAGGATCGTGTAGACAGAACGGAAGAGTTTCTAAAAGAAAAAGGGCTAGGAGAAAGCCTGCAAAAAACCACAGATTATCGGGAGGTTCTTCAGAATCCGGAAATCAACACTGTTTTGGTATTCAGTTCCTGGGAGAGTCATGTGCAGATTGCCATTGAGGCAATGCAGGCAGGCAAGGCAGTAGGTATGGAAGTTGGTGGTGCTTATCATCTTGATGAGTGCTTTGAACTGGTTAAGACATGGGAAGAAACCAAGCTGCCCTTTATGATGCTGGAGAACTGTTGCTTTGGTAAAAAGGAACTTCTTGGTTTGAACCTTGCCCGTGCAGGACTTCTGGGTGATTTGGTTTATTGCCATGGTGCCTATGCACATGATTTGCGCGAAGAGGTAGCAAAAGGCAAGGAAAACCGTCATTATCGCTTAGAAAACTATAAGCACAGAAATTGCGAGAATTATCCCACTCACGAACTGGGTCCCATTGCAAAAGTTCTGGATATCAACCGAGGCAACAAAATGAACCGTCTGGTATCCATTGCAACCAAGTCTGCAGGTCTGAAAAAGTACATAGATGACCGCAAGGACACCATTGAAAACAAAGAATTAATCGGTTATGACTTCAAGCAGGCAGATATTGTGGAGACCATCATCACCTGTGAAAACGGCGAGGTTATCAACATTCGTCTTGATACCACCCTGCCCCGTTCCTACAACCGTGAGTTTACCCTGCGGGGAACTGCCGGTATGTATGAAGAACATACCAACTCCGTTTTCTTGGATGGTGACACCGAGTATTTTGAAACCGATAAGTATGCGGCATTGGCACTGAATAATGCAGAGCGGTTCTATCATGATTACATACCTCCCTACTGGAGTGCAAGAAGAAATAACGAGAACGCCATTTCGGGTCATGGAGGATTAGATGCCTACACCTTCACCGTTTTCTTCCATTGCTTAGCCAACGACCTGCCCATGCCCATCGACGTATATGATGCGGCAGCATGGATGTCCATCACTCCCCTGAGCGAACAGTCCATCAAGACAGGCATGCCCATTGAGATTCCTGACTTTACCAATGGTAAGTGGAAAGAAAGAGAGCGGTACGACGTTACGGAAATTGATATTTACTAAGAAAAAAAGACTGCGTATGCAGTCTTTTTTTTATCCGTGCATCTGACAAACGCTGTGATAGGCACAATACTCACAGGCATCGTGTTTATAGGTGCGGTAGGGGTTGGCGTCTATCACACCGTTTGCAATATCCGAGGCGGATTCCTGAATTTTTTGGTTGGCTTCGGAAATTCGTGCGGTCAAGTCCTCCCGGGTAACATAGGTGGATTTTTCTTTTGGAATAAAGGTGTCGTCTCCGTCATTGGTATAGGCGGAAACAACTTCAGGTTCGCTGACAATCCATCCTTTGGGCTTCATTTTTTTATCCAGAGTCAGTTCGGTGCTTCCGCGAATCTCTTCCTCGGCTATAATGGGGTCATTCATTTGGAGATAGAACATGGCGGCAGGGGTTGCATTCTCCATGCTGTTGCAGAGCGCATGAGCATAGAGAAGGGGCTGTAATGTGATGCCGTCTTTGGCCAAGGTAATATCCAGATTTTTTGCGGAAGATTTGTAGTCAACAATGCTGACCAAGTTTTTTCCTTCCGTAGTTGCAATGTCGGCACGGTCAATAAATCCTTTGATGGTGGCAAGTTCGGTTCCGTCGGTTGCCTTGACAGAGAGGGCAGGAATGCGACCGTTTGTTCCAATCTTCAACTCATATCCGTAGGGACGGAAACGGCTGGAGCGATAGAACTTCACCACTTCCCATGCGGTGCGAGCGGCAATATCTTTCATGCGCAGTACAATGTATTTGTAATACGCCGATGCTTCGTAAAGGGTACTGCTGTTTTTTTGGGCTTCCGTTTCAATTGCATCACCGATACGACGGAAACAGTCCTCCTTTTCAATGGTTGAAAAGTCGATGTCCGCTTCCTTTAAATGGGTAAAGTACTGATACAATGCCGCGTGTTGAATACTGCCCATGCTTCGCGGCTCCATACCTGCAAGATCTCGTTCCTGCAGAAGAAGACCATAAGTGAGAAAGAATCGGAAAGCACAGGAATTGTAGGTTTCCAGATGTGACGCACTCAGGCGCAATGGTGCTCCGTACAATTCTGCTGCAAGTTCTGTGGAAATGGCGGTAGGAGGAGCAGATTTCATGGTGGTTTCCAGTTGCGACAAAGCGTCTTGGTATTGAGGGTTATGTTGATACCAATGATAAAGTTCCAAAAGAGGTGGAGATAATTGTTCTGCATCACCACCACAATCTGCCAAAGCAGTTGCCAGCAGAGAAAAGGCGCCGGAACTGCTTTCGATACCATGGAGAGGATCGTTGGAGGTGTCAGGGTTATATGCTTCCACGGAGGGCAGAAGTTCCTGCACTCGCTTGATGATGGAAGATGGTTGGAAGGGAGATCCGTTGTTGTCCTCCAATGGACGGAACAGATAGAGTTTCTCGGCAGGAGCGGTCAAAACTGCATAAAGAAGAAGCTGTTCTTCTCTTTGTTTGCTTTCGAGACCGGGGGCTAATTCAACACCCATATCTCGTAAAAGTTGACGTTCTCCGTCGGAGAGAAAACCCTCTGTCGTAAAGCCTTTTGGGAAAACTCCATCGGTCAGATCCAGAACAATTACCACCTTGGCATCGTTGCTTCGGAACCGATCAATCTGGCTAAAGACAGCACAATCCAAGGTTTGCGGAGTCCGACCGATATCGGTAGCAGTACAGGTTTCTGCAAAAAGTTCAGAGAATTGTTGATAGGTCATGGGTGTGTCCTGCAGGATGGCTGTCATACGCACAAGGATGGAAAGGGTGGCGTTCCATGACTGTTGATAACTGTCGGACAGTTCGCCGTCGCCTTGTTCCATGGCGACTTGTGCCGATTTTGTGATACCATCGGATAAATTACTATCCTTCATCCAGTTCAACAATGCCGCCGCAATATCTCCACCGGTTTTTCGTCCGGACAGAGCCTGTTCCATGGCGCGAACACCGGAGAGGAGGACGTCTTTTGTATGATTGATTTCTTTCATGTCATAGAGGCCCTCGTGATCATGATCACCCCGATGAGGATTGTATTCCCACAGAGGGGATTGCCACATGGCATGGGTAGGTGCGGTGGCAAGGATGTAGTTTTCCAACCGATCAATTTCGCCTCGGGATAGCGGGAAGATTTCGCTACGAGCAATGGACATAATCCGCTCGTAGGAATGAGCGTGGGATAGGATATCCAAGGTGCCAAACAGAAGGCGTAACAGAGGCTTTGAAGAAAGGGGTGTCCGAGTATCTGCAAAGACGGGTATTCCCCGTGTCCGAAAGACGGTGGGGAGAATCCTTGTGTAGCTTTCGGTATTGCGGGCAAGGATTAAAAAGTCTCGGAACCGATAATTCTCGGTACGACAAAGCCGAACAATCAGGTCTGCTGCAGCCTCCATCTCCCGATAACGATTTTGTGTCTCGTAAAGAAAGACAGAATCGGTCTTTTGGGTATATGGTTTTGCCGCATAGTCAAAATAGTTTTGTTGCAGATAACAAAGATCGGTTTCTGCTTCAAGGGGTGTGAATGTCAAGGGAGTTATCTCTTGGATGCCCGCATCCTGAGCAGATTGGCGTAGTTTCTGTGCGGTTGCTTCCACAGGAGAGAAGATTCCGCCAAAGGAGGCGTGGGAGGAGGTGTCCAAAAGGACGGTCAGATCCATCTTCTGCATCAGTTCTTTCAGGGCGTGGTGTTCCACCGGAGTGAAGGAACGGAAATGTCGGACGAACAGCTTTCCATGTAGGAAGGAACACTGAGAAATGCGGTGGCAAACCAAGGTCAGGTTGTCCTCGGCATCGGCGTGATGCTCCTCAATCAGATCGTTATAGGTTTGATAGAGCATAGAGAGTTCGTCTAATTTCTGTGAAAGTTCGGGGATTTGTGTTTGCTCTGCGGCAAACTGTAGGGTCTGGGGTGAAACGCCGTAACGCTTACATTCCGAAAGGGTATCGGTGAGGATTTTTGAAAATCCCGTCTGGTGCAGATTTCGTTTTAGATAGGTCAGTTTTTCTCCGTCCAGTTCCAATGTTCGTGCGGCAATCATCTGTTTGCCGGTGCCGTCAATGTACTGCATCCGCAACGGACCAAGCTCATGAAGAACCAGATTACAGAGACGGGAGAAGGTAATCACCTTAATATGTTTTTGGGCAGGCAGACCAAACTGACGGATAATTTCCTTTTCGGTATATAGCGAAAATTGTTCAGGAACAAGAACCCAGGAGCGTTCTCCTTGGTTGATACGTTCTTGTAATTCCTGATAGAGATGTTGGGACTTCCCGCTCCGAGCGGGTCCGGTAATCAATTGCAACATGGTGCTCACCTGCTTTCGGTTTCTGTTGAAAATAATCAATCGTGGATGGTTTCGGTAGTATGGCCGGAAAGAATTATCCCTTTAGCATAATTTTCAAAATATCATCCAAGCCATTTAAAATAATATCTGCTCCGGCTTCCTTCAGGGCATCTTCAGGGAAGGATGTGGTAACGGCGGCACAGGTCATCCCTGCCGCCTTGGCGGCCTTGACTCCGTTCAAGGCATCTTCAATCACCAAACAGTCTTTGGGGTCTTTCCCCAGTTTCTCGGCGGCTTTTAGATACGCCTCGGGATGGGGTTTCTTTTTGGTTACGTCACTTCCCGAGATAATCAAAGAGAAACACTCTGCCGGAATCTTTGCCGCATCCAAAGAAACCAGAAGCTTTTTGCGCTCCGAACTGCTGACCAAAGCGGTGGTAATACCTGCCTCGAAAAGGGCACGGATGGTTTCGGGCGCGTGGTTATGTACCTCCAGTTCCTGATAGACGGTTTCGTTATAGTATTGGTACATGGCATCCATGGTTGCTTGTGTTTTTTCAGGGATGCCTGCATCCTTGCACGGGCCGATGATGAAGAATTCCTCTCCGGCGCCTAAGAATGGTTCAAAAAATTCTCGAGTGGCTGTAATGCCAACTTCAGATAGTGCGCGTGTAGCAGCTTTCATAATAACCGGCTCGGAGTTTACCAAAACTCCGTCCATGTCAAACAGTACTGTGTTCATGAAAATCTCCTTTGTTATATCATAATCTCTTTGCCGGTCAGGTAGGAAAGACAACCGCTCCCGGTGGTAAAGTCAAAGATTAATTTGTAGGCAATCAGATGCTGAAAAGTATGTTTACCGTCCTTTTTGGCTCCATACTTCACATCTCCTGCAAGGGGGTGCCCCAAATGAGCAAAACCTGCCCGAATCTGGTGGGTTCTTCCGGTAAGGATTTCTGCCTCAACTGTGGCAATCTCTCCCGATTTCAAAACCCGATAACGAGTGTGGCAGGAAAGGGAGTCGGGGATTTTATTCTCATAAAAAACCATCCGTCTTTGTTTCTCGTCCTTCTTGAGATAGCCCGTGATTTCTCCCACGGGCGGATGGGGGGTTCCTTGGGTTTCGCAAAGATAGAATTTCCGAATCTCTTTGTCTTTGATTTTTTGATTCAGGATCCGCAGACTCTCAGCATCCTTGGCTCCAATCACCATGCCGGCGGTGTTTCGGTCAATCCGATGGCAGAGGGATGGAAGGAAGGTGTTCTCCGAAGCCGGATCAAAATCACCCTTATTCATCAAATAGTCTCGCATTTCTGCTTCTAAGGAATCCTCTCCTGCTTCTGCCTGAGAAGGCAGACCGGAGGGTTTGTTCATAACGATGATATGTTGGTCTTCATAAAGAACCTCAAGGGTATGGTTAAAAATAGTGGTAACGGGTTTGGTTCCTTCGGTTATGGTGAACAAATCATCGTTGCAGTAAATCTCAAGATAATCCCCCAAACAGAGACGGAGACTCCCGTCGGTAATCCGTTTGCCGTTCACTTTCACCTTTTTCTTTCGTAAGGATTTGTAGATGACACCCTGACCTGCCGATGCCATCACCTTGGAGAGAAATTTGTCCAGGCGCATATCCTTGTCGTTTTTTCCAATGGTAAATTCTTTCATAATATCAGTTTCCGTTCCCAAAAATCTTGTTGGCAATCAATACATCTGCCCGAGCATCCCGAGCAAAATGATCTGCGCCCACAAAGGCTACATATTCCTCGTTAAGAACTGCGCCACCAACCATAATTTCAGCGGTACATCCCGCCTCTCGCAGAGCGGTGATGGTGTCTTTCATGACGGTTACCGTGGTGGTCATCAAAGCGGAAAGACCAATCAGGCGTACCTGATGTTCCATGGCGGTTTCAACCACAGTTTGAATGGGAACATCCTTTCCTAAATCAATGACCCGATAGCCGTAATTCTCCAAGAGCATTTTGGCAATGTTCTTACCGATGTCGTGAATATCCCCTGCAACAGAAGCAAGAAGAACAGTGCCTTTGTCCATGCTTCCCTGAGGAACCGAGGATTTCAGAATTTCAAAGCCGCACCGCACCGCTTCTGCCGCCTGAATCAACTGTGGCAGGAAGAGTTCGCCTTTTTCATATCGTTCCCCGACGATGTCCAATGCAGGGATGAATTCTTGGTCAATGATGGCAAGAGCGTCTTGTGTTTGAAGCAGTTCTTTGGTTTTTTCTGCCGTTTCTCCTTGGCGACCTTCCATGATGTATTCCTTTAGGGTGCGTTCCGTCGTCGAGACGGGAGCGGAAGGAGCAACCTGACTGAAATGACCGATATAGTTGGCGGCATCCTTGTCCTGATTGTTCAGAACCCGAAAACTCCGTACCACATCCATCATAGGCTCCGAAAGAGGATTGATGATGGCGCCGGAAAGTCCTGCACCGAATCCGGCAGATAAAAAGGTACTGTTCAGGGTGGGTCGGGAAGGAAGACCAAAGGAGACGTTGCTGACACCCAAAACAGTATGCAGTCCCAAACGGGTCTTCACCAGATTGACAGCTTTCAAGGTTTCCAAAACCAACTCCTGTTGTGCTGATGCGGTCAGAACCAGACAGTCAATGATAATATCCTCTTTGGGAATGCCGTATTTCTCTGCCTCTTTAACCAACTTTTCTGCAATGGCAAAGCGTTCCTCTGCCGTTTCGGGGATGCCGGATTCATCCAAGGTAAGACCAATGATCGCGGCACCGTATTTTTTCGCAATGGGGAAGATGGCATCCATGCTCTCTTGTTTTCCGTTTACCGAGTTGATAAGAGGTTTTCCGTTGTAGAGTCGCACCGCCCGTTCTATGGCAACGGGGTCGGAGCTATCAATCTGCAAAGGCAGATTGGTTACTGCCTGCACTTCCTGCACTGCTTTTTTTAAGGTTTCCGCCTCGTCAATATCGGGGAGTCCGCAGTTTACGTCCAAGGCATCGGCTCCTGCCTTTTCCTGAGAGATTGCCTCTCCTGCCAAGTAACCGAAATCCTGCTCCCGAAGTTTTTCTTTCAGGAGTTTTTTTCCTGTGGGGTTGATTCGTTCTCCGATGACAGTAACGCCGTCATCGAAGATGGTTGTCTTACATGGGGAAGAAATGGCGGTAATGTTCTTGGGGGTAGGGCGCTTAAGAGAAACGCATTGCAGATTCTTTACCATAGATGCAATAAAGTCAGGATTGGTACCGCAACAACCACCCAGAACAGAGACGCCCTTTCGGGCAAGTTCTGCCATAAAGGTTCCGTATTCTTCGGGAGTTACTCGATAGACGGTCTTGCCGTCTTCCATTTCAGGAAGACCTGCATTGGGTTGTGCCATAACAGGGACACGAGAGTAGGTCAAAAGAGTGTCGATGATGGGGGATAATTCCTTAGGGCCTAAGGAACAATTCACGCCCAAAGCATCCACGCCGAGACCTGACAGGGTTATGGCGGCACTTTGAGGGTCCACACCCACAAAGGTTCTGCCGTCCTGCTGATAGGTCATGGTAACAAAAACAGGTAAATCGCAATGCTCTTTGGCGGCAAGGACGCCGGCTTTCACTTCCAGAAGGTCGGACATGGTCTCAAATAAAATAATGTCGGCGCCTGCCTCTACACCTGCCAGAATCTGTTCGGTAAAGAGTTCGTAAGCCTTATCAAAGGTCAGCGTTCCCATGGGTTTCATCAACTGACCCAAAGGACCGATGTCCAATGCCACATACTTGGCGCCGCTTTCTTTGGCAAGAGTAATGCCTGCAGTAATCAACTCTGTGGGAGAGTAGGGACATTCTTTCAGTTTCAGGGCGTTTGCCTGAAAGGTGTTGGCGGTAATCACCTGACACCCGGCGGCAATGTATTTTTTGTGAATGTCAAGAATGACATCAGGATGTTCCATGTTGTAAACCTCAGGGAGACCTCCGGCAGGCAGTCCTGCTGCCTGTAACATGGTGCCCATAGCACCATCGAAAATCAAAAATTCTTGGTTAAGATTCATGGGAAGAGTTCTCCTTTCGGAACTGACAGCGCTCATAAAGAGAACATTCTGCACAGTTATGATGGGTGGTCTGACAAGGGTTTGAGGATAGCCCGATGATGGCGGTTACCGACTTTCTTGGAATCATCAGAGATTGTTCGGTGACGGTAAGTCCGATTTTGCGAGGGGTATCCAGAATTTCTGAAATTCGGCTCTGGAGTGTGATGGGTAAATCCCCATATCCGGGACTGAATCGGGAGGTAAGGTGGAGACGGTTTTCTTCTGCCATCTGTCGGAGTTCTTCTTCGGCACAGTCGCAAAGCTCCTCAATCATCTGGGTGGCAACGGCATCTAATATTACCGCCTTGGTCATGGATTCCGCTTCGGCAATGCGGATCAGGTTGTCCGCCTCGATGCCAAGGGTTGCTCCCAAAAGAACACATTGAGAACAACCGACAAGATGCTTTTGAATGGATTGGCCGGGAAGATACAGATTGCAGGCAGGAAGAGACAGATCATCGCCATGTTTCACAGGGAAAATGCTATAGCAAAATCGAGGCTTGACCGTTGTGGTCATGGCATGAATGCAGGTATCCAGCAAGTGTTCGGTCTGTGGGTCAAGTTTTTGACTGCGATGCCCTAAATACCGCAGAATTTCAGTTCTGTTCGGTGACCGTTCCATAGCCGTTTTCCTCCTTGTTTTTCATTAGTAAAATTATACGGGAAACACCGGTGTTTGTCAAATAGATTTTCAGTAAAAATTTCTATGAAAAAAGTGAAAAAAAGGTTTGCTATCTTTCGTAATTTGTGGTACAATATAAGTTGATTTTCCTGAAATAGGGGAAAGACGTATTGTTTAGGAGGAGCATAAGTGAATAAAAGTACCAAAAAACTTGATGCATACGCTCAGAAAAAAGCCTTTGTTAAGGATGAAATTACAGGAAAGATAAAAAGATATTTCGGAAAGACGGTAGAAAAGGCCACATTGCATGAAATCTACACGGCAGTATCCTATACCATTCGTGATGAAATCATGGAAAAGTGGATGGCATATCATGAGAAGACCGAACAAAAACCTCAGAAGGAATTATATTATCTGTCCTTCGAATTCCTGATGGGCAGAGCTATGGGAAATAACCTGATGAATCTGACCGAGACCAAACTCTATCGTGAGGTTTTGGAAGAGATGGGCGTTTCTCTTTCCCAGGTGGAGGAATACGAAACCGATGCAGGCTTGGGCAATGGCGGTCTTGGCAGACTGGCGGCATGTTTTCTGGATTCTTTGACCAATTTGGAGATGCCGGCATATGGATGCGGTATCCGCTATGAGTTTGGACTTTTCCGACAGAAGATTGTAGATGGCTACCAGATTGAGATGCCGGATCCGTGGCTTCAAAGCGGTAACGTATGGGATATTGCAAGACCGGAAGATATCAAGGAAGTCCACTTTAACGGACGGATCGAGGAGTACATGGAAGACGGTCAGTTGAAATTCCGTCATACCGATTACAACACGGTTATTGCAGAGCCCTTTGATATGCCCATTACCGGTTTTGAAAGTGAGACAGTAAATACCCTTCGTCTTTGGCAGGCACGGTCTCCCGAAGTGATGGATATGAGCGAGTTCAATCGCGGTGACTATATCAAGGCAACCGAGAATAAGGAACTGGCAGAAGTGATTTCCAAAATCCTCTATCCCGAGGACAATCACTACGAGGGAAAAATGCTTCGTTTGAAGCAACAGTATTTCTTTGTTTCTGCCACCATCCAATGGATTTTGGCAAAGCATAAGAAAAAGGGACTTTGCCTTTATGAGATTCCCGAGTATATCCAGATCCATATCAATGACACCCACCCCACCATTGCCATTCCTGAATTGATGCGAATTCTGATGGATGAAGAGGGCATGGGTTGGGACGATGCATGGAGTATTGTAGGAAGAACCTTTGCCTACACCAATCATACCATTCTTTGTGAGGCATTGGAAAAATGGCCCTTTGAAATGGTGGAGAAACTCCTGCCCCGTCTTGCTATGATTATCCGTGAGATTGACAGAAGACAGCGTGAGGCTCTGTGGGAGAGATTCCCCGGTGACCACGGAAAGATTGAGTATATGGCAGTCATTGCCCACGGACAAGTGAGTATGGCAAACCTCTGTTTGACCGCATGCCACAGCATCAATGGTGTGGCGGCGCTTCATACCGATATTTTGAAGCAGGAAACCTTTAAGGATTACTACAGCATCTACCCCTACAAATTTAAGAATATGACCAATGGCGTTACCTTCCGTCGTTGGCTATACAAGGCAAATCCCGAACTATCGGAACTGATCACCGAGGCAATCGGTGACGGTTGGGTGAAGGATTATACCCAACTGAAGAATCTGACACCTATGGCGGATAACGCGGAGTTCCGTGAGAAGTTTGCGGCCATTAAGTTAGAAAATAAGAAAAAGTTGGCGGCATATATCAAGGAACATAAGGGAATAGAGGTAGACCCCAATTCCCTCTTTGATGTGCAAATCAAACGATTGCACGAATACAAGCGCCAATTGTTAAAGGCGTTCCAGATTATCTATCGCTATCAGCAGATATTGGATAATCCCCATACTGCAGATCTGCTTCCCACCACCTATATCTTCGGTGCCAAGGCGGCGCCCGGATATCGGATGGCAAAGTTGATTATCAAGTTTATCAATGATATGGCAGAGGTCATCAACAATGATCCCAGAGTCAATGGCGTGTTAAAGGTTGTCTTTATTGAGAACTACAGCGTCTCCATTGCGGAAAAGATTGTTGCGGCGGCAGATTTAAGTGAGCAGATTTCCACCGCATCCAAGGAGGCGTCGGGCACAGGAAACATGAAACTGATGCTCAATGGTGCTTTGACCATTGGAACCATGGATGGCGCCAATGTGGAAATCCGTGAGCAGGTGGGAGATGATAACATCTTCATCTTTGGTCTGTCCTCTCAGGATGTTCTGAACATCTATGCACAAGGTAAATCCCCCAGCCCTGAGATTTATGCTACCAATCCCGTGATTAAACGAGTGGTGGATACCATGATTGACGGAACCTTCAACCATGACAATCTCTTCTATGAGTTGTATCATTCACTGGTACAAGGAGGATTTGCAGACAGTTATCTGCTCCTTGCAGACTTTGACTCCTATTTGGAGGCAAATCAACGGGTGATGGATAAGTTCCGAGATAAGGATGCTTGGGTGAAGAGTGCCGTGATGAACACTGCATGTGCAGGATTCTTCTCCAGCGACAGAACGATTGAAGATTATAACCGGGAGATTTGGCACCTGAAGTAGTCGTGCTTGAAAATTGGCGACTTTGCCTCGTGTCATTGGCTTGGCAAGACAGTCATGTACACAAAGTACACTCCTGCCTTACCAAACCTCGACCCAAAGCAATCTCATCCAAATTTCTGCGCACTACCGCGAGTAAAAGACAAATCTTCTCTGGATAATTTGCAGGGGAGGGGTGTGCTCCTCCCGTAAGCAAATATACGGATATATCCAGCAAAAAACAAAAGAAAAATAATTAAAATTATTTATATTTTTAGGAGGAATTCTCTTATGAAAAAGTTAGTAGTATTGTTAATGGCATTGTCCTTGGTGCTGTCTTTGGCAGCATGCGGACAGAATGCATCCAAGGATGCAGCAAGTGATTGGGAGTATATTCAGGAAAAGGGTGTACTGACCATCGGTGTTACCAACTATCCCCCCATGAACTATCTGGACGACAACGGTGAGTGGACCGGTTTTGATACTGAGTTTGCACAGGCAGTATGCGAAAGCCTCGGCGTTAAGGCTGAATTCGTAGAAATCAGCTGGGAAGCAAAAGAGACCGAGCTTGCATCTAAGAACATCGACGTTCTTTGGAACGGTATGTGTATCACCGAAGACAGAAAAGAGATGTGGGAAGTAACCGAGCCTTATATGTACAACACTCAGGCAATGGTTATGAAGAAGGATAAGGCAGAAGAAATCATGAAGGACATTACCGGCAAGAAGATTGTTGCAGAAGCAGGTTCTACCGGTGAGGAAAAAATCAACGGTACCATTGACGACAGCAATGATGCAAGTGTAAAGGTAATGGCAAAGGAATACTTTGCAAATGCAGAGTACACCGGCGTAGAGTCCATGGCAACTGCATTGATGGATGTTCAGAACGGCGTTGCTGATGTTGCAGTGGTTGACTCCGTTATCGCACAGGGTATGATCGGTGGCGAGGATTCCACCTTGACCGATTTGGTTATAAATACCGACAACAAGTTTGGTGATCAGTTCTTTGGTATCGCATTCAGAAAGGGCAGCGACGTTTGTGCAAAAGTAAATGCTGCTATTGATGAACTGCGTGCAAACGGCAAACTGATGGAGATTGCTGAGAAGTACGGCTTGGCAGACGGTATTGTAAAATAATTAATGGATAGTGAATGAAAACAGAGGTTTCCGTATTCATATGGAAACCTCCGTTTTGCGAAATCTTCGAGTGGTAGAAAGGTTTGAAGACAAATGAAGCAATGTTATTTTGCAGACTATACCATAGGAACCGATGCGTATCAGAATATCAAAAACGTATGTGGCAAGATGGGGAAGCGGGTTTTGATTGTGGGCGGAGAAACCGCACTTTCCAAATCCGTTCAAAAACTCCACGAGGCATTGGCTGATTTTGAGATTGTGGATACGGTGGTTTATGGCAAAGAATGTACCCGTAAAAGAGTGGAAGAACTTCATAACCTTTACGGGGATAAAAACATTGATTTTGTCATTGGTGTCGGTGGCGGTAAAGCGCTGGATACTTCCAAATGCCTTGCTGACTTGTTAGGCGTTCAAATTGTGACGGTGCCTACCATTGCATCAACGTGTGCCGCATCCTCGGCACTTGCGGTCATGTATACTGAAAACCACGCATTTGACGGTTTTTGGTATTTCAAAGCACCGGCATATCATACCTTTATTGACACAACCATCATCATAGAGGCTCCCATAGAATATATTCGGGCGGGTGTCGGAGATACGCTTGCCAAATACTACGAAGTGGAGTTTTCTGCACGAGGCAAAGAAAAGACCTATCAGGATGAGATGGGACTTGCCATCAGTAAAATGTGTAACACGCCCCTGATTCATTCCGCGGCAAAGGCCATGGAGGATTGTAAACGGGGAGAAATTACCGAGCAATTTGAACAGGTGGCACTGATTATTTTGGTGAGTACGGGTATGGTAAGCATGCTCATTAACCATGATTTCAATGGTGCCGTAGCCCATGCACTGTTCTATGGACTTACCGAACTGGAAGGATTTGAAGAAAAATTCCGACACGGAGATGTGGTAGGATATACCACCGCGGTACAACTGATGATGGACAATAAGGAAGAAGAGGCAATTGCTATCGGCAATCTTTTAAAGCAGATGGGGGTAGAAACCACATTGGCAGAAAGAGATATCCCGGTTGATTTTGAGTACCTGACACCGGTGCTCAAGGCAACTTTAAAGGATCCGGACATGAACGTGATTCCGTATCCTGTTACCGAAGAAATGATTTATGATGCCATCCTTAAGATGGAAGAAGCGTTTGGAGGAAAAGCATAATGAAAATATGGATGCAATTACTGGAAGGGTTTGGAACAAACTGTTTTCTGTTCTTGATTACATTGGTTCTATCCATGCCCTTAGGCCTTTTAATTACTTTATGTACCATGTCAAAGTGGGCACCCTTCAAAGGCTTCACGAAATCAAAGTTTATCTGCCTTCGATGGCTATCGAAGTTGAAACCCATCTCGGCAGTTTCAAGAACCTTTGTCTGGATTATCCGCGGAACCCCGCTGATGCTTCAGTTGTTTGTGGTTCTTTATGTGCCGGGTCTTGTATTTAACTATCCCATTTCTTCCAGAATGACAGCGGCGGTTATTGCTTTTGTGATTAACTATGCCACCTATTTTTCCGAGATCTATCGTGGTGGTATTGAAAGCATCTCGGTAGGCCAGTACGAGGCCGGACAGGTTCTGGGACTTACCCGAACACAGACTTTCTTTAAGGTTGTACTGTTTCAGGTGGTTAAGCGGATTACCCCGTCCATGGGCAATGAAATCATTACCTTGGTAAAGGATAGTGCCCTTGCTCGGGTTATTGGTGTAACAGAAATTATCATGAATGCACAGCGGTTCGCATCTAGAGGTATTATCTGGCCGCTCTTTGGAACCGGCTTATACTTCCTGGCGTTTACAGGTGTTCTTTCTCTCCTTTTATCCTACATAGAGAGAAAGATGAACTATTTTGAATAGGGGGTGAGACCATGTCGATACTTGAAATTAAAAACCTTTACAAAAATTTCGGAAAGACCGAAGTTTTAAAGGGTGTTAACTTTTCTATGGAAGAGGGAGAGGTGGTCTCCATCATCGGTTCTTCCGGAAGCGGAAAAACCACCCTGCTTCG
>JAZRQC010000060.1:0-1691 GCA_045649565.1 Ructibacterium sp.
GCAATCATCGCAGGCGTAGTTCTGACTAAAGAACATTTCCTCTCCATCAATCACATCCACGACGGCAATTCCTTCTGCCATTTTCAGGGCAGTTTCCATGGAATCAGCCAACCGTTTCTCCATTCCTTCTTTGACAACCAATCTGTCAACAACTATCTCAATGGTGTGCTTTTTTTGCTTATCAAGTCGTGGAATATTTTCTGTGATTTCAATGATTTCTCCGTCAACACGAACACGAACAAAGCCATCCCTGAGTGCGTTCTGGAATGTTTTAACATATTCACCCTTTCTACCTCTTGCAACCGGTGCAAGAATCTGAATTTTGCTTCGTTCCGGCAATTCTTTTACAGCATCCACAATCTGGTCAATAGACTGTGGTTTGATCTCCTTACCACATTGCGGACAATGCGGCACTCCAATTCTCGCATACAACAAACGGATATAGTCATAGACCTCCGTTACCGTACCAACCGTTGACCTGGGATTCTTACTGGTTGTCTTCTGGTCAATAGAGATAGCAGGTGACAACCCCTCAATGGATTCCACATCCGGTTTTTCCATTTGCCCCAAAAACTGTCTTGCATAGGCAGACAAGGACTCTACATAACGTCTTTGTCCCTCGGCATATATCGTCTCAAATGCAAGAGATGATTTTCCGGATCCGCTCAAACCCGTCAATACAACTAATTTATCTCTGGGGATTTTTACATCAATGTTTTTTAAATTGTTCTCCTTTGCACCTTTGACAACAATATATTTATTTTCCATTTCATCCCTCCTCGGCTTCTATTCGCTTTATCTCATCTCGCAACTGTGCAGCAAGTTCAAATTGCAATAATTCTGCGGCTTTCTTCATTTCCAAAGTCAGTTCCGCAATGACTTCTTTACGGTTTGCAATCGTTGCCTTGCTTCCTTTTTCCTTCGGAACCGTTACCGCCTGTGTTGCCTCGATTACATCATGAACCTTTTTCTTCACGCTGGTCGGCGTGATACCGTGTTCTTTATTGAATTCTTGCTGTATCTCACGGCGACGATTGGTTTCATCAATGGCGCATTTCATGGATTTGGTTACTGTATCTGCATACATAATAACCTTTCCCTCGGCATTTCTCGCCGCACGACCAATGGTCTGGATCAAGGATGTTTCACTGCGCAAGAATCCCTCTTTGTCCGCATCTAAAATTGCAACAAGCGATACTTCCGGAATATCCAATCCTTCACGGAGCAGATTGATACCCACCAACACATCAAAAACACCCAATCTCAAATCACGAATAATCTCCATCCGTTCTATGGTTTGAACATCCGAATGAAGATATCGAACCTTAACACCCATCTCCTCAAAATACTCTGTCAGGCGCTCCGCCATTTTCTTGGTCAATGTTGTTACTAAAACACGCTCATTCTTCTCTGTTCGCTTCACGATTTCACCGTACAAATCATCCGTTTGCCCGTGAATGGGACGAACTTCAATTACGGGATCCAAAAGTCCCGTCGGACGTATGATTTGCTCTACGATCCGACAAGATTCCTCTTTTTCATATTCCGCAGGCGTTGCGCTTACAAAAATCGCTTGGTTCAGCCGTTCATAAAACTCATCAAAGGTTAACGGCCGATTATCAAATGCAGATGGCAAACGAAATCCATAATTGACCAGATTCTCTTTTCTTGTTCGGTCTCCTGCAACCATA
>JAZRQC010000061.1:0-48443 GCA_045649565.1 Ructibacterium sp.
GCTCACGTTCATCGTGACCGCCGCCAAGGCCTGCACCACGCTGACGGCCTACAGCATCAATTTCGTCTATAAATAAAATACAGGGGTTATTTTTCTTAGCTTTATCAAAAAGGTCACGAACTCTTGAAGCACCAACACCAACGAACATCTCCACAAAGTCGGAACCGGAAATGGAGAAGAAAGGCACGCCTGCCTCTCCGGCCACTGCTTTGGCAAGGAGGGTTTTACCGGTTCCCGGAGGGCCCACCAAGAGAACACCCTTGGGGATTCTGGCGCCCAATTTCTGAAACTGTTCCGGTGCCTTCAGGAAGTCTACGATTTCTTTCAGTTCTTCTTTTTCTTCGTCTGCGCCGGCAACATCATCAAATGTCTTTTTAGACTTGGGATCTGTACTTACCTTTGCTTTGCTCTTACCGAAATTCATAACACCACGGCCGCTTCCGCCACCGGATTGTTGCATAAAGGTAAACCAGAAGAAAATGAGAATTGCCAAAAATCCCAATGTGGGCAGAATACTCAACCACCAAGGGGGGCTGTAGGGCAATGGGGTATCAATCTTCAAAGTACCTGCGTCAATCTGCTTTTGCATCTTTTCGCCTGCATCGGTTCTTAAAACAAGATACCCGGGAACTTCCACTTCCATGGTTGTTCCATCCTTCAAGGTGGCTGTCGCAATATTGTCAACCACCGAAAGCTCGGTTACCTCTTCCTGCTGAATTTTTACCACCAGGTCAGAATAAATCTTCTTTTCTCGTTCTCCCGGCACCGATGTTGCCCAAAAGATCGCCACAATGACGAAAAACAACATCAGATAAAAGCCGATTCCTTTGATATATCGCTTCACGCAATCTCCTCCTACTTGGATATAATGACTGTGTTTTAAAAAACTCCATATTATAAGCAATTATTATAGCACAAACTCGCCGAAAAAACAAGATACTTTTCAAAGTTTTTACAGTTTCTTCATATTTCATACTTCCCTAAGAAAAACTTCTTCTCAAAGAGAAAGACCTGCCCGATGCAGATCTTTTACTCTTCTGTTTTCTCCTGATCAATCGGAACTTCCATAGCAATATTTTCAAGGCATTGGATGGTCAGGCATACCTCCACCGTCCCTTGTTCGGTCAGCGTATGCGTTAGTTCCCGCTCCACCACCTCTGCCTCTGTGGGAATTTCCTTCTTGGCCTTTTCCTCAAGTTCCGCCTCTGCCAATTCAAGAATTTCCGACACCGTTCGGGTTTTTTCTTCTGTGGTTTGTTCCCGAAACTCTTCGGTAACAACGAACAAGGAAGGTATCACATCAACGGGCAAACGATATTCTCGGTTCTGTTCCTTTTTGTCAAATAGGGTGTACGGGTCTGCTTTCTTCCAATAAAGCAGAATTTTCTTTCCGAGAATCTGCAGGGAATATCGTTTTTTTACCTTTCCGGTTTCTCGCCTCTCGGTAAAGCGCAATGGATAACTCCCTTCCACCTGATAGGTAGTTTTTGCAAAAACCTCTCCGTAGGCGTGTACCATACGATAACCGGTAACCGTATTATCCATAACACCGCTTACCAAGATATCCCCTTCCAAAACCCCCGAGCCTATGGCAACCATAGTCTGCCCATCCTTTGCCTCCACTCGCTCAACCACACCATCCCGAGATGCCACCAAATGACAGGGGAGGTTCTTCTCTACCCTGGGTTCAGGAGTCAGACGTTCCACAACCTCTACATATACGCGGGATCCGTTCACATTGATACCAATCCACGCCAGTTCATCCAAATCACGCATCATCTGGTTTCGAATAATGTCCGAATCCAGATTTTTTGCAGATTTTCCTAAAGCAACATTGGATCTGGAAAGCATCTCAAGAATGGTTTCTGTAGGAATTTTTTCGTTCCCCAATACAGTAATCCCCATAATATGCCCCGACGTATACCAAAAGAACACCATTGCAAGCAAGATTCCCACAACCACAAACTTCCTCTTTCGGTATCGATATAAAAGAAAGGGAAGTCCTTGACGTTTGAGGATTTTTGCCTTGGTTTTGGTTCGAAAACAGACCGGTCGCAATTGCCGAAAGGACCTTATGGACATTTCACAAACCAATCGTTCTGCCCCAAGACGTCTGACATTTCTGATGTCCAGTTCCCGATGGAGACAAATGTTTAAGAACCGCTCCAAAAACACCCCCTCCGCCTGAAGCACAAGATACCCCTTAACCCATGGCCCTGCATTTTGAATTCCCATATCACATCCTCCCGTTTTCCTCACCAAAACTGATGCTTTGCACCCGTCCTTTCAAATAGAGCAAGTCCTTACTGATATGCCGAATTTCCAAACCACTCCCTATCACAATTACGGGGAGTGGTTTGGCTTTGATTTTGATACAGGTTTCACTGTAGGAAAGGATACTCTTATAGTTTTCTATCATCAATTCCCGATTTCCCAATGAAGATATCATCACTGCATCCAACACAATTTCTTTGGATACCTCCACCGCATCGGCAAATCGCTCTCGTAAACCGAGTCGTTCCTCCTGCCCTTCCCTCTGTCTCTCCACAAAATCCCTCCTTCACACACAAGCGTTATCTTCTTTCCTCATTTTATGCGTAATCCTTATGGTTCATGAATAGATTAAACAAGAAGTGTATTTGGGGAGGAACATCATATGTCTCGCTTTTTTCAATTTTTATTAGCGCTTATTACCACCATCTTCACCTTGCTTTTGGTAGTCAACCCATTACCTGCCATGGAAATGGCAGGGGAATCTTTGTCCTTGTGCTATCGCATTATCATCCCATCTTTATTTCCGTTTTTTGTCTTTAGTCGTCTGCTGATTGACTTTGGAATCACTCAACAATGCAGTCGCCTTTTATCCCCCCGAACACGCAGTCTGTTCGGTGTCCCCGGGAGCGGAGCTGCGGCAATTATCCTTGGCATCCTGAGTGGCTACCCCATAGGTGCCGCTACAGCCGTCCGACTGTACCAACATGGCTCCTGCACCAAAACGGAGGCCGAGCGACTTTTGACATTCTGCAACAACGCAGGTCCTATGTTCATTCTTGGCTCGGTTGGAATCGGCATGCTCCACAATAAACAACTGGGGGTTCTGCTCTATGTATCTCATCTTCTTTCCGCTCTGATTACGGGATTTCTTTTTCGAAATCATGGAGAAAACTACGCTTTTTCCAAGGCCTTACCTCCTGCCGAAAAACCGAATATCAATCCTGCATTCTCCCTTGCAAACGCCATCAATGACGCCCTCAATAATGTTCTTAAAGTGTGCGGATTTGTTATCTTTTTCTCGGTGGTTTGCAAGCTGTTACCATGGAAGCCGCCACTACTTCACAGCTTGCTGGAAATGACGGGTGGTCTCTCCGCTCTCATTGATCAGTCAACCAACATCCCTCTTTTATTGCCCGTCATTTCTTTTTTATTGGCTCTGTCCGGTTTATCCATTCTTCTCCAGACCGCAGGAATTGTTCTGCCTACCGGGCTCTCCATGAAACCTGTCCTTTTCGGTAAATTTACACAGGCAATCATCTCGTTTCTCCTGACATGGCTGGCCTGTAACTTTCTTCCTGTTCCCCATCCTGCATTTGCAAAACCCGTGTCACAACCACCGCTTCCCACCATTTCCCAACTTCTTGCTTTTGTCTCCTTAGAATTCGGTGTAGCATTACTCTCCATAGGCCTCCTTTGTCTGTTAGGATTCCTCCTGCCCTTATTACAGAGAAAAAAATAGAACCCTTTATGGGTTCTATTTTTTTCCGTATTCCTTCACAACATATTCGTTTGCTAACTGTTCCATGGCATCATCTAAAGGTGTCAACCCCTCGAATTCAGGGTATTTTTTCTTGAGCGCCCGTGCCACAATCATATCACACAACTGCGGATTCTTGGGGAGAAGGGGACCATGAAGATGGGTGGCAATAACATTTTTATATATCAATCCCTCTGCCATTCCGTCTCCTGTATTTCCGTATCCGCAAACCACCTTGCCCAGGGACTGATAATCCCCAATCATGGTCTTTCCCGAACGGTTTTCAAATCCAACAATCGGTTGTTCTGTCAGGGGAGAATTTACCACCACGTTTCCAATATACCGATTCTCCGTGGTCTGCGTCGTGATGTTCAAAACACCCAACCCTTCTACCATACCATCACCAGTTGGGAACTCTTTTCCCAGCATGGGGAAACCGCCGCAAGTGGCAAGCAAAACACCGTCGTTTTCAATATAGGCACTCAGTTCATCTCTTTTTTCTTTTAAGAAGCCACATACCATTTCTTCTGCCTTATCAGGTCCGCCACCTAAGAAAATAAGATCCGCATCCTTCAGGTCGGGAACGGCATCCTCTTTGTTGCAGACACAAAGATTGACCGAAATTCCTCGCCACTGAGCACGTTTTGTCAAAGATGCAATATTTCCCTTGTCACCGTACAGATTCAAAAGGTCAGGGTAAAAATGAATGATATTCAAAGACATACTCATGGTTATTTCCCTCCCTTTGCCATTTCTTTTTCCAGTTCTGATAACGCAGGCTTGGCATTGTTATATACCGCTGTGTAATTGGCAAGAACATAACAAACTTCTGCATCGGACTTCCGGCACATCTCCATGGCATCACGAAGATTGTTTGCCACCATATCCACCGAAATATCTGCATAGCGGAACCGAAGCGCCAAGTCATAAAGTCTAAGACCACCCACCGACAAGGAGTTCAGGTTTTCGTCCTGCAATCTTTCGAAATCTACATCCCATATCCAGGAAACGTCTTGTCCATCATTGACCAGGTCATTGATGACAACAATAATATCCTTTTTTCTGTTATCCAACATAACCGTCTGGATGGCCTGATTGAATCCGGCAGGATTCTTCGCCAGATTCAGAATAAATGGCTTACCCAAATCAATTTGTTCCATTCGTCCGGTCTGGGGCTTGTACTCTTCCAGAACCCGAACAAACTCATCCAGAGAAACGCCTGCCGTTTCTAATGTGGCATACACTGCTAAAATATTATAGATATTATAAAATCCACGATAGTTCACATCAATGGGATTGCCGTTCACCTTGAACTTCATAGATTCGGACAAGTCAATATCCTTCACCTCAAAGTCAATATTGGGACGCTTGTTACCGCAATGGGGACAGAAATAATCTCCCAATTGGCTATAATGAAGGTAATGGTAACTTTGCTCCTTACCACACTTAACACAGAGACGACCTTCCTTTGTTTCCTCCTGAGGGAGAACCTGCTCCGATATGCCGAAGTACACCGCATCTCTACCTTCTCCGAACTGAGCCGTCAAAGGATCATCACCGTTTAAAATTAACTTCACACCATCTGCCATATCAATGGCCTCTTCCAAAAGTGCCATGGTGGTTTCGATTTCTCCGTATCGATCCAACTGATCGCGGAAGAGATTGGTGATCACCATATGGGTCGGCTTTAAGTGAACGAAAACACGTCTTGCCGATGCCTCATCAATTTCCAAAACCGCCCAATCTGCACAGAACCTACCGGTCAGACTGCATGCATCTGCAAAAGCAGTTGCAACACCACCAATCATATTTGCACCTGTTCCGTTGCAGACGGTCTTGAATCCGCTCTTTTGGAGTGCTGTATTAAGCAGATTATTGGTGGTAGTTTTGCCGTTGGTTCCGCAAACCACAATGATTCCGCGACGAAGTTTTTTGGACAGGTCACAGACCAGATTCGGGTATATTTTCATGGCAATGGACCCCGGCGTTGAAGAGGATTGTTTTCCCATCAACTTTCCTGCCAAAGTCGCCATTTTGGCAGCCCAGATCGCAAGTAATTTTCTCATGATCATTCATCTCCTTTGCGCTATTATTATACTGTTTTTTTGGAGAAAATACAATAGAATTAGATTTAAATTATTGTTACAGAAAAAAGGAGAGCCAATGCTCTCCTTTTTCTATACGTTAAAAATACGCTTTGCCTTGCTGAAAAGAACCCCTACCATAACCAAGCATATCACCAGTTCGGGGATCAGGTATGTTGCCTGATAAACCAACGAATAAACCCATGGATTCTGACCTGCCGGCGCATAAGAACCAAAGAGAACCGCACCGCTTACCAAGGATGACAAAAACCGTCCCATAACCCCCAGGGTGGTTCCAAGCAATGCGTTGGGTAAATTTTTGCGGAAAAATCCCGCCAGTCCAACCAACCCAAATGCCAATACGTAATCCAGTAAAATCGACATGGGATGATAGATAACCCCTGCCAATAGCAGAGAAATTCCTCCGTAGATTCCGCCGGTTATCACTCCTGCCAGAGGACCACGCCGAAAGGCTATCACCAAAATAGGCACCATGGTCAAAGCGACCGAACCGCCTTGAGGCATTTCCCAAACCTTGATGAAGCTGCAGATAACCGCAAGGGCAACAAACACGGCAATTTCCGTCAAACAATGTAACTTTTTCATTCCAATCAAATCCTTTCTTTTGTTTAAATCAAATATGAAATGCAACCCATTGTTCGCCCGGGAAACCCCGCTCCTCCTTTCTCCCATAGAAAAAGGCACATCCCAACGGGATATGCCTTGGTTTACTGTTCTTTCACAATCCCTACGCTGGCATTATCCATATCAGGTTATAGGGTCGAAATGCACAATTTCCTCTCAGCCTGTTTGCAAGCTCCCCTTTGCATATTCACTTTGATAGATTTATAATAGCATATTTCTGCGAAAAATGCAAGTATATTTTTACAAACTGTTAAGATAATCCCCTATACACTCTCCTGCAAACGCAATCCCCTGTATTGCCTCCGACAGACTGTTGCCGCCGGATCCCACTTCAATGATCATTCCTGCCTTACTCATGTGTCCGTTAAATCGTTCTCGACGGAGATTGATATGTCGCATCAAGCCCGGATATTTTTGACAGATGGCATTTTGGAAGTGGATGGCACTTTTGATATTCTCCTTCCAATCAGGATGCTCCAATCCCTTTTGATCTGTTCCCACCACAAACATTAACTGAGCAGTCTTTTTGCCACCAATCTCTGTCACTACCTTGGCTTTTGTCCCATCTTCATAAACAATAGAATCCCGATGAATATCCAGAATAACCTGAATGGACGGATACTTTTCCAGATAGGATTCCATCGCCTTCAAGGAACTGGCATAGGATCCGTTAAACGAAGGGGTGTCGTGGAGTTTGGTGTCGTGAATGGTCTCGATTCCTTTCTCCTCCAATATCCGCGTAAGTTCCTTCCCGATTCGAACCACGTTTCTTTCCGTATCCTCTGTTCGGTCATTCCCTTCTGTGTCATAAACCGTGGCGCCCTCCGGCGCATAGGTCTCAGTGGCATGGGTATGAATCACCAATACCTTAGGGCCTTCTCCATCCATTTGAATAGACACAGGCGCTTCCAATAAGTCCTTGACATCAATCTGATAGGAAGTCTCATTACTCAGGGTCACCGGACTGTTCCCTTTGACTTTTTGTCTTGCGTCCACCTCTTTGATGGGAGCCTGACGTTCTACGGGAATATCGACTACCTCCGGAATTCTCGTTTCTTCTACTACCACTTCTTGCTTTTGTTCCTGTGCCTTTTCATCCATAGGGATACGACCCATAATTCCATCTTGCTTTACTGCCCCTGACACGGGAATCTCTGTTGCCAGCACGGTGGATGGCTCCCACAAATCAAACTGCAGAAAAAAAGCCAAACACTTTTTGCATTTTTCCTGCAATACCTCCACAATATTGATTTTCGCTTTACTCAACGCAGGAACTGTCTCACCTATGATTTTCTCAGGATTTCGGATCCCCACACCTTGTCCCGAACCTTTCGTTATGTTTCCTATCAAAAGAAGCGCCCCCAGTCCAAGCACCAAAAACAAAATAGCACGCCTCATCCATTTTCGTCCGTCAATAACCATGGCTTTGTATTTCCTCATTTTCATCCTCCGTCGCCCGATTCTTTTGCTCTTTTTAGTCTATGAGAAACCTTGTCTCCTTAGAACACCCTTTCCATCTTTTCGGTCTTGAATTTCTGCTCAAGGTGTGCTATACTGAAAGAGTATGAAAGGTAGGTGTACGGCTTATGCCGAAGAATATAAAAGAAAAGAAGGCGCTCCATTGCACCTCCATTGGCGGTCAGGCTGTCATTGAAGGTGTTATGATGCGAGGCCCCAAAACCATCGCAACTGCCGTTCGAAAACCTGATGGTGAAATTATCGTTGATGAAAAGGAACTGGGTAAAGTTCGGACCGGAAAGTTTGTGAAACTCCCGATTATTCGTGGTTGTGTCAACTTCTTTGACTCCATGATTGTTGGTGTGAAAGCATTGATGTTCTCTGCAAAATTCTTTGATGTGGACGAGGATGGCATTCCGGTCGATCAGGAACCCACCAAGTTCGAGGCTTGGCTTGAAAAGAAACTGGATTCTGAGAAGGCTATGGAAGTTGTGATATACTGTTCCGTAGTTCTTTCCCTGCTTTTGAGTGTTGGTCTCTTTATCCTTCTGCCCGGTATCATCGGTGATGCTCTTCGGTCGGTTATTCACAACCACGCTCTGGTAACGGTTGTGGAAGGCTTGATTCGAATCACCATCTTTATCATTTATCTTTCCTTGGTGGCTCGTATGAAGGAAATCCGTCGCGTATTCATGTATCACGGCGCAGAACACAAAACCATTCATTGTTATGAACACGGAGAAGAACTGACGGTGGAAAACGTGAAAAAGCATACTTGCTTACATCCTCGATGCGGAACCAGTTTCCTTATTATCGTAATGGTTGTCAGCATGTTGGTATTCTTCTTGATTCCCGATATGTTCTTTGTTTACCGCCTGCTTCTCAGATTGGCACTTCTTCCTGTGGTAGCCGGAATTTCCTATGAAATCATTAAGTTTGCAGGTCGCCACGACAATTGGTTCACCCGTTTGATTTCCAAACCCGGTATGTGGTTCCAAAAAATCACCACCAGTGAGCCGGAAGATAATATGATCGAGGTAGCCATTGCATCCATGAAGGCGGTTATTCCCGAAAATAAGAACGAAGATTTGTGGTGATTTGGTTTGAAAACCTTACAAGAATTTCGTCATGAACTGAAGCAATTGTTCTTGGAACATCAGACAGAAAGCCCCGAGGCAGATGCGGGGCTTCTTCTTATGCACGTACTTCAACTTACCAAGACGCAACTTTTGACCCAAGATATTTCTTTGGCCAAAGAGCAGGAAACAACGTTGATGGAACTGGCACAAAGACGAATCCAAGGAGAACCCATCCACTATCTCTTGGGGCATTGTCCCTTTATGGACTTGGATTTTTATGTGAATCCTGCCACCTTGATTCCCCGTCCCGAGACAGAACTTTTGGTAGAAAAAGTCTTGAACGAATTAGGCCGATACCAAGAACCCGTTACCTTGTGGGACATTGGATGCGGAAGCGGCTGTATCGGTATCTCCCTTGCTTTTTACCACAAGTCCCTGCAGGTAGTGGAATTGGACATCTCTGAGCAAGCGCTTGAGACCGCAGAAAAAACAGCAAAACGCTACGACCTTCAAGACCGTATTCAATTTGTTCACCATGATATTCTGAAGGGAATGCCGAAGTCCATGCCACGCCCTCAAGTGATTGTTTCCAATCCGCCGTATATTCCCAGCAAACATGTGGAAGAATTAATGATAGATGTACGAGATTATGAACCTCGTTCCGCCTTGGACGGAGGTGCGGACGGATTGGACTTTTATCGGAAGATTATCCACGATGCACCTCTTTTTGAAGGAGGCCTTCTTGCCTTTGAAATCGGGTATGATCAAGGTGAATCGGTACCTGAATTGATGACAGATGCAGGGTATCGAAACATCGAACTTTTGCAGGATTTGTCGGGTCTTGACAGAATCGTGACAGGGGTTCGCTAACATGAAAATTTTTTAAGAAAATTCCCAAAAACACTTGACAGAGCAGATATGTTGTGTTATGATATATAGGCTTTCGCAAGAGGCCATGCGCCGGAGTGGCGGAACTGGCAGAGGCCCGGGACTTAAAATCCGGTGGGAAATTGCTCCCGTACCGGTTGGATTCCGGTCTCCGGCACCAATTAAATATCGCAGGGTAGAGCAGCTTGGTAGCTCGTCGGGCTCATAACCCGGAGGTCGGGGGTTCAAATCCCTCCCCTGCACCCATAAGTAAAGCCTTGTCATTCCAGTAATGACAAGGCTTTTTTCTTTTCCAAAAGTAAATACCTGATACCGAAGCATTCCTATCTATGCCAATCTTTTTGGGCGACTCTTTGTCGGCTCGGTCGGTTTTAGTGTTATTTATATAATACTCTAGTATTAAATTATTATACAGAACAACTATCAACCAGGTCGATAGTTGTTCTTTTTATTATGCCAGCACGGACAAATACAAGGACTTTTGGATTATACTTCGGCAAGAAAATCTGCTAAAATTTGACAGTGAGGTGATGTAAATGGCAGAAAATGATGCTGAGTTGTTGAACACAATATATCGAGAAATAGCTGATAGGTTAGGAATTGATACCGCTATGGATATATACCAAATGTTCAAGGGACAGCAAATAACTTTTCCTGTCCGTTTTCACAACCCTACCCGAATTCAGCAAATCATCATTCAGGAGTATGATGGTACAAACATCCGAGCTTTGGCTATCAAGTACAACTACTCAGAAAAAACGGTGCGGAGAATTATTCGGGATAGCGTAGAGGAATAAAAGTAACTTATAAGATTTAAAAGGAGGTGTAAGAATGGGATTTTTTAATGCATTATTAAATTTATTTTTCAAAGCCCAAGATGATTTTTACGATAAATCTGATAAATATAATTCTGGGTATAATGATGGTTATAATAAAGCATCTAAAATGACTGATGCCGAATTAAAGTCATCAATACAAAAATCTGTTAATAATGGTGTTTCTGATTGGAAAAGTGCAGGAAAAACTCGTGCAATGGTGGATGAATATAAAAATCGAAAATAAAGGAGATTAATATGGGTTTGTTTGGAAAACACAAAAGTTCAAGCGAGATGAGCGATAGAGAACTGACAAGAGAATTAAGAAAAGGACTTCGAGATAGCGAGTCTATTTCTGAAAGAGTAAGTAAAATACGAGAAGCACAAAATAGAGGATTAGCTTGGAAAGATAGTGATTTAAACTATAGAAATAAGTAATATATCTGTATAAATTCTAACTTAGAAAAATATTAATAATGCTCCTTCCTTATTCAGGCAGGAGCATTATTATAATTAAATTAGAATGCGAGGGATGTTTTCATGAAAGAAACATTTGATTATGAGAAATATCAACAGTTAAGGGCAGAGTCTAAAAAGCTTATGGAAATTGCTGATTCATTTGCCGAAAAAGGTGATAAAGGGCAAGCCAAAAAATTCTTGATTCTATCTAGCAAAAAGGCTCGTGAAGCAGGTCGTTTGTTGTTTGAAGATATGGGGAACTTGGTGAAAGAAATAATGAAATAAGAATTTACTAATCTATTTGTCCGATAGCAGAATAAGTCTGTTATCGGACTTTGTTTTGTCAAACCAAGAAGGTTTAGATAGCTCCCACCTTATTATTGTTTGTCAATATCTTTTAATATATCTGACATTCCAATCGTGGTCTTGTTATAAACTTTATTATACAACGCTTTTTTAGGGTTCATTATCCAACCCATTCCTTTTTTACCATATCCGGGAATAATCGCCTTCTTAATAGCACGATTAAGCCTCCCCGTAGTCCTTGCACTGATTGATTTTTTTAATGATGGCATTCTAAATCCAAATTTCATCGTATTACCTCCTTTTCCAAAGCACTTTTTTTGTATATTATTACCAATCTTTAGCACTGACCATAGTTCCATCAGATCTCAATCCATATATTTCAGTACCATCTAACCACACTGCCACTATATCTGTCCATTTAGATATTTTATTTTGTACATAATCGGTAATCTCATATCCAGTTGCAACTACTGTACCATCAGATTTTAAGCCAACTATGTTAGATATCCCGCATGATACTGAAACTATATCCGTCCATTCTAATACATCGTATTCATTATCGTCATTACTCCCTGCTACAGCTATTGTTCCATCAGATTTTAAGCCAAATGCAGTAAATCCATCCAAATAGAATATTTCTACTACATCTATCCAATCAGATGTGTCACATAATTCATATGTACTACTTTTTCCTGTTGCTACTACCGTACCATCGGATTTTAATCCATATGCAGTATCAGAGTCCAAATAGATGTCCGTTATATCCATCCAGTCTGATACATTGCATTTGCCATATTCGTTATTACCTACTGCAACTACCATACCGTCAGATTTTAAGCCATATACCGTATTTAATCCATACATATCTGAATACAAATAGATGTCAGCTATATTCTTCCAGTTAGATACATTACACTGACCAGATTCATTATTACCTGCTGCGACTACCGTACCATCAGATTTTAACCCAAATGCATTATCGTAATCCAAATAGATACCCACTATCTCCGTCCAGTTAGATACATTACATTCTCCATATTCATTTTTACCTACTGCGACTACTGTTCCATCAGATCTTAATCCATACGCAGTGTCTCCTCCCAGATAAATATCCACTATGTCTTTCCATTTAGATACATTACATTCTCCATATTCATTTTTACCAGCCGCTACTACGGTTCCATCAGATTTTAATCCATACGCAGTGTCTCCTCCCAGATAAATATCCACTATATCTTTCCAGTTAGATACATTGCATTCGCCATCTTCATTTTCACCTACTGCAACTACTGTACCATCAGATTTTAAGCCATACACAGCGGTATTTCCCAAATAAATATTCCCTATATCTGTCCAGTTAGCGGCATCACACTGACCATATTCATTATTACCTACTGCGACTACTGTTCCATCAGATTTCAAGCCTGCCGTGAATCTCCAGCCTGCTGATATTGAAATTATGTCAGTCCAGTCAGACACATTACATTCTCCTTCATCATTATCTCCTACTGCGACTACTGTTCCATCAGGCGTCAACCCAACCTTATGCGATACACCTTCCGCGACGGAAGACAATTCTCCAAACTCCCAATTCCCAGTCCATGAATTACCTTTTTGCTGATTTTCAAGAGTTGAAAATTTAATTCTACAGTCTTTTATCTGATCTTTAGAATCACCATACTTTTCAATTTTAGAAAACAATATTGATGCATGCATAAACTGCCCGTTTTGTTTTAACTCCAGGGCATGATTATAAGTTTTGTTGCAGACATAATCATGTAATGAATAAACAGAAAAACATAATACACCTAAAATAATTATACTTACAAACCACAATAAAGTTTTTCTTATAGTATTTATTAAAACGCTTCGTCCTTTTTTGTCTCGCCCGTTTACATCATAACCCTTTCGATCATAGCCATATACATCATAGCCTGTCAATTTATGATAGCCGTCTGCGCCAAACTCAGATTGATGTACCCCAAACTTGCTTCTTCCATTTTTATCAAAGCCATATCTATTATATCCTTCTTTATTAAACCCATAAGTATCATAGCCATTCTTGTCATATCCAGCTTTATCAAAACCGCTTATATTATATCCGTTTTTTCTATATCCATTTTTGTCAAAGCCTCCTCGGTCGTAACCGTCTTTATCAAACCCGGCACGATTAAAACCCTCTGCATTAAAACCATGCCTATTGTAACCATCGCGATTAAAACCTAAATCGTTATACCCATCTACATCGTATCCGTCTTTGTCGAGCCCTGCACGATTTCGCCCTGTCAATCTGTAAAAGCCATCTCTATCATAATCATTTTTATCATAGCCATCTTTGTTATATCCTCTATGATCAAAACCACTACGATCGTAACCTTCTCTATTAAAGCCTGATTTATCAAAACCTTCTTTATCATATCCTGACCTATCAAAGCCTTTACGGTCATAACCGTCCTTGTTGTACCCTGACAACTTATGATAGCCTTCCTTATCATATCCGCTACGGTCATAGCCCTCCTTATCAAAGCCTGCACGATTATAGCCCATTCGATCAAAACCATCTTTGTTATAACCGTCCTCATCAAAGCCATCATTTAAAACGGCTTTTTTAGAGTTTTCCCATTGTTTGCGATACGGTTCGACAACCTCTTTATTCCAAAGCTCGCCATCTTCTTTGGTTATAAACTCCCTATGTAAATCATCAAAACCGCAAACATTACACTTAATGGTTTTTTCGTTTATAGCATTTTTACATACCGGACAAAACTCACTCACTTAAATCACCTCAAGTTAAATTGTCAGCGGAACATCTACACCTGTTAATGTTTTTCTCGCCCACTCAGGGACATTTTCCGGCGCACCATATTCCATAGCAAGACGCTTATACAGCATCATTTTACATTCTTCAAAGTATTTACGAACATCTCGTCCGTTTCCAAAAGCCTTTGTTTTATTTAAGAGCATTTTTTCAAATACTGCCTTTGATTTTTTAACAAACTCTTCCTCAAGAGTAAACTTTCTTGCAAAGCTTTTTAAAATTTCTACCATTTCATTGGCTGTATAATCAGGGAAATCAATCACTTCGGTAAATCTTGATTTAAGCCCTGAGTTAGCATCTAAGAAATGATTCATATCCTCGGTATAGCCTGCACAAATAACGCAGAGTCTCTCTCTGTTGTTTTCCATAAACGGAACAATGGCATCTATGGCTTCTTGTCCAAATCCACCGCCTAAACTACCTTTATCTCTTGAAAGCGTGTAGGCCTCATCAATGAACAAAACTCCATCAAGGGCTTCTTCTAACTTCTGCTTTGTTTTTGGAGCGGTCTGCCCTGTATATTCTGCAACAAGGTCCTCGCGCTTAACCTCAACCACATGACCCTTTCGCAAGACTCCAATTTCTGCAAATATATCACCCATAAGCCTTGCAACAGTAGTTTTTCCTGTACCGGGATTTCCTGAAAATACATAATTTCCAGGTCCGTTTGTACTGCCTTCATAAAGCATTTTAATGCGAATATCATTTATTTGTTGTTTAACATTTTCAAGCCCAATCAAAGCATTAAGCCTGTCAACAGCCGCTTTTTTGGATTCTGACAACGGTTTTAAATGTTCTTCCAGATGTTTTGGAATATCCCGCTTTTCCATAATTATGTTACCAAGCTCATCCCTCACGCCATCGCGAACACACCAGTTTTCATACATTTCGCCTATAAGCCCATCAACATATCCGGCATTGCCCCAATTGTCATCACGGGTTCTGTACCAATTTTCAAAGAACTGCGGAAGTAATGCTGACAATTCTTCATCGACAACATATCCATTGTTTTTCATATTCATATCAAATATCTGTTGCAACTCTTCAGCAGTATAGTCCTCGATATTGATTACCCTGCGAAATCTTCTCTGCAAACCCGGGTTAGAATCAATAAATGTTTGCATCTCATTTGGATATCCCGCTGCAATAACCGCAAATTGTCCGTTTTTATCAGACATTGCCTCAAGAATTGTATTGATTGCTTCCTGACCGAAGTCGTTGCCATTATCGCCTTCGCGCTTTAAGTCGTAAGCCTCGTCAATAAACAACACTCCGCCCATTGCTTCTTCGATTTTTTCGCGTGTTTTAATCGCAGTGCTGCCAACATATTCACCAACCAAATCGGCTCTTGTAACCTTAACGGTATGACCACTCTTTAAATAGCCTAACTCATAATAAATTTCGCCCAATAGCTTTGCAACTGTGGTTTTTCCTGTGCCGGGATTTCCTGTTAAAACAAGATGCAAATTTTCACCCTTATCAGCATATAGAATTATTGGTTTTAATCGTGAACAGTATGTAGGGGTGCTTTCGTCAGCCTTTTTTTCTGCTTGTTTTGTAAACGCTTTTATTTGGTTTTTAACACTTTCCATGCCGATAAGCTCGTCTAATCTTTCGAAAGCTGATTTCTTTGCCTTTTTACGATAATGCTTTTCGCATATTTCGATGTTAAGCACCATATTCTCATCCGCAACAAAATTTAACCACTGCATAAGCGAAACCAAAGTTTCTTTTTTTGCATACATTTCCCTTGCAAGCATTTCACAAATATTATCAAACTCAGAAAATTCAACCTTTAGCCCGTGTTTTATACGTATAAGATTGATGGCATTTCTTATTTCTGCATAGGAAGGCACATCGATATCTATGATGGTCGATGTTTTAAATTTATTCTCAAAAAATGTTTTCCAAATCAGCGACTGTCGCTCGCCATATATCTTTGTTATCTCACTCAATGACTTTTGTGGAAATACAAATAGCATTATATTGTTATTTTCATAACCCAAGCTATCGTATTCATTAAAAGAATCATAAACCTTGCTGTGAATATGCTCGTTTCCGCGTTCGGTACGCACTTCGCCAAAGAAGTTGATAAAGTCATCTGCGTTTGTGAAAAGAATAGCCGTTTTCACACTCTCATCACGCATACAGGAATCTATTTTATTAAAGGCATCCAGTTCTGACATCTTATCAAAATGCAATGCGCTTGACTCCTTATTTTCCTCTGCATCGGACTTTTTAGACATAATACGCCCTGTTAGTGGCCCTTTAATCTGCACTGTAGACTTGCATTTTGCTCCAATCTTTGCCTTTGGATTTTGCGTAAGGGCATATGAATCCTTATCAAAGCAATATATCTTTTGTGTCTTGCTGTAAAAGATAATTCGCTGATACTCTGCATCCCTCAGCTCGTTATATAACATAAAATCAAGATCCATATCATTCAAGCCACTATCACAAAATGTATCTTTTGTTTTGCCAACTACAAAGAAAAATCTCTTTGCTATGTTTTCAATTGTAAAATATGTATTCATTTTAAACCTCCGTTCAGGTTTTAATCTATAAATTGTACAGGTATATTATGTTCTATTGCATATTTATGTGCGTATGAATGTTGCTGACAGTGAATAGTTAAACTACTACAGCCATAAAATGCACCTACACCTATTCTTTTCACGCTATCAGGAATCGATATTCTTTTCAAACGGTGGCAATTGTAAAAAGCTTGACTGCCAATTAATTTTAAACCTGTTGGAAGAGTGATACTTTCTAAACTTACACAGTAACAAAATGCTTTATCAAATATGTAAATCACGCTATCAGGAATCGATATTTTTTTCAAATTGAGGCATTTGTAAAAACTCTTAGAATTAATTTGTACTACACCACTCGGAATAGTAACACTTTCTATACGGGTACGAAAGTCAAATGCACTTTTATCTATTTTTTTCACACCTACAGGAATTTTTACATCCGTTTTTAAGCCAATATAACGAAGCAAACTATCGTCACTGATAATAAAATCTATAATATCATTTTTTTGATGTGTTCTTTTTTTACAATTTTTCTTGCTGTTCCACTTTTCTCTATAAGGTAATACAATGGTGTCAAGCCACTCTTGTGCATCCTCTTTAGTTATAAATTCTCTATGTAAATCTGTAAAGTTGCAAACATTACACTTTACAGTATCATCATTTATGGTATTTTTACATACCGGACAAAAATTACTCATTTTTAATCATCCTTTTCAATCGTTTCAACTTCATCATCGTGATAGACAAACCCTCCAAATTTTTTTGCAATTTTAGTAAGCTTGCCAAAAGCAATTTCATCTTCAATTCGTGTTTTAATGGTAAGGTATAATCTTTTTGGAGTTAAAAAGTTATATTCTTGTTTCCAATATGTAAAAGTACAATCGCAAGGCACCATAACATTACCATCTATAATAATACTTAAATTAAAGAGGTTTTTTGTGCCTTCATTTGCATCATACACCCCCATAGGAGAACGCCCATGGTTCTTCTCAATCAATTTAATAAAATAGTTTATAAATTCACTTTGTGTTTTTCCGTCACATAATTCTCTCTTTTTCAATTTATCATATTCATCTGTAATATCGCAAAACCAAATATATTCGCTTATTTTATCACTCTTATCCATCTTTTTTATCCTCTCCGTTTTGTTTCCTCGATATTCCTTATTTGTTCGTTATCTGATGCTTTTACTTCATAACCTTCGCGGCAGGTTGGAGTTCCGGCGTTAAGTCCGGCTTCGTCAAGGGTAGATTTGATGCTGTCAACCCAAATTCCTCGCATAGATTCGTCATTATTATATGGGTCGAAGAAGTTAATAGCAAGATTGTTTGCCAAGGTGTCATTCACCTTGTCCGGAGAAATTACTGCAACGATTTCATTGCCGTTCCCGTCCTCGAATTTTATATGCAGTGGCTTATTGCATTCGTCACCTTCATATGTATAGCCTGTGCATTGCCATCCCGCTCCTGCAAGAGCATCCGCCATTGTTCCTGCCATATCAGCACGCAGTTGCGATGCGATAAGCGCCTCTTTTGCTTTGCACTGAACCTCTCTTATTTGCTCAGAATTTCTTTTCAATTCAGTGATCATAGCAATAAGCTCTTCGATTGATATATTTTCTGCATCCTGAATTCTTTCATCTATTTCTTGCACTACAGTTGCAATAGCTTTAAGTCCGCCTTCTGTCCAATAATCAATTTGTGCATCGATTTCCTCGTCACCATTTTCGGTTTCAATTACAAATTTCATATCGTTGCTATAATTGATATCGCTTTTTACCTGTGCTAAAAGGTTTAATAGCTCATTATAATAATGCGACCATTCTACCTCGGCGTTGACAACAATGTCCTTTAAATTTGCTGTACGCTCAAAAAGACTTCTTCCGCTTGAAATCGCTGATTGATATGCTTCACCTTCCATATCTTGTCCAATCAACGCAAGTTGAGAACGAAGCAAATTTAATTGATTTGGGGCAAAAAGCTCGTGTCTATAATTGGCAATATCATCAATAAAGGCAGATACTTGTTCAAGCCAGAATTCTGCCATCTGTTTGTGACTTTGTTCTTTTGCATCAAGAGACTCTTGAACATCTTTTATTGCATTTTGAAGTTCAAGCTTGTCCTGTGCCATTTGATTTCTTATTTCTTCAATAGTGCGATTAAATCCATCAGCCTGACACTTTAATCGACGATTTTGTTCTTGTGCCATCTTTTTAATTTCAGAATTTAAACCGCTAATTTCTGCATTCAGAACACGACTAAGTTCAGCTGCCTTTGCATTCGCATCATTCAGTGCTCTCTGAGTCTGTTGCTGACGATACTGCGCCTGTGCAGCAGTCTCGCAAGCGATTTTAGCCGTATTAATCAATCTATTTCTCTCACTTTGTGTAATTGTTACATATACATCTTTAATTCCGCTCATTTTTATTCTCCTATTATCATTTCGTTATTAAACATCATAAAAAAGATAGCCATATCATACATACTCCCATAATCAGCATCATCAATCCACCAGATTCAAGACATGCTATTCCTGCTATTAATGCTATAATTCCTACTAATCTAAGGAAATAGAGGCCAATACGATCATGCCTTATTCGCGTTTTTCGCTCCATGCCATTTGTTCTAAAATCATTATTATATTGAACTTTATATCTGTCTGCACTTAATTTATCCAAATTATTTCTTGCAGCGGTATTCCCCATAGATATTGCCTTTTCATAGTATTTTCTTGCCATTTCACAGTTTTTTTCTACCCCTTTACCATCTGCGTATAAGACTCCCAAATTATTGAATAGATAGCTTGAGGAATATCCCATCTCTTCTGCTAACTTATAATATTTAGCCGCCTTGCCATAATCAATATAACTATTACTACCTATTGATCCATCATAAATTGATGCTAAGTTATGTGCGGCTACACCACTTCCATTTTCAATTGCTTGCTCATAATAGAAAATTGCCATGTTAATATCTTTACTAACACCTGTGCCATTTTGGTAACACATCCCCAAATTATTTTGAGCAGTTTTTTGTCCTTGTTCTGCTCCTTTTTTATACCAATATACAGCTTTGATTACATCCTTTTGAACACCTTTACCATTTTCATAGCAATATCCTATTGCTCGTTGAGCATCTGCATTGCCGGCATTAGCGGCTTTTTCTTTCCATTCTGCAGCTATTTTATAATCTACCGATACACCATTACCATAGTCATAGGCTAACCCAATGTGGTATTGAGCCCATGCGTTTCCTTGTTCTGCTGATTTTCTGTACCAATATAACGCCTTTTCATAATCTTGTTTTACACCATTACCATCAGAATAACGAGTTCCCAGAATATTTTGTGCTATGGCATCACCTGAATCTGCTTTTCTTCTTAACTCTCTTATTTCTTCAGGTTCATCTTGATTCCATTTCTTTCTATATGGATCTACCACATTTTTAAGCCAAAGCTCGCCATCTTCTTGGGTTATAAATTCTTTATGTAAGTCTGTAAAACCACAAACTGGACATGCTTTGTCATTTGCTTTTATATCGTTTTTACAAACAGGACATTTTTCTGTCATTTTATTTATCTCCTTGATACAATTTTAAATTTTCTTTCGTAGGAATTCCAATCAGTTTAATCACATCATCGTCAAAATGCATTTCGGTTTTTCTGCCTTGAATTCCGTAGTACTTTTCTATAACCTTTGTATAACGGTCAGTAATTGGAATAATATTTTGATTTGACGAACCACGAAGACTTAAATTATCGTTTAATTCGTCTACATATTCACCATCAATAATAAGGTCACATAATTTAGTTAAAGGGTTGTCCTTAATTTCATCATAGGAAAAACCTGTATAAACAATAACGCCTAAATCTCGTTTTGTTTTAATTTCTCTAATAAGCTCACATAACGCCTCTGGCTGCAAAAATGGCTCACCACCGCTAATAGTTATACCTTCAATCTCCGATATAGATAAAATACCATTTACAATATCGTTGATGTTTTCGGTTGTTCCGCCATTTAAATCCCACGAATCTTTGGCAATACAACCTTTGCAGTGCCTTTGGCACCCTTGCACCCATAATATGTATCTTTTGTAAGGGCCCAAGGCTTCACTTGTTTTTGATTTCATATATATTTGTAGTTTTTTCATAAGCATTTTCACTCAATTGATTTTTATAATTAGTTATTTTCTTTGATTATGAATTCGCTATGTAAGGTCGCAAAACCACAAGTTGTACATCTTTTTTGTTTCTCTGTATCACTTTTTCATTCAAGCATATTTTGTGACATTTTAGCTATCGTTCTACACTTTCACTAAAACATGCCAATAATAAAAGGCAGAGCAATTGCTATTATTGTAATTGCTCCTAATATTCCAATAATATTTCCAGAACAGTATACTAATACAATAATAGCAAAAATAACAGCAAAAATAATAACTAATACAGGAAGAAAATAATCTTCTATTATATCAAACACGGTACGCGTTTTTTTATTATCCTGCTTTGAAGTATCAAATCTATTTCTATTAATGTTATCTCCCGTTTGATTTTGATAACTACTTGTGTTTATATGTTGCGGTTTATCGTACCCATTTTTATAAAATCCCCTTCTATTATAGCCTTCATTGTCGTATTCATCAGCATCAAACCCATCATCTAAGACAGGCTTTTTTGATGCTTCGTATTGTTTTTTATATGGCTCTACCACATTCTTTACCCAAAGCTCACCATCTTCTTTGGTGATAAATTCTTTATGTAAGTCTGCAAAGCCACAAGTCGGGCATTTGACATCACTTGATTTTATATTACTTTTACAAACAGGGCACTTTTCTGACATCTATTTTTCCTCCGATTTTACCTTTTGTTTTGTAATCGTTTTATTTCATTTCTTGTGTCTTCTGCTTTTGCAACAACAGACTTAATCATTCTGTCGTATTGTTTTAGGTTTTGTTCTACGGATGCTTTGATGCTCTCGGTGCTATCATTAAATTCCGCAATCGAATCAATTCCGCTAACCAACATTGCTTGAACCAATTCACTATTTTCACCAAGATGTAATTCATAGTCTTTCAACAGAGTTTGTGCATTTTCAATTTTCTGCATCAATGTTTCAAAATCGGATAAGGATTTTTCAATTTTACCTGTAATTTGAGCAAGTTTCATATCGTTATCATCATAAACCTGTGAAATCTCAGAATAATGTGCTTGGATTTTATCTATGATGTTTGTTTCGATTCGTCTGCATTCAATATTTATTTTGGTGTATGCATTTTCCAATTCTGCAAGTATTTCATTATAGTTTTTATCTTTAATTTCAAGTTCATTTATTATCTCTTTGGTTTCTTCAATTTTCTGTTCTTTTTCCATAATGGTATTATGCAACTCTGTTATAACATCATCATTTACTGTTTTCTCTGTTTCCTTTAGTTTTGCAATAACAGACATAAGTTCATCGTATTCCGCTTGTACTTTTTCAAGTTTTTCACGTTTAGAAAGAAGGTCAGCTTCATTTTTCTCGTTTGTTTCTACCAACTGCGATACTCTTGAAAGCTCCGTTGTTGTCTCTGCAAGTTTTTGAATAACCTTTATTTTTTCCTGTTCCAGATCAAGAACAGGCTTTGCAGTTTCATAAAATTCACAAGCACCATCTACCGCTTTTCTATACGAAGAAAAAAGTTTTTTAACATCGAATTCCTCATATTCTGCTAAAGCTTCAGCTGAATATTCAACATTATCCATAAGATATTCAACTGCACTTAAAATTAAAATGTTTCTTTTTTTTGCATCTTCCTCGTTTTTAATGCTTTCTATCTGCGTATTTAATAAAGCAAAATCTAAATTATACATTTTTATACCTCTCTTATGGAAATTCTTTCAAGAAGCTTGTTCAACGAAGTTTTAATTTCCGTATTCTTCTTGTCACGAATATGTACTGTTGGAATAAGGTTTTTATCTACTGAAAAACCTATTTGATATGTATTGCCTGGCATATCAAGGTTGGGAAACAAATCACTGATGGATTGGTCAAGTGCTGCCGTTGTTCTACCCGAGCCATCTGCTCGTCCATCATCCATAAATATTCTGAGTGTTCCACTTTTGCTTTTTACCTCAACTCGTTTTTCGGCATAAATCGGATTATGAACCTCGGTCAATTTTCTGCCTTTTTCAATGATTTTAACATCTTTGTCTATCCACCTGTCATTTTCGTCCTGTGATACAACTATATAACCGATATTGTGTGTGCAAGTATGGTCGACCTTAACAATGTTTTGAGCAATCAGAGCCGCTCCACGCGAAATTGCAAGAGAACGATTTTTGAGGTTAAAAGATGCATCAAATCTTTTATCCTCCATATCTGCTCTTGAACCAAAGAAATTTCGTATTGTTTCTTCTACACAATAGAAATTACTAAAGCCGCCTACCATCAAAACCTTAAAATGTTCTTGGTTATTCATTGCATTTACACTATGAGCGTCAAAATACTCTTTAATCTGTTGTAGTGATTCCACTAAATACTTTTTATTTACCCTTTCATAGCATTCAGCTAAATCTGCACAATATACATCTATTTCATCATCATAAATGCTAAATAAAACCTCATCTTCTACAAGGTCTGGGTCTGCATAGTATTCCTTCATCCACTTGGTTATATCATCGGTAAAGTCAATTTTATTTTTCTCAAATTCCGCACAAAGCTTGGCGAACTTAACATCTCCTTTTTTAATATCAATCTTATTATCTTTTAATAGCTTTTCAACAACAGCCTCGTCAAAGGCAACTCCTGCACAACCATTGGTATTATTATATTCTCCATATCCACAGCGTTCCAATATCTTAATTTCCTCGTCTTTTCCGACTTCGCATAAGGTGACATCAAGAGTTCCGCCACCAAAGTCAATTACGACAACTGTTCCGGTATAGCTTGATTTTTTTTCATTTCGATAAGCCCAGCAGAAATACCCGGCAGCAGCAACAGGCTCGCTTTCGAGCCTGAAAATGTCCTCGTATCCTAACGAGTTATAAATGCTCTCGATATTATCTCTGGTTGCACGGTTACTTGCCTCCCTGAACCATGTCTCAGGAACTGTCATAACGATTCCTTCAATATTATCAATATTTTGTATTTGCTTGTATTTATCAAGCAAAGCTCTAATATAGTCGGTAGTTACATCTAATGGGGTCTTGTCTTTTCCTTCGATTTTCTTGTTAAAATCTTTTCCGAGCCTCAATTTAAAATGCTCGTAAGCATCAAACGCCTTTTGGGTTAGCCCTCTCTTAGCGGCGTTTCCAATGTAGACTTCCTCACCCTTATACGCAACAACAGTTGGAATATAATCGGTGGAGCTTGCATCCATTTGAAAATTATCAAGACCTTTTGTTTCTTCGTTATAAAAACTAATAGCACTATTTGTCGTGCCAAAATCAAATCCAATTTTTCTCATTTGAATATTCCTTTCATTATTGGTTATTGCGTAATTTTAACGCGTCGTTTAGTTCATCTGTATAAATCTCAAACAAAGAGAGCATTTTATCTGTTTCCGGATTTTTCGTGAATATTAAAACTAATGACATAAAGGTACTCCATGTCATTTTTCTGCTTTTGCTCTCAAGTGCCATAATGGTAAAACGGCTTGTTCCTACCAACATGGCAAGCTGTTCTTGTGACATATTAAGCTTTAATCTCAGTATTTTCAAATTATCTTGCATTTTGTTGATTAGGATTTCTTTTCTATCGTCGGTCATAACGCACCTCCGCAAATTTGTATATGAAATTATTTTAACATATACCATTCATTCCGTCAACAAAATGCTTAAAAATGTTGTATAATTCTACATCTTGTTTTGTGTCATTCTTGAAAGAAAAGTCGTTGTTAGTACATACCGCATTTTCAACATTTATAAATATATATCATAATTACGAAACCGATAGTGGCGCAATAGCTACTATCGGTTATTTTATTTATGGAGGTTTTAAAATTGAAAGAAAAGGAAATTAAGGTGTTAATGGTAGAACCCAAAAAGGAACCTGTAGTTACCACCCTTCAAAATGAATTAGAATCATTGCAAGCAGCAGTCTCTATTGGAGCTAGTTATGTTGGTTACATCGAGATTATTGGCATTGATGATAATATATGCATTCTGTGCAATGAGGAAGGCAAGCTTATAAACCTTGAACCCAACCGGAGATTCTATGACGATATCCTTTGCGGTGTGTTCTACGTAGTTGGAGAGGATGACGAGGGAAATCTGACCTCTCTTTCGGATAAGGATATCGAATACTATACAAAATATTTTGCGAAACAAGAAACATTCCATGATGGAGATGTAGAAAAGGCTATATCAGTCAAATTCTTTATAGATTAGGGGAGGTTATTAAAATGGTATATAAGATAGGTACTACATCAGCCTTGCATAGCCTACCATTCGTTGATGATAAGGTGAAAGAAAAGATTGTTGAAAAACTTAAAATCTTAGATGACAACTATGGTAGCTCTAGAGATGTTGATAATGATTATGGCGGATATGTTCTTTATGCAGAACACGGAACAAATGCTTCAGAACTTCTTTCCTACTTTAATTACAAAGAACACTATCCAGAACACGTAGAATGTATATACTCGGATCCAAAGTACTGTTGTTCATTGTATCTAACAAGTACTGAGTATGGGGTTGTTATTCTTACTGCACTTAGTGATACTCCCAAGGAGGTAACAGATGAATTATCGGATTAATATATCAGAAACGTTAAGTTCAGTAATAGATGTTGAAGCTGATAATGCAAGCGAAGCAATAGGTAAGGTTAAGCAAATGTATAATAACGGCGACATTGTCTTGACCGCAGATAATTTTGAAACAGTTAATATTAAAATAATGGAGGAAAACAATGATTAGTGAAAAGGATACTATAAAATGTGAGGCAATATTTAATGATACACATACACATCGTTATCTGTGGAGACGAGTATGGAACAAAGACAAACCGACAATATCAATTATAATGCTGAATCCCTGTCAAGCAGATAACATTATTACTGACACTACAACAGCGTTAGTCGTAAACAATGTAGCCAAGCTTGAAGATTATGGTGGAGTGGATATACTTAACCTTTACTCCAAGTTAACTCCCAAGATAAGATTCCAGGACTCTGATGACGAACTGAACGATAAAGAAAATGATGACTATATTATAAAGTCAGTGGAATCTAGTCCAAAGACGATACTGGCTTGGGGCAAGGGTGCAAATAGTAATCCTAGAATTGAGGAACGAGCTATAGAAGTTTTGAATTTACTTGAACCTTATCAAGATAAGTTGTATATGATTTCCGATGGTGCAAGAACCGGTCTGCACCCTCTTACTCCCAGCGTGCGAGGTAATTGGATTCTTGAAAAATGTCAGTTCCCCCAAGAGAAAAGCTAATATTAAAAGTTCCCGTATGGTTAAATCATACGGGAACATACAAAACATAGCGAAAGACTATGTTCCGTTATTCTTTACTATAGTGAACAGATTGTATATATAAGTCCATAATACGTTTTCTAACCTCTGACAAATTATTATTTTCTCGTAATATTATGTATATTCCTTTTTCGCACGAAACGATATCATAAATATTTTCACTAAATAATTTCACCAAAGACGTTTGTACCTTAGCACGATAGCGGTTATTTATTTCATATAGAATAACAGTACTATTAACTCTTGTTGCAAACTCTTTGTGCCATATTTTTTGATTAGAGAGTGACTCTGCTTCTGTATCAAGAGCACCATTAAATTTGTCCACTTGAATGGGATTAGGGTTTAGAGTAAATTTGATAGGCATATTTTCAGGGTGAGTCATTTGATAATGGTTATTACTGTAAATAACGATATATTCTTTTTTCCCATATGACTTATTTTTCTTTGTAAGCTTGTTGAGAACACGAGATATTGTTGGTTGAGAAATATCTAAACTTTTACATATCTGTGCCTGAGTCACCCATTGTCCTTTTCTCTTTCGGAGATATTCAAATACTTGTCTTTCTGCGGTTTCTTTTTTTACTAATTTAGTGCTATCTTGGTCAAATATTTTCTTTCTTGACATAATGGTTCTCCTCAATTTAAAAAAATTTTTAGATGTAATAGAGAGCTTTAAAAATCGGATTTGCCCTCCATGTAGTCGCCAAGACGACTAAACGATGAATATCCAATAAGAAAGATTGGTGCATAAAATTTTGAAGCATATACTGTTTTGTCATATAATGGAGCTATACCAAGCAGAGGTTATGAACTATACGTGTGGTGCACTTTATTATAACACATGTTAAGCGAACAATCAATGCTGAGTACAAAAAGGTCATTCTGCGGGGCGCTGTTAGGTGTTTCAAAGAACAGTATCTCTGGTGTTTGACAAATGAATAATAGGAGGAAAAGAAAATGACAAAGAGCAGTCTCTTGGCTCAAACTATAGCAAATGTTAATTTTTATGCAGATGAAAATGATAGAAATGTTTTTTATGCAGAATTCTTAAATAATAAAGGCAAACTTGAATTTGCGAGGCTAAACTCAGATGCATTTAAAAGTTTTTTGTTTGCAAAATCCTTTGAAATAACAGATGAGGAAAGCTATCTCAACCCCGATGATGCTATACAGAAATTAAAACATCTGCTTATATATCACAAAACATATACGGTTGCAGATGTAAACATAAGAACTGCAGGAAATCTTCAAGATGGCATCTCATATGATTTGCAAGATGATAGCCAAAAAACTGTAGAGATTACATCTCAAGGGTGGAGAATATCCCCAAAAGTAAAGAAGTTTATTGTACCTAAAATTAGCTTACCCCAAGTGGCTCCTAAGCAAACAAATGACTCCCCTTTGAAATTGTTGAAACCATTTGTAAATCTTCGTGGTGATATGTTAATTTTGTTCGTGGTCTGGCTAGTCCAAGCCTTTTCGCGAGGAACGCACTTTGCATTGCTTGTCCTTGCGGAAAAAGGCAGTGGAAAATCAACACTTTCCAAAATGATTAAAAGACTGATTGATCCCTGTAATTTTGAAGTTACAACAATTCCTGACAAAAAAGATGACCTTGTAGTCTTGCTTTACAACTCTTTTCTATGCTGTTTTGACAATGTAAGCAATATTTCTGCAGATGTTTCAGATATTTTTTGCGGAGCAGTAACAGGCACAGCCTCTATAAAGAGGGCTTTATATACCGATAGTGAACTGTCAATATCAAGACTTCATAACACTTTGCTAATAAATGGTATCGGTGTTGTTCCTGGCAAGGATGACCTTGCCGAAAGAATGCTACTCTTAAAATTAGACAAGCTTAAGCCACAGGAACTTAAAGGGGATAATTATATATGGACAAAGTTTGAAAGTCAGTTGCCATATATCCTTGGCTCAATCTTTAATACCTTGTCAAAGGCAATGACGGAAATAAAGAATATCAAACCACAAAAATCGCATCGAATGGCGGATGCATTTGAAGAAATGTTAGCCATTGCAAAGGCACTTGGCATCAATGAAGACCAATTTTGTAAAATATTTTATAAAAATGTTGATGCTCTGCAACGAGCACGTCTATCATCACCTGTGGTTGAGGCAGTTAAGGAATACGCGTCCTTAATACCTTCTCGAAAGATTGAAGATTCCGCAGAGAAGATTTTTGAAACTGTTTATGAAAATTTCTCAGGTGACAAGTCTTTGTTACCCAATTCTGCATCCCATTTCAGCAAGCAATTAGATGAAAAGCATTCCGAATTTTTAAAGAGTGGTCTACGTATCAACATAGATGACACGGGAGCTAAGGCGACAAGAATTAGCATCATAAAAAGAAAAAAATAGTTACAATGCCACCTGCCACAAATCTACCTTTTTCCTTATATAGTAAAGGCAAAGGCGGAAATGTGACAGGTGACACAAACCTAAAGAAAAGGAGATTTTAAAATTATGACGATTAAAAGAAAAAGCAACTATCAGCAGAAATTATCAACAAACAACAGTTCTAAACTCAAAGCAAACGGATTAGGAAAATACAGATATCCCATTTATGGAGATATCCCAGGCGGATGGTATGTTTCAAAAATTACGGATGCTAAGATGGGAACAACAAGAAAAGGAAAGTCTTCTATCGAAGTATATTACGAAATTGAGCCAGTATCTCAATGCTACAAGCGGATGAACGATTTGCTTAAGGATAACTATAAAGATGAGCGTTATTATATTAAACAATCTTATCCAGAAGACACACAATTTTATGACGATTTCGCAGATGCTATGGCTGATGCTTTAGGAAAAGATGCGTTTGACTTATCTGAAACTATTGGCGTGACCGAACAAATCCAACTTACCTATAATAATTATAATAACTTTGGCGGTATAGATGGTAGAGAACCTATAAAGTATGAAGATTATATAAAAACGGATGAGCCTAAAGACGGCGATTGTGAAAATGCTGATGGTTGGGTATAAGATAAAACTTTGTCACCTGTCGCAAACCTCCTTTTCACTTTGTATTTCAAAGGAAAATACGGAAATGTGACAGGTGACATTCCACCGAAATAAACAAATTTTCATTTATATATTTTAATTACAGAAAGGAAGTTCCAATATGAAAGATAAATATTTAACTGCTAATGAGGTAGCAGAAATACTTAGGGTATCCTATGATACTGCACTTAATTTTATTAAACAGAACGTTGACTATACCACAGTCGGCAGACAGTACAGAGTACTTGAAAGCAAGCTTAACGAGGTGTTATATCCTCAAAAGTCAGTTAAGAGAAAATTAAATCAAAGACCAATTTATCAAATTGTAGAAAGGATATAAAATACAATGGCAACAGGAAATATTAGAGAAAGAAAGACAAAATCAGGAGAAGTTCGTTATCAAATTACGGTAGAAGGTGACCGTGATCCGTTAACCGGAAAACGTAACCGAGCGTACAAAAATGTTAAGGGTAGTCTAAGAGAAGCTAAATCAATTATGCACAGAATGATTACCGAGATGGAACAGGGAATCATTGCAAAGAGAACTAACAAAAGTATTGCAGAATGGATGGATGAATGGGTAACTCAATATTTGCCCAATGTTGAGGAAACGACAAGAATTGGCTATAGATCAAAAATAAATTGTTATATTAACCCAGCAATCGGCGATATACTCGTACAGTCATTAAGAGCAGAGCATGTTCAAATGATGATTAATAATATGCACGAAAGTGGATTGTCTCCTAAGAATATTCGAGACACCTACAATAATATCAACGCGGCAATGAAAAAGGCTGTTAAGATTCGACTTGTTCCATATAACCCATGTGAGGGTGTATCCTTGCCTAAACTAAAAAAATATAGAGCAAATGTATATCCGCCTGAAATGATTCATACTCTTCTTGACAATGCAATGGGAACTGACATATATCTTCCCATACTATTATTAGTTACTCTAGGGCTAAGACGAGGTGAACTTCTTGCACTAACCTGGGATGATATAGACTTTGATAATAACATCATAAAGGTAAGGAGAAATATGGTGCGTGGAGCAAATGGCTATATCATCAAATCTCCAAAGACAGAAGCAGGTATTCGCGACATACGTACCGGGGATGACGTAATGAAAGAACTTCGAAAGGCTAAGACTCAATATATGACTGACAAACTTTCCTATGGTCCGGCATTTCAGAATTTAGGATTTGTAATTCGCCAAGAAGATGGTTCACCATTATTTCCTGATTCAATGAGTCGTAAATGGCGAAGATTTCTTGAAAGAATGAACTTACCCAAGATACGTTTGCATGACTTGCGACATAGTAACGCTACTGCTCTGATACAGGCTGGAGTCAATCCAAGAGTGGTTCAGCAGAGATTAGGACACTCTGATGTAAACATCACCCTTAATACGTATACTCACGTGCTTCCGGAGATGGATATGGATGCCGCAGCAAAATTAGATGAAATTATGCTGAAGCGAGCATAGAGTTAAAATTACATTGTCGGCTTTTCAATGTAATGGTCGACAATATGGTCGGCTTTTGCTTTGTAACTCCCGTTTTATCAAGGCTTTGTTCGATAGAATGAGATTCATAGCATCAGCTCATAACCCGGAGGTCGGGGGTTCAAATCCCTCCCCTGCACCCATGAAATGAAAACAGCCGTCAATTGACGGCTGTTTTTCGTTTCTCAAAAGCAAATACCCAATACCGAAGTATTCTTATCTATGCCAATCTTTTTGGGCGACTCTCTGTCGGCTCGGTCGGTTTTCGGGTTATTTGTAACGCAATTTTATACTAAAAATACCTTATAGAGCAATTATCCTTCATTGAGATAGTTGTTCTTTTTTATTCAATTATTGCAATTATTTGAGTTATAAATCTAGACTTATCTTTATGCTGTGGGGGACCTTCAAGATAGAGGTTACGGAATGTACCTGAAAGCTTTATGTTGTTTTCTTCTGCATACGAGATAAGTTTTTTTCTCGCAATGGGAATATCCTCATAAGCGCCATGATGGAAGAACGAAAGTGCTTTGAGTTCAGGAAGCTGCTTTATGTATTCGCCTTCGCTTTTAGGAGGTACGGCAACGCAGTAGAAAATCTCTGTTGGTGCCTTTGCAAAATACTCGGTAAAATACATACGCCTTGTTGTGTCTGTTCCATATTTACGCATAGCTTCAAGAGCGGTATCCCGAAGCAGATTCGTTTTATCTGCTATTGTAACAGTGTTATATGTACGCTGGTAGATTGTTTGCGGTTCAATGGTAATTTTTTTTACAACGCCGCCTTGCTTGTTGGTACGCTCTTTTAATTTCTCTATGGTAAGAATAAGTTCATCCTTCATTTTCTCAAGCCTGTCTATCATCGGCTGTAAATCCGAATTATCATTAAAGTATTCACGAATTTCATCAAGAGAGAGTCCCAAGTTCTGAAACACACGGATGGTACGAATTCGTGTAAAGGTGTCAATGGTGTAATACCTGTTGCCGGTATTTCCGTCTTTTTTATCAGGGGTGATAAGTCCTTTTGTTTCGTAATTCAATATAATTTTTCTTGTAATACCAACGGCTTTTGAAATTTCGCCGATAGAAAATAAATTTTTATTATCCATAAAAATCCCCTCATTTTTGTGTAAATAACAAGTATTAAAAAATTTGAAAATTTTCAAAAACACTTGTATCGCCCATTGATGGACGGTGTATAATCATTATAGCATAGTATATACAAAGATGCAATATGTTGTGGAAAACAAATTCAACTCAACTGCGTTTATTATCACACCATTTTTATATCATCGTATGTTCGTAGAAAGCCTGAAACATCCACAGTAGGTACAGCAACTTGTCTTCTTGCAATCAAAACTGCTCCCGAATCGGAAAATTACATAAAGAGTGGCGTGTATAAAACAAATCAGTCTTTTCAGGTGACAAACGAAGAACCTATTAACGGTCATTCCAGACAACAGCGAAAACTCAGACAATCATTATAGATGGTGAAAAATACGATATTCTCGCAGTCAATATAAAGGATAATAACTACTTCAAGATTCGTGATATTACCGATGCTCTTGATTGTCGTGTTACATAGAACGAGAGAACACAACAGATAGAAATAAGCGCAATGACTCCCGCTAAAGAGGATCCAAATGAAATTAAAGGATAAGTGATAAAGACCTCTCAAGCGAAGATCTTGCACTTTATAATGCAGTCGGGAGTTCAAATCCCTCCCCTGCACCCAGAAATGAAGAACAGTCGTCGCATGACGGCTGTTTTTCGTTTTATAGCCATCTTCTCCAAAAAAACTCCTGTTGAATTGTGTTATATTCACATTGACACCTCTTTGGAATATTTTGTATAATGAAGAAAACATAGGAGGTGTTTTAATTATGAAAAACAAAAAAATAATTGCTTTGATCGTAGGGTTACTTTGTGTGGCACTTACCTTAATTGGTGTATTTAAAGCTATCAATGATCCTTTCTACAACCTGCCTTTCTTCAAACTTTTGATGGAAGAATCCGACATTCAACAACATAGCGCACAACTAGAACAGGCTTTAGAAACCTTTGAATCCGCATCCGATGAGCAAATTGCTGCTTGGGAAGAAACATATTCTGTCAGCTATGATGCTATGGTTGACTACTGCAAGAATCCATCCATTACCAACGTTGTCGGTTTGGGAACCTTGGACGGATTCATTGAACAAGAAGTAGCAGACATTTGCCGCATCTTCCTCTATGTTGTAATCGGCTATGGTGCATTTGTTGCTCTGTTTTCACTTCTTGGTGCATTGCTCAAGAAAATGGCATTCCCGATTTTAGCTATCATTTTCTCCATTGGTTTCTACTTGGCATTTGTGAACATTCTTTTCTTTGTGTTGTTCCTTGTTTTGTCCATCGCACATGCCATTCTTCTCAAAAAACCGAAGCAAGTTGTAATGCAATAACAAAAATAAAAAAGTCGCCGATATGGCGACTTTTTTTATTTCTTAATTCTTCTCGTGGTATACTTCAAAGCAAAAACGCTGATGAAATAGAACACCACAATAAAGAGAATAAAGCATAACCAACATTTCAGGATACCGGGAGCTCCACCGGTAAACTTATCCATATCCTCTGCACTGATCCATTCAATGCTCAGGTTTGGAATGTCTGCAACCTTTTCTGCCAGTTTGGATTCCAATGTAGTAATATTTCCTATCTTACCAAAGGCCTCCATACCCCACTTACTGATGGTGAGGTTTGCCACCTTACTTGCAAGGCCGTTCAATTCAAACAGCACCCCTGCCATAACCAGCTGAATCAACAACAGAAGGGGCATCACCGTCATGGCAACAATCGGATTGGGGACTGCACAGGAAATCACAAACGCCATGGCATCCGAAGCAAACACAATCAGGAAGATGGTAATCAGATAAAGCAACGGATTGCCAATATCTCCTTTGCTGAGCATACAGAGATAGAAAATCACAAAGACAATAACACTTTGAACGGCACATAATAAAAATTGATAGATAAAATGCGCCGCCATATAAGAAGATGCTTTCAACGACTTATCCAGTTCGTCCTTAACGATGTCGTTCTTCTCTCGGCATACCAACTGAATGGAGTTAAAAATACCAATCCAGATGCAAACACAGATGAGGGAGAACAGACCTGACTTGGTTCCTTCAAAGTACTCAAACATGTTCTTTTGTGTTACAAACATAACCAAGAAGGTTATGATAATACCAATAAAAATAGAGATGATACTTTCTTTCCTCAAAGTACGAAAGAACTTTTTGGTATAAATTTTTATCTGCAGTAAGGCTTTATCTTCCATATCCGATCATCCTCCTATACTTTTCTACAAATTCATCGGCTCGACCCTCGCCATTTTCCGATTTAGGATTAATCAGTTTGGTAATATCCTTCAGTGCATCTACACCGAAGAATTCCAACGCCTCAGGCACCGAACCGCAAAAGGCAAGTCGTCCGATTCCATCTCGGTTGCTCTTTGCCAGAATAATAACCTTGGTATAGATTCTCTCCGGTGACGGATAGGAGGCATAGTTGTGGGAAATCAACATGACCATTTTTCCCACATCGGATAATGCCTTTAGATTGTTCATAAGTTCCATTCCACTTTTGGGGTCAAGACCGGAATCAGGCTCGTCCAGGAAGAAGATATCCGAGTTGGTCACCACCTCATTGGCAATGGCGGCACGTCTTTGCTCACCACCGGATAACTTTCGTATTTCCATCTTCGCTTTGCTCTTTAGTCCCAATGTATCCAACGTCTCCAACACAAACTTTTCCCGTGCCGCTTTGGACATTTTCGTTTTACAACGAAGGACGCAGGTATCAGTTACCACATCAATCAGACGTTCTTCTTTTCGAATGGGCAAAGTCTGCGGAACATATGCAATACTGGAAGTCAGGTCTCCATTTCCTGCAGTTGGTCTGCCGCCGATATAGATGTTTCCGCTGATATCATACTTACCAAGAACTGAATTCATAAAGGTAGATTTTCCGGCACCACTTCCGCCAATGATAAGGGCAAAGTCACCCCTGTCTATGTTCAGGTTGATATCCTTAAGCAGAACCTTTTTCTTCATTTTGTCTGTTACGGATGTTTCAGCAAGCCGAATATCAAGTCCCGGCTCGGTCACAAGACAGACACTATAAATAAGCTGACCTTTATCATGATAAATATAGTTATCATCCACCCGAAAGACATCCTTATCTCGCACATAACAAGGTCCTGTTACCACCCTGTTGTTATATCGTACATTATTACGATTCGATGTGGGTCTTAAAGAGCATCCTACCTCTGCTTTGGTAATAATTGCGTTCTGCCATTGCATTTTACTGCTGTCAAACTCAATCAATTTTTTGGCTGATAAGCCAACACTAAGATTGCCGGTATCGTTTTTCACTCTTTTCCACTTTGATCTTTTATCATAATTTGTGGAAAAAATCATGGTTACAGCATTGTCATGGGACTTTCGCTTATCAATATTATCAATTCGGATGACATCCCCATCCTGCAACTGTATCGGCGTTTTGCAGGGGTTAACACCCTCTTTAAATAATACACCATTGATAAAAGTTCCGTTAAAACTATCCAGATCCCGATAATAATAGCCTTTGCCATCCGCCACCAGTTCTCCGTGAACACGGGATACAATGGGCGAATCTATGGCGATATCCGGTTCATTTCCGGGCACCTGACGGCCGATTTTCATATTACCGCTCAAATTAATAATGGTAGCTTCGTTGCTGATATCTGTAAAAATAATCAAATATGCTTTCGGCAAAGCCCCGCCGGACGCCGTCGGGGAAGACGCCATTCCGGCACCTCCCGGTATCATTCTACTTCTCATCTGTTTCTCCTTATTGACACAATCATATCAAAATACTGAGGAATTTATGCCGCCTTAGATCGAATCCGGTGCGGAAAAGAAGGATGACATTTTCTTTTCCCCATCAGCCACATGATTCTCTTCGGCGGTACCACCGCTGACACCGTCCCCGGAACCACCTCCAAACGAAGTTCCGCCGTGAACTTTCGTGGCAGCCTCATGGGCAAAATCGGATCCTGATCCATGCTTTGTCCGCATATTGATTCTCAATTTACCACCACCGGTGGCACCTGCCACCATGTTTTCCTTCTCTTCAAAATCGGAAGAAGAACCTTTCATCCGATTAATCAGGCGACCGGTTTTGCTTGTGCCGGTTTCGGAACCTTCCGCTACGGTACTATCCGTACCCTTCCATGCACCGTCTCCGTAATTCGTTTCAAAAACATCCAGATTGGCGTCCAGCGTAGCAAAGGGGTCTGCCACCAACTTCTTTCCACCGGTCGCAAGAAGTTCCAAATCTTCTAACATTTCTGCAGGTGTCTTGTAACGCTTCACCAAATCCGCAGAACATGCGCGCATAACAATCGCCTTCAGGTTCTTGCTTCCGTTTGCAGGAGAAGGGAATGGCGCACCTGAAATACGTTTTGAAATTGCCGCATGAAGACTCGCCTCTGTGTTGACAAAGGGAAGATATCCATTGTTTAAGAACACATAAAGGACCAGACCCAGACTGTATACATCCGATGATATACCATAAGAACCCGTGGTATTACGACAGATTTCCGGAGCGGTATATGCAACCGTTCCGATGTTCATAGTATAGTGACTGGAAAACTCCGAAACAATCTTGGCAATACCGAAGTCGCCCAACTTATATGTACCATCCACGTCAACAAAAATATTCTGAGGTTTGATGTCTCTGTGGATAATTCCATGTTCCGATGCATACATGAGCGCCTTACATACATCCATACCAAGTTTGATGATCTGGCTTTCATCCAGTTTCTCTCCCTCATTCAGGGGTTTGAGTTTTTCCATTTTAATAAGAATATCAATTTCTGACAACTGATTGTTCTCATCAAAAATCTTCCGCTGGGTGCTATCATGATAATGCACAATATTGGGACAACTGGAAAGCGCACGCAGTATTTTTATTTCGTTCAGGGCGGTGTCCGGGATCTCCACACGATCATGATGGTTCTTTTTCACCGTCACAATCTTTAAGGCCGCAACCTCCTGTAATCCCATTGCCGTTGATTGAATCTCAAAAACGCTGGACATGGCGCCTTCCCCAAGAAAATTCCCCGTATAGGTCCAATTTTCCCACAAAGGTTCATAACTTTTTAGTCTTTCTTCTACGGTTTTCAATGCCAACACTCCGATTACAAACAATATTAGAAATAGAAAAGAGGGCAGGATTCGCAGAAATCCTGCCTCTTTTTTTAGCCCTTTACTACGATGTTAATCAATTTTTTGGGAACGGCAATACATTTCACCATTTCCTTACCGCCGATGAGTTCTTGAACCTTCTCATTGGCCAGAGCAACTTCCTGCATCTGAGCAGGATTCAAATCGGGAGAAATGAGAATCTTATCTCTTACTTTACCATTAATTTGAATGGCAATCTCTACTTCGGCTACCTTCAATGCGGCCTCGTCGTACTTAGGCCAAGGATAAACCGACAGATCCTCTGTTCTTCCTACCATTTCCCACATTTCGGAACAAATATGGGGCACAAAGGGAGAAAGGAGAACTATCAGACTTTCGCTGGCTTCTTGAATCAAAGCCTTATGATAATCTTCTGCTGCCACTTTTTCCTTATATGCATAAAGAGCATTTACCAATTCCATAATGGAACTGATTGCGGTATTGAAACTGAATCTGTCACAATCATCGGTTACCTTCTTGATGCTTCCGTGAATCGCCAGACGGAGTTTCTTTTCCTCTGCATTCAGGCTGTTTTGATCGATGGTTGCCTTCTCACTATAGGGCATCAGTTCTTCCACCGCACGCCATACACGATTCAGGAACCGATACGCACCCTCTACTGCGGTATCGTTCCAGTCAAGGTCTCTCTCGGGGGGAGCCGCAAAGAGGATAAAGAGACGGGCGGTATCCGCACCATACTTCTCGATAATCTCATCAGGGCTTACTACGTTACCCACCGACTTGGACATTTTACTACCATCTTTCAGCACCATACCCTGTGTGAGCAGGTTTGCAAAAGGTTCTTCGCAGGAAACATAACCAAAGTCATGGAGCGCCTTGGTGAAGAATCTTGCATACAGAAGATGGAGAATCGCATGTTCTACACCACCGATGTACTGGTCAACATTCATCCAGTAATCTGCCTTTTCCTTGCTGAAAGGCATTTCGGTATTGTGGGGATCGGTATAACGGAGGAAATACCATGAGGAACATACAAAGGTGTCCATGGTATCGGTTTCTCTCTTTGCCGCACCACCACACTTGGGACAGGTGGTATTCACAAAATCAGGACATTCACTCAAGGGAGACTTACCCTGACCGGTAAACGTTACATTTTCGGGGAGCATAACGGGAAGTTGATCCTCGGGGATTTCCACCGTACCACACTTCTCACAATATACTACAGGAATGGGGGCACCCCAGTATCTCTGTCTGGAAATCAGCCAGTCACGAAGACGGAAGTTAACCTTCTTTTTTCCGATGCCCTTTTCCTCGGCATACTCAATCATCTTCTTCAGGGCTTCCTGATTGTTCAGGCCATTGAAGATGCCGGAGTTTTCCATGATACCCTCTGCCGCAAAGGCTTCGGTCATATCCTCTGCCTTCATGTTCTGACCCTCAGGCTGAACCACGATTTCAATGGGCAGGTTGTACTTCTTGGCAAATTCAAAGTCTCTCTGGTCATGGGCAGGTACACCCATAACCACACCGGTACCATAGTCCAAGAATACATAGTTTGCTAAGTAAAGGGGAATCTTCTCCTCAGTGAAGGGGTTGATCATATAACAGCCGGTGAACACGCCCTCTTTTTCAGTATCGGTAGAGGAACGCTCAATCTCGGTCTGTCCGTGAACCTTTTCAATAAATGCACGGCATTCTGCCTCTTGAGGCTTGCCTGCAATGAGTTTATCCACCATGGGATGCTCGGGAGCCATTACCATATAGGACACACCATAAATGGTGTCAGGTCTGGTAGTGAACACGGTTAACGTTTCGTCGGTGCCATCCAGTTTGAATTCCATCTCGGCACCCTCACTACGACCAATCCAGTTAGCCTGCATGGACTTTACCTTATCGGGCCAGCCGCCAAGCAGGTCAATATCGTCAAGAAGTCTTTGTGCATAGTCGGTAATTTTAAAGAACCATTGCTCCAGATCTTTCTTACCAACTTCACTCTTACAACGCTCACACTTGCCATTGACTACCTGCTCGTTAGCAAGTACGGTCTGGCAAGAGGGACACCAGTTTACAAAGGACTTCTTCTTATAAGCAAGACCATGCTTGTAAAGTTGCAAAAACATCCACTGGGTAAACTTGTAGTAGTCCGGCTTTGCAGTAGCCACTTCTCTTTCCCAGTCGTAACTAAAGCCCAGTCTCTTGAGCTGTTCTCTCATATTGTCAATGTTTGCCCAAGTCCAGTCCGCAGGAGGGGTACCGTTCTTGATTGCCGCATTCTCAGCAGGCAGACCAAACGAGTCCCAACCCATAGGATGCAGAACATGAAATCCCTGCATCTTCTTATATCTTGCTACCACGTCACCGATGGAATAGTTCCGCACATGTCCCATGTGGAGATTACCGGAGGGGTAAGGGAACATTTCCAAAGCATAATACTTAGGTTTCCCTGTTTCTTCCTGAATTCGGAATGCACCTTCCTCATCCCAGCGTTTTTGCCATTTTTCTTCAATGTCTTTGAATTGATATTTCATTGGATTCTCCTCCATTTCGAAAATTCTCAGTCTTCGGTTTTTTCTGCACTCATATCTACTTCCGGAGCATCCTGCCAGATGCGTTCCAGATTATAAAATTCTCTCGGCTCACTCTGGAAAATGTGTACGATTGCTTCGTCATATCCCAAAAGCACCCATTCACCTGCTCGATATCCTTCCTTATTGGAGGGGAACATACCCTCCTTGGCAAGGGTTTCTTCCACATGATCGGCAAGGGCCTTAACCTGTCGATCGGAACCACCGGTGGCAATGATAAAATAATCCGCCATGGTGGTCAGGGAACTGATATCAAGCACCATAATATCCTTTGCCTTTTTGCTGTCTAAGGCTCGGAAAATTTTCTTTACTGTCTCATTTTCACAAGTCATATCGTTACTCTCCATCCATTACAAAGTATTCTTGCATCAAAGCCCGGGTAGCCGCCGCATCATGAACAAAGTAAGAACCGCCATTGATGTACCGACCCTCTCCCGGTAATGTGTGCAGGGTAATATTTTCTTTTCCTGCTTTCATAACATCCGTCATCAGTCCGAACATTTCCCAACCGTTGAATCCGGAATCTGTATGGCTCAAAACTGAAAACAGCACCGCAGGAATCCGCATAAATCCACCCGGAGACATTAGTTTGTCCGCAACGGCACCATACAACTGCTGTTGTGCAGAAAGCCGCCCGATATCTCCGTTCGCATATCCGTTGCCGTCACTTCCCTTACGATAGCGCATATACATTTCGGCTTGCTCGCCGTTGAGTTTTTGCTCACCTGCCTGCAGGTCGATGACCAAATTCTGTACCGGATCTTCGTAAACCATATCAAAGGGCACGTCGATGGTAACACCGCCTACCGCATCCACAATATCCCGGAACCCGTCAAAATCCACCAAAACATAATCCGTTGGTTTCAGACCGGTCACCTGAGCAATCTCCTGCGCCATAACGTCAAATCCGGAATAATATGCTGAGTTAATCTTTTTGTCCGAACGATTGTTGTTTACTCTAGTATCCCGAGGAATCTGTAAAATATTTACTTCTCTGTCGGTTCGATTAACCTGACAGAGCAAAATCAAATCGGTACGATAGCCGTCCTCGTCGACACCTGCTACCACAAAGGTTTCTGTGGGATTTTTACTCCCTGTTCCAAAGATGCTGAATTGCTCTCCCGTTTTAAGCGCAATTAAAAAGTTATAAAACATCCAAAGCACAATCAAACACGTGATAATCACAACCGTCAGACGAACAGGATTTCTTACTCGCATGTCTGCTTCGCCTCCTCAGCCTCTTTTTGCATAACCAAATCGTTTCTGCAGTGGAGGGTATCGGGATGAATGGTTCTTCCCTTATCCACCAAATCCTTAATGGTGAAATCCACCGCAAAGAGCATACCTTCCTTCAGGTTTTTGAAGGTCAACTCTCGCAGATATTCCACATCACGATAAGCACGATTGGGTTCAATAAAATCTGCAATGTAAACAATGCAGGAAAGCAAACCCATGCCTGCCTTTCCCGTGGTGTGATATCGAATGGCATCTAAAATTTCCGGATCATAAATCCCAAAGCGACTTTGGGCAATGGATGCACCCAAAATTCCGTGAAGCAATCTTGGGTTTCGCATGGACATACCATCCGGCTTAATTCCGTAATCATTCTGCAGAAGTCGGATAGACTCTTCCGCAGGTATCTCCTTGGCACAGTCGTGAACCAATCCGGCAAGATATGCCTTTTCCTCATTGGCGCCGTAGCGTTTTGCAAGTTTCAGCGCTGTCTCAGCAACCCCTAAAGAATGATGATACCTACGCTCACTTAACAACTGTACAAGGGTCTTGTCAATTTTTTCTATCTCCAGCAACGACCGCACCTCCTATACTCTATCCTCGATACAATTCATGTTGTCGGATATATTCCGAAACTGCATCGCTCAGGTATGGGTCTACATTCTTACCTTGGTTGATTTGTTCTCGTAACCAACTGGAGGACACGTCCACCGGCGGCATGGAAACCAAGGTAATATTTGCCCGAAATTTTTCTTCCAGCAAAGTCTTTTTTTCTTCCATTTGCTCCCATCCGGTACCGGTGCGGTTAACTGCGGCAATGTCGCAACATTGCAAGAGCCGTCCCGGCTCTCTCCATGCATCCATGTAACCCAGAGAGTCCGCACCCACAATAAAGGTAAATGCAACATCCGGATAGATCTTTCTTAGTGTCTCCATGGTTTCATACGAATAGCACGCCTTTCCGCTTTCCGCCTCCATGGCATTGACCGAGAAATACGGATTTCCCTCCACCGCCAAACGGGTCATGGCAAGTCGATCCTTCGGGGGAGACATTTTACTGTTTTCTTTGTAGGTTACTCCTCCGGTAGGAAGGAACCATATTTCGTCTAAAGCCATGACGGTTCGTACATGCTCCGCCATGGCCAAATGTCCTGTATGGGGAGGATCGAAGGTCCCCCCCATAATTCCTATTTTCTTTTTCATTTAGTAGAACAGCGCCTTGTTGACCCCTTTGTCAATCAACTTCCGCTTACCACCCTTTTGGTTACAGATATACAGATTGCCGGAGGTACTCTCTCCTTCGCCCTCGTTGAGACGATACAAAATCCGTCCATCCTTCTTCAAGCCGTAGGACTCAGCACCTTCCTGAATCTCACGAACACGACCCTTGGTGGTGACACATTCCACGTTACCGGAATTTACCGGCTTGGAAACCACGTCAACGGCGTATACCATAATCTCACCAATCTCATCAAAGGTAAAGGCACCTGTTGCCACACCTTCTCTTAAGGTTACCGTGTTGGAGTTGGTATGTGCCAGAAGGTTTACTGTCCGTGTCTCCTTATCGTAATCTGCCGCAAATCGAACAACTGCACCATCTGCAGACACATCACAACCATAAGCATTATCCGAGATCCGCTTTTCGGTTCCCACATAACCATTTACAATGGTCATGGTCATCAACGCACCGCGATATTCGTCCTCTCCATATCCGCTGATATAAGCAGCTCTTGAGAAGTCGTCACTGATATCAAATTGAACTCTTCTTGCCTTATCTTCTTTGACATTGGAAACCGCATTGGCAACCTTTTGAGAAACCTTTTCTTGTGCTGTTGCCATATAGTAATCACTCTTATCGGTTTCTTCATAGCTCTTGCTGTAGATAATCGCCATCTCGTCGTTCCGAAGCCGTTCAATCTGTGTTACTTCATCTGCAACAACATTGCCGGTCCCGGCCGCAAGATCCAGATATTTTACAGTCTGGAAGTTATCCTCATAGTTGCTGTAAGCATAGACGCCCTCGCTCTTTTCCAGAATTACCGGAGGAAGATATGCATTTTCTGCACGAACCGTGGGGTTCTCTCCATCCTTGACAGAGTAAAGTGTATAGGTTCCTTCATCCAGGTCATAATCCTTTGCATAAAGCAGATAGTCGCCCTTTGCAGAGGTACCGAATACGAAGGAAACCTCTTTATCGATTTCCTTAGCAGTCTCATCCGCTTCTTTACCGAATGCCCGAACATACAGGTCACCCTGCTGTTCCTTGATGTCAAAGTCCTTGATATAAAGAGCTTTGGTTCCATCCTGACTGAAACGATAGGTTCCGCCACAGATATCACCCTCTACTACAACCGGCTCTTCCAGTTCCGGGTTCCAGTAACAAAGTTCACCGTGGTTTCCTTCATCATCTGTCTTTCTCAAAAAGAGTACGGATTGTCCATCCTTACTGATCTCAAAATCATAATATGTCTGAATCGAGATTAAGGTTCTGGTCTTGGGAGAATTATTTTTGCAATAAACCAAGTCGCCCCGTCCGTTGTTCAGGTTAACATTTTCCACAAAGTAGGTATACAAACCGTCCGCAGATACGTTAATCAGCTGCTTCTCGGTAGCGGTTGCTGCCTGATATCGTTTCGGGTCAACGATTTTTTCACTCTCATCCTCGTCCTTATCCTCATCCGTCTTTGCCGACGCATACGCTTCAACAAAGTTACTGCTGAGCAGAACCGGCTTCTTATCGTAGTACAGATACAACTGATTTCCCTTAGTGTACAAGGTGGGGTAGGTTACCTCTCCTTTGAACATATTAGCAAAAAGGCTAATTAATCCCACAATCAAAGAAACCACCAGAACTGCCACTACAGCACCAAAGAGCAACCGTCTTTTCTTCATGATATCTTTCTTAGAGGGACGATTCTGACTTCTTGCTTTCCGCAGTGCCGCCATCTTCTCTTTTTCCCGACGGCTGATCTTTTCTTTGGGGCCTTTTTTACCGCCGGAGGTTCGCCGTGCACGACGAATTGCCGCACGTCTTGCCGCTTCTTCCATCTCTTCGAGACTGCGCTGATGACGACTTTCCTTCTTCTCTTCTGTTTCTTTCTTCTCCTGAAAGATATCGCCCTTTTTATCCTTACCGATGCCAAGATCCATTTCTGCAATGGTCTGCCGAATTTCTCCTGCATCCTTAAAGGTCAAGGTATACTGTAAATCGAAGTCATAACTCTCTTTAGAAGGATCCACCGCCGCAAAGCGACCTGTCTCCTGACTGATAAAATCCTGAGCTGTCAGGTCCGCATGACATTCGGGACAAGTGGCCGAATTATCAGGAATATTTTTCAAACATTTCGGACATTTCATGCTCTATCACTGCCTTTCTTCTTTCAAAGTATCTTTTGTAAAGTAACTTTGTCATATATAGAAATATTGTAACACATTCTGTCAGAAATTACAACCATGTTTTCACAAGTTTTCGTTTTTTTTGAGTTCTTCTACAAATTCTTTTTCCTTTTGACTCAAGGATGCTTTTGCCAGCATCCCCCGACGCTTTCGGAAGGTTGTCCGAATGGACATTTCCCGCTTCCACGCCTCGATATTTTTATGGTGTCCGCTCATGAGAATTTCCGGCACCTTTCTGCCTCTCCACTCCTCCGGACGAGTGTACTGAGGGTACTCCAAAAGTCCGGAAAAATGCGATTCTTCCGAAAAGGCTTCCTCACTTTTGAGCACCCCCGGAATCAGTCTTGCCGTGGCATCCACCACCGCCATGGCAGCCAACTCTCCACCGGTCAGAACAAAATCTCCCAAGGAGATTTCCATATCCACAATCTCATCCAGAATTCGCTGGTCAACCCCTTCGTAATGTCCACAAATCAAAACCAGATGTTCTTCTTTGGAAAGTCGCTTTGCCGTCCCCTGACGGAAAGGCTTTCCCTGGGGAGAAAGATAGATGGTTTTCGGCTTATAAGAAAGTCCCTCACAGACACTTTGATATGCCAGATAGATGGGTTCTGCTTGCATGACCATGCCCGCTCCTCCGCCGTAGGGGTAATCGTCCACCTGTCTGTGTTTGTTGAATACAAATTCCCGAATTTGTATGTAGTTCAGTTCCAGAATCCCTTTTTCCTTGGCTCTGCCGATGATACTGTTATCCAGCACCGCCTGAAACATTTCGGGGAATAATGTCAAAATATCTACCCGCATCAATCAATCAACCCTTTCATCAATTCCACCAATACATAACCATCTTCGATATTGACCTCTTTTACCACTTGGTCAATCACAGGAATCAAAACAGGCTTTCTTCCGGGACTGTCCAGAACATAAACATCATTGCTTCCGGTCTTGATTACTTCGCTGATGGTTCCCAAAATCTCGCCATCCGCCGTCTTGACCGTCAATCCTTCCAGATCTGCAATGTAATAAGTCCCCTCGGGGAGTTCGCCCAACATCTCCCGTTCCACAGTAACAACCTGATTCCGAAGAAGTTCTGCCGTATTGATATCAGGAACCCCTTCCAGTTGGGCAATCACACAATTCTTATGAAGGCGGCTTCTTAAGATATCATACCGCTTTCCTCCCACATAGATATATTCCAACTCGTCAAAAATCATGGGATCATCACACCAAGGTTGAATCTTCACCTCACCGCGAATACCATGGGTATTCACCACTTTGCCAAGTTCTAATATCTTCTCCATTTTGCTTCCTCCTCGTCTTAAGACAAAAGGGGACACCAATGGCGCCCCCTTTTTGACTATTCAATGTCTACAATGACCTTTTTGCCATTGCCGCCTACGGCAGCCTTCATGACGGTACGGATTGCCTTTGCGATCCGACCCTGCTTGCCGATGACTTTTCCCATATCTTCCTCTGCAACATGCAATTGAAGTAAGGTGGCGTTTTCTTTTTCTACCAAAGTAACCTCTACCGCATCAGGATTGGTCACCATGGATTTTGCAATAAACTCCAAAAGTTCCTGCATCGGTACTTCCTCCAATCCGGGATTAGATAATGCCCTTTTCCTTCAGCAGACGCTTAACGGTATCAGTAGGCTGTGCACCATTCTTGATCCACTTTTGAACCTTCTCACCATCAAACTCGGTGGTAGCGGGATCGGTCATAGGATTGTAAGTACCAACCTGCTCAATGAAGCGGCCATCTCTGGGATATCTGGAATCCGCAACAACCACACGGTAAAAAGGCGATTTCTTTGCACCCATTCTCTTCAAACGAATTTTAACTGCCATTTTTTGTTACCTCCAAAAAGTAAAAATAATATTTGTTTACGGGCAATGCCCTAATTCCTTTTCAACTAAAGACCGGGAAATCCGCCGGGGAATCCGCCAAACATTCCCTTCCGCCGCTTCATTTTCTTACCCATGCCGCCGGAAAGTTGTTTCATCATCTTTTGCATCTGTTCGAATTGCTTGATCAGCGCATTCACTTCTGCCATGCTGGTGCCGCTTCCGTTGGCAATCCGCTCTTTTCGAGAGGGCGTCAGTTTATCCTGAAGTTCTCTCTCACGGGGTGTCATGGAACGAACAATGGCCTCAATTCGACCCATCCGCTTCTCGTCCACATCAACATTTTTCAGCGCCTTGGCATCTATTCCGGGAAGCATACCAAGCAAATCCTGCAAAGGACCCATATTTTTCATTTGTTCCATCTGATCCAGAAAATCTCCGAAGGTGAACTGCTGGCTCCGAAGTTTCTTTTCAAGTTCCTCCGCCTTTTTCATATCCAGCGCCTGCTCTGCCTTTTCAATCAGACTGAGCATATCACCCATACCCAGAATTCTGGACGCCATACGATCCGGATGGAATACTTCCAAATCAGTAAGTTTCTCACCCATACCGCAGAACTTAATGGGCTTTTGGGTTACCGCACGAACGGAAAGCGCCGCACCGCCACGAGTGTCACCATCCAGCTTGGTCAATACCACACCGGAGATTTCTAAATCGTTATTAAACGCCTCTGCCACGTTGACTGCATCCTGACCGGTCATGGCATCTACCACCAAAAGAATCTCGGTGGGATGCACCTCTGCAGAAATCTGCTTCAGTTCATCCATCAGGGTTTCGTCAATATGCAGCCGTCCTGCTGTATCGATAATCAAAATGTCATTGGCATACTTGATTGCATGGGCAAGACCTGCTTTCGCAATACCTACCGCATCGGTGTTTCCTTCTTCGGCATAAACGGGAAGTTCCAGTTTCTCCCCCACAACCTGCAACTGCTTTACTGCCGCAGGCCGATATACGTCACAAGCACAGAGCAAAGGACGCTTTCCCTGCTTTTTCAGGATACCGCCTAATTTTGCAGCCGTGGTGGTCTTACCTGCACCCTGCAAACCCGCCATCATGATGACGGTAGGCGGCTTGGATGCAATTTCCAACTTTTGCTCTTCCCCACCCATCAAGGAAACCATTTCCTCGTTTACAATCTTAATCACCTGCTGTGCCGGTGTCAAAGATTCCATAACCTCTGCACCGGATGCACGTTCGGTCACCTGTTTGATAAAGTCTTTTACCACACGGAAGTTAACATCTGCCTCCAAAAGGGCAAGTTTAACCTCACGCATGGCGTCTTTTAAATCTTTTTCACTGACCTTTCCTTTGCCTTTCAGCTTTCGGAAGGTATTTTGCAATTTTTCTGTTAAACTCTCAAAAGCCATTGCCAAACCCCCATTCCACCGCTTAAAATTGCTCGTTCATCTCTCCGATCATGAGAAGAATTTTGTTGATCTTCCTCTTGATGTCATTGGGCAGATAGCGGATACCCTCAGACTGTTCGATTTCCCGAATTACCACATCAATATATTCCAGATTTTCCTTAATCCCAAGAAATCTTTGGGCCAGTCCCAGTTTTTCTTCTGTGTCAAGCAGGATATGCTCCCCACGCTTGATGTTGTCACGGACGCCCTGTCTGGTTATGCCCATATGCTCACCAATCTCGGACAAAGACAGATCTTCATTATAATAAAGATCAATGCTTTCCGCCTGTCGGTTGGTCAGCATATTCCGGTAAATGGAAAACAGCAAACCCATCTGAACATTTTTTTCCATCTTCCTCACTCCGTTAATGCAAGGTCTGTAAAGTTAATTCCCTTTACGGTTAATCATTATACACAGTTTTTCCCATTCTGTCAAGAGTTTTTCCCAAGAAATTTTCGGGATTTTTCACAAAAATACTCTTTCAACATATTCCCCCATATTCCGCCTGGCTCCAAATACGAAATCTATCCAAAACACAACGGGGTTCCCCGAAGGAAACCCCGCAAAAAACTCCTTTACACAAAGGGATAGGAAAAAAGATACAGAATGGACAAACGGAGCCCGAAGGGGTGCCTTGATGCTGTACACAGGTACAGCGAGCGGCGAAGTTTGCTCCATTATGTGCTTTTTTTACATTCCTTATTTGATTACGTAACTGCCTTTTACCATCACAATCACGTCGGCTTCTGCCTTAAAACCTCTGCCATCTGCCACCGGAACAACCAAAAGATGGTTAGCGGGAACTTCCACACCATTTGCCAGGTCATAGCCCGCGGTGGTATCTGCAATACCAAGTCGGATCGTAGC
>JAZRQC010000062.1:0-5549 GCA_045649565.1 Ructibacterium sp.
GACTTTCCATTCAGAAGAAACGAGAATGGCATGGTTTCAAGCCGGAGAAGTTGAAGCGGGTCTACGATGAACTGGTGCAGGAATCAGGGGTGATTCCTCTGTTTTATACCAAACTGGTGGACGCTATTTGTGATGACGGTCAAATCCGTCAGGTGGTGGTTTCAGGTGCCGAGGGCGTTTTTGCCATCGAGGCGAAGGTTTATATTGATGGTACCGGTAGCGGTATGCTCTGTGCGCTTGCCGGTGCGGATTATGAGTATGGCGACGAGAACGGTATTGCCATGAGTGCCACCCTTTGCTCCATCTGGGGTGGTGTGGACTTTGAGAAAAAAGGCACCGATGACGGGTCTATGTACCGGACAGCATATGCAGATGGGGTATTTTCTCATTATGATACCATTCTGCCGGGGATTAAGAATAACTTTCCTGAAATCGGAGTGGGTGGCGGAAACATCGGACATAGTTTTCATGTGGACGATACCAGTTCCGAAAGCCTGACCGAGGCAACTTTGTATGGTAGAAAGATTCTGCCGGAATATGAAAGATATTACAACGAATACATGCCCGGATGTGAAAAGGCGGAACTGATCAAAAGTGCCGACTTTATCGGGATTCGGGAGTCCAGACGAATTGTCTGTGAATATATGCTCTGTCAGGATGACTTCTTCCGAGAAGAACCTTTTGAGGACGAAATCGGCAGATATTCCTATCCCATTGATATTCATCCTATGAGCTCGGATGAAGAGGGAATGGAGGGATTTCGTCAGGCATTGAAGATGCGCCACAAAGATGGGGAGAGTTACAGTATCCCCTATAGATGTCTGATTCCTAAGAAACTTAAGAACGTTCTGGTAGCAGGACGGTCGGTAGGTGCCGATCATCCTATGCAAGCATCCATCCGTGTGATTCCGGGATGCTATATTACCGGACAAGCCTGCGGTGTAGCGGCGGCGGTTTGCGTGGAAGACCAAACTGCGGCAAAGGATGCAGATATTGCAAAAATCCAAGAGATTTTAGGTTAAATAAAAACAAAATAAAGACTGTTACACAAAGTGTCGGCGGTACCGAGAGGGTGCCGCAGGTGAAAAGGGAACACGGTGAGAATCCGTGACGATAACTGTCGCCGTATATCTTTGAATGATTCTGTGTCCGTCGGCGAAAGCCGGTCATTGGGAAACTGAGAAGGCAGAACACAGAACCGACGGGAAGACCCCGATAGAAGATGAGTCGGAAGACCTGCTTTGGACCGCTCCGTATGGGAACGGTTTTTTTGGCGTACAAAAGCCGGTATTTTTGTGCGCGCAAAATGTACTGACCACGGAAAAAGTCAGCCGCGGTAACCTTTCGAAAGAAGGTTATCGCGGTTTTTTTATATAAAATATATTATCAAACAAAGGAAGGCAAAACAATGATGAAAAGAATGTTAGCAGTGTTAATGGCGGCGGTAATGATACTGGGACTTATTCCGGTATTGGCGGAAGAAGGAGGCATCACGGTATTTGTTTCGGTGTGTCAGCATGGTGAGCCGGTGCAAGGTGTAGACGGAAAAATCATGGCATATCTTCCGGTCACAGTTTCTCAGGGTGGTAATCTGGACGATGTGTTCCGTGAAATGCATGCAGTTTATTATCCTGAAGGATTGGAAGGATACAGTAGTGTGTTTAATGAAATGTACCAGTCCTTATCGGTAGAAAAAATGTGGGGAGATACCAGTGGTCAGGTTGGTTATCAGGTGAACCATGGTACCGAATCTGTTATGGGTCCTGAGCATCCCATGGAGGATGGAGACTTGGTGGATGTGGCAATTTATAAAAATGCCTATCCCGACACCGAAGCCTATGCGACCTTTGATGTAGCAAAGCAGGAATGTACAGTGGGTGATGGTATTTCATTAACCTTGACCTATGTAAGCGGATATGATGAATTCTGGAATATGGTATTTGCTCCTTGTGAAGGTGCAACCATCATCGTTAACGGAGAAGAAACGGAGATAATGACCGATGCGGAGGGAAAGGCAACCATTCCTATTGGGGAAGAAGGAACCTATATTATTTCGGCCAAGAAGAGTAAGACTTTGATCAATGAGGCAGATCCTGATGCAGTACCACAGATGGTTCCCGCTATTACCGCACCAATCTGTGTGGCAGAGGTAAAAGAAGATGCTGGAGCAGAGGAGGATTATGCTCTTGATGTGATTCATAATATTGCGGCGGAATATGCGCAGGTAAATTTGGAAGAAACCGCAGGAAACCTTTCTTGGATTCTGGCCGATATGGCAGTCTATGAAAGTTTGTTCCCCAATAGTGACTATTGTCTTTCCGAGGCAAAAAAGGAAGAGGGAATGAAGTTGTTGGTGGACTTTTTGTCCACAGCAACCAAACCGGGAGATCTGGCAAAGGGAGTCATCGCTCTCCGTGCTCTTGGCTATGATGCACGAAATCTTTATACCGAGAATTTTGAAAAGGTGGATGCAGTGGCAAAACTGACCGCCTTGGTGGATGCCAAGGATGAAGGGGTTACCAATATGTACACCCTGCCTTATGTTATTATTGCCCTCTGTCAGGGGGAAGACTACGCCACCTATGAACAGATGGAATATCTGTTAAACGGAGCGGTCGCCACCAAGAATGATTGGCAGAGTACCATCCATCCGGAATACGGATACATGGGAACCGATGCCATGACGCCTATGATTCTGGCGTTGGCGCCTTTCTGCGAAGAACATGAGCAGGTGGCATCTGCGGTGGAAGAAGCCGTTGTCAACCTGAAGGCGGAACAGAGAGAGGATGGCTTAATCGATGGATATGAGGGTTACGAACCTGCCGCTACCGGTCTTGCTATCTGTGCTCTTTCTGCCATGGGAGAGGATGGAAGGACCATAACTTCCGGCGGTGCAAACCTGATAGAAGGCTTGCTTTCCTGCACAAATGAAAACGGAAACGGATTCTCCAATGCCTTTGCGACCGAGCAGGGTTTTCGAGGTCTTCTGGCATGGAAACTTCTGACTGAAGGTGCCGGAAAGACCGTATACGATTTTGCGGATTGCCAACAAAATGAGGCAAACGTAGGTGGTGCAGTCAACTGTCCGGTTGTGTTTGAGGTAAGTCCCGGGATTGCAACCGTTACGATAGATGGGCAATCGGCAATTAAGCAAAATTGTTTTGACTTGGGAGTGGGTGTGTATACATACACAGCACAAACATCAGGATTTGCTTCTGCATCGGGAATCATTACCATATCCCAAGAGGATGTTTCCGCACGGGAGCCTAAGAGGATTTCGATAACCCTAATCAAGATTTATGGCGGAATGGGAGGTGTGCCCGGAGGCGGAACCGCTATCGGCGGCGGAACATCTGTTGGTGGTAATGCCACACAGCAGGAGAATAACAAGACTGATGAGAAAGAAGATAAACCTGCAGGAGCGGTAATGACAAGCACCACCTTCCCTGATGTTAAGGAAGAGGATTGGTACTATAACTCTGTAAAGTATGTGTATGAGAATGGATTGTTCCAAGGAACAGAGATGGGGTTTGAACCCAATGCTTCCATGTCAAGAGCCATGTTGGTAACGGTACTTTATCGGTTTGCCGCACCCGACGTAGCGCAATTGGAGAATCCTTTTACAGATGTTCCGGAGGGTCAGTGGTATACCGATGGCATCAAATGGGCGGCAGCCAACGGAATTGTCAATGGAGTTTCGGCGGATTCTTTTGATCCTGATGCAGGTGTTACCCGTGAGCAACTGGCGTTGATTCTGTATCGGTATGCCCTCTTCTGTGATTTCGAAACAGATGCCGTTGCGTTGGAGAACTTCGTGGATGCCGAGGAGATTTCGGCCTATGCGGTAGAGGCAATACAATATGCGGTGGCAAAAGGAATCATCAGCGGCAAGGCAGAAGGTGTTCTTGCGCCCAAGGATGGAGCAACCCGTGCGGAGGTTGCTACCATGCTGATGCGCTTTGCCAACGGTGTGAGGTAAGATATGAAAAAGAAACTTTTGTTTGTGGCAGTGATTGCTGTCCTTTTGGTTGTTTCCTTCTTTGCAGGAGAGATGCCAACTGAAGAACAAGAATCTGTTTCCGGGTCTTTCCTGCAGGAACCATGGCAGATGCAGGAGGAGGGAAATCCTGAAGCGATTGCGACAGAGGAAGAGATTGCGCCTACTCAAGGAGAACAAAAGACCGAAAACGAGAAGGCGCAAAAACAAAAAGATGTGGATGTGGCATCGACGGTGGATTTCCCTGAGGAAAATATTGTTGAAGTGAACGAATCCCCAAAACAAACGGCCACCATTGCTTCGGCAGATTCTCCGCAAACGGAGAAGGTTGAAAAGCAGGAAGCACAACCCACGGTTGTCGAGACGGATGAAAAAAACGTCTGCACCTTATCTGTTCGGTGTGATGCGGTTCTGGATAACATGGATAAGCTTCCCAAAGAAAAGGTTGGCATCGTTCCAAAGGATGGTGTGATATATTCGGAGAAAAAGGTGGCATTTTCGGAGGGGGAAAGTGCTTTTGATGTGTTATATCGGGAGATGCGAGCGGCAAAAATCCACTTTGAGTTTGTGAAGACTCCCATGTATGACTCCATGTATATTGAGGGAATTGGCAATCTGTATGAATTTGATTGCGGAGATTATTCCGGGTGGCTTTATCGGGTGAACGGCGTAAAGATGAATGTAGGTTCCTCTCAATATCAGGTAAAGAAGGGTGATGTTATCACGTTTTCCTATACCTGTAACTTCTTGAAGGAGCGGTAAGCATAATCCCTTCTTTTCTGTACAGACTAAGTGCAGAAAAGGAGGGTTTTTATGTGTACGGCAATTTGGGCAAAGACGGGGTTCTTTGGCAGAAATCTGGACTTCGAAGCAGGATTCGGGGAGAAGATTACCATCACTCCCAGAAACTATCCCTTTACCTTTGGAGAAAAGGTGGTGGATTCCCATTATGCCATCATAGGTATGGCACTTCCGGTGGATGGATATCCCCTTTATTTTGATGCTACCAACGAAAAAGGCCTGAGTATGGCAGGCCTTCTCTTCCCCAAGAAAGCGGTGTACCGAAAGCCGATGGAAGACAAGGAGAATATCCCCTCCTATCAATTGATTCCTTGGGTGCTTTCTACCTGCAAATCGGTGGATGAGGCGGAGTGCCTTTTGAGGAATTTGAATATCACCGAGGATGCCTTTTCCAAAGAATATCCGCCCTCACCACTCCATTGGATAATAGCAGACGGGGTGCGGTGCATGGTACTGGAACAGACCAAAGCCGGACTTTTTCTCTATGAAAACCCAACCGGGGTTTTGACCAACAGTCCGGAGTTTTCCTTTCAGCTGGAGTACCTGAATCAATTTTTGGGACTTTCTCCCAAAGACCCGGAGAATCGGTTTTCCCAAGAACTGAAGTTATCTCCCAATTCCCGGGGAATGGGTTCTTTCGGACTGCCGGGAGATTTGTCCTCACCTTCTCGGTTTGTACGTGGGTGCTTTGTCAATGGGAATGCGCTTTGGAGCGGTAATGAGGAAGAGGACGTTGCCCAGTTCTTTCATG
>JAZRQC010000063.1:0-31208 GCA_045649565.1 Ructibacterium sp.
TGTACCGCCGAAATCAATTCACGGGTTTCATTGTTTGGATTGGTACTGCAAAGATTTAGGCAAGCCATATCAACCGAAACAAGAATAACAGGAGAGCATACCACGATGTGGTATGCTCTCCTTGTTTGATTCAATATAAAATGATAGTTTTATACACATTTTTAGGTAATCATTGCGGAAAATAGCAATATGATGCAAAATGCCGGAAAAACGGGGTTCCATATCTACCATTACCCCATGCTGCATCAAAGCTGATAGAAACCATTTTTTTCTCTCCTGTATCCACACAATAAATCGGTAAATCTCTGTCCAGTTTTGCTGCCGGTTGTATCTTGCTGTTTTCGAAGCATAGAACACCTAACAGCATGGTTAAAACAACAATCCCTATCACGATAGTTCTTTTGTGCAAAACCATGATTTTCATAAACATCTCTCCTTTCTTTCATGTTTATGAAAAACATTTTCCTTTCATACAAAAATCTGAAAATATCTGCAATTCATTCCCTTATCAATATAGAATCCATAAAAAAAAACCTCCACCGAAGTGGAGGTTTTTTTGTTTCTTAGTAGTTCAAAGTAACCGCAGGGGTCAGAGGATTCAACTGAGTCAAGCCATTCCACAGGAATACCTTAACCTTGGTAATGCCGGTTCCTCTTACATCGAATACCTTGCTATCATCAATCATGTCTGCTGCGTCAACAATCTGCGCTGCCTTCAGATCATTACCCATATAGGATACAACCAGAAGCTTTGCATTGTCTTCGCTTACGATTGCACGAAGAGCATTCTTATAGTTAAGAGTATCACCATTGTTAATTACCTTTGTGCTGTAACCATCGGTCAGGGTCAGTACTCCGGTAGGAGCAGGACCGTAAACCTTGAAGTAATCCACCTGGCTATCACCGGTTCCACCATCGTTACGCATGCTGAACTGGAAGAAGCTCTGTGCAGCGGCTGTGCTTGCAGTACCTGCATTGAGAGTGCTTCTGAACCAACCGGTATCGGTATCACACTTGCTATATACAGTGTAGCCATCTGCGGTACGAACAATTCTCCATGTTCTCCAGGAGTTGTTGGTGTTACCGGAGAATCCGATACCACCAGTTACTGTACCGTAGTCACTCTGCTGCAGAATACCTACAACCTTTTCACCATCATGGAAGTAATATTCACCGGTTCCGGAATATCTGGTACGGAATTCAGCATAACCACCAACAGGAATAACTACATTGTTAAAACGAACCGCCAGTTTACCGGTTTCAGCGGTAGAGAGAACCTTCGCACTACCGTTTTCATAAACGACGCTTTCTGCATTTGCAGCATAGTTTCCGTAGCCGGGATGAGCACTAAAGTCTTCATTTACATACAGATAATCTGCACCTGCAGGAATGGTTGCATTATCCGCTACACTTGCATTTAAGGAAAGGGTACGAACCAGTTTAATATGACCGGTTACATGAGAGAATCCGAGCTGGTTTGTATTAGCCTTAGAATCAGCTACATTATAGAAACTTCCGTCACTAATCTTACGCCATTTACCATTGGTGGTGGTTGCGCCCTTGATGTAGGTAGCATATCCCAGTGCAGTTACATCAGTATTTTCAGTTCTGCCGTTGGGAACAAAGAGATATTCAATCCATTCATCATTTACAACGATAGGCAGACTATAAGTTTTGGCATCCTGATTCTGAATAACATTTCCGTTGGACTGTACGTGGAAGTAAATTCTACCATTACCATTGGTACCGGTGGCATCTAACAGGAATCCACCCTTTGCCTTAACGTAAAGGGCCTGAGGCATATAGGTTCCGGTATTCCAAATGGTTGTAGAATTCAAAGGAGACCATTTACTGAAGGGACCATACTTAATTTTAGAACTTGTATCAGCAGGATCCTTCAAGGTCAAACCTTCTGCATCAGTTGTGAAGTTGTCTGCACCGGAGAAACCAACTCTGCCGTTGGTGTTTGCAAAACTGGTGGTTTCGTCAAATGCTAATTCATAAGTAGAACCGGTTACGCCACCCAGAATCTCTTCCATGGTGTCATATTGTTCAACAGATGTATAGATTGTGGTGTACTGAATGTAAGCACCTGCATGAGTGGTACCTGTTCCGTTACCGGTATCGGTACAGGTACTGTAGTAAGCCAGACCGGTTCCGGTACCACCACCGGTTTTGTAGCTACCATCAGCAACCTGATTAATCAGGAGCCAATCATCTCCGGTAGCAGGACTCTTGGCGTATACCTTAAGACCTGTTGCACCATTTCTGGTAACCATATACTCAACCCAGTCATTTCCGGGAGCAAATGGTGCTACCTGAGTACCCGAAGACAGAGATACTCTGCTTGCATTAATATCCAAGTAAAGTCTGGAGGTAGTCAATACATCATTCACATATATAGGAACATACGCCTGAACATTCAGGGAGCCATCAGAAGGTGTCTTCACCTTGAATACCAGTGCCTTACCACTATCAAATACCGAATATCCGGTGTGGGGGAGGTATCTCCATGATGCTTTTGCAAGTGCTCCTTGGATATTGGTCAAATCAAGACCATTGGTGGTGCCATATGTAGTTCCGGTAGGAGCTGTTACATTAGCAGGAGTAGTAAAGCCGGGCTGGGTGAACTGGAAGTTTACAGAGGGATTTGCAACAACTGCCTCCTCGCCCAATACAGCGGCAATCTTCTCCTCAGGACTTACGTACTTTCCGTATGTCTTCATAGACTTAATTACAACATCAGAAGAAGAGGAAATGCCCGCCTGACCACTGGTAGCACCGGAACGATATCCTTCTACATCAAGAAGCAAAGTCCATGCATCATTTCCCTTTCTTGCGTAGATCTGATGTCCTTCCTCACCGGGAACATACATCAACTCGAACTCATCGGTACCAAAGTCAAAGCTTGCGCTACGACCACCTAAAGAACCAGTACTCTGAACAGAGTCAGGTTTAACATCCAGGTACAAACGCTTTCTGTCGTTGTTTGTAGCTGCGGTAGCATTGTCCCAGTGGTTAACCTGAAATACGAAAATATCATTCGCATCTGCAAACTGTGCCTTAATCACGGTTGCGGTGCCAGGAACATAAGGAATTGTAGTACCTGCAGGGGTGGTGTACCAGATGGTGCTTGTTCCGTTGGGAACAAAGCTCATACCATTTTCACCATAAGCTACCGTACCGGTAATATCGGGATTCCGATAGTACACGTTTGTGGTAGAACCTGCGGGAGCATTCAATCCGCCTACAAAGTTGTAGGATGCTCTTGCCAATTCTACTGACTGAAATCCTAAGATTTGGTCAATAGATGCGAATGTGTCACCTACTGCTGCAGATGCCTGCATAACAGGAAGTGCACAAACAATCATCATGATGCAAAGCAAGGATGCCAGGATTCTTGTTTTTTTCATAAAAAACACTCCTTTTTAAATTAATATATAAATTTAATTATTTTTTCAAGGTTAAAGGATTGATGACAGGATTCATATTATCCAATCCATTCCAAAGGTAGATCTTGATATTGGCTGAGTCAACCTTTGTACTATAGGAAGTGGTGAAAACATCGCTTCCTGCAGCCACGGTTACCGGAGTTACCTTCTTCAAGATGCCGCCCTCACTCTCGGTAATCAAGAGAGTTTGCTCTGCTCCGGTCTTTTTCACATTAATGCGAATCTCTTCCGGACAGGTAACCGTATCACCATCAGCGAGAATCTTGGTGCCATATCCATCGTACACGGTTACAACAGCATCAGCAGGAGCAGGTCCGTAGATTTTCAGGTAATCCAGTTCAGTCACACCATCTGCCGACTCATCATAAGCCAATGTTCCTGTCAACTTAAACTGAGGAACGTTTACAACCGCTTTACCTGCTGCATTCAGTTGAGCCGCATACCAGCAAGTATCGTCATCAGCCTTGCTGTATGCACTGTAGGTGCCATTCGCATTACGAACTACACGCCAGGTACGATAAGTATCACCTGCGGTTGCAGAATAGAGCAGAGACGAAGATGCACTTTGAACCTGACCATAACTGATACGATTAAAAATTGAGAATACCTTCTCACCATCGTAGAAATAAATGGTAGGCTGAGATTCACCAACCTTGATTCTGAATTCTGCATAACCACCAACAGGAATTGCAGTATTCTTGATTACCGCCTGTGCTTCTTCCTCATAGGTTTCAGTGAGAACCAAATTGCCGTCTGCAACAGTTGTACCTACGCCGGAGAAGTTCTTGTAATCAGGCGCCTGATCAAAGTTCTCTTCAAAATATGCATAGGTCGCAGTTGCGGGTTTGGTATTTGCATCTGCTACAGATTTGTAGGTGCTGTATACCCTAACGTTCTTAAGTAATGTCTGACCATCAGAGCTAAACGTCAAACCGCGACCAATATATGCACCTGCACTTGCATCCACATCGGTGGTAGTAATCAACCTTACCCATTTGTCATCCGTAGTCGTTTCACTCTTCATATATAAGCAATAACCTGCACCGGTACTGTTTTGAGTAATCAAGTACTCTGCCCAATCATTGCCTGCAGATAATCCATGCTCAATCACTCTGTTTCCTGCATTGGAATACGCCATCTCGTCTGCCTGGATATTCATATACAAACGACCGGTTGCAGTATGTCCTTGAACATTAAGACCAGTTCCGTCTAATACCTTTGCCTGGAAGTAAACAACCATTACATCTCCGGCATTTTCCAGCGGTGTCCAACCTGCTTTGGGGAGGAAAATCAACTTGTTACCCTTCCATCCTTCGTTGGTAAATATACCATCGGCGGTAAGACCAACCGCATGTTCACCAATAACATCGTTTTGTTCATTATAAGAAAGGGGAACATCGTAACTTTCATTCAAGGCTAAATCGTATGCCGTTGCTACAGGACCACCAACGATTTCCTCAATATCGGTAGCAAACTGAGACTTATCTGCAAAGACTTTAACTTCTTTCAAACAAACCCCTGCTCCAACACCGGTGAAATTATAACCATGGCTACGTCCGGAACGATAACCATTGGAGGTTCCTACCAAGAACCACTTTTCATTGTTGCCTTCGTACTTTGCATAAAGCTCATAATTCTCACCATTGTTTTGAACAATATATTCTGCCCAATCATTACCGGGAACAAAATTACCGACAACAAATCCGGAAACACCATCCATTTGAACCTTGGTAGGAGTAATTGTGATATATGTTCTTCCGGTATCAGCCTTTGGCTTATTCATCTGAACAATCAATGTTCCGTCAGTGGGAACTTTTGCTTTAAAATAAGCAACTCCGCCATTAAGAGGTGTATAAATATTTGCATTAATTGGTTTTCCGGGGTTATAGAACCATGCATCTCTCCAACTTGATATCGTTCCGGGAAGAATTGCACCATTTTCATCGGTATAAACGGTTCCTGCAGGTTCATTGACATTCTCATCCTTAACGTAACTTGCATCCAGCGTTATTGAAACATCTTCAATAAGGTTACTACCGGCAAACTCTTCTATGGAGTTGTAATAGGTACCGGTGTAGGGCATTGCAGTTACAGCACACTTTACACTGGCTCCATTACCCACAAACTTCATACCATCGGTTGCCCACTGGGGACCGGGGCTGAAAGATGCACCTGCACCGAGCTTGGTAAAGGAAGTTTCAGAAGCCTTCTTCATCCAGATTTCATATCCCATCCGGATATTCACCGTACCATCATCATTCAAAATGTATTTAACCAATACATCATTCCATTCGGTACCGGGAACATAACTAACCGGTGTTTTATCAGGATTATGAACCACATAACCATTGGAAAGGAACTCAATCTTCTCTGGGGTTGCAGTAAAATCGACACCCACATTGTCAGTACCCCAGATTCTGGTTGCATAGTTCTTCAAGGAACCGCCTTCTTCCAGCTTAAAGCGGAAAGCATAATGATTATATGCACACAACGGAGACCATCCGGTATTGTTGTTATAAATCTTCTCATTTACAATTTCCATATAGGACCATGCTTTTCCTTCGTCACCTGCCGGGAAATTGATACCATCGGCATCGTAGGTAATACCGGCGTCTGCAGTAACTGTGTCAGGCTGAACAAAGTTCTTACTAAAATCCATGTTAATTGCAGCCCAGTTCACAGTGTTTTGTGCGGGGATTGCATAATCATAGTCCATGACTTCACCAATAGCAGCCATCAGGTCCGCATCTTTCACTCCGGCTGCACTTACCTGCATAACAGGGATTGCACAAACCAGCATCATAACACAGAGCAATGCTGCCAAAACTCTTGTTTTTCTCATAAGTTCCACTCCTTATCAAAATAATAAAACGTGGTGAACCATACACTTCACCTGATTATAATTTCTAATTTTTACTATTATATCATAACGATTTGAAAAAATCTATTAATTTTTCTATATATAATATCAATTTTTATACCTTTTTTGGTATTTTATATATAAAATACTACATATCAGAACACATAGGGTCGGTAGCAATACGAAGGGCTCGCAATGCACGTTCGCTCCAATCATCACACATACCAATCATATAAACATTTCCGTTTTCAACAAGGTTTAGTTCATATGTTTTTGCAAATGTTTGTAAATCCAGATAACTCTTACCTTGATACTGGTTCAAATAGATTGGTTTAAAGGAAACATCGCTATCACCGTGGTCAAAAACAACACTGCCATCCTCTTCGATTTTCACATTTGCTCCAACTAACCTTGCAAGATAATCAACCAGAACACCTTCTCCTAAGACACCCATGTCAACCAATTCGTTCCCTAAGAGAATTTTTCCGTTTCCTTGATTCACAACCATGGTTTTCTTATGCTGCTCCGCGGAAACAATTGCTTGCCGTTCCAATTGGTTATAGAACAATAAATGCAATCGTTCAAAGCGATTGGTGGAAACCTGTTTGTCACGTTCCATTACGATAAACCTACCGCCAAATTTGATGCTTGATTCCAGATAATCTCCTGCAGATTCTACAATAGCACAGGCATTTTGTTCGATATAATCACCAGTGATATTAAAGCACATATTGTAGAAATTTGCTTCGTTACGCAGGTATTCCATGGTGGTTCCAATAAATTCCCAATTTTCACCCCAGTCAGTGCTCACTGCAACCGCCCAACGGGTACGAGGATACTGAATCAAACCACCTAAGTTTGCATTATCGTAAGGCCAACCTATATAGAGGATGTTTCGTTGGTTTACATCCTGATCCACATTGAAGCAATTAGCAGGACTGAGCATAGGCGTCATATGTGGTGTTTTATCCCAGGTTTTACCATAATCATAGGAGTCAAAATAGATAATGTTACCAACTTCTGTCCGAGAAAATAGTCTGCAATGACCGTCTTTCAGTTCGATACACTTTGCCTCGTGGACAGTTGCACCAACCTCACGGGAATCAATCATGGTTTGACTGGGCGTCCAGCTTCTTCCATTATCATCACTATAATAAACCCTGATGATACCCCAGTTTTCGTTTCCTTCTTCTCCGGCCGTAAAGTAAATCCTTCCGGATTCACCTTGATACACTCTACATCCGGTACTGGTAACGGCAAGCCTCTGGCCTCCATTTACTCCTTCCACATCAGTTCCTGACATGGTAGATACTTCGGTATAGGTTCGTCCGCCATCGCTGGAAATTGCTGCTACAAAATACATCGTTCTTTTTCCATCAGATGTGGGCGTTCCTTCTTTGATTTTGATAGAGATGTATTCTCCGTTTGCAAGTTTATAAACATCTGTGGCCTGCAAGGAATCTGCAGCCTTCTGCTGCCAATTTTTACCCCCATCCTTAGAATACCAATAACTTTTGTTACTAACCAAAACAAGACCATCCTCGTTTTCGATTGCACACATAGTATTAACCTGATTATGAAGAGGATTGGTGTCATTCACCGAAAGAATGGGTTTTGCATCACCACGATAAGAAAAATGATGAATCTTCGCTATGGCATTGCTTAAAAGGAATCCCACTTTTCCACGTTGTGTCATGGGAATCATGTGATCGGATTCCGAGTGCCGAAGCATCTCTTTTCCATCTTGATACAGGACAATTTCCTTGCCATTTGCAACATCATGCACCTGAAGTTTCAACTGCACTTTTTGATTCAAAGGCAACTCGCCCTCGGTTACTTTTAACAGACGAGGGGTACTGGTAGTTTCCGTTCCAACAACATCCACCACCTCAAATTTTCCGTTTTTTGCATTATAGCCAACCATAGTATATTCTTCTTCAATACTATGATTTACAACAAACCAAAAGCCATTTTTACACTCTGTCAACGTAACATCTGCAACGGCCTCTACGCTTCCTGCATAGACGTTGAGTTCTGCAATGGCAAAGTCTTTTTTGGAGGCATCCAGAAGCAGAACATCCTCTTTCTCGTCCACCACCGCTTCCAAGTTGGTCTGTCTCCAATAATTGATAGAATCAAATAAACCGGTTTCTTCAAAGGAATCCTCGTAAAGATATAAATCGGTGTAATCACTGATTGCCAAATAATCCAGACTACCGGAAGTTACATCAACCCCTAACTGGGGTTCACCGGTGGAAATGACTCCGCGGAAAGTTTGCATCCACTTACCATTACCATAAAGACGAACCATACCACCGGTTGTCTCCAACCGATAGTGATTCTCATCACCCGGAAGAGATTCTGCAATTTCTTTCCATTGGGGTTTTGACTTTTCTTCAAATACTGTCCACGCATAGATTTTACCATCAGAAAGAGCAACACTCGTCAGGTAATATCCATCATTCAACGCAATTTTTGCTCCATCAGAAAATCCTGCAACAAAGTCAATATTATTCCATGGTGTTACACCCGGAAGGCGATAGGTTTTTCCTTGAACCGCAAGATTTCTCTGCACAAAATAGTTGGTTCTGTTTTCGGGGATAGAAACTTCAAGTTCTGTTACACGCAATCCCGATGTAGATATATCCTGTACAATTTCAGAACTTGTGGGCATAGAAACAGAATGTACCAACTGACCATCCCGATAAATATCTGCAAAAGGGCCGTCTGTCAGGATTTTGAATGCACCGATTCCTCCTGAGAATTTCTCTGCACCATCTACGGTTACACAAACAACCTCTTGAGGAGTATGCCGAAGGGTCAAAAGATTGGTTCCGTTACCAATTTTTACTTCAGCATTCCCTCTTGTACCGGACACAACATAGGAAATCTCATTGGAATAATTCAGACTCTTCACGCCATCCGCAAGCTTCGGAATCCATTTTTGTGTAATCTCCTTGAGTTCAACCCCGCCTGCATTTCGAAGAACCGCAGACAAGGTGTGACCCTCAGGGGAAACTTCTTCCAGCGTTACCGCAAAAGGTTCCTTGTTTGCCGATGCGACCAAAACTCCATCCAGAAAATATTCAACTTTATTAACATAAGAGGGAAGATTAACCCCTTTATTAATAGAAAGATTCAATCCCCCTTGACTGGTTTCTGCCACCAGCAATTCGGCAGAAATAGGCGGAACAACTTGAACTTCAAGGGCTTTTCCCGAGTATTCCCCGTACTCCGCCGTAATTTGATAATCCCCCATTGGCAAATTATCAATGGTTGTCCGATATTCCGGTGCGGTGCCGACCGCTACCGTTTTTCCATTGATACAATAATTCACAGAAGGGATATCAACTCCCTCTTGAAGAGTCGAGTATACTTCCAATGACTGACCTTCTTCAATGGTTGTCTCCTCTGCAGAAATGGTAATCGCGCGGGAATATATGATTGGTGTAAACTTCATCCAGTCAATACGGATTTCGTTATTTCCTGAATCTAAACCATTGGCATACAGATGAATAACTTTTTCACCGCCTTCTGCCACAGGGAAATTCTCTACATCAGCAACGCAATTTCCATCCACATAGATTTTGGAGCGTTCCATATAGTTGTAGGTTTCTATCTTAATGCGATACCATTTTCTTGTATTAGAAATATCAAGTTCATCACTGTATACCGTACCGGATGCCGTGTGAATAAAGAAATCATGAGGACGCATTCGAATAAGCAATCCTCGCTTTCCCATGCTCAGACTGATACCAATGGTATTTCCAGCCTGCTGGGGGAATTGCAGGTCATATTCAAAAATGAAATCATCACCCATATTGGTCATATAACGGTTATCACCATGGTATGCGTTACTCTTGGAAACAACGCCATAGTAGCCGTTTCTGACCCTCCAACCGTTATAACCACCCCAGGCGCTCATATCCTCGGTGCCATCAAAATGATATTCAAAACTTTCCGGAGGAGTTGATTCTTCCTCCTGCTCCTCTGCTTCTATTGGCGGGTTATGAATGGTTACATTACTGATTTCCATTTCCTTTTTCTCGGGAATTTCCACCGTCTCTGTTGCATAAACACCAATCCCTGCATATAGGAATAATATTACTATACATAAAAAGAGTGTACCGCTTCGTTTCAAAATATTCAGCATATCCATTCGTCCCCTTTCATTATTTTTTATTCACAAAGATGTTTGCGACAATGTACTCTTAAAGTAGATTATCGTAAACATCTTTCCTTTCACAGTTCGCTTCAGGAAAGATGGGTTTTTGTCTTCCGGCATAAAGCCGGAAGACAAACCCAAATTCTTTTAATATTCGTCAGTCAAAACATCTGTCGCGAAATGATATCCACGCCATGCTCTGTTACTCCAGTTGTCAAACATACCCATAACGACGATACCATCTCTTTCCGCATAGGCACGACCGAAACTCTCTGCAAGTTTCTTCAGTTTGATATAAACCTTGCCATCGTGAACCAATACAGCATCCCCATCAAAGGTTACCTTTGCATCACCGACTGTAAGGATAGCACTATCAGCGGTCTTTTCTAATCTTGCACCAACCGAAGCTGCCGCATATTCTGCCAGGACAGCATCTTGATATCCGCCATTTTCAATCAAGCTACCTTTGTAAATAATCCGACCATTTTCGGTATTGATTGCCAGATTTTCTGCTGCTTGTTCCATGGTAATTGCCGCCTTATCATCCACCTGAGTGGGATACCGCAGATGCAAACGTTCGAACCGCTTGGTTGCCACCTGATCTCTGTCGGTGAAGATGATTCTACCGCCCCACTTCAAGGAACGTTCAGGGGTTCTGTCACCGCCATAGGCAAGACTTACCGAGTTATGAACGATGTAATCCTCGGAGATATTAAAGCACATATTATAGTGAGACGCCTCGTGTCGAGTATACTCCATGGTAGTACCGATGTATTCCCAGGTTTCACCCCAGTCATTACTTCTTGCTACCGCCCAACGGGTACGAGGATACTGAATCAAACCACCTAAGTTAGCATTATCGTAGGGCCAACCAATATAGATGATATTTCTGTTTTCGTGATCCTGCTCCACGTTAAATGCATTTGCCGCTGTGAAGAAGGGCAACATTCTGGGGTGTGCTTCGTCCCAGGTTTCACCATAATCATAGGAATCCAACAAGATGGTTGCACCAAACTCGGAACGGATAAACAGAATACAATGTCCGTCCTGAAGTTCAATCATCTTAGGCTCATGGGTAGTACCACCTACATCTAAGTAGTCAATCTTTTCGGTTACCTTCCAGGTTCTACCATTGTCATCACTATAATCGATAACAAAGGCACCATCGTTCTCACTACCTTCCAAAGCACGCATGAAGTAAATTCTTCCGGATTCACCTTGGTAAACTCGGTTACCGGTTGTAGTAACATATCCTTGCCAATCACTAACAACACCAACCTGCTCATAACTCTTACCGCCGTCTTGAGAAACTGCGGCAATAAACTGAGACCGAGTAAGACCATCTGGGGTCGTTTCTGCAACCATCTTCACAGAGAGAACTTCTCCGTTTGCCAGTTCCTCAAAGTCAACGCTTTGCAATCCGCTGGCAGCCTTTTTGGTATAAGTCCGACCGCCATCTGTGGTTGCCCAGTATTCTCTGGTGTTTACCAGAACAACACCGTCATCGTTTTCAATCAGGTCAAAGTTACTGGTACTACTTGGTACAGGATTGTTAGAATGTGCATTCAGAAGAGGTTTCGCATCACCACGATAGGACACGTTGTAAATATTAGCACTTGCCTTGGTCAGCATAAAACCAAGCTTGCCACGCTGTGTCATAGGCATCATAATATCGTCATCCTCGTGGGACAGTACTTCTTTTCCGTCCACGAAAAGGGAAATTTTTTTACCGGTAGCAGTTTCGTCCAGTTTGATGGCAAAATTGATGGTCTTTTTAAGAGGAAGTTCACCATCGACTTCCTTAACGGTGGTGTTAATCAGATTAGTCTCGTCACCGTTTACGTCAACAATCTCAAACTTCTTGGTCACTGCATTATAACCAACTCTGGTAAATTCTTCTTCCACACTATGGTTCGCTACAAACCAGAAACCACCATCACATTGTGTCAAATCTAATTCTGCAGACATTTCCGCTTCGCCTGCATAGGCATAGAGTTCTGCAAAAGCATCCACAGAATCTGCCGCAACCAAGGTCATAATACCGTACTTTTCGTTGATCAAAGCTTGAAGCTTATCTCTTGTCCAGTATTTGATGGATTCGTAGAGTGCGCTGTTCTTAAAGTCTTCCTGATAGAGATAGAGATCGGTGTAGTCATTGACAGACAAGTAATCAATTTCTCCCTTGGATACCTGAACACCAATTTGCGCATCTCCAACGGTAGGAACTGCACGGAAACTCTCAGTCCACTTGCCGTTGACATAGAACCGAACCATACCGCAACCAATTTCAACTCTGTAGTGGTTCTTGCCCTCCGGTGCCGCTTCTAAGAATTCTCTTACCTCAGGCTCGGAATTCTCTTCAAATACCGACCATGTGTAGAATTTTCCATCCTTCATAATCAATTTGGTATAGTAATAACCATCATTGAGGGAAAGGGTAAATTCATCCTTTTGGTCTGCAACAAAGTCGATATTATTCCATGCAGTGACATCATCCAACACATAGAAGGCATTCTTATCACTAACATTTCTCTTTACGAAATAATTCTTGCGGTTCTCAGGAATGGAAATAGACAAATCCTCTACCTTCAAACCGGATGCTTTCACATCCTTCACAACAGAATCATTAAATTTAAGATAATACGAGAATGCCAACTGACCATTCCAATAGACATCTGCAAAGGGACCATCCGTTAAGATGGTATACTTACCGACGCCACCTTTGAAGGTTTCCTCTCCGTCGTTTGTCAGGTAAGTTACTCCATCAGGTGTGTGGGTCATTTGAACCAAATGGTTACCATTACCCACAGAAACAACTGCATCACCGCTTTCACCGGTTACAGTATAGGAAATCTCATTGGAATAATTCCGTGTAACATTATCTCCTGACAAATCGGGCATTACTGTCTTATTGATTTCGCCGATCTGAACGCCGTCCTTATCACGAAGAATCGCTGTCAGAGTATGAGCATCTGCACTAACATCCGAAATAGTTACACGATAAGGTTTCGATGTTACCTTAACCGAAGGAATACCATCTAAAACATATTCAACAGATGCAATCTGGTTACGCTTATCCTGAATATTTTCCAAGGATGCTTCTAACTTCTTATTATCCACCTGCTTTGCGGAGATTTCACCCTTAATAGCAGGGAATACCTCAAACTGAACCGCTTTACTGGTTTCCTCACCGGCTTTTGCAGTAATGCTATACTTACCTTCCGGCAGGTCCTTCAAAGTTGCTTTGTAATCAGGTGCCTGACCGGTAGCAACTTCCTGACCGTTGATCATATAGGAAACACTAGGAATATCCAAACCATCCTTAACACTTGCGCTTACATTTACGTCCTGGCCTTCGTAATACTCTGCACCATCGAAAGGTCCGTCCACAGAAATATTATTAACATAGTTCCATGATGTGAACTTCACCCAGTCGAATTGCATTGCACAAGTCAGTTCCGGGAATCCTGCGCAGTAGAAATACCAGTATGTATCCTTAGGAGCCGGAACATATTTTCCTTCTTCTATCGTTTTGTATGTCTGTACATCCGCCACACATACACCATTTACATAAGCACGAACACGATCTTTATTATTATAACTTTCTACCTTAAAGTCATGCCATTTCTCCGGATCGGACATGTCGAATTCATCGGAGAAGTAGGTTCCTCCCGAGGTGTGAACAAAGCTATCGTGAGGACGCATACGGAAAAGAACAACCGTATCACCCCAAGTAAAGTTCATACCGGAGGTATTACCCAATGTAGAGGGGAATCTCATCTTTGCTTCAAAGGTAAAATCATCACCAAAGTTTTCAATATACTTAAAGGATGAAATATAGGTTAAAGAATCGGAATATCCACCTAAGTAACCATCCTTAACACCCCAGTTGTAACGGAGATTCCAGTTGTTTTCAGGGGAAAGATCCTCTGTACCATCAAAATGATACTCGAAAGAATCCGCTACAACCCTCTCCTGCTCTTCTTCAACGGGAGCTTCTTCGGTGGGAGCCGCATCCTTTGCTTCGTGAGGGTCATTGAATTTCACATTGGTTACAACCATGTGTCCGCCGCCAGTTGAACCATCCGTACGGAAATACAAGGAATCACCTGCCGTTGTGAACTGACGAAGGGGATAGGTCTTTACATAATATCCATCAATGTACATATCACAGACACCGTCATAACTTACAACACGGAAATCGTGAGGCGTATTGCCCATCTCAACAGGAACTGTCTCTCTTGTCGCGCTGGTTCCATTACCGATTTCCACGTTAATTCCGGACTCGGTTACATACCAATGCAATCTGTGTTTGGGCGTACCAACCTGAACATGATGCTGCATAGTTCCATCAAACTTTAATACTTGAAGGGTAAATTCAATATCAAAATCATTGGTAAGGAATTCGTGAGCCTTTGTTGCATAGGCAAGTTCGCCAGGCTTACTTTCAAAAACTAATTTGCCATTCTGGCGTTTCGAAACACCTAACATAGACCAACCTTTGGTCCAATCATCTTCTGCTGCATCAGCGGTCAAAGGCAGGGCGATGACCGATGTTAAAAGCATGCATAAGGTTAAAAACAATACTATAATTTTTTTCATGTCAATCCCTCCTTATTTAATGATATAAACAATCCGCAAATATGCAGACTCGGTAAACATAATCACACGCTGACCGGAATCAGGCTCTACACGATAGGGTACAACATCTGCAAAACTTGCCTCTTTCACCTTCGCCTGTCCATTGACTACCTCATAGGTGTAATACTTGGTAGCAGTCGTAGGTTTGTAGTTGTGCAAGTCTACCCGCTTCTCAACGCCACCGATATCTTCAGGAACCGATGTAGTGTGAGTCATAATACTGATGCCGTCCGTTGCGTATACAGTTCCGTAGGAAATTCTACGATACATTGCAAATTTATAGTGACCGCTGGTGGAACTTTGTACCCGAGCATTATCCGCATGGGTTGCAATGGGGAAAGAACGCTCAATCATGGTAATATCTTCACCTGCACCTGTGTAACGGATGATGTCACCAACCTCCAGTTCCACATTGGCAGCCGCATCAATAAGGTTTCTCTTAATGGTTCCGGTTACAGATTCATGGAGTGTAACCTGACGAACAGGGTATCCATCCGCATCCAAAACGGTATTTATATCAGCAACAATACAGTAACGACTGAGATCCTCTACCGCATCAAACTGTACATTGTTATAAACAACAAGATATTTTGCAATTTTGGTATCGGGATCAATGGTATATCCTTCTGCCAAATATCTTTGCTCATTGGTGAATCCTGTGGTGTAGTACTCGGTCTTATCTCTTGCATTATTCGCAACCATCATGATAGATTCTGTAGCGGGAAGTCCAAATACCATCTCATTGGTATAAATACTCTCAAAGGTATGAGCATTGGAACAATACAAGGATCCTCCTGCTTTTTCATCATCAGGGAAATCGGAAACTCTGGCATCCAACCGGAGAGACTCCTTGCTTTCCAATGTTTCATCATAAAGCAGAGTGTCAATATGAGTCAACTGACCGCTACCGTTAACCTGATAACGGACAGGCTGAGAATACTTCCATTTGGTAGAAGCGTTCTGGTAGGTCTCGGCTGCAGCACGAAGAAGTCTGTCCAGTACACCCTCGGAGCCATTAGAACTTTCTATCTTGGTGTATACAATCTCATCCACCTTAATCTTGTCTACACCCTCATATTCATGCAACACACGATTGTTATCAACAATCTGAACACTTAACTTTCCGCTGAATCCGGTTCCGCTGTTTCTTGCATTTACCAGATATCCAAACTGATAGCCCTCAGAACCATTGTGAAGAATTGCGGCACATACACCCTGATGTATGTATACTGATACCACTTCACCAATCTTCACCTTTTCAGTCTTATCCGAAACAGTTTCACCAATAATCGTAAACTCCTGACCTGCAACGGTGAATTTGTCATCCTTTATTGCGGTAACAGCGCCTGATACAACGGTTCCGATAACCTCAACAGTAATCTTTTTTGTACCGGTTGTATTCTTACTGGAACGAATTGCAAGAACTTCGTTCGGCTTTAAGAAGCTGGGTTTTACTCTACCCTTTTCATGATAAACAACCAGATTGACATCCTGAGTTTTTGAACCGATGGTTTCCTTGGGATACTTTGAGTAAATCAAATCATTGGCATCATCCGCGCCGGAACATACTGCATAAGTATATGCATCAACGACAATTACATCATAATAATTATCCTTGTTGTTATCAATCAAAGTAACGGTTCCGTTACCGGGTTTTAAATCGCTTTGGGTGTACTTAGGGTATGCAACACCATTGTAAACAACATCAGGAACCCCAATTGTCTGCACCTGTTTTTCCTTGCTTCCAACCCAATACTTAAGAACTCCGCCGGTAAGCCCAATCACATCTTCACCTGCAAGGGTAAGAATCTGGTTCTTCTCTTCAGGAGCATAAATATAGGCAATATCCGCCTTTGTTCCGCCCTGAACCTTATCCTTCTCGCCATAGAAGATAACGTATTTACCCAAAAGGCTTTCGTCATCGTAGTTAAAGTAGCGTCCATCAATCAACAGTTTGCCATCAGGAATACTACTATCTGCATGAGTCAAGGTAGAACCACCAATTCCTTCTACCAAGCCCTGTTGTTGTACCAAACCGTGATAACGTTCTAACGCATAGAAGCCATCCTGAATCCGATACTCAACGTTATCTCCGAAGGTAACCGCTTCGCAAATTTCGGTGTGCAAGGTGTTGTATGCCACTCTCACAGCCTCACCATAGGTCATAACACCATCAATATTGATTCCGTCCGTAACGCCTGCACGATTGGCAACCTTAAAGTATGTTTCAAAATAGCCGAGCGGATCATATCCTAAGATAACACAAAACACCTTACAAACTTCCAGTTCGGTTGCACTATCATCAGGACGATACATACCATTACCAACGCCGTGAACAATATCCATTGCCGCCAGAGCATTGATATCCTGATAATACGGATGTTCTACCGGAACATCTGCAAATCTTGAGGATTCCTCTGCATATTCTACTGCATTCGCAACACGTGCAGCCATATGTGCCAACTCTCCACGAGTCAATGCCTTGTTGTAATCCGGTTTGCTTTCTGTAATAATATCCAGATACCGAAGCAATCCCTCTGCACCTGCCGAGAGTGGACTTGTGGTATCAGCCGCACTGACACCAACTGCCGCAAATGACGAAAGAGTCATTGCTAATGCTACAACAAGAATGGTAGCAATCAGTCTTTGTTTCAGATTCTTCATCACTTTTATCTCCCTTCCTTCATATAGTTATAGATTCGATTAATAGCAACTGCAGCTTCTGCTCTGGTTGCCGACGCCATGGGCATGAACATATTATCACCCACACCGTTTAATAATTCCGCCTCACAAAGGGCAGCCACATCATTCATGGCATAATCCGGAATATCAAGACCATCATTGAAACGGAACGCCGCCTTTACAGGAACAGCCTCGATGTCAGCGGCATCAAGAATACGCTTCAGCATAACAGCCATATCCGCACGAGTGATCTGCTGACCGATACCGAATTCCGTTTCACTGATACCATTTACAATTCCCATCTCATATGCTTTTGCAACAAAAGGAGCATACCAAGCGTTCATATCCACATCAGCAAAATTCATGGATGCACCTTCATCGCCCTGGATTCCCGCAGCCAACATGGCTAACTTCAGGAATTCTTCACGACTGATGGCTCTGTCAGGATCAAACTTTCCATCTCCATCACCGGAAATGATTCCTTCCAGTTGCAATGCGCGAATGCTATCCTTTGCCCAAGGAACAGATGCCAAATCGTTAAATTCAACACCAAAAGACGTTACCTCTTCCGTCTCAACCTTCTGGATGCTTCCTGATTCAACCGAGAAGTCTTCGTTGGTGTTAGAAGGTTTGGAAGAAACAAATCCACCGCCTCCGCCACCGGCTCCACCGGTTGCGCCTCCGGAAACAACACCACCGGCATTTGTGCCACTGTTTGCCTCTGCAGCCTTTTGAGCTTTATGTGCCAAATCGAAATCATTCAGTACGTCCTCAGCCCATGTATAATTTCCTGTCATCCGCAAGAAAAGATCCTTAGAACTACGGATGCCAGTGAGAGCATTATCAGATACGCCAATCAAATCTGCATAAGTTACCATAACCAGCTCTTCGATATCTGCCCATGCATTTGTTTTAACTGCAGCATTCACCTTGGTAACCAAATCGAGTTCGGCATTTCCTTGTTCTGCCGCTTTCTCTAAAACGGGGCGAAGTGCATATACATCCTCATAGTCACTCTCGTTAACAATTTTTGAGAACTGTCTGTAGAAGTAAGGAAGGATTCCTTCCTTCTGCAAAAGTTCTTTTGCTGCATCATCGCCATAATTTTCGATGAAGTCTCGAAGTCCATCCGCATTGTTGATACCGGCAGACGGGATAGCATCATTACAGGTAAGATTCACCTTTGTTTCTGATGCTACATTGTTTCCATATTGAATCCGAAGGGTATACTCTCCGCTGGGAGCATCCGGTTTAACGCCTAACTTGGTGGAAACCATACCACTCTTATTTGCAGTCGCCTGCATTGCAGCATAAACCTGATCGTCCTTCACCAGGCTTGCAGTGATTCGACCATACGCCTGACCAAGGTAGCCGGAAATATTCACTTCGTTATAAGAAGCAACCGCCTCTACTGCAGGCTCCTGACCCTCTTCGGGATTCACAGCTTCCGTATATGCCTTTGTGGCACCAACTGCATCCGCCAACGAGATACCGTTACTTACATCATCCCAAGCCATAACAGCAACTTCCTGTGTTTCAGGATCAAAGCTGGGGAAGTTAAAGGTCTTATTCAAATTAGCATTAACACCGTTATTTACAACAATGGTCTCTTTTTCGGTATCAACAACATATCCGAATTCCTTATCATATACAACCGCCATCAAGGTTACCTGACGTTTCGTATCCATACCGGGATCGGAGTTATCAAAAACACCGTTCACCGTTACATTGGTTCCATCAATGACAGGCTCATCCAATTTAGCATATACACCCTGATAAATCTTCACATCATCAATTACATAGTCACTGGTTGCACTACCTAAAATACGCCAGGACGGTAATGCGCCGTTATTATTTACAGAGTCTACATACTTATAACCTGAATAAATGGGTGTCCATGTAGTTTCACCTTCTAATCGACGATAAAAACTAACAGCCTTTCCACCATCAATCTCGTAGAAACGGAAAAGATAATCATACCAACGATCCTTTAAAGTGATAACGCCGTTGGCGGTACCGGGACCTTGCGCCGACACCTTATTTTCATCCGGATAAACATTCCAGTAGAAACGATCCTTACCATCTGCAAAGATACCTAAGAATCCACCGCTATGATTTGCGTTGATCTTCAATCTAAAACGTGTGGTCCAGGTTTTTCCCAAAGGAAGACCTTCCAAGGAATAGTACGCCTCAACCATACCCAAAGGTTCTCCGGTACTGAGGCAATCGTTTTCGGTGTCATGCTCCATACCTAAGAGCAAATCCCAGTTGCCATTCAGGGTAGATTCCGAAAAATCATCATCCAACCAAATGGTACGATTGGATGCGGCAACTGCCTCTGCTGTTGCCAACTCACCCGGAGTGGGGGTTGGTGTGGGAGTAGGTTGTGTTCCGGTTCCGGGATTGGGATCGGGAGTCTCAATTTTTTCTGCGGCAGTTACCGCCAGTTTAACATGCGCGCCCTGACCGGTAAATGTCAAACCGGTCTCGCTCCACAGGGGGCCGGGAGAAAAAGATGCACCTGCACCCAGTTTCTCAAAGGAAGCATCGCCGGATTTCTTCATCCAGATTTCGTAACCCATACGAATGTTGGGGCTTTGGCCGTTTTCAGAACCAATATACTTTACCAACACATCATTCCATTCGGTACCGGGAACATAACTGATGGGAGTTCTGTCCGGGTTATGTACCGGATTTCCTTGGGAAAGGAAAACAATCTTATCAGGTGTTGCAGTAAAATCTACACCTACATTATCAGTACCCCAAATACGCGGAGCAAAGTTTTTCAGCTCTCCTCCTTCTTCCAACTTAAACCGGAAAGTATAGTTAAAAGAGATACAAAGAGGAGACCAACCTCCGTGATTCATACCATTTACCTGCTCTGTATAGGTCCAGGTTTTTAAATCACCGGTCGGAAAATTAATTCCGTCTCCGTCATAGGTAATTCCATCACTTACTGTCATTGCAGAAGTAGATGCAAAATTATCACTAAAATCCATGTTAACCGCTTTCCAATTCACATTGTCCACGGTCGGTGCGGCATTGGTATATCCCATAACCTCACCAATTGCGGTCATCAATGCATCGTCCGTTACACCTGCAGCGGCAACGTGAATCATGGGTATGGAACAAACCATCATCAAGATACAAAGAAGACCTGCCAGAATTCTTGTCTTTTTCATTTTTCTCCTCTTCCTTTCTTAAAAAATGAATTTATTGTGAAGTTTAATTATTATCACTTTTTATCTTTCCGTTTGGAAATCAATCCTCGGAGTTTCTGAACTTTGCGGGAAGTCCTTCAATGTCCCAATAAAAGTTCCATCCAGATACAGATAGCAAATTCCATCTCTTCCAACCAAACGATAAGAATGTGTTATCGATCCGATTAAACAGGATATCTTTTCCGTCCCCGACGTTGTCTCATAAGAAACCCCATCTTCATGGAAGGTAATCTCTATCTTTCTCGTTCCTGTATAAACGGTAGCACGCTCTCTACCGGAGAAAGAATTAATTCTCATATCCCATTCAATATCGAAACTGTCTCCGATTCCGCCTGTAAAGGATGCTGTTGAGCTACCGCTTCCTTCCAGACTAAGAGAAATTCCGCCATTGAGATCCTTTGCCTTTCCTGCCAAGGACCAATTATGACTGGCCATCTGTTTACTTCCGTTAGCCGCCATGCCTGACAAACTATCCCAAAGGAATACCTTAACATCTGCAGTTGTATTTTTGACAGAATAGGGAATCGTCAACATCCCACTTCCCTCAGGAACATTTTTTCTCACCCAATGAGACAGTGCGCCTTTGACATATTCTGCAATCAGAACAGTCTGGGTTTCATTTTCTTTCATGGGAACCAACGCACGAAGGCAATCATGATATTGATATTTTTCTCCTTCGGATAAAACTTTTGTTCCGTATCCGTCCGTCAGGATAAGTCCATTGGTATCATTGGGGCCGCAAATCATCAGGTAGTCGCACATCGCTCTTCCCTCTGAAACACTAACCTCTGTCTTTTCCGTCGACGTAACCGTTTTACCGATGACGTTCAAAAATGCAGGATACCATGCATTATCGCCATCTGCCTTGCAATATCCGCTATAGGTACCATTCTTGTTCCGAACGATTCGCCATGTTCGGAATTCCGTTCCACCGTCACCGATTAACAAGGTTTGGGTTGTGTTTGTTACTAACTCATATTCTCCATTTTGAACCATCAACGCAAGACTCTTATTAGCATCCGACGTTGTAAATTCCACAGCACCTTCGGAACTCACTCGGAATTCTGCATATCCCCCGATGGGAATCGCTCCGTGATTTACCGTGTAACTTCCATTCTCCAAAACCAAGACACCAAGTTCTGTTGATCCGTTTTGAATACTCACATTACTATGCCCTGCCGGAAAACTTTGAAAATCTTCTTGATAGTATATGATGTCAGCACCAAGGGGTTTGGCATCCTTGTTTGCAACTGATTCAGCAACCGCCAGCTGCTTCAATGTCTGAATCACACCCGTTCCTGTTATTTCAACGCCGACACTTCCGTCGGCACCGTCCGGATAGTCCTCTGTTTCACACATCTTATACCAGCCGGAAACGGAATCGTTGGTCGCATAAACAGAATAACCGCCGATTGTATTTTGAACAATAAGGTAATCTACCCACTCCGTTCCGGAAAAAGATGCAACTTTTTTCGCAGAACCAATGGCGATGTATGCATTCACACCTGTAGATGAAAGTTGTAGTCTGGCAACGCCCGATTCGCCACTTACGCGAACTGTCAATAAATCAGCAACATCTGTCATTTTGGTCCGAAGTAATATCGCATTCTTCTTCCCGATGGCCGTCCGTCCGGATAGGGGAACAAACTTCATCCCGCCCGAGGAAAGAGAAAGCCCTTCTGCACCAAATGTATAACCATCTGTGCAGGTCAAACTAGGATTTTCAAAACCATTTTCATTCATTTGGAAATTGTACACCGTGGTATAATCTCCACCGATAATGGACTTCAAATCCTCTTTACCGCTACTCGTATTAAGAATATCCATTTTCGAGATATAACCGGATCCAACCAGATGAATGCCACCCATAGAACTTGCATAAGAGGCATACGGTGCTGTCGTTTCTAAAATCGGAACCCAACTTCCGGAAAGGAAGTTGTCTCGACTTGCATACAACCTAATTCCCGAGGATGTTTTAACAATCAAGTAATCCACCCATTCCAATCCGGGAGCGAATGTTGCATCTAATGTTTTGTATGTACAAAGCGTCGAAATTCCACTTGCACTCAACGAGAACTGATGTGCCGCGTACCCTTTGTTCGGTTCAAAAATCCGGAATTCAAGGGGATTGGTTTCATCGTACATCTTTGCTCGAAACAGAACAGCTCTTCGATCACCAATCACAAACCAATTCGCAACAGGAGAATATCGCCAATAAGTTGTCTTGGTGGTACTGTTCAGCAACATTCCATCAAAAACATCGAAATATCTCATTCCGGAACTATAAAAACCGGATCCGGAATACAAAGCCGAGGCTTTGGAGGCTTTAAAATCAAAGGTTTTATGAGGAACCACATTCTGACCAAGAATATCCTCCACCGAACCATATGACCCCTCATAGGAATCCGCACATTGTAACGTCACTTCGGTTTCTGTGGCAACCGACTTTCCATACTGCATCCGCAAGACGTACGTCCCGCTCTCACATGCAGGATTTACGATAAGTTCCGTGGATATATCCCCGTCTGCATTTGCGGTGTCTTGTGTTATGGCAACAACTTTTCCATCCTTCAGCAACATGGCTGTCAATTTTTCGTTTGCCCGTCCAAGATATCCCGTCAGATTTACTCTGTTGTATGACACATTTGGAACAACGGCAATCTCTTGCCGACTTACCGAAAGATTTTCATGGAGATTATCCTCCATCGTTCCAATAGCAGATGCCAACGGAACACCACTTTCCAAACTGTCCCACATCATGATTTTTACATCATCGGTTTTCGCATCAAACGAAGTAAACCCAAAGGTGTGGTTCACTTCTGTTTCTGCACCCGGTTCTACCACAATCCTTGTGGATTGAACCTCCTTGGTATAACCATATTTTTTATCATAGGACGCTGCGATCAACGAAACGTTCCTTTGTTCCGTCATGCCATAATCCGATGTGTCAATCACACCGTCCGCTGTAATGTTATTCCCTTGAATAATCGGCTCGTTTAATTTCGCATAGGTTCCGGAGTATACTCGCACATCATCTATAGCAACCTTTTTACTGTCACCCTGAACACCGCCGAAAAACCGCAGTGCAGGGGGACCGGTGTATAGATTCGCATCACTAAACGGATATCCTGTAAAGATATCTAACCATCTTTCGTCGCCTTCTGCTTTTCGCCAGATCTTTACTTTCGTCACACCGTCTTCAATGTAGTACTGGAACAGATATTCATACCAAATGCCGAGCTTGACTTCTCTGTCCTTTCGAGAACCATTTCCTGCCAAGGAAAACTTATTTTCCTCAGGAGTGATATTACAGTATGTCCGATATCCGCCGTAGCAAAAATGAAAATCAACTCTACCCTGATGCTCTTCGCCAAGTTTCATCCGAAAACGAATGTTCCAGCTGTCACCGAAATCAAATCCCTCCAAAGAGTAATTTGCTTCTGCAATATTTTCATCCACGCCACTATCGTAGCGAATAACGCCATCTTCTCCGTCGTGGTACATTCCATTGCTGAGCACCCACTCGTCATCCATCACGGAAAAGTTACTGTCCATCCAAACATTTCGATTTTCAAGGGCAACATCAGCCGAACTGATCACATCAGCAAAAGTCAACGTTGCAGGGAACAAACTCAGCAGTATGTTCAAACACACAAAGAATACAAAAACTCTTTTTCTTTTCACACAGACGGCTCCCTTCTTAATTATAATTTTTTATACATCTATCTTCAACACAACAAAACAAAATAAACCTATTTTACAATTTGTTTACAATTATATCACACCAATGTAAACATTTCTATCATTTTTTTAAAATTTAATATAACTTTTTATACCTTTTTGCTGAAAATAATTACCAAATGAATTCTATTTCAGGAAATATACAATTGTCCTCATTTTTTCTAAATCCAATCTTGGCAAAAACTGTAGAAAAAACAAAAAAGATGCAGATTATATCTGCATCTTTTCTCTTTTATTGATGAACATTTCCGTCTCTTGTCTGGGCACGGAATTGCTTGGGGGTAATTCCCTTGATTTTTTTGAATCGTTCAATAAAATAGCTGGGAGACGAAAACCCGCAACTTAATGCGATTTCCGTGATATCTTTATCCGATGATAATAGCATTTTTTCTGCTTCTCTTAACCGCAAAAATGTAATATATTCGTTAAAGCCTTTCCCCATTGTAGTTTTAAACATTCTGGAAAGATACTGATAACTGATATTACAATGCTTTGCCACATCCCTTTGGGTCAAAGTAATATAGTTTTCGGATATAAACGTGAGCGCCTCTTTCATAGAATCACTCATATCAGTTTCAGCTTGCAATACCTGATTTTCGTTCCAATAACGAAAAATTCCCGAGAAAATTTTAAGAATATTGGATCGAATCACAAGCTCGTAAGCATTGTCTTTCTTCTCCCATTCCTCCATAATTTCGACAATCAGTTCCTGAACATCAACCGTCGTAATATCCTCTCGTCTAAAAACATATCGATGGGCATCTCCCACAAGAAACGGGGTAATATACTTGAACTCATAGAAAGATTTTTCGTCACTATATAGAATATGTGGTGAAAAACGAATACAAAAATGGTGGGATGTCGAATTAAAGGTTAACGCATGTGGTTCTTTGGGATTGATGACAATTAAAGTCCCTGTATCATATCTCATTTTTTCGCCATTAATCCACGCGTCTCCATCCGCATCCAAAGCATACAAAACCTCAATATAATCGTGGTATCCATATCTCCACGGAGTGGAATCCTTGCTTTTTTCTTCAAATCTCTCAACGCAATGGAGCCAGTTTTTCACACCATTGATTGCCCACGGTTCGATAACAACAATTTGCTTCATAAGAGATATCACCTCTTTGACAAAAGTTAAAACAAATTTTGATAACACACCGAATTGTTATCGGTACTCTATCACTTAATTACAGTAATCAGGTTTTACCGGCTTACCGGTTAAAGATGCTTCAACAATGGCAGTACAAAGTGCAACTGTATTTGCACCTTCCACACTATTGGTCGGGATTTCGCTATCGTTAATGATGGCAGTGCAGAAATCTTCTAACTCCGCCTTTACATTATGATTATTGATGGAAACTGCAATTCTTTGTTCCACGTTTTCCCATGCACTTCCGGTCCATCTGTCCTTCTCCCCGTACACCTCTCTTTGGAACAAGGTGAGATAGGGATTTCTGTTATCTACCACAACCGTTCCCATGGTTCCATAAATCACGGTACGCATGGAATAACTGCGCCGTACACCGGAGGAAACCATCACTCGTCCGATTACGTTATTGGGCAGTTTCAAAATAGACATTACGGTGTCATCCGCTTTCCAGGTGGGCTGGAAAATATGATTGGAATATGCACAAACTTCTTCCGGATTACCTGCCAACCAACGAATTAAATCAATGGCATGACAGCCGCCACCAATCACAATATGCCGTTCCGGAGTCATACGCCATCCTTTGCTTGCTGTGGGGCCGTAATCATGAGCATATTCGGATTCAATCATAACAAGATCGCCAATCATACCCTCTTCCAGAATCTCCTTAGCCTTCTTGAAAGACGGTGTATATCTGCAAATCTGACCGATCATGAACTTTACGCCGGTCTCCTTTTCTGCTTCCATCATAGCCTTGCAATCATCGTTACTGAGAGCCATGGGCTTCTCACAGAACACGTGCTTTCCTGCGTGCATTGCCTTAATGGCAATTTCTCGATGAATCTGATCCGGCAAAACAATACTTACCGCATCCACATAATCCAAATCAAGAACATCCTGATAGTCTGTAAAGCATTTGTCCTCAGGGATATGATGAAGTGCCGCCACTTCCTTCACTCTCTCCCCGTCGGTATCACAAATGGCAACAACTTCTGCTGTATCAATTAAGTCCAAACCATTCAGGTGAGCATTACCAAACTGACCACATCCAATGACTGCAATTCTAACTTTTTCCATTGCTATTTCTCCTTTTACACTCAAATTCATTCACGCAATAAACTATCATTTTTTATATTGTATCACAATATTTCCCCTATTTCAAGGGGTATTTATATCAGTTTTTTAACCTAATATCGTGACGAATAACAACATTTTGCAGTAACAAAGTTTGTTTCTTCCTTCTTTGAAAAATCCATTTAGTTCCGTATCATTTTTTCTCTAAACTGTTTGGGCGTGATTCCCTTCTGCTTCTTAAATTTCTCAATAAAGTAGCTCGGTGATGCAAATCCACATTCCAACGCAATTTCCGTAATATCTTTATCCGACGAAAGCAGTAATTTTTCCGCCTCCCGAAGACGAAAGAAATTCACATACTCATTAAATCCTTTTCCGACTGTTTCTTTAAACATTCTGGAAAGATACTGATAACTGATATTACAATACTCTGCAACTTCAGATTGGGTCAGAGTTCTATAGTTTTCCGAAACGTAGGCTAAAACCTTTTTCATGGTATTTGATATTTCTTTTTCGTAGTGCAGTTTATCATTTTTTGCCCAATATCGAAAGATTCCCGAAAACAGTTTCAATATGTTAGAACGCACCACCAATTCGTACGCCTCACCTTTCGTTTTCCACTCTTCCAAAATCTCTTTTGCCAACGTTCTGGTGTTAATATTGGACAAATCCTCATCCTTAAAAATATAACGGCGGACATCCTCTAACAGAAATGGAGCAACATATTTAAACTCATAAAAGGCTTTCTCGTCACTATATAAAATATGAGGAGAAAAATGAATACACAAATGGTGCGAAGGGGATTCAAAGGTCAATGCATGAGGTTCTTTAGGGTTGATAACAATCAACGTCCCTGTATCATAGCGCACTTTCTCACCATTAATCCATACATACCCATCCGAATCGAAAGCATAGAGAACTTCGATATAATCATGGTAATGATATTTTTCAGGAATACTTCCGGCACTAATCGCTTCATTCCGTTCAAAACATCGAAACCAGCTGTTTATACCGTCAATCATCATGGGCCCTTCCAGAATTAACTTCATAAGTTTTTACTCCTTTCCTCCATAATCAGCCTTTGTGATCTGTTTCAAGAAAACACTTGGCATCCAGATAAACACCTGCGGTCCAACCCATCATGGGCGGCATATCGTATTCGTTTACAACCTGAATATTTCCCTCGACTACATTATATTTTTCCCAGAGTTTTCCCGTCTTTGAAAATACACTTTCCACAAGATCGGTATACTTTTTTGCAATACGTTTTGCCTCATCTGTCTTTCCGTATTTCTCTAATCCGTGCATGGCAATAAATTGCAAACACGCCCATCCGTTAGGATAACCCCATTGATAGACACCGGATGATTGGATATCCTCACAGGCTAAAATACCGTATTCTGCCTCAATGCGATACAAATTCTCCAAAATGGCAGATTCCTGCTTTTCATCCGCCAATTCCACAAAAAGTGGAAACAGATTTGCTGCAGAAAAAATATTGCTATGCTCTTTTTTCACATAGTGATAGTCCCAAAAAACACCTTTTCCGCAATCGAGATATTGATCCATCCGCTTTTTTCGGATTTCTGCCTTTGTCTTCCATTGAGCGCTATTTATCTCTAACTCATCAGCAAAATAACGCATATTCATCTCAAATTGATACAAAATCGAATTCAAATCAACCGGAATATAATTCATCACTTCATCACCGAATCGTGGGGAAATATCCCATCCGCATTCGGCAGTTGCAAGGAACTGCTTTGCAATTTCGATTGTCGAAAGATCGGGTCGATAGCCGACTCTCTCACAGTAAACTCTTTCATAACGTTCCATAGGGCCAATGGGCTCGTTATACCCATAGCGGTTCAAACCTATCTCTGTCATGCGCTGGGTCATCCAGAATTCATACTCTATTTCCAAGATGCCATATGCTCTTTTCAACCATGTTTTATCCTGAAAATGCTTATAAACATCATAGACCATCAAGGACGAAAACGGAGGTTGGCTTCTGTTTAGCACAGTATTATGATTGCCGTTTGGCATGTATCCGTATTTCTCAATCAAATACAGAATATTGTCCGTATTATACATTGCTTGCTCTGCTCTTCCTGCGAAAAAAAGTCCAACATTGGTAAAATACGTGTCCCAGTAATAAATCGCATCAAAATGCCCGACCGCAGGAACTGTATACGGAAAGGGAACACCAATCAATGGGTCGCCATCCGTCTCGTTTTTCTTAATACACAAATCCCAGTTCTTTTCAATATAATCCTTTACTTGATTGCAAAGCATAATCTCACCCTCTTTGGAAAACTATTCTTAAAAACACGAATCTCACTTATTTCAGGAATATATTGCACTCATTCTAACACAATATTACAGAACATGCAATATGAACACACAATAAATCTTCTCTTCTTGCACCATTATAAATTTTATGAGACTTGTTCATATTCCTGAAAACAGAAGAATAGACCAAAAAGATTACGGACACCCTAAGAAAGGGTGATTTTTATGATTCAAATCGGAACAGCATGTATCGTTAACGGCGACGATCTTTCCTACCTGAAGAGCACAAATTTCGATGGTCTCTTTCCCATAACCTGCGGTCTTTCTATCCGCTCTACCGCCACGGCATCCAGCATTGCAGAGGATGGATTTATCTATTGCCTCCAACGAAGTATATTCAATATAGATGGCGAAGAAATTTCCCCTCAGGAATTCAAAGTTTCATGGAAACACAAACCCGACGACATTTACCCGCATCTGGAATTGGTCACTTTACTGTTACTTTGTAATATTTCTGCCGAAATTGTTTCCAAACTTTTGTTCTAAAACAGAATATATCATAATATACTTTACAAACGACATGAGTCCGCTATAACATTGACAGGAGTGAATCAATTGGAACATACTTATTTTGAGAATAACAAAGCAGAAATTAGTGGAGAGGTAGTTGGGGAGCCCTTTTTCTCACATGAAATTTACGGCGAAAAATTTTATCAATTCCCTATACGAGTTCCACGTTTGAGTAATAATTCCGATGTTATCAATGTAACATTTTCTGAACGATTTTTCCCTGAAATTTTTCCGTCTGTTGGTGAATTTCTCCAAATCGAAGGACAGTTCCGCTCCTATAATAATTTTACCGACATCGGAAACCGCTTGGTTCTGACGGTTTTTGCCAAAACCATTCATTCGTTATCACATATTTCTGATATTGAAAACCCAAATCAAATCTTTTTAAACGGGTATATTTGCAAACAGCCCGTCTACAGAACAACGCCGTTCCAGAGAGAGATTTCCGACATTTTATTAGCCGTCAACCGATTCTATAATAAGTCCGACTATATCCCTTGTATTGCATGGGGCAGAAATGCCATATTTGCTGAAACTCTTGCAGTGGGAACACAGTTAAAGATATGGGGAAGAATCCAGAGTCGTGATTATCAAAAAAAACTTACCGAAACCGAAGTCGTTACCAAAACTGCCTATGAAATCTCCATAACAAAAATGGAGGTTGTCAAGCATGATATGGAATTGGAAATAAATAATGAGCCGCAGTGAAACCACTGCGGCTCATTTCTTTTAAATTTTACTGAGCAGCTTTTGCAGCCTTTCTTTCTCTGGCGTTCTTCTGCCATGTTGTCCAGATAGGACCGGACAGACAAACAGAAGAGTAACAACCACTGATGATACCGAAGATCATGGGAAGTGCAAAACTGGTGATAGAATCAACACCCTGAACTGCTGCAAATACATATACAACTACGATACTCAGCAAGGTACACAAGCTGGTATTTACAGAACGGCTGATGGACTGAGTAATACTCTTGTCAACCAATTCCTCAACAGGCATCTTTCCGCCACTGAGCATCTTGTTCTCACGGATACGGTCAAAGATAACGATGGTATCGTTGATAGAGAAACCAAGGATGGTCAACGCTGCCGCGATAAAGTTCTCGTTAATTGCAATTCCGAATACAATGAATGTAATCAAAACTACAAGAACGTCGTGAATCAGTGCAATAATACCGGCCAAACCTGCAGTCAAACCGGAAATCTTACGGAAACTATACCATACATAGAGAATAATCAGTGCAACAGCAATGATTACTGCAGTAATGCTCTCCTGCAAGAAATCACGACCGATGAAAGGTTCTACAACGTTTCCCCCCTTACTTTCAATCTTATTGTCGGGGAATGCTTCTGTAATGGA
>JAZRQC010000064.1:0-48548 GCA_045649565.1 Ructibacterium sp.
TTGAACAAGAAGAAATCGGTGATACCTGTATCTGTTGCGGCAAGCCTGCGACCAAGATGGTATACTGGGGTAAAGCATATTAATTATTCAGAAAGAGGAGGACGAAGCAATGTGGTTACAAAATTTATATCATACCGTGATGAATCAGGTTGCGTTGCTTCGGTTCACCGATCTGATTGATATTCTTGTGGTATCCTATCTGGTATATAAGTCATTGCGATTTATCCGTGATACCAAGACGGTACAGTTGTTGAAGGGTGTTGCACTTTTGTTTGTGGTAATGCAGACAAGTTATTTCTTGCATCTGAACACCCTCCATTATATCCTGAGTAACGTATTGCAGGTAGGGTTGATTGCCCTTGTGGTGGTGTTCCAGCCGGAACTGCGTCGTGTTCTGGAACATGTGGGACGAACCAACGTGGGAAAATGGTTCAATTCCTCCGGCGAAATCGATCAGGAGGCAGAGCAGACCATTCGGGAAATTGCCCGAGGCGCTCAGGCTATGGCAAACAATCGGGTAGGTGCTTTGATTGTTGTTGAAAACGGCGACAATATTGATGCCTTGATTAGTTCCGGTATTAAGGTGCAAGCCAAAACCAGCAGCGAACTGTTAGAGAATATTTTTGAACCCAACACACCGCTTCACGATGGTGCGGTGGTGATTCGTAATAATCGGGTGGAGATGGCAACCTGTGTATTGCCCCTTTCTCAAAACCCCAATATCCGAAAAGAACTGGGAACAAGACATCGTGCCGGTATTGGTATTTCCGAGGAGTCTGATGCAGTTGTTGTGATTGTATCGGAGGAAACCGGTAACATTTCGATTGCTCATAAGGGAATGCTTAACACCGGTTTTGGAGAAGAGACCTTGCGGAATCGGATTATGGAATTGTTGGACAGCGCTCCCAATATAGACGGCGCATCTGACGGAAAGTTCCGCTTGAAGAATCTGACGAAAAGGGGGAAACAAGAATGAAAAAGTTCTTAGAGAGTGACTCCTTTTTGAAGATTGCGTCCGTCGTGATTGCCATTATTTTGTGGCTCTATATTATTGTGGTATTGGATCCTGCCGTTGAGGTGGAGGTGCGAGATCTTCCCATTCAGTTTGTGGGGCAGGAACAATTGGAAACTGGCGGTCTCAGTATTGTAAGTGAGTCTGCTACATCCATCAATGTAAAACTTAAAGGAAGCCGTAAAAAAATGGGTCGGTATGACATGAAGACCATCATTGCAAAGGTAGATCTTTCCGGCATTGCCAAGGATGGAAAACATAAATTGCCGGTGGATATTGTGGTTCCTTTTGAGAATGCAGGCATTTCCTCACAGAGCCATTATCATGTGGATGTGCAGGTAGAAAAGACCAAAACCAAAGAACTGAAGATAGAGGTTATGACGTCAGGAAGTCTGGCTAAGGATTACATGCCTGATGAAACGACCATCAATCCCCAGTTTGTTTTAATCAAGGGCCCCGAGTCTGTGGTGGAAAAGATTGAACGAGCAGGAGTTCAACTCCATTATGCTAATGCAAATGTGGATATCAAGGAAACATTGCCTATTCAGCTTTTTGATAGTGACGGCAGAGAATTAACCGGGCAGGATGCCTTGTTGAATCGTGTCTCCCAGAATATTAAGGAAACCACGGTTTCTTGTTCTGTGGTAAAACTGCGTACGGTGAAGATTAACCCTCAGTTCCAGGCAGAGACCAAGGAAGAAAAGGATTTGCTGAGTACAGCCACCTATAGTATCGATCCCATATCGGTACAGATTTACGGAAACGATGAAGAAACGGCGAAGATAACCGAACTGTTAACAGAAAAGATTCCCATGGCGAAATTTACCGATAACCAAAAGGTGAAAGTTGCCTTGGAGATTCCGAAAAATGTTAAGGTTTTGGGAGATGTGGCCGAGGTGGAAATTACCTTGAGCAAGAGCATGAAAGCGGAGAAGGAATAACATGAAAATCATTGTTGGTTCGATTTCCATGCCCATAAAACATACAAAAGCAGATGTAATTGTTGCCGCACAAGAAATTGTGCGGCAACATTCTATTACGGCATGGAATTTTAAAATTTACAAACAGTCTCTGGATGCGCGCAGAAAGCATAACATTCATTATATGTACAGCGTGGTGGCAGAGACGTCGGATGATACCCAATGTGATGGAAAAGAAATTCGCCCGTTGGGTGTAGAGGGGATTTTGGAAATCCCTCAGGGAACCCACCTGTCACAACGACCTGTTGTGGTTGGAATGGGTCCGTGCGGACTCTTTGCAGCCTATGTCCTTGCAAAATCAGGGAATCCTCCGCTGGTTCTGGAACGTGGCGAGGCGGTGGATGACCGTGCCAAGTCGGTGGAACGATTCTGGAAAGAAGGCGTTTTTCATCCCGAATCCAATGTTCAATTTGGCGAGGGCGGTGCAGGAACTTTTTCAGATGGCAAACTTAATACGCGTATCAGTGACCCAAGACAGAGATATGTACTGGAAACCTTCTGTCATCATGGGGCCCCGGAAGATATTCTCTATCGGGCAAAGCCCCATATCGGCACTGACCGATTGCGGGATGTGGTTCGTTCCATGCGGAAGGAAATCATCGCGATGGGGGGAGAAGTACGTTTTTCCACCTGTTTGACAGGGATTCGTATTGAAAACGGATGTGTTTGTGAGGTGGAAGTGAATGGTGAAGAAACCCTCCCTTGCGGACAGTTGATTCTTGCCATCGGTCACAGCAGTCGGGATACCTACGAAATGCTTTTGAACAAAGGTGTTGCCATGGAACCCAAAGCCTTTGCGGCAGGGGTTCGGGTGGAACATCGACAGGCTATGATTGACAAATCGCAGTACGGAAGTAGCGATTTGGGATTGCCGGCGGCAGACTATCGGTTGGTGTACAATGGTAAGGAGAGAAGTTGCTATTCCTTCTGTATGTGTCCCGGGGGACAGGTGGTAAACGCTTCGTCGGAAGAGGGGCGGCTGGTGGTCAATGGAATGAGTGAGCACGCCCGAGACGGGGAGAACGCCAACAGTGCCTTGGTGGTTTCTGTGCGCCCGGAAGATTTTGAGGGGGACGGAGTCCTTGCCGGAATGGAATTCCAGCGGAAGTACGAAGCCCTTGCCTATCAGTTGGGAGAGGGTGGTGCCCCCGTACAATTGACAAAGGATTTTCTGGAGGATAAGATTTCGGAAAAGTTGGGAGAAGTTACCCCGACCTTCACCGGAAAATGGAAGCTTGCAGACCTGAAAGACTGTTTGCCGGAATTTATTGTTCAGTACCTGAAACTGGGACTTTTGGACTTTGAAAAAAAGATGCCCGGATTTGCTCTGGGAGATGGTGTTCTCACCGGAGTGGAGATGCGTACCTCGGCACCGGTTCGTATTTTGCGGAACGAGGTGTTGGAGAGCACCAATGTGAAAGGCCTTTATCCGGCAGGAGAAGGTGCTGGCTATGCAGGCGGTATTGTCAGTGCGGCGGTGGACGGCATCCGATGTGCTTTGGCGTTGCTGGAAGAATAAAAAAAGACAACGGGTATCCGTTGTCTTTTTTTATCTAATAAGTCTTTTTCAAGAAGAGAATAGTTTCAGGTGCAAGGGTAAAGGATTTCGCCTTCTCGTCGGTTTCCCGATTGATCCATTCGTCCCGAAGTTCTAAGGTGTAAGGAGTATCGCTCAGGTTGGAGATTACCAGATATTTCTCTTCGTTGATAAACATAGATGCAATGATGGGGGCGGGCAGAGGAGAAAGAATTTCTTCAGTTTCCCGCAGTTCCATAAAGACCACACTGTTTTCTTCCACCATGGGTTTGTAGAGTTTTAAGTACTTCTTCCAGAGGGTGTAGTACATGGGATCGTCGGGGATGGGTGACCATTCACTATATACATAAGGGCCATCAGGATGTTCTTCCATATACTTCCGAATCTTTGCATAGCGGTCATTGGGTGCGATGGGGGTGAACAGCTCCAGACCATCAATTTCGAGATTTCCGTGATAGGGACGTCCCCGGGTCAGGAGTGGGAATTGCATAAAGGGAATGGTTCTGACAAAGTGATAATCCGTGGTGTGGCCAGTGACCTTGTTAAAGTCAGGGCAGGGAACGATATAGTCAGGATAATCCTTACCTACACCGGGAGTGGTATCGGCAGTTCCTTCGCCAATCCAGAGATAGTCATATACCTTGTCTTTGCAGACGGGATAGTCGTTCTTGTTGGCGTGCAATTTATAGATGCCGCCACGACGCTTGATCTCGCCATAGATGGCAGAGAGCAAATCTTCCATTTCAGGCTCGTAAGGGAATTCCGGTTGGTCTTTACCCTCGGCACGGGCCTTTCTCCAAGCCAAGGACCATGCGTCGTTACCCATATCGTTGTAGATGCCGTCGAAAGCATATTTGTCCAATACGCCAATGGTGCGGGGCAGTAAATAGTTGCACCAGTATTCGCTACCGGAGTAGCAAAGACGAAGATGGACGGTGCCCCCCGTCAGGTTGCAGTCACTTCGGGTAAAGTTCTCGTTGAAGTCGGGATCCTTGCCGGGGAAGTAGCCGGTGGAGATGTAAGGGATAATCTTCAAATCATGGTCGTGACAAAGGTCGATGAAGTGATGAAGACCCTCCGGATCCACCGAAGAGAATTTATCTGCACCGAAATGACGGGTAGGATCGTTCCAGTCCTCGTGGAGCTGAATCAGGCCGGCACCGTTTTCTGCCAGTTCCTGAATCATTTCTCGGTCGTAATCGGTGGGTTCGGTGGTGTAGTAAGAGGGGTAGTCGCCCAGATGATAAATAACCTGACCGGGCAGGTATTCGTGAATCCGGTGCCGACGGAAATACCGATGGTTTTCCTTTTCGGCACTGCAGAGATTGTCAATTCTTCTGCGGCGTTCTTCTAAGGATAATTGTTTCATAGGGATTACTCCTTTTTATTAACATTTTTATACTTTATAGCTTTAGTTTACTTTGATAAAATCGTGATTTCTATACCGAAATTGATTGAAACCAGCACAAAATTGACCTACATCTTTTTTCGTAGTATATATCAAACAAGATGACATTGCAATAACAAAAGGATAACGATTTGTTGTTATTGAAAATTTTAAGTGGAAATTGCACGTTTCAGATAAATTGAATGGAATGAAAAGAAATTGTAACATTTCTATTGCTAAATGAAAAACGTTATGATACAATGATACTGTATGATAAAATTTATACAGATTCCGTGAGATAAAATAGCTTTCGACGGCTTGAAAGTTTTGTACATAAGGAGATGGAAAGTAAGATGAAATTAGGTATCGTGGGACTTCCCAACGTAGGAAAAAGTACACTGTTTAACGCCATTACTCAGGCGGGGGCAGAATCTGCCAACTATCCGTTCTGTACCATTGAACCCAATGTGGGAACGGTGCTGGTTCCGGATTACAGAATCGACAAATTGACCGAGATGTATGAGCCGGACAAGGTGACCTATGCCACCATTGAGTTTGTGGATATTGCAGGTTTGGTAAAGGGTGCAAGCAAGGGTGAGGGTCTTGGAAACAAGTTCCTGTCCAACATTCGGGAAGTGGATGCCATTGTCCATGTGGTTCGTGCCTTTGAGGATACCAACATTGTCCATGTTGAGGGTTCTGTTGATCCCATCCGTGATATTGAAACCATCAATCTGGAATTGATTTTGTCCGACTTGGAGATTCTGGATCGTCGTATCGAGCGGACCCAGAAATCTTTAAAGGGCGGCGAGAAGAAGTATCAGGCGCATCTGGAGTTCTACCAAAGACTTCATGAGGTGTTAGAAGGTGGAAAAACTGCTCGGAGTATGGAAATGACCGAGGATGAACTGGAGATGCTCTCCGACGTAGCGCTTCTTACGTTAAAGCCGGTTATCTATGCTGCCAACGTGGCAGAGGATGATTACAGTACCGCAGAAACCGAAAATCCTTTTGTACAGAAGATTCGGGAATTTGCAGAAACAGAGAAGTCCGAGGTTATGGTGATTTCTGCTCGGATTGAAGAAGAGATTTCTGCATTGGAAGCAGAGGAAAAAGCCATGTTCTTAGAGGAACTGGGAGTTTCGGAATCCGGTCTTGATAAGTTGATTAAGGCAAGTTACAAACTGTTGGGTCTCATCAGTTATCTTACTGCCGGTAAGCCGGAGGTTCGTGCATGGACCATTACCGAAGGAACCAAAGCACCACAGGCGGCAGGTAAGATTCATACCGACTTCGAACGCGGATTCATTCGTGCCGAGGTGGTTGCCTATGATGACCTGATGGCTTGCGGAACCATGACTGCCGCTAAGGAAAAGGGTCTGGTTCGTTCCGAGGGTAAAGAGTATGTCATGAAGGACGGGGATATTGTATTATTCCGGTTTAATGTATAAATTTTAAGGAGGAATGTATCATGGACTTCAAAGTAGATTTCAAAAATATTGACTGGAAGGGTCACGTGGAAAAGACGGTAAGTTTTGTAGCAAAAAAGGCAGGAGAAGCAAAGGAAATTACCAAAATCAAGTATCAGATTTTTGATCTTAAGGGAGATGTAAAGAAACTGTATTCCCAGATCGGCAAACTGGTATATGAAGAAATGGGTTTGAGTCCTGCCCTTCCCGATGATGTATTGATGAAGTGCGATATTCTGGAAGCAAAACTTGCTAAGATTGCGGCTCTTCAGGAAAAAGCAGGTCAGATTTCTGAGAAGAAGGTAGAAATTGTTTGCCCTGTATGCGGTAATGTATGTACTGTTGATGAGGATGTATGTCCTGCTTGCGGTGCGTCTTTGATTGAAAATGTGGATGCAGAGGTAGAACAGTTCGAGGAGGAAGAATAGTGATCCTGGTGCTTTCCGGAAATGGTAGTGAAGCAAGAAACTTTTCTGTCATTTTAGATCATGAAAACCTGAAGCATCTTTGTGTTCTGCCCACCCTGAAGGAGGCTGCGGCTTTTGGTAGCGGCAATCTGGTGGTGGGAAAATTTGACGTGTCCAAAATGGAAGAACTTTTCAAAACAGAAAAGATAACCGGCGTTGCAGATGTGGATGCAGGCGGAAATGAGATGTCCCGTGTGGCCATGACGGCGTGCGGACGGATGAAGATTCCCTATGTGAAATATCTGCCCTTGCCGGAGACCGGACGTGATTTGGTGACGGGCATGGCAGGCTCTTATGAGGAGGTTGCCAAGGGTGTGAACTGTCTTTCCGGCACAGCCATTCTGTACACCACGCCTGCTGCGGCAGCTGCTATTGCAGAGCGGGTGGATGATTCCGGAAAGTTATATGCTCCCATCTTGCGTGACGGTCGCTTCAATGTAGAAAAGGCGTTGGAGTTCGGACTGCCTTTGCTCAACGTGATTGAGGTAGATCAGGTGGATTCAGCAGACGCTATCTCAGCCTTGATTCGAAAAGTGGATGCAAAACTTCTGATTTGTGATGGTATCTACGGTATCAAAGAACAGATTGCTGTGGCAGACGAGGTAGGAATTCCGGTTATTATGACACACAAAACGGGAATGGAATATACCAACAGTGCCTGGAGCACAGATGCCTTGGTACGTGTTTTGCGAGGATGGAAAAAGTAAAGTTGGAGGATACAGATGAAAACCATTAAAATTGCGATTGACGGTCCGGCAGGTGCCGGAAAGAGTACCATTGCCAAAGCGGTGGCAGGTGCCCTTGGATTTGTTTATATTGATACCGGTGCCATGTATCGTGCCATTGGTCTGGCGGCGGTAAATCAGGGAATCGACCCTTCGGTTGCACCTGATGTAGAGGGAATCTTAGACAGTGTGGATGTAAAGATTTGTCACACAGAAGAAGGTCAACAGATTTACTTAAATGGCGAGAATGTTTCAGGAAAGATTCGTACCCCGGAGATTTCTTCTGCCGCATCTCATGTGGCGGTGATTCCTGCGGTGCGTTTGAAATTGGTTGAGCTTCAGCGGAAACTGGCAGAAGAGACTAATGTGATTATGGACGGCAGAGACATCGGAACCTATGTGCTTCCCGATGCGCAGTTGAAAATCTTCTTGACTGCAGACCCGGAAGAACGTGCAAAACGTCGCTATCTGGAACTGCAGGAAAAGGGTGTGGAAACCACCTTGGAAGAGGTTTTGGCCGAGATGAAGTTCCGGGATAAGAACGACTCCAGTCGTGAGTTTGCTCCCTTGAAACCGGCCGAGGACAGTGTTTTGGTGGATAGCACCAGTCTTTCTCTGGAAGAGACCATTGCAAAAATCACCGAACTTGCCAAGACGTTAATTTAATCCTTCCGAAAGGTAGAAGAATATGAGTTTGTATCAAGTTGCACGGGGATTTGTAAAAGGTATCCTTTGCCTTTTGTATCGAATCCGTGTGGAGGGAAAAGAGAATATCCCAACCGAGGGAACCTATGTGGTGTGTGCCAATCATAAGAGTCTGATGGATCCGCCCATGCTGGGAGCATGCTTGCCTTTCCCGATTCGGTTTATGGCAAAGGAAGAATTGTTCCGCAACAAGCTTTTTGGCGGAATTCTTCGCGCGGTAGGCGCCTTCCCAATTAAGCGCGGAAAAAGCGATGTAGGTGCTCTGCGCGGAGCCATTAAAATGTTGGGTGATCAAGAAAACGTAGCCATCTTTCCGGAGGGAACCCGTTCCAAAGGGGATACCATGCGACGGGGCAAACAGGGAGCGGCGTTGATTGCGGTGAAAGCCGGCGTGAACATTCTCCCTGTGGGTATCGAAGGAGAGTACAAATTATTTCATAAGATGACCTTCCGTATCGGTCAGGTTATTTCCATGGAAGAATTTTTTGGCAGAAAGGTCGCCGGAGACGAGTTGCAGGCGGTAACCGATCAGGTGATTATGCCCAGCATCGGAGCCTTGGCAGGAGTGAAACCCTATGAATGTTGAGATTGCAGAGAAAGCCGGATTCTGCTTTGGGGTAGATCGGGCAGTAAAAATGGCATATCAATTGGCTGAGACTTCGGGAGAGCATGCCTGCTACGGTATGTTGATTCACAACATGGATGTTACCGAGGATTTGAAATCTCGTGGCTTATCCGTGTTGGAGTCCATAGACGAAATTCCAGAGGGTGTGGAGTTGCTTCTGCGTGCCCATGGGATTCCGAAGGAAGAGCAGATTCGGTTAGAGGAGAAAAATGTTCGGATTGTGGATGCTACCTGTCCTTATGTGAAGAAGATTCATCGGATAGTGGAGAAAGCCTACAGTCAGGGACGGCAGGTGATTATCTGCGGCGATAAAAATCATCCCGAAGTAAAAGGGATTCATGGTTGGTGTGAAAACACCGCCATCATGATTGGTCACGAGGATGAAATAGAGGATATCTTGAAGCTTGATTCTCAAATTTCGTTAACAATTGTGGCGCAGACCACCATACGAGCAGATTTTTTCAAAAAAATTTCAGAAAAATTAAAAAAACATTTTACAAATGTTGAAATCTTTGATACAATATGTAATGCAACCGCAGAACGCCAAAAGGCGGCGGCAGAGTTAGCCGGTCGATGCGATTGTATGTTGGTGGTAGGTGGTAAGAACAGCTCCAACACCCGTAAACTTTTCGAGGTGTGTAAGGAGCGGTGTGAGAAAACCTACTCCGTTGAAAATGCAAAAGAATTAAAAAAATATATATTAAGGGGAGAAATCCCCGAAATCAAAAAAATCAAAGTGGGTATTACCGCAGGGGCATCTACCCCGGATGTGGTAATCAAGGAGGTCTATTTAACCATGGCGGAAAACAATGAAATGAACTTTGCAGAGGCTCTGGAAGAAACTTTAAAGCCCCTCAAGTCAGGCGAAGTAGTAAAGGGTGTAGTAATTGGCATTACCCCGACAGAAGTACAGGTTGACATCGGCAACAAGTATGACGGTGTGATTCCTTTCGATGAACTGACCAATGATCCCTCTGCGGATATCAATGCATTGGTAAAGTTGGGCGAAGAAATTGACGTTTATGTTGTTCACGTGAGCGACAGAGACGGCGTTGTAACTCTTTCTAAGAAGAAGATTGACGCAGTGAAGGGCATGGAAGAACTTCAGGCTGCATTTGAAAATAAGGAAGTCCTGACCGGTCGCGTTGTTGAACTGGTTCGGGGTGGTGTTGTTACCATCGCAAAGGGTGTTCGGGTATTTATCCCTGCATCTGAGTGTGCAGATCGTTTCTTGGCAGACTTAGGCGTATTGCTGGGTACCGAGCAGAACTTTAAGATTATCAAGATGGACGTTGACAGAAGAGGCCGCCAGAGAGTGGTTGGTTCCATCAAGGTAATCGCAAAAGAAGAAAACGCAAAGGCTGCTGCTGCATTCTGGGAAACCGCAGAAGTTGGCAAGCAGTACAAGGGTACCATTAAGTCCTTGACTTCTTTCGGTGCATTCGTTGACCTGGGTGGCGTAGATGGTCTGGTTCACATTTCTGAATTGTCCCCCACTCGTATTGCTCATCCTTCCGAGGCTGTTGCAATCGGCGATGAAATCGAAGTATACATCAAAGAGATGAATCAGGCAGAGAACAGAATTTCTCTGGTTAAGGAACTGAAAGAGCAGAAGGCTGCTGCATTCTGGGAAGACGCAGAAGTTGGTAAAGAGTACACCGGTATGGTGAAGTCTCTCACCTCCTTTGGTGCATTCGTTGACCTGGGTGGCGTAGACGGTCTGGTTCACATTTCCGAACTGTCCTGGCAGAGAATCAAGCATCCCTCCGAGGTTGTTAAGACCGGTGATATGCTGACAGTTTACATTAAGGAACTGAACAAGGAAACCGGTAAGGTATCCTTGGGTTACAAGAAGGAAGAGGATAGTCCTTGGGTAAAGGCAACTGCTGACCTGAACGAAGGTGACGTTGTTAAGTGTAAGATCGTTCGTATCCTGCCCTTCGGCGCATTTGCAGAAGTTGCTCCTTTTGTAGATGGTCTGATTCACATTTCTCAGATTTCCAATGAGAGAATCAGCAAGCCTTCCGATGTTCTGGCAATTGGCGATATGGTTGATGCAAAGATTGTTGAAATCAATCAGGAAACCAAGCAGATCGGCCTTTCCATGAAAGCACTCATGGCTCCGGTTGAAACCGAGGAAGTTGCTGCAGAACCTCAGGAGGAGGAAATTCACTCCTACACCGAGGAAAGCTCTTTCACTTTAGGTGACATCCTGGAAGATGCCACAGATGCTGAATAATCTTGAGTAAAGGACAAAGGCTGCCCTATGGCGGCCTTTGTTTGAGTTTGGGAGGAAGCAATATGAATGTTAAAGAATGGAAAGCACAGATGAAGGGTAAGACGGTTGCAGTTATCGGTATCGGTGTCAGCAACCTTCCCTTGATTCGAATTCTGGCAAAGAGTGGTGCTAAGGTCTTTGCTCATGACAAGCGGACGCCGGAACAGTTGGAAGAAGTGTATGCAGAACTGAAAGAACTGGGCGTTAACATGGTTCTGGGTGAGACATATCTGGACGCCATTGATGAGGAGGTTTCGGTGGTCTATAAGACACCGGGAATCCGTTACGACGTTCCTGCTTTACAGGAGGCGGCGTCACGGGGAGTAGAAATTACATCGGAAATGGAACTTTTCTTTGCCCTTTGCCCTGCAAAGATTATTGGTGTTACCGGAAGTGACGGTAAAACTACTACCACAAGCCTGATTCATGACATGCTATCTCGTGCAGGATATAAATGTTATCTTGGCGGAAATATCGGTCATCCTCTGGTGGAAGAATTGGATGAGATGACAGAACAAGACATTGCCATTGTGGAACTTTCCAGTTTTCAGCTCCATACCATGAAGAAAAGTGCACAGATTTCGGTGGTAACCAATGTAACTCCCAACCATCTGGATTGGCACACTGATTATCAGGAGTATATTGACGCCAAGAAGGCGATTTTCTCCAATAAGGAAAACCAAAAGGTTGTCCTGAACTATGATAATGAAATTACCAGAAACTTTGGTAAGGAACACGAAAATCCGGTCTATTTCAGCTCCAAGGAGCGGTTGAATGATGGTTATTGTCTGCAGGGTGAAACCATTGTCAAAATGGAACAAGGTGTGGCTGTGAAAGAGGTATTGGACATCAATACCATTTATATCCCCGGTATGCATAATGTAGAAAACTACATGGCTGCCATTGCGGTAACGGATAGTCTCATATCCGAAGATGTAGTACGGGAAACCGCAACCGAATTCCATGGTGTTCCTCACAGAATCGAGTTTGTTCGGGAACTGGATGGCGTGAAGTTCTATAACGATTCCATTGCAAGTTCTCCGGCACGGACTACTGCGGGATTGGTTTCTTTCGGAGACCAAAAAGTGATTTTGATTGCCGGCGGATACGATAAGAAGATTCCCTTTGATGACTTTGGTAAGGTGGTCAATGACAGAGTCAAGAAACTGGTTTTGGTTGGCGTTACCTCTGAAAAGATTGAGGCTGCCGTTAAGAATGCCGAAAACTATGACGGATTGCCCATTTCCCGTTGCAACGAATTCAAAGAAGCGGTGGAAACGGCTCGTAAGTTGGCAGAGAAGGGAGACATTGTTTTGTTGTCTCCTGCATGTGCAAGTTTCGACTTGTTCAAGAACTTTGAGGTTCGTGGTAATACCTTCAAAGAAATCGTAAAAGGTTTTTAAAAAGTTTTAAAAATCTCTTGCAAAAATTAGCAAAAGTGGGTATAATAGTCATAATATAAAAAAATAGATTAGGAGGAAAATTATGGAACAGTTTGCTGCATTAATTCCAATGATAGTGATGATTGTAGTTTTTTACTTCATCTTGATTCGTCCCCAGAAGAAGAAGGAGAAGAAATTACGTGAGATGCTGGCGGCGCTCCGTGTTGGAGATGAAGTTGCATCCATCGGCGGTATCCATGGAAAAATTGCCAGAATCAAAGATGATATCTTCGTTCTGGAAACCGGTATTGGCACCATGAAGTCTTTCATTGCCATTGAGCGTGCCGCAATCAGCCGTCTGATCAAAGAAGGAAAAGGCAAGGCTGATGATTTAGCAGGTCTGCCCGATGAGGAAGTTGCTGAGGCAGAATAAGAAGTCATACCATGACAATCCCTCGCATACCATAAAGTATGGAGGGGATGCCTATGGCAAAAGAAACAACAGAGAAACTCCCGTTTCTTGACGTTGTATATTTGTGTAAGAACACCTTATTTTGTTTTTTGGCAACCGGGATACTGTTGCTGATCGGTGCGGCGTTTGTGACCTACCTTTCGGTGACGGAAAAGGTGACAGAACTTCTTGTGATAATTCTGACAGCGATTTGTGTTTTTTGGGGCGGTTATCGTAGCGCAAAAAATGCGGGGCGTCAGGGGCTATTGCAAGGAATACTGTTTGGTGTGGTCTATGGGACGATACTTACCTTGGCAGGAATGATTGGTTATGGAAATTGGTCCATGAGCCAGACATCCTGGTTATCCATTCTAATTGGGATCCTATGCGGTGCCATTGGCGGTATGATGGGTGTGAATACCAAATCACAAGCAAAATCAAAACGAAAACGATAAAATAAAGGAGAGAAAATCATGAAGAGAATTAAGACCTTGAATCAGGCTACTTTGAAGCAGAGCGCAGCAAAGGGTGGTTGTGGCGAGTGCCAGACTTCCTGTCAGTCTGCTTGTAAGACTTCTTGCACCGTTGCAAACCAGAAGTGCGAGAGCCATAAGGCGTAAGAGACAAAGCATGAGAGCCGGACGCTCTGGCGATTGCCATGGGCGTCCGCTTTTTATTGTAGAATACCGAAAACGGAAAGAGGATTTTTATGGTTCATATATTTCATATGAAGGATAAATATCTGGCGCTGGATGTGAACAGCGGATGTGTTCACGTGTTGGACAAGTTGTGCTATGATATTTTAGATGTATTATGCAAAGAAGAAAAAACGCCCAAGGACGTTTCTGAAGCAGAGATGGTGGAGCGGTTTAAAGACGAATACCCCCATGCGGAGATTCAAGAAGCATGGTCGGATATTCTGGAATTGACCGAGAACGAGACGCTGTTCTCCACCGATGTGTATGATGAGATTGCCGGCAAGTTGAAGCGGAACTCTCCTGTAAAGGCTATGTGTCTGCATGTTGCCCATGATTGTAATCTTCGTTGTGCATACTGCTTTGCTGACGAGGGCGCATACCATAACCGTCGTGAACTGATGAGCGTGGAAACGGGAAAGAAAGCAATGGACTTCCTGATTCAGGCATCAGGAAAAAGACGGAACTTAGAGGTGGATTTCTTTGGCGGTGAACCTTTGATGAACTTCAAAATGGTGAAGGAAGTGGTGGAATACGCCAGAGAGCAAGAGAAAATCCACGACAAGAACTTCCGCTTTACCATTACCACCAACGGCATTCTGCTCAATGACGAGAACATGGAATACATCAACAAAGAGATGTCCAATGTGGTTCTCAGTTTAGACGGCAGAAAGGAAGTCAATGATAAGGTTCGGTGTCGAATTGACGGAAGTGGCTCCTATGACAGCATTGTCAAGAAACTTCAGAGAGTGGCTGAGAGTCGGAATCAGGATAACTACTATGTGAGAGGCACCTTTACCCGATATAATTTAGACTTTGCCAAGGATGTCCTTCATTTGGCAGATTTAGGCTTCAAACAGACTTCGGTAGAGCCGGTGGTCAGTGAGCCGGAGGCACCTTATTCCATTCGGGAAGAAGATTTGCCCCAAATCTATCAGGAGTATGAAAATCTGGTGGAGGAGTACTTAGATCGTCGAAAGAACGGAAAGTGGTTTAATTTCTTCCACTTTATGATTGACTTAGAGCAGGGCCCCTGTGTCATCAAGCGTCTTTCGGGATGTGGTGCCGGATGCGAGTATCTGGCGGTTGCTCCTAACGGCGATATCTATCCCTGTCATCAGTTTGTCGGCACGGAAGAATATAAGATGGGTAACCTGACAGACGGAACGTTGAATCAAGAGATTCGAGACCGCTTTGAGGGTTGCAATGTCTACACCAAACCCAAGTGTCGGGAGTGCTTTGCCAAGTTCTACTGTAGCGGTGGCTGTATGGCAAATGCATGCCTCATGAACGGAGATATCAACGAACCCCACGAAATCAGTTGTAAACTCCAGCGCAAACGAGTGGAGTGCAGTCTCTACGCCAAAGCGGTGGAAGCAGAGTGGGAAGAATAAAGAAAAAAAGATGGAACAATTGTTCCATCTTTTTCTATTATTTCAGTAAACAAACTGCGCAGGCGGAGATGCCTTCGCCTCTGCCTTCAAAACCTAAACGCTCGGTGGTGGTGGCTTTTACGTTCACTGCCACATCACTACCTAAAACCTCTTGAATATTTTTCACCATGGTAGGGATGAATCCTGCAAGTTTCGGCTTTTGTGCAATGACGGTTGCATCAATGTTTTCAATGCCAAAGCCGGATTCCGACAATAGATTTTTTACATGGGCAAGGAGTTTCATGCTGTCTGCCCCTTTATAGGCAGGATCGGTATCGGGGAAATGTTTTCCGATATCACCCATGGCGGCGGCACCTAAAAGCGCGTCCATCACGGCATGAATCAGAACATCCGCATCGGAGTGACCCAACAGACCTTTTTCATAAGGGATATTCACGCCGCCTAAAATCAAGGGACGTTCCTCCACCAACTGGTGGACATCGTATCCAAAGCCGATTCGCATAGAAATTCCTCCTTATTTGTTCAGAACGTATGCCTCTGCCAGAGGGATGTCCTCCGGCGTGGTAATCTTAATATTTTCATAACTGCTCGGAACAACTTTTACAGGGATGTTCATGCATTCCGCCAAGGCACAATCGTCAGTAGCAGAAATGCCCTTTTCTACGGCAGTTTTATGTGCAGATATGATTGTTTCGGTCACAAACCCTTGGGGGGTTTGAATCTGTACCAGTTCCTCTCTGGGGAGGGTTTCGGTAATCAGTCCGTCAGAAGAAACACGTTTGATGGTGTCTTTGGCAGGCACACCTAAAGCTGCAGCAGGATAAGAAATCAGGGTGTCCATCAGGGCTCGAATTTCCGCCTCTTTGACGAAGGGGCGGGCGCCGTCATGAATCAGAACAAGCGGTTCGGTTACATGGTGTAAACCGGCATAAACGGATGCTTGGCGGGTATCTCCACCGGAAATGATAGCGGTTACCTTAGGAATGCGGAATTCCTTTGTCAAAGCCTCCACGGCAGGAATATCTTCCTTACGGGTAACAATGATAATTTCGGCAATCTCCGGCATACCTGAGAAGGTAAGTAATGTATGAGCCAATACCGGCTTTCCGCCAAAGGTCAGAAACTGCTTGTTGTTTCCGCCCATGCGAGTGCTGTTGCCTGCTGCCGCAATCAGGGCAGAGGCGGTTTGCATATTCTTCATACAGACCTCCTTAACCGGGAATCTTCTCCATCAACAGTTCTTCCACCTGATGGTAGTCCATATCTTTGGAAAGGCCAATCTCTGAGATGAGAGCGGCTTTTGCATGATTTAACATCTTCCGCTCTGCGTTGGAGAGGCTTTTTTTCTTATCTTTCAGGAGCAGGATTTTCACAATTTTGGCCACATCGGGCAGTCTTCCCTCTTTGAGCAGAGCGATATTCTCCCGATAACGTTTGTTCCAGTTGCTGTCCTCCTGGTCCTCCTCAGTGTCTCCAAAATGATGAATCACATCATCTGCCTCCTGAGCAGAAACCACCGGCCGAAGCCCGATGCCATCTGTGTTGGCAGTGGGAACCAAAACCTCCACATTCCCAATGGAAAGATTCAGTACATAATATTTGTGCTCTTCGCCTAAGATGCAACGATTTTCTACGCCTTGAATGGTTCCTGCACCGTGCATAGGATAGGCAATTTTGTCTCCAATTTGAAACATACCCTAACCTTCTTTCTTCTTGCGCTGTCAAAGATCCTGCAGAACTTCTCGGATATTGTGATAGGCACATACCTCAATTTTATCAAATTTTTTTAACTTATTCCGACTGGATGCCGGAATGATACATTTACGAAATCCTAATTTTTCTGCCTCAGCAATTCTGTTTTCCAAGAAGTTGCAGGCACGGAGTTCTCCGGCAAGACCTACTTCTCCAATGGCGACTAAACCATCATCCAATGGCTTGTTCCGAAAACTGGAAGCAATGGCCAAAAGAACACCTAAATCGGCGGCAGGCTCTGTCATTTTAAGTCCGCCTACCACGTTAACGTATATGTCATAAGTGGAAATATGCATGCCCAAACGCTTTTCCATAACTGCAAGGAGCATCAGCACGCGGGATAAATCCACGCCGGTTGCCATTCGTCTGGGATTCCCAAAGGAGGAGGATGCGGCCAAAGCCTGAACCTCTGCCAAAACGGGACGGGTTCCTTCCATGGTACAAAGGATGCAGGAGCCGGCTTCCCCTTCCGGCCTGCCCGAGAGCAGAGCAAGGGAGGGATTAGGAATTTCTTCAAGACCCTCCGAGGTCATTTCAAAAACACCAATTTCGTTGGTGGAGCCAAAACGATTCTTAATGGCACGAATGATCCGATATGCCCTCTGTTGTTCTCCCTCGAAATAAAGAACGGTATCTACAATATGCTCTAAGATTTTTGGGCCTGCAATGGACCCTTCTTTTGTCACATGCCCAACCAAGAAGGTGGCAATGGATTCTTCCTTGGCAATCCGCATCAGGGTCGCTGCCACATCCCGAATCTGAGAAACGCTTCCCGGGGCAGGAGATATATCGGGATTGAACATGGTTTGCACCGAATCTACAATCAAAATATCAGGGTTTTCCCGATAGATGCAATGAATGATTTGCTCCATGTTGGTCTCGGAGTATATCTGCAGATTTTCGCTGTTTACCGACAAGCGATCGGCACGGAGTTTAATCTGTCGTTGAGATTCCTCACCGGAGATATAAAGGACCTTTTTGTCCTTGCCGAGATGCTGGCAACATTGGAGCAAGATGGTGGATTTTCCGATGCCGGGGTCGCCACCAATCAGAACCAACGAGCCGGGGACAAGACCGCCACCCAAAACCCGATCCAATTCCAAAAGACCGGTGGAGAGACGTTCTTCTTCGGTGATGGAAATATTGGATAAGGTCTTAGGAGAGGAGGAAGATGCCACCGTGGTGGATTTTTGTGAACCCTTCGGTTGGGTCACAACCACTTCTTCTGTCATGGTATTCCATGCGCCACAGCCGGGACATTTTCCCATCCATTTGGGGGATTCGGTACCGCAATCGGTACAAAAAAAGACGGTTTTTTGCTTCATATTCCCCTGCTCCTTATCCGATTTATACTTCGATAAAGATATCTTTATCGTTTCCGATTTCTTCCTTTAGTATACCATGAATTTTCAAATTTGTCCAATGGTTTAAGATTACAATAACATTAAAAAATGCCCCATTGAGTGACTCAATGGGGCAGATGCAGAACGATTTAATAGTTCTCTGCTTTGATTTCGAAGTAAGCCTTAGGATGCTTACAGATGGGACAAAGTTCGGGAGCCTTCTTGCCAACAACTACATGACCGCAGTTGGAACATTGCCAGATGCATTCGCCATCTCTGGAGAATACCAGATCACCTTCCACGTTAGCCAAAAGTTTCAGGTAACGTTCTTCGTGTTCCTTTTCGATTTTTGCAACGCCTGCAAAGAGTGCGGCAATGTCGTCAAAGCCTTCTTCTTTTGCTTCCTTGGCAAAGGTTGCGTACATGTCGGTCCACTCATAGTTCTCACCGGCTGCTGCATCTTTCAGATTTTCTGCGGTAGAGGCAATCTCGCCATTGTGAAGAAGCTTGAACCAGATTTTTGCATGTTCTTTCTCGTTTGCTGCAGTTTCTTCAAACAGTTTAGCAATCTGAACATAGCCTTCCTTCTTTGCTTTGGATGCGTAATAAGTATACTTGTTTCTTGCCTGAGACTCGCCTGCAAACGCAGTCCACAGATTTGCTTCGGTTTTACTTCCTTTTAATTCCATAATAAAATCCTCCTTAATGTAATAAATATAAAAATTTTTAAAATTCATACCTTAAAAGGCGTTGTTCCGACGGAATACATCCGGAGTAACCCCTTCCGCTTTCTTAAAAACAGAACAGAAATAACTGGGGTCTTTGAAGCCAACCAAGGTGGCAATGTCCTTGACCTTCTTGGCCTCAGGTGCGCAAAGATAATGCTTTGCCATATTCAACCGCAGATGGGTCAAATATTTCAGAGGGGTGGTTCCGTATACCAAATGGAACAGTCGACAGAGGTGGTTGGTAGTAACCCCAATCACCGATGCCATATCGTCAAGGCTCAGGTCCTCTGTATAACGTGTATTGAGCATTTCAATGACAGGCGCCAGTTTTTCGTATCGCTCATTCTTGGAAACGCCGCTGGGTTGGGGTAGGTTATTTCGATATTCGCCTACCTTAATGAGAAGTTTATACAGCAGCATAGATGTTTTGATTTCCCGATCCGGATCATCGCAGAGGAACATATCAAAGAGGGTGGTTACCTGCAGATGAAAATCGTCAGGATTGTGTAAGCGGAACGCCTCGATATCCCCAAAACCAAGATAGTCAAAAATATCCGGGGCGGCACTTCCTGTAAAGACAATAAAACGAACACTCCAAGGTGCTTCTACCGGATAGTACTCGTGAGGGATGTCGGGACGGAAGAAGAAGGCGTCTCCCGGAGTGATTTTGTGTTCTTCATCTCCGAATTTTAAAACACCGCTTCCGCCGGTGCAATACATGATCTGGTAACTGTGGAATCCGTAAGGGCGGACAATGTGTCGTTGACGTTCGTAGTCGCCCATACCCACCACATAGACAGGGAGAAGCTTGGTTTTGCTTAACAATATAGGTAATAACATAGAATAGAACTCCTTCCCGTTTGGTATGTTAAGATTATTATACGACAAAAAGAAATTTTTGACAAGACCCAAAGAAAAATTTGTTAAAACCGCTTGTTTTTTGCGTGAGAATTTGATATCATTGAACAAAAGAGATGTCAATATAATAGGGTTATAAGTTTTTAGGAGGGAATAGATTAGATGAAGGTTTTGTTGATTAACGGAAGTCCCAAAGAGGCAGGATGTACCTATACCGCTTTGTCCGTAGTGGCAGAAGAGTTAGAAAAGCAGGGAATTGATACCGAGATTGTTTCTGTCGGAAAGGAACCTATCCAAGGCTGTATCGGTTGTGGCGGTTGTGCCAAGTTAGGACAGGATCGGTGTGTTTTTGAAAACGGTCCCGTGAATGAGATTATTGCCAAGATGGAAGAGGCGGATGGTATGGTGGTAGGAACCCCCGTACACTATGCGGCGCCATCAGGTCCCATTACATCACTGATGGATGGAGTTTCCTATGCAGGCGGCAAGCACCTTTCCTTCAAGCCGGCGGCTTGTGTTGCAAGTTGTCGTCGGGGTGGTGCAAGTGCTACGCTGGATCAGATTTCCAAATATTTTACCATTTTGAACATGCCGGTGGTGGCATCCAACTACTGGAATATGGTTCACGGAAATACACCGGAAGAAGTATGGAAGGATGAAGAGGGGATCCAGACCATGCGTCAGTTGGGACGGAATATGGCGTGGATTTTAAAGTCTATTCAGGCAGGCAAGGATGCAGGCGTTTCTATGCCGGAAGTGGAACCTAAAATCCGCACAAACTACATTCGTGCTTAAAAAATTGCGATCTTTGTCCGCTACTGCAAAGAGGAATGACAGTTACGTACAGAAAGTACGCGCCTGCCGTTTCTCTTTTTGTATCGAACAAATCTCATCAATTTTTTTGCACACTCACCAGTGGAAAAGGTAGATCTTTCCGCATAACCAAACCTCCTTTGGGATAAACTGTTCCTAAAGGAGGTTTTTTCATGAAAGCATATATCGGAATTGTTGATGTATCAGCAAGAGAAATTTTGGATTCCCGTGGCAATCCTACTTTGGAAGTGGAGGTCTATGCAGAGGATGGAGTCCTTGGGCGTGCCTCGGTACCCTCAGGGGCGTCTACAGGAGCCTTTGAAGCTTGCGAACTGCGAGACGGAGATAAGGTTCGTTATGGCGGCAAAGGGGTGCTTCGGGCAGTGAAGAATGTGAATGGCCCCATTTGCGAAGCCTTGATTGGGGTCAATGTTTTGGATCAGATTCGGATTGACCGTATCATGATAGCCCTGGACGGAACAGAAAACAAGAGCAATCTCGGCGCCAACGCTATCTTAGGGGTTTCCCTCGCCTGTGCCAAAGCGGCGGCAGTGGCGGTAGGACAGAGTTTGTATCAGTATTTGGGTGGGGTGAAGGCTCATGTTCTGCCCGTACCCATGATGAATATTCTCAATGGCGGAAAGCATGCGGATAATTCACTGAGCCTGCAGGAGTTTATGATTATGCCGGTGGGAGCCGATGGTTTTCGGGAGGCTCTGCGCTGGTGTTCTCAAGTTTATCATACCTTAAAAGATATCCTTGTGAGAAAGGGATATTCTACTGCGGTTGGTGATGAGGGCGGTTTTGCACCTGACTTAAAAAATGACGAAGAAGCGGTGCAACTGATTGTGGAAGCAATAGAAGAGGCAGGATTCCACGCCGGAAAGGATTTTAAGATTGCGCTGGATCCGGCTTCCACGGAATTATATGAAGAGGCAAAAAAACGAGGTCGGGACGGTGGATATTGTTTCTGGAAACAGGATAAGATGCTTAGTCGTGAAGAAATGATAGACTTCTGGGAGGATTGGGTAAAGAAATATCCCATCATTTCCATTGAGGACGGAATGGCGGAAGAAGATTGGGAAGGTTGGCGACTCCTGACCGAGCGATTGGGTGAAAAGGTTCAATTGGTGGGGGATGATCTTTTTGTGACCAATCCGAAACGTCTGAAAAAGGGGATTTCCCAAAAGATTGCCAATGCCATCTTGGTTAAGCTTAACCAGATTGGAACCCTGACCGAAACCATTGAGGCGGTAGAGATGGCAGAAAGGGCAGGTTACACGGCCATTATTTCCCATCGAAGCGGTGAGACGGAGGATACTACCATTGCCGATTTGGTGGTGGCACTCAACAGCGGACAAATCAAGACGGGAGCACCATGTCGCACCGATCGTGTGGCAAAATATAATCAACTTTTGAGAATCGAGGATGAGCTGGAAGATGTGGCAACGTATCCCGGAAAATCGGCGTGGTATAATTTGCGGGACTGAAATCAATGGGAATCTATGCGGAGTAATCTTTGTGGTTGCTCCGTATTTTGTTGCGAATTTTTGAGAACTATGGATCCTTTTAGCTATGAAAAAAGTGCAGTCACACGACTGCACTTTTTTTGATTGAGAAATATAGTTTTCCATAGGTTATGTTGCAGGATGGTTACTCCACAGTTACAACACACATACTCCACAGAGTTTTCCACAGGTTTTCTTGTGTAAAACAAGGGAAAACTGTCATTTTCCCCACTTTCCAACAAGATTTTATCGGAAAAAACTGGGGAAAACTCACGGAGAATAGGGAGATCAGGAATAGAAACCATATGCCTCGTAAAGGACGTTTGTTTCCCAATATACATAGTCCTGATGGCTTCTGTCCATGTCAGTGGTATTGCCATATTCGTCTTTCAAGCGAATCAGTTGATCGTCTTTGAAGTAAAGGCGGTTTTCTCGCTTGCCGTCAAAGATGAAGGCAAAATAAAGTTTTCCGTTTTGGAAATAGTATTGCTTACTATAGGGGAGACTGTCGGATTTTCCAACGTCCACACGTACGGCTTGACCGACATTGTTATAGTAATAAGTAGCGCCGTTGGTTCCCTTAATTTTTGAATAATTCTTAAGGTTGTCTTGGGTATTGTAGTATTGGGTTCGGATTTTAGAAACTTCGCTCTCTACCGTCCATGAGCCGTTAGATGCAGGAGCAGAAGGCGCAGTAGGCGCCGGAGTAGATGCGGGAGCGGCTTGGGTGGGTTGCGGAGGAGCAACAGGAGTCTCTGTTGGTTGCGCAGAAGCAACGGGAGTATCTGACGCCGGTTGTTCCGGTTGTCTGGTCAAATATACTGCAAGAAAAACAAGACAACATACTGCGATAATCACCAAGGCGCCGGCAATAAATGCTTTGATGAATTGGTTGTCGGACCGATTGGGTTCCGGTGGCTGATAGGGATAGTTGGAAGCCATAAGATCATTCCTTTCGTTGTGTCGTTAGTAGTTATAGGATAGATGTTTCATTTAAAATGTTGGATTCCCAACGGGTAAAGGAGGGGTTGGTTCTTTCCTCGTCGTGAGTGTTACCCTGCTCATCAATCCAACGAATGAGGGTGTTGCCCTTAAAGTAAAAACGATTTTCCAATTTGCCGTCAAAGACAAAAGCAAAATATAAATTGTTTTTGTCATCAAAAAAATATTGCTTGTTGTAGGAGATAACGGGTGTCTTTGGTCCGTCAATTCTTACAGGTTGGTTATCTTGATTATAGTAATAGACAAAATCATTTTCGTCTTTGGATTTTGTATAGTTTTCAAGGTTTTCTTGGGTCGCATAGTACCGGGAACGAATCTCAGAGATGTCATTCTCAAGGGGAGAGGACTTATCTTGATTGTGACCGGTCAGGACGGTAACTAACATTACCATGCAACAAACCGAAATAATAATCAATGTTGCAGTAACAATTGCACGAAGAAATTGGTTGGTTGGACGATGGGGTGGTGGTTGGTATGGGTAATTGGAAGCCATAAGATCATTCCTTTTTTTGTTGATAGTTTCATTATAATTAGATAAGATGAAAATGTCAAGGAGAAGAGAATGATGTCGAGATTTTAGAGGGAACGACAAAGAGAAAAGGGCGCAGACCGATTGTCTGCGCCCTCTTGGGTAGTAGAAGTTCTCCACATGATATGTTACAGAAAATTCTCTCCACAGTTACAACACACATACTCCACAAGGTTTTCCACAGAACTTCTTGTGGAAAATAGAAGGGTACTGTCGTTGTCCCCACTTTCCACCCAAATTTTGACGGAAACACCTGGGGATAAGTCTACTGTTTTTCAATAATGCGGAATGCCTTTGCGGCATCGTCGTAGAAGATGAAACTTTCGTTATTTGTAATATGCATTTTTTTTGCTTTGAGGCTATTTGAATAAGCCGGCATATTTAAAAAGTCCAGGATATCGATATCATTAATTGTGTCAATGTCTTTAATATAGGAAATTTTTCCGTTCAGGTCACTTTTAGCAATTTTTCCTTTTTCTATATCCCAGTAATAGAAGTAGTTGTTTTTGTATCCCACATAGTGCACCTTGGCTTCTGTTACAACTTCCCAGTTTTGTTTTGAGAAGGAATATTTATATTGCCTTGACACTCCATTGCTATACGTATCATTTGTATAGGAATATAGGTCATTAGCTTTTTTTATAATGAAGGAGGAGCATCTTTCGGGATAGTTATTGTGATCATTTAAAAAGTTAGAAGCTATTTTTGTGCAAGAATAATTCTCAGTCTCCTGAACAAGATATGCAAGTCCATACGTAGCACTTCCGCATGAATAATATGTATTATATTTCGCTTTGGCTATCAAACGACCATCATCAAAATTCCCCACAATCTCGTAGATGCGATTAATACTGCTATTGGGGGAAGTCATACGAAATTCATAATCATCGTGGAATTTCAGGGACTTTCCGTTAATTTCATACAAGCCATAATAGGAGACAGTTTTATCCTCAAGAGAAGTCTCACTACTATATTTTTTAAATTGACCCAAAAGTAATAGTTTATTATTCCCGGTATTATAGTACAATTGATATACCTTAAAGTCCTTGTATGTGCCTATCACTTTTTCTTCGGTGATTGTTTCATAGACCGTTTCGTAAACCGTTTCCTCCACTTCCTCGGTTACAGTTTTTTCTACCATTGTGGGTTCTGTTTCGGTGGAATTCTTGGCATTTCCCTCGGCAGTATCTGTTTCGGATTCGATTTCCGTTTCCGTTGCTTCGGCATCGGGTTCGGGGGCCTTTTTGGTTGTATCGGCTTCTGTTGAATCGGTGCTTTCTACCAGAATGGTTTTTTCTACTGTTTTTGTTACGGTTTTTGGTACCTCTTTGACGATTTCTGTTTCTACCATCTGTACATCATCATAAGTCAGGTTAGAGACGTCCAAAAGTTTGCTCTTCTTTTTGGTCGACATATTAACTTGATAGACTGCATTTTCGTCCGAATCATAATAATAAAGATTATCATTGTAATCGGTGGTAGTCATTTTAAATGAGTCACTGACACTTGCTTTGGTAACAGTGTTGCAGGAGTAAGATGCTTTGGGAACTGTAGGTAATTCCGGTTCTTTCTGGGAAGGTTCCTCTTTTTCTGCAGATGTTGTGTTCTCAGGCTTGGGTTCGGTTTTAGCTTCAGTTTTAGTCTCGGTCTTGGTTTCAGTCTTCGGCTCCTCGATTTCTTCTTTTTCAAAAACCTTGTTGTCATCTCCGTATTGATATGCTCGCCAAAGTAAGGTAGCAGCTTCTGCGCGGGTAAGGGTATCCTGTCCACGGAAGGTATCATCTTCATAGCCGGAAATCAGTCCTCTTTCTACGGCGATGGCAACATATTTTCTGGCATTCTGGCTAATGGATTGGTAATCCTTAAACATGGTCTTCAGAATGGATTCGTCATAGTTAGAGGTGTCATATCCTTTGAGTTTTACCATAGCAACAGCAATATCCTCGCGAAGAGCCTTTTTATCAGGGTAGTAGTATTTTGTGTTTCCCGACACATATCCGCTCAAATAATACTTAGCGGCCTCAATATAACGTGCATACCATTCATAAGGCGAAACATCGACGTAAGAGGTGGTGTCTACAGCAACAACGTTTTTCCCTGCTGCCAAACACATAATTTTAGAAAATTCCGCCCGAGTGATAGTGTTATCGGGATAGAATTTTCCGTTGGGATATCCGTTCAAAACACCTCGGCTTTGCATTTCCATAATATAACTGAATGCCCAATAGGTCTTGGGAACATCGGAAAAAATGACACTATAATTAGCTGTAGGTTTTAAACTATTTTCTTCTCCGTATGAGGGAATGACTGCAAAAGTTTGCAATGACATGGCGCAGAGAAGAAAGAAGATTACAATAGACGATGTTATTTTTTTCATAAAAGTACCTCCTGTGATATAAATGTTTAAATTTTATTTTTTTGTATTGGAAATAATACAGATAACATTTTCTCAATTATATGACAAATTGTCATATCTGTCAACATGGAATATGACATAATGGCATTGGTGAAGTAATATGAAAAATAATTTGAAATTATTAAGAAAACAAAAAGGATTGACACAGATTGGGTTGCAGATGCAAGTTGGCATTGAGCAATCCTTGTTGTCAAAGTATGAAACCGGGGAGCGGGTGCCTCCTACGGAAACATTGATGCGCCTTGCGGAATTTTACGATGTAAGTGTTGACTTTCTGCTTGGACGAACGGAGAAACAAGATGTCAATCGATAAAGGGAGAACAGGTTCTATGGAATCTGTTCTTTTTTATATTTTAGACCATAAAAATAAAAAATGGTATGCTCAAAGCATACCAAGAATAACATGTTGTATGATATCATAAAGCATATTTGCAAATCCACAGATAATGAGATTTATAGGATTAAGAAGTAATGTTTCAGCGGCAATATAACTGAGAAGCGTTGCTGCAAAATACATAATTGCCAGAAGAAGGACCTGGGTTTTCCATCTTTTTTTGAAAGGAGATTGGATTTTGTCCATCACATCTAAGAAGTTTGTGGCAACGGAAAAAAAGAAGAACAAATAGATGAGCCAGATAATAAGAAAGAAAAAAAGGCTATATATTGTTTCAAAGTTTTCTTCGGCCAGAGCCAAAAAAGGAAAAACGGAGAAACAGGAAAATACCATGAGATATACCGAGATTGCCACAATCATCTTCCATAATCGTCCGGTACGAAAACCGGGGACAATGTCAAAAAAGCCGTAGGAGGTAAAACGTCCTGAGCGGACATCTTTTCGGAGGCGGTTGATGTTTTTATATCTTTTTTCTCTGTCGATATGAGTGCATTTGGTAATGATTTTCCCCTTTTGACCTTGGGCAAGTTCTTCGGAAGGAAACTTTCCGGTCAACATGAAATTATAAACGATGCCGATGGCGTAAATGTCGGAGCGTTGGTCTGTCTGGGTAAATCCGAATTGCTCCGGGGCAGCATAACCGGCGGTACCGAGAACTTGAGTGTCACAATTCTTGGATGTAACGATTTGCCGAGCAATATCAAAATCAATCAGTTTCAGGATGCCATCATCGGTAATGATAATGTTTTCCGGCTTGATGTCTCGGTGAACAATATTAGCCCGATGAAGAACTTCTACAGCATCCAACAGTTGTAAGGCAAAATTTTTTGCCTCAGAGGAAGAAAGAGGACGTACTTCAACCATGGATTGGAGTGTTTTTCCTTCGATATATTCCATAACGTAAAAATCTTCCGACACTTCCACAATGTTTGGAAGGTTATGGTGGGGATTTTCACAGAGCGCTTCGAGAAATGCTCTTGCGGTAGAATTGTAGTCTCTTTTAACAAATTTGTGTTCTGATGTGGTCATAATGAAAACCTCTATTGCTTGAGTTAAATTAATATAGTATAATATGAGTATAGTGTAGCACAAGGAGAATGTCAAGGTGAAGAAAACAGACGAACTTTTGAAGATTATCAATAAAAGCAGAGATATTGATGGCTTCCTGAAGGAGCATAAGCAGGAGTTTATCAAGGTGAATACAGCGGAATACCTTAATACCATCATTGAAGAAAAGAATCTGGTGAAGCGAGATGTGATTCAGGTGTCAGGAATTGATCGGGTGTATGCTTATCAGATTCTGAACGGGACAAGAACGCCCTCCCGGGATAAGTTGATTCAGTTTTCATTTGGATTGGGGTTGAATGTAGAGGAGACACAGAAACTGTTGAAGTATAACGGCCACGCTCCTCTTTACACGCATAATCGCAGAGACAGTATCATTCTCTTTGCTATCAAGGAAGAGGTTTCGGTGATTGAACTGAACATTCTTTTAGATGACAAAGGAGAAAGCTTATTGGATTAGAGAAAACAAAAAAGACATCCGTACGGATGTCTTTTTTCATGGCTGCCTGATCAGGATTCGAACCCGAACAAAATGAGTCAGAGTCATTTGTGCTACCCTTACACAATCAGGCAATATCTGGTGCGAGCAGTGGGACTTGAACCCACACGCCATAAGCACACGCCCCTCAAACGTGCCTGTCTGCCGATTCCAGCATGCTCGCATCGCGTAGGCATCGAGGGACCAAACAGTTTCTCTAGCCAACCACTATATTATAATAGGACAGGAAGGTTTTGTCAAGCACTTTTTGAAAATTTTTTAAAAGTTTTTATTCGGTCTAAAAGAAAGAGAAAACCCACTCTTTTGAGAGTAGGTTTCCCCATTATGTTAAAATGATGTATTGTCCGATTTTTTTATTTTGAATACGGTTCGCAAAATTCCACGGAGAAGTTTTGGAGCCTTGACCACAACGATTTGCATAAGTATCTCCTTTCGGATGAAAATATTATTTTTTGATCAGGTATCGGATGCCCAGATAGACCAGAGCGGCGCCAAAAAGAAAAATCAGGAAGTAGTAGGGCAAAAGTCGAGCAAGAAAGACACCGATTCCTGCAGAAAGCAGAATAATTCCTAAACTGCCGCCTTTTTTACAACATCTTCGATTTCTTCCCATTTTCACACCGCCTTTTCCATCCGATTCCGATTACTACTTTACTATATGCGAAAGAAAGAAGATGGTGCAAGGCAAAAAAAGAAAACCTTTACTGATGTAAAAGTTTTCTTTTGTTTGCGTTTATTTTGCGTATTCGATGGCACGAAGTTCACGAATAACATTGACCTTGATCTGACCGGGATATTCCATGGTATCCTCAATCTGCTTCACAATGTCTTTTGCCATCAAGATGGTCTCGTCGTCGCTTACGGCATCTGACTTCACCATAATACGAACTTCACGACCTGCCTGAATTGCGAAGGAACGCTCAACACCCTTGAAGGAGTTTGCGATTTCTTCCAACTGTTCCAGACGCTTGATATAGGATTCCAGATTCTCGCGACGAGCACCGGGACGTGCAGCGGAAATACCGTCTGCTGCCTGAACCAAGCATGCTTCGATGGTCTTGGGCTCAATATCACCATGGTGTGCCAAGATAGCATGAACAACCTTGTCGTTCTCCTTGTACTTCTTAGCAACGTCACCACCGATGGTAACGTGGGAACCTTCCACCTCGTGGTCGATTGCCTTACCGATATCGTGGAGGAGTCCGGCACGCTTTGCCAAAGCAACGTCTGCACCCAACTCTCCTGCCATCAAACCTGCCAAGTGAGATACTTCAATAGCATGCTGAAGCACGTTCTGACCATAACTGGTTCTGTATTTCAGGCGACCCAGGAGACGAACCAGTTCCGGATGAAGTCCGTGAACGTGGGTCTCGAAGGTAGCGCGCTCACCTTCCTGCTTGATGATGTTGTCAACTTCTTTGGTAGCTTTTTCCACAGTCTCTTCAATACGACCGGGATGAATACGACCGTCCACAATCAGTTTTTCCAAAGACCGACGGGCGATTTCACGCCGAACCGGGTCAAAGCCGGAAAGAATAACTGCTTCCGGAGTATCGTCGATGATCAAGTCTACACCGGTCAGGGTTTCGATGGTACGGATGTTCCGACCTTCACGACCGATGATACGGCCCTTCATTTCATCGCTGGGCAGGTGAACAACCGAAACGGTGGTCTCGGTTACCTGGTCTGCCGCGCAACGCTGAATAGCACCGGTAATAATTTGACGGGCCTTGGTCTCTGCCTCGTCTTTGGTTTGTTCTTCAATGCTCTTGATCAACATTGCCTTTTCGTGCTTGATGTCGTCCTCTACTTGCTTAAGGAGGAAATCTTTTGCCTGTTCCACACTGAAATCTGCAATTTTCTCAAGCTGTGCCAATTGAAGACCTTTCACACGGTTAACTTCTGCCTGAAGTTCTTCTACTTCAGCATACTTCTTTTGGAGACCGGCTTCTTTATCCTCTAAGGATTGAGTCTTTTTGTCAATGGCATCTTCTTTCTGCTGTACTCTTCTTTCCTGCCGCTGTAAGTCATTACGGCGTTCTTTAATCTCTTTGTCTAACTCGTTTCTTAATCTATGTATTTCTTCTTTTGCTTCTAAAAGTTGTTCTTTTTTCGCGTTTTCTGCGCTCTTTTTTGCTTCATCTTCTGCTGCCAGCATAATCCGCTTTGCTTCTTCTTCGGCACTGCCGATTTTCAACTCAGCGAACTTCTTACGGTAAGAATAGCCGTACTTAAATCCACCAAAGGAACCGGCTACCACAAGAACCGCAAGGGCAATAATAATTGTTGTAGTTATCACTAACACCTCCTGATTCTAAATGAATGTGGCACATAATCGTGCCCGGGTATGACATGGGACAAAATACATAGTAATAAAGATTATATAGAACAAAGCGTAAAGCATAAAGGCATAAAATTGCTCCATTTTATTGTACAATCTTTTTGGGAAAAAGTCAAGAGGTTTTTGGGATGTCTCAATATAAAATTTCGGTTACAAAATCCCCGAAAGCAGGGCGGTCATTTCCTGAAAAGTGGAGGCTTTGTTGAACTGTTCCCGAAGGGGTGCACCGCCCGGAATTCCCTTGAAATACCAGGACATATGCTTTCTTGCTTCCAGAATGCCGCGGCGATCACCTTTGAATTTGACCAAAAGCTCCAGATGGCGGGAAGCCACTGAAACCCGCTCTTCCAAAGAGGGAGGAGGAAGTGCTTCTCCTGTTTCGAGATAATGCAAAATATTACGGAAAATCCATGGATTACCCTGAGCGGCACGACCGACCATAATGCCGTCGCATCCGGTTTCCTGAAGCAGTGCCTTGGCGGAGATGCCGTCTACCACATCCCCGTTTCCGATGACGGGAATGGAAACAGCCTCCTTGACCTGACGGATAATATCCCAATTGGCGGTGCCGCTGTAGAAAGCCTCACGAGTTCTGCCGTGAACGGTGACCGCGTCGGCACCGTTTGCCTCGGCAATTTTTGCAAACTCCACCGCGTTGATGTGGGCATCATCCCACCCCATACGGAATTTCACCGAAAGAGGAACGGAAACCGCCTTGCGCACGGCGGCAATGACCTTTCCTGCGTTTTGCGGGTCTTTCATCATAGCACTACCGTCTCCGTTGTTGACAATTTTAGGAGCGGGACAACCCATGTTAATATCAATCATCACGGCGCCGTAATCCAGCGCTTCGGTGGCGATTTCGCCCATAATCTCAGGGTCGTGGCCGAAAATTTGTGCCGCCACCGGCTTTTCGGCGTCTTCGGCTTCCAGCAGAGCGGAGGTCTTATTGCTCTTGTAGTGGAGACCTTTTCCCGATACCATCTCGGTGTACATCAGGGCAGGGCCAAAGGGTTTGGCGATCAGGCGGAATGCCTTGTCAGTTACGCCTGCCATGGGTGCCAGAAATAAATTGTTTGCTAATTGAAGTGTTCCGATTTTCATAGGATTTGCTCCTTTTGTTTCGTTCCTTTTATCTAACCACATTACGGAAAACAAGTCAAGAGTTTTATTAAGGTAAAAAAAGTGATTTTTCTTGTTTTTTTTGTGAAAATTCCTTGCCTTATCAGAAAATTTGTGGTACAATGAACCGATAGACGAATTAGAGTATCATGGAGGTTTCTGGAATGAAAGAGCAATTAATCAAAATCCGCGGTGTTGCCATGGCTGCCTTAGAGGCCGCTTCTACCTTGGAAGAATTGGAAGAACTGCGGGTTCGATATCAGGGAAAGAAGAGTGAATTGACCGCTGTTATGAAGAGCATGGGCGGTATATCTCCGGAAGAACGTCCCATTATTGGCCAGCTTGCCAATGAGGTGCGTAAAGAGATTGAGGATGCCTATGTGGAGAAGAAAGCTGTATTAGAGGCGGCTGCCAGCGGTGCAAAGCTTGCGGCAGAAAAGATTGATGTAACCATGCCCGGAAAACGGGTTACAAAAGGGAAAAAGCATCCCTTGATTACGGTTTTGGACGATTTGAAGGATATCTTTATTGGTATGGGCTTTTCCATTGCCGAAGGCCCCGAGGTAGAACTTGATTACTACAATTTCGAGGCGCTGAATATCCCGAAGGATCATCCTGCAAGAGACACTCAGGATACTTTTTATATTGATGAGTCTGTGGTTATGCGTACCCAGACTTCCCCTGTTCAGATAAGAACCATGGAAGAGCAAAAGCCTCCTATCCGGATCATCTCTCCCGGACGGGTTTATCGGAGTGATGCCATGGATGCGACCCACTCCCCTGTGTTCCATCAGGTAGAAGGTCTGGTGATTGACAAGAATATTACCATGGCAGACCTGAAGGGCACCTTGGAGGTATTTGTGAAGAAACTTTACGGTGAGGAAACCAGACTTCGGTTCCGTCCCCACCACTTCCCCTTTACCGAGCCCAGTGCCGAGGTTGACATTTCCTGCTTCAACTGTGGCGGAGAAGGTTGCCGGATTTGTAAGGGCGAAGGTTGGATCGAGATTTTAGGTTGCGGTATGGTACATCCCAAGGTTCTGAAGAACTGTGGTATTGATCCGGAAGAATATTCCGGCTTTGCATTCGGTATCGGTCTGGAACGTGTGGCAATGTTCCGCTACGATATTGATGATATTCGTTTGTTCTATGAGAACGATGTACGGTTTTTGGAACAGTTCTAACAGATAAGAAAGGATGTATTGACAATGAATTTACCATTATCTTGGTTGAAAGATTATATGAATACCGACGGCATTGATGAGGCAACCTATGCCCACAAGATGACCATGAGCGGTTCCATTGTGGAGGGAATTGAAAACCCTGCCAAGGAAATTAAGAATGTAGTAACAGGTAAGATTTTGGAGATTGCCCCCCATCCCGATGCGGACAAACTGGTGGTTTGTCAAGTGGACTTGGGTGAGGCAGAGCCGGTACAGATTGTTACCGGTGCTCCCAATGTATTTGAGGGAGCCATTCTCCCCATTGCAAAGCATAAGAGTACTCTGCCCGGCGGCATCAAGATTACCAAGGGCAAGCTCCGTGGGGTAACCAGTTGCGGTATGATGTGTTCCACCGACGAACTGGGTATCTCCGATGAGAGAGCTACCGGCGTTCTGATTCTTCCTGAGGATACTCCCATCGGTGCAGATATCACCGAGGTGCTGGGTCTTGACGAAAGCGTTGCAGAATTTGAGATTACCTCCAACCGCCCTGATTGTATGAGCATCATCGGTCTGGCAAGAGAAACCGCGGCAACCTTTGGCAGAGAGTTCAAGGTTCCCGAGGTTGTGGTTCCCGAAGTTGGTGGCGACGTAAACGCCCTTGCATCGGTTGAGATTGCGAACCCGGAGCTTTGTTCCAGATTTGTGGCCCGTGCTGTAAAGAATGTAAAAATCGGTCCCTCCCCCGAGTGGATGCAGAAACGTTTGAAGGCTTGTGGTATTCGTGCCATCAACAATGTGGTGGATATCACCAACTACATTATGTTGGAATACGGACAGCCTATGCACGCTTATGACCTGAAGAATGTAGAGGGAAGCAAGATTGTTGTAAGAAATGCCATCGAGGGCGAAATTTTAGAGACTTTGGACGATCAACCCAGAACCCTGAATGCATCCATGATTGCAATCGGAGATGCTAAGCGTGCCATCGGTGTTGCCGGTGTGATGGGCGGTGCCAATTCCGAAGTAACGGAGGAAACCACCGAGGTTCTCTTTGAGGCGGCAACCTTCCAGCCCACATTGGTTCGTCGTGGTGCCAAGGCTTTGGGTATGAGAACCGAAGCATCTGCCCTCTTTGAAAAGGGACTTGATCCCGAGAACTGTCTCCCGGCCATCAATCGTGCATGCCAGTTGATGGCAGAAATCGGTGCCGGCGAAGTGGTTTCCGGTGTGATTGATTTGTATCCCGGCAAGAAAGAACAAAAGGTTCTTCCCTTTGAACCGGAGAAGATGAACCGTTTCTTGGGTATTTCCGTTACTGAGGATGAGATGGTAAAGATTCTTGCCAGTCTGGAATTTGAGGTAAAGGACGGCAAGGTATATATCCCCACCTTCCGAAACGATATCGAGGGTATGGCAGACGTAGCGGAAGAGGTAGCAAGAATCTATGGTTATGATCGGATTCCCTCTACCATGATGCAGGGCTCTGTCTGCGTTGGCGGTAAGAACGAAAAGCAACTCCTGGAAGATTCCATGCGTAACACTTTGGCGGCTTGCGGGCTTTACGAGGCAATAACCTTCTCCTTTGTAGATCCCAAGGAGATGGATATGGTATTGATTCCTGCATCGGATAGTCGTCGGAATATGGTTCGGATTTCCAACCCCTTGGGTGAGGAAAACAGCGTGATGAGAACCGATATGCTCTCTTCCATCATGAAGAGCCTCCGTACCAACTATACCAGAAGAAATGCAGAGGCAGGTCTCTTTGAACTGGGTACCATCTATCGTCCCGTAGAGGGTGAAAAACTTCCCGAAGAGAAATTGGAAGTTGCTCTTGGTATGTATGGCGACTGTGATTTCTATAATATCAAAGGTATTGTGGAACAGCTTCTGGAAAGCATCGGCATTGAGGATTACAGCTTTGGCGTATGTGAGGATAATCCCTCATTCCATCCCGGACGTTGTGCTGAGGTATTCATCAAGGGAGAAAAGGTTGGCGTGGTAGGTCAGGTACATCCTGAGGTAGCGTCCAACTTCAAGATTTCTGCTGAGGTATACGGAGCGCTTCTGGACTTCAATACCACGATGAAGTACCACACCGTGGACAGACATTACAAGATGTTACCGAAATTCCCTGCAACCAGCCGTGACATTGCTATCTTGGTAGATAAGAATATCACCGTTGGGGAAATCGTGAAGATTTTCAAGAATCAAAAGAGTGATATTTTGAGAGAATACAAACTCTTTGACGTATATGAAGGTGAACAGGTTGGTAAGGATAAGAAGAGCGTTGCATATTCTCTGACCTTCCGTGCCGATGACAGAACCTTGACCGACCAGGAGGTAGGCGAGGTTGTGGATAAGATTCTGGCTGACCTGAAAGAGGAATTAAAGGCAGAATTGAGATAAACAAAGTAAATTTAGAAAGGATGATTTGGAATGGATCGTGGTAATTTGATGAAAACCATGAAATTTGATGCAATCTCTGAAGGTCCTATGAAGCCAAGAGAGATTTTGATTGCAGTTCATGATGCGTTGGTGGAGAAAGGATACAATCCCATCAGTCAGATTGTGGGATATGTTTTGTCCGGAGATCCTTCCTACATCACTTCCCACAACGGGGCAAGAAATTTGATTCGTCGCTTGGAGCGGGACGAGATTCTGGAAGAATTGGTTACCTTTTATGTGAACCACAAGGATTAGTATCATCTCAATCCTTGTATGGGAAGGGTAAGCCATATTGACAAAAAGAATAATATAATGTAAAATAAAACCAATCTTTTAAAAATGGGAGGAAGAAAAAATGAAAAAGTTATTGGCACTGGTACTGGTTGTAGTACTTGCAGTCGGCGTATTGGCAGGTTGCGGAGCAAAGAAGGACGATAATGTTCTGACTATGGCGACCAACGCGGCATTCCCGCCGTATGAGTTCTATGAGAACGAGACCATTGTTGGTATTGACGCTGAGATTGCAGGAGAGATTGCAAAGAAACTGGGTATGGAACTTGAGATTGTTGATACCGAGTTCGGTTCTATCATTGCAGGCGTACAGTCCGGCAAGTACGACATGGGTATGGCAGGTTTGACCGTTACCGATGAGAGAAAAGAGATGGTTAACTTCACCTCTTCTTATGCAACCGGTATTCAGTCTGTTATTGTAACCGAGGATTCTGACATCAAGACCATTGATGATCTGGAAGGCAAGAAGATTGGCGTTCAGCAGGATACCACCGGTCACATCTACGCTGCAGATGATTACGGCGATGAGATGGTTACTCCTTTCAACAAGGGTGCGGACGCAGTTGCAGCTCTGTCCAGCGGTAAGGTTGATTGCGTTATCATCGACAACGAGCCTGCAAAGTCCTTTGTAAAGGCGAATAAGGGTCTGAAGATTTTGGATACCGATTACGCAGTTGAGGATTATGCAATTTGTATTGCCAAGGAAAACACCGAATTGTTAGAAAAAGTCAACAAGGCTTTGGAAGAACTGATTGCTGACGGAACTGTTCAGAAAATCGTAGACAAGTACATCAGTGCTGAATAATGTATGAAAACGGCGGTGTTTTCACCGCCGTTTTTTCTGCTGTTTTGTGAAGTTAGGAGATGAGTAACGTGAGTTTAAAGGAACAGTTCATTCTGAATTTTATAGAGGACGACAGATGGAAGTATTTGACCAATGGATTGAGGAATACTTTGCTCATTACAATTTTTGCTCTGTTGTTGGGTGTGGTAATTGGTATTGTTGTTGCCATGATTCGAACCACCTACGATAAAAATCAGGAATCCATGAAGAAACGAAACAAGGTTGGGTATGGAATCTTCTCTGTGGTTAACGGAATTTGTAAAATATACTTAACGGTCATTCGTGGTACTCCGGTTGTTGTCCAATTGCTGATCATGTATTTCATTGTATTTTCCTTTTCGAATAATGGAATTATGGTTGCATCCATTGCCTTTGGTATTAATTCCGGTGCCTATGTGGCAGAGATTCTTCGCGGCGGTATTATGTCCATTGATGTTGGGCAGTTCGAAGCCAGCAACTCTTTAGGATTCAACTATATCCAAACGATGATTTATGTCATCATTCCTCAGGTGTTTAAGACAGTACTCCCCACCTTGTTAAATGAGATGATTGCTCTGATTAAGGAGACCTCCATTGCAGGTTACGTGGGAATTGTGGATTTGACCAAGGGTGGAGATATTATCCGCGGAAGAACCTTTTCTGCGTTTATGCCCTTGATTGCGGTAGCCTTGATTTATCTGGCGATTGTAAGTTTCCTGACCTATGTTGTAGGAAAAGTGGAGAGGAGGTTGAGAAAGAATGAGCGATAATGTTATTATTCGGACAGAAAACCTCTGTAAGTATTACGGAGAAACGATTCACGCATTGGAGAACGTCAATGCGGAAATCAAACGAGGAGAAGTGGTTGTGGTAATCGGCCCTTCCGGATCCGGAAAATCCACCTTTCTTCGGTCTCTGAACCTGATTGAGCCGGCAACCTCCGGCAAGGTGATTTTTGATGGTGTAGATATTATGAATGCCAAGGTGAATATCAATCTTCATCGGCAGAAGATGGGTATGGTGTTCCAGCACTTTAATCTCTTCCCACATATGACCATTCTTCGGAATATGACCATTGCCCCCATGAAGCTCTTGAAAAAGTCCAAGGCAGAGGCAGAACAGACTGCAATGGAACTTTTGAAAAGAGTCGGTCTGGAGGACAGAGCGGAGGCGTATCCCTCTCAGCTCTCCGGCGGTCAGAAACAACGTGTGGCAATTGTTCGTGCTCTTTGTATGAAGCCTGATGTGATGCTCTTTGACGAGCCCACCTCTGCCTTAGATCCTGAAATGGTAGGCGAGGTTTTGGAGGTTATGAAACAACTGGCACAAGAGGGTATGACCATGGTAGTGGTAACCCACGAGATGGGATTTGCCAAGGAAGTGGCAGATCGGGTTATCTTTATGGATGGTGGTTCCATTATAGAAGAGGGAACCCCTCAGGAGATTTTCGAGAACCCCCGGAACGAAAGAACCCAGAACTTTCTTCGAAAAGTGTTATAAAAAAAGACTCACCGCAAGGTGAGTCTTTTTTTTGTAACAGTATTATCCCAAATAGAAGTCAATAAACAACATCAGGCAAAAGCCAATCAACAAGGAGTAGGTGGTTGCAGAAGACCCCTCGTGATGAGTTTCGGGAATCATTTCGTCGCTGATGATGTAGAGCATGGTACCGCCGGCAAATGCCAATGCAAAGGGCAAAATTGCGGTAGAGAAGGAAACTGCAAAGTAGCCGATAAAAGTTCCGATAACCTCCACAAGACCGGTCAGAGAGGCGATAAACACCGTCTTTCCGCGACTCATACCTGCCGCCAACATGGGAGAGATAATAACCATACCCTCAGGAATGTTCTGGAGTGCGATACCACCGGCAATGGTCAACGCCTCGGCGGTGTTTCCGGTACCAAAACCCACACCTGCCGCAATACCCTCGGGGAGATTGTGGATGGCAATTGCCATCACAAAGAGGAGTACCTTGTTGAGTTTGTGCTGGGAGGAGTGAGGTTCAATATCATCTTCAGCCATTCGGTGCAGGTGGGGAACCACCTTATCCAGAAGGTTCAGGATCAGTGCACCGGTAAAGATGCCGATGGAGGTAACCAGAATGGAAAGGTTTTCCCCGTACTTGATAGAGGGGAGAATCAAGCTAAAGGTGGCGGCGCAGAGCATAATGCCTGCCGCAAAGGAAAGAATCAGGTCGCTGAATTTGTGGGACAAATTCTCGGAGATAAATCCGATCAGGGCGCCGATGACGGTAGCACCACCCACACCAAGGGCGGTCAGTAATACAATGTTCATAAACGTAACCTCCTAAAGTAAATATCCCGCAAGAATACCAATCACTGCGGAAATGCAGATAATCAAAACAGGGTGAGCCTTTTTAAATGCCAGTACTGACATGACCACGGTAATGCTCAAGGAAATATAGGTCATCGGCTCATGGAATATGGCAAGGGAAATGCCATTTTCAAAAAAGACGGTTTTTGCCATAGAGAGCAGGGCAGTTCCAATCAAACCTATAACGGCAGGTTTCAAACCTGACATCAATGCCTTGACGGACTTGCTGGACTTAAATTTCTCGTAGCATCTTGCGATAATAAGAATAATAAGGAATGAGGGAAGAACCACGCCTAAGGTTGCACAAAAGGCGCCTAAAATTCCGATTTCTCCCACCTGAGAACCGATATAGGTTGCAATATTCACCGCAAAGGGACCCGGGGTGGATTCGCTGACAGCGATAAAGTTGATAAGTTGATTTTCACTCAGCCAGTTCCGAGCCAGAACCTCCGCCTGAATCAAGGGGAGCATGGCATAGCCGCCACCAAAGGTAAAGGCACCAATTTTAAAGAAGGTCAAAAACAAGGTTAAATAACTCATTGTTTATTCCCCCTTTCCGGCAAGAACCCGTACAGGAGACCTAAAACGCCACAGGCAATAATTACAAGAAGAATCTTGACACTAAAAATGCCTGCCGCAAGGAATGCGCCTACGGCAATGCAGTAGGAAAAAACATTCTTTGGCATCTTTTTATACATATTCACAAGAGCCTTAATCAGGAGCGCCAGAACGCCGGCGCGAATTCCCATAAAGGCATAAGCCACTGGTTTTAAACTTTGGAATTCCTGAAGCAGATATGAAATAGCAAGGATGATAATAAACGAGGGGAGCACCGTTGCAGTGGTGGCAACCAAAGCGCCAAAGAATCCTGCTACCTTATAACCGATAAAGGTTGCCGCATTGATGGCAATGGGACCGGGGGTAGATTCTGCAATGGCAACCACTTCTAAAATATCCTCATCGGAAATCCAGTGCTTTTTATCCACCGTTTCCCGTTGCATCAGGGGAATCATGGCATAGCCACCACCAAAGGTGAAGGCACCTATCTTGAAGAAGACAGAAAAGAGTTGTAAGAGTCTATGTTTCATATACGCACCTCCCCAAAAAATTCCTCTCTATTCTATCACGATTTTTCGGGAACGTCAATATCAAGAAAGAAGAAAACTCACATCTTTGATGTGAGTTTTTGTCGGTTTATGTATTATTTTTTGAGGGGATCGAAGTGATCCTTGGTTGCCTTGATGATGACAGGACTTAAGGCAAGAATACCAATCAGGTTGGGAATTGCCATCAGGCCGTTCATAATACTGGAAATATCCCAGACAAGGTCCAGACTGACAACCGTTCCCAAGAAGACAAAGGAAATGTAAAGAATACGGTAACCTGTGATAGCCTTTGCGGATTTGTTGGTTAAGTAACCCATGGAAACCTCTCCGTAGTAAGCCCAACCAAGAATGGTGGAAAGGGAGAAGAGGATGGTAGAAAGGGTCAGGACAATCTTACCGATACCAAAAGGAAGAATGGCATCATAGGAAGCAATGCTCAGGCTTGCGCCGTCCAGTTGACCGCCGTTCCAAAGTCCTGCAGTCAGGATAACCAAAGCAGAGCAGGTACAAATGATGATGGTGGTAAAGAACACCTCAAACATTCCCCAAAGACCCTGCTTGACAGGATCTTTGGTGCTGGATGCGGCGTGTGCCATGGGCGCACTACCAAGACCTGCTTCGTTGGAGAATACGCCACGAGAGAAACCAAACTGCATTGCTTTCATAATGCCGTAGCCTGCGGCACCGCCCAATGCGGATTTTACCTGAAAGGCCTCACGGAAGATGAGAGCAAATGCACCGGGAATTGCTTTGGCGTTGATAATCAATGCTACAACAGAACCCAACACATAGAAAACTGCCATAAAGGGAACCAACTTTTCGTTTACCGATGCGATTCTGCGAACACCGCCCAGCAATACGATGCCGGCAATCAGAGTCAGAACCACGCCGGTAATCCAGTTGGGAACCCCGAGATTGTTGTTCAAGGCCCCTGCAATGGAGTTGGACTGGGTTGCGTTACCGGTACCAAGACATGCAATCATGGCGAAAATGGAAAAGGAAACAGCCAGCCATTTCTGCTTCAAACCATTTTGCAGGTAGTACATGGGACCGCCCACCCATTCCCCTTGGGCGTTTTTCTCACGATATTTTAAGGAAAGAACAATTTCAGAATATTTGGTAACCATACCAAGAAGAGCACTCACCCACATCCAAAAGACTGCACCGGGACCACCTGCAGTAATGGCGGTGGCAAGACCGGCAATGCTTCCGGTACCAATGGTTCCGGCAAGAGCGGTGGCAACCGCCTGAAAGGGGCTGACGCCGGAGGCGTCCTTGGTGTGCTGGTCCTTGGAGAAAAGACCCATCACGGTGTTTTTTAAGGTATAGCCAAACCGGCGGAACTGTAAAAAGCCGGAACGAATGGTTAAAAAGAGACCGGTGCCAATCAAGAGGGTCAGCATAATGGGGCCCCAAACCACGTTGTCAATTTTTTCAATGATGAGTTGTAAATACTGCATGATTGAACTTTCCTTCCTATTCAATAAGTCATATTGGTTTCCTCTGGAAAAACCAACCATCCAATTATATAAAAATTCCGCAAAAATGTAAACAGTTTTGCGAAAATGCAAAAAATATTTCTCTAAGATTAAATAGAGAAGAAAAATATTTCGGTTTTTTGGTTTTTAGGAGGGGGGAAGCAAAAAAATAACAGAGGGAACCGGCGTGGTTCTCTCTGTTATTGGTAATCTGTACTTAATCGGGACGTTCCGTAGTATAGATATTCTTGTTGGGAAGGGTCAGAATGTTAGGGTTTCGCAAAGCATTCAGGCAGATGGAATCTTCCCCCATGAAGTGTAACTCATCCTCGAAGGTTTCTCCAAAGGTACATCCGTGTCCATAGAGATAGATATCCGCATCCTTGGTAATCTGTTCCCGAGAGTGGGTCAGGCAGAAGGTGTGGTTTTCGATTTCTACTACGGTGTCCGGTTCTACGATTTGGAAGAAGGGTGCAATCTCTGCCACCTTATCGGGAAGATCGTTGTTGCCCGGTACCCAGTAGACGGGACAGTTTGCCTCCTTTAAAATATCTGCCATAACGGCAACCTTTTCGCAGTAGGAATCATGAGCAGAGGTATCCCAACTTACCTTGTCTTCGTCAGCGGTGTCTCCGGTGTGGATAATCACATCCGGCTTCACCAGACGAACAAGCTGACGATAGAAGGGGGAACTTCCACCATGGGTGTCGCCAATATGCAATACCTTAAATTCCTTGGAGTCAATGGCCTCGTCGGGGATTTGGATTCCCCAGGGCTTTCGGTCATCTTCTTCGAAGGTAAATTCGGTAGAGTGAACCCGATTGTTGGACACCATTTGTCCGGGCAGGAAGCATACACACTTGCCGAAGTTTCTTCTGGGGTCTTTGGTGTCATAAAGACCCAGACAACAGTTCCAAAGGAAGCCGCCTCGCTTCAAATTCAGATACCAGTTGGCAGCACCGGTGGAAGCACCATGCCCTACCAGAAGAATTTCCTCGTCGGTGTCCTTGTATTGCTCAATCAGGGCATTGACGCCTGCCTGCACCCGCTTGGCAACATCTTCACTGGTTTCGATGTTAGAAGTCCACCAGGGAATCTCCAAAGTGGCATCCTCGGCAATGTGGGGATACCATTCTCTCAATTGGGAAAGGGGTGTTCCCTTGTAATTGCTCACCCAATCCGGATCTGCCAGAATTTCGTGCATCCAAGGAGTGGGGTAGATGACCGAACCGGTTTCCTGTGCAATCAATTCTGCAGTCTCCATGGTCCGCCAGAATGGCGAAGAAAGAATAACTCCGTTAAAGTTTCGATTTGCCAGAAATTTTCCAAGGAGGGTTGCTTGCTCTCTTCCCATATCGGAAAGGGGCATTTCCCCTCTGGGAAGGGAGGCGTCTCCTCCAATGTAATCGGCAGTTAAGCCAACCTGACCGTGTCGTGTAATATAAAGTTTCATAACAAGATTCCTCCTGTATCAGATCTTGATGTTTGCATCATTGTACTACTTTTCGACCATGGTGTCAAGAAAACGAAAAAAGAAGGCAAAAGATTGTTGGTTTTTCAAAAAAAGAAGACTTTCTTGCACAAAGAAGCCACCCAATCGGATGGCTTCTTGTTTTATTAAAATTCTAAGGTAACGGGACCAAACAGGCCGGACTCCAAAGATTCTCTCTGGAATCCTTGCATGTAAACGCTGAGAGGATCCGGTTTCCAACCGGGGAAGAGTTCTTCGTAATGAGCGTTCTCATAGGCGTTACACATGGTATTGGACACACGAATACAGAGTTCGTTTTCCTCTTTCAAATCGGTCAGGTTAAACCGGAATGGCGAGAAGATGCCAACACCGAGGGATTTTCCGTTCAGGAATACTTCGCAAGAATAGGAAACCTTTCCAAGATCGAGAACGGCACCCTTTTGCATAGATTCATCGGCACGGAATGTTGTGCGATAGATACAATCTCCCGAGAAGAATTCACCCATCTGCTCACGCCAATCCCCCAGAGAAATTTTTTGATAATCCTCGCTGACGGACTCTTTTTTGGGGCCGTCAGCGGTGATAATATAGGAGTTGATTTTACGGATTTCAAAATCCTCAAGTTGCATCTTATGGTCGAATGTTTCCTCTGTCTTTGGAGTTTCGGTGATATTGGTTTTGGGGAAGATGAGAACCCGTTCTTCTCCCGATGCAAGGTCGTAGCAATAGGGGTCTACCGATACAGCCTTTTTCTCACCGCTAACCAAATCATATTCCCAAGCAACGGTTGCGCTTTCACGAGGGAAGGAAACCTGACCCGTTTGTGCGTCAAATGCTTCGTTGGTGAGATAATAAATGGTTCCTTCCGCAATTTGGCGACGACTTGCTCGAAGATTTTCGCCTGCATGAGTGATGGGGTCTATCGAGAAGTCTCCCACACATTCAACCACCTTTCCGCCGGCTTCTTTGAATGTATCCAATTTTGCCTTTACTTCATCAGGCAGGGTAACCTTCGGTTGGAGGTAGATGGTGCGGTAGGTAGCATCGCCGACAACAAGAGCACCGCTTAAAAGTTCGGCGGCTAAGATGGCATCATCGTCAATGACATCCATATCACAACCGCAACGTTCCAAGGTAGAACCCAATTCTTCGAAGGACTCTGCCATATCACGGGCGGCTTGGTCACCGGGCCAGATATCATAAAGGGGCATATAAAGTGCCGCATCCGCAATGGGTTTTCCGGCAGACATAACATAACTTGCCCGTGCCGCCCAAAGATTGAAACCGGAAAGGTCGCTACTGCCGGGAATATCGGGACAGAACCGCAGAGTTCCTCCTGCCGCATGACGACCGCCATAGTTGACACAGGTGTTCATGGGATTCAACAGATTGAGACCGCGAACCACTTGGAAGTTGTAGAGCCACCGCATCTGGTCGTGGGTGAGACCGCTACCGTAAATGGCGTAGGATTCGGTCATGGAAAGTCTTGCTCCAATCTGGTGTGCCGCAGAGGATGCATAACGGGGAAAGAAACGATTGGCACACAAGGGAGCATAGGCTTGTATGCCCGGCATTTCGGGGCCGGGAAATACCTGTCGCCAAATCATATCAATACCGGGAACATCCATAGCGCGCAGACATCTTAAAATATGGTGGAAGCCCCAACGTGCATTTCCGATGGCCACATCTTCTCCCGATACATGACCGGTTGCAAGAGAGCCATGCTTACGACAATAATCCCGAATGGGGATGAAATAACCATCCACAAAGAGACGGCTGACAAGGTCGTGATAATCTCCCCGCACCTTTTTTGCTTTTTCGTCACAGGGGTAGTCGTCAAAAAGCATAGGCAGACATTCCATAATATCGTAGCCAAAGGCATCAAGAAATTTCTCTTCAAACCCCTCGGACCATGGAATGGTATCAGGTGCACCGTGGGTGCGGATTTCCGGTTCATCGGTGAATACAAGGGGGAAATGTTTACCCAGACTCCCGAAGTAGTCGTTGTAACGCTCATGAGTCAGTTTGATAAATGCTTCGGTGGAACGAGGATCCATCAGGTCGGGGTAGGGTTGTGCTAAGGGTTTAATCAGGCTTTTTTCTCCATCCTTGTTAATGGCCAAGGCGGCAAGTTCCGGATGGTTCTTTACCACAAGACCGTCTGCGGCGCCGGAGGGCCAACCTGCCTCGTCGTACATCCAAAGGTTAATGCCACGTTCCTCGGCGGCTGTTACGAAGTGGTTCAGCATTTCCATATACTCGTCAGAGAGGTAGGTAAACTCCTCAATATGACTGTCCGACCCGAAGGCATTGGTAATGGAGTAGAGGTAAAGACCACGGATGCCACGGGCTTCCATGGTATCAAGAACGTTTTCAAATTCCTCTTTGGTTGCTTTTCCCTTGATAATACAACAATAAACCGGCCAGAATTTTACCGGTGGAGAATTCAGTTCTTCGAGATTATCGTGGGCTCCGTATTCGTAGTTTGATTTAGGAAATTCCATGGGAAAACTCCTTTCTTGTATCGCAAATAATCCGATATCTGTATTGCTTGAGAATATGATTATTATAGCAGTTGCAAAACATCACTGTCAATTCACTTTTGAACGTGATTATGGTAATATTGACTCACCGCATATGAAAAAAAGTCACCCACAGGGTGACTTTTTGACTTATTAGGCACGCTTGAAAATTAGGCACGCTTGAAATAATGCTTCAAATAGATATACCCGATCCAGACCGCAAAGGAGACAACACAAAATCCGATCAGGGTCCAGAAAACGGCAGTCCATCCAAAGTTGTCTGCAATGGCACCAAGACCATAGGAACTGATGGTACTACCCATACAACAAAATCCGTTCAGGATTCCGGCAAAGAGACCGGAGTTTACCTTTCCTCGCATAAACAAGGGGAAAACGCTGGTAATCAAACTGTTCAGGCTGGATGCTAAAAAGTTTACGGTAACCAAGCCAATCAGCATGGGAGCAACCCATTCAAAAGTTAAACTTCCGATAATCATGCCAATGAAAGCCGCAATGATTGCAAAGACTGCCACACAATGATTCACGTAGTCGGGAATGGCGTTATGCATTTTTAAAGCAAGGGCATTGCCGAATACTGCAAGGATGGGCAGGAATAAGGTCAACAGGATGGAAAGAGAATCGGTGATATTAAATTCTTCTTTCAGGATAGAAGGAACCCATGTGGTTAATCCGTCCTTAATCAGGTTCACACCGATGGCACAGAAACATAACACATAGATGGAGGTAAAGAGCAGTTTTCTCTCACCGCTTTTTTGCTCTTCCTGTGTGGATGTTTCGTCCGTTATTTCTTCCGTAACATCCTCTGCAGTCTGGGCTGCTTTTGCTGTTGCTACTGCTTTTTTATAGAGAAGTAACCAAAGCAGAGCAACTGCGATTACCGCAATACCTGCGGTGTAAAAAGCAAGTTTGAATTTGTCAAAAGAGACATAAATGGAACTTAAACCGTAGATGGTTAGGGTTCCAAGTGCCACGGTAGTTCCCATTACCACGCTGGATGTACCAAGAGATTTTTTGGGCAATGCTTCTGAAAGCAAACGGATGAGGGTGGGCCATAGGATGGACAACACAAAACCATTGACCAACCACAACCATTTCATAATCGCAAAGTTAGAACCAACAGCAATGATCAGGTTGATGGTTGCAGAAACCATCAAACTTGCAAAGACCATCCATTTGATGTTGTACTTTTTACAGAATAATCCGTTGAAAACCTGTCCCACTCCGTAAGCAAAAAAGAAGAAGGTAGGAACGGTACCTGCCTGTGCCTTGGTGATTCCGTAGAAATCAACAATCTGGGTAATGTTGGCAGAGTAATTCACTTTTCCAAGGTAAGAGGTAGCATAAACCAGCCATCCAAGAAAAATCAGGAGAAAGGCAGGACTTTTTGGCTTTTTCATCTGGGGGGTGGAATGTTGTGCCATAGTATGTACTCCTTGTGGTTTGTATCAATATAAAATCTGTATTTCGTTGAAAAAAGCACTTCCAAAGAAGTGCTTTTTTCCTGGCTCCTCCAGTTGGACTCGAACCAACGACCCTGCGGTTAACAGCCGCATGCTCTACCAACTGAGCTATAGAGGAATATCTTCTTTTGTCAGTGTATGCAAATCAATAGATATTATTCCTTTTCTGCAACACAAAAACTATTATAACCTTTTTTCGGGAAATGTCAACCCTTTTTGAGAAAAAATTCCTATGAAGTTCCATAAAAAATCGCAGTTTGGAGTTATCAGTCATCCAAACTGCGTTTTTCGTTTTGGTTTAGCCGTTTTCCAAAGCCTGTTCCAACCAGAACATGCCGATGTCAAAAGCTTTGTAAAGACCTTCACGTTCTGCCTGACGAATCAGACGAGACTGGTCACCTTCGTTGGTTTTGAGTTCAATCACAACACGCTTTGCAATTTGCAAATCCTGCAGGGGTTCCTGATCCTCCAAACGGAAGATTACTACATATTTGTCATCGGGTTTCCCATAATAAATCTGATTGCCGCAACGTACCAAAGGTTTTCCGTTGTAGGTTAAATATTCTTGTTTCTGAGATGCCATAACACTGTCACCTTTCTGCCCACGAGAATAGTAGACAATTTCATCGGTGGGCGGATGAAATTGTAAGTCATAATACCCTATTCTAACAGATTGCCATTAAAATTGCAAGGGTTTTTTCAAGTTTTAGCCAAGGAGTTGATCCATCAGAAGATGTGCGTGAGGTTCTACAATGCCGGTTGCATCCGCCATAGCCTCGGTGTAAGAACGTGCCTCGTGGTTTTCTTCTGCTTCACTCTTATAGAGGAGGTAGGGCACGGGATCAGAGGTATGAGTGCGCAGGGCAAGAGGAGTGGGATGATCGGGCATTACCAATATATGATAGTCTTCACCACATTCTTTCAGATATGCAATTAAGGGAGCAACAATCTTGCTGTCAATCAGTTCGATGGATTTTACCTTATTCTCAATCTCTTTTCGATGGCCTGCTTCGTCAGCGCCCTCCATGTGGAGATAAACGAAATCAGCACCTTCCTTCAGGGCACAAATGGCAGCATCTGCTTTGCCGCTGAAGTTGCTATGTACCGTTCCGGTTGCTCCGGGAACTTCAATAACATCAAGTTCGGCACATCCGCCAATACCTTTGATCAGGTCTACGGCAGAAATCACGGCGCCTCGGATGCCGAACCGTTCCTGATAGGTATCAAGAGCAGGTTTGGTTCCGTTACCCCAAACCCAGATAGAATTGGCAGGGCGTAACCCTTTTTCTTGTCTTGCGAGGTTGACAGGATGGTCTTTTAAGATGTCGTAACTTTTCTTCATCAGGTTGAGAATGGTCTCGTCCTTGGGCAGGTATTCCCCAACCACCCGATCGGAAATGTCATGAGGAGGCGTTAAGGAGAAGTTGTTTTCCTTGTTGTGCCATACCATCAAATGACGATAACTGGTGCCGCCGAAGAACTCATAATCATCGGTTTTAAGGACATCGTTTACCGCTTGAATCAACTGATGTGCCTCTTCAGTAGAGATTTCGTCGGAACTATAGTCCACCATGGTCTTTGCCTCATAGGAATCCTCCTCGGACAAGGTGACCAGATTGGCACGGAAGGTGGTGTCGGTCAGTTCCAAAGGAACACCGATGGATGCCGCCTCTAAAGGAGAACGACCGGTATAATATTTCTGTGGGTCATAGCCGAATACAGACAGATTCGCCACATCGCTGCCCGGAGGAAGATCACCGGGGACGGTGATGGTCATGCCCATTTGTGCCTTGCTTGCCAAAGCGTCAATATGAGGCTTGTTTGCAACTTCCAGAGGGGTTTTGCCGCCCAGTTCAGGAACGGGAGTATCTGCGGCTCCGTCGATTAAAACAACAATATATTTCATGAAATGCTACCTCCTGCTATTCAATAATTCCAGTATACACCCAAGAAC
>JAZRQC010000065.1:0-8948 GCA_045649565.1 Ructibacterium sp.
TGCAATAGCCATACCTGAAACGGGGTTGTTACTGCTACCAACAAGACCAACCATTCTTGAAGAAACGGTTGCAAAGGAGAAGCCGAAGATAACAATAATAAATGCACCAAGAAGTGATACGGGAATTGCAGGAATGAGCCAGATAAGAATTGTAAGAATAAGAATAGCAATAATAACTATTTTAAGGTTAATATCTCTTGCAGTACGTTCTGTTGATATTGCGCCTGCACCTTTCATACTCTTTAAAGCACCTGTAAAGGTTTTAACAATAAGGGGAAGAGATTTAACAAGGCTGATGATACCGCCTGCTGCAAGAGCACCTGCGCCGATATAACGAATGTAAGAACTCCAGATGGCACTTGCACCGCCTGCCGCATACATTTCACCAATGGGAACTGCGCCGGGGTACAAGGTGATATTCTCGCCAAACAGAACAATCATGGGAATCAGAACCAACCAACTGAGTACGCCACCGGCAAACATGTAAGAAGAAATTCTGGCACCGCAGATATAACCTACACTCATAACGGCAGGATAAATCTGTGTTCCGATTTCACCGGCAAAGCCCTTCACGTGGTAGGAAACCTCACCTGCTACCAACTTAAGACCGTCAATAATGAACTTAAACAGTGCCGCAAATCCCATACCTGCAAATACAGTTGATGCATTGGCACCACCCTCTTCTCCGGCAAGCAAAACCTCCGCACAAGCGGTTCCTTCCGGATAGGGAAGAATGCCGTGTTCCTTAACAATCAAAGCATTTCTCAAAGGAACCATAAAGAAGACACCCAAAAGTCCGCCCAAAAGTGCAATCAAGGTGATGGAAACAATACCGGGCTTGTCCATTTTACCTTCTGCCGCCCATAAAAACAGTGCCGGCAAGGTAAAGATAGCACCTGCCGCCAGAGATTCACCGGCAGAACCGGTTGTCTGGACAATGTTACTTTCCAAAATGGAATTTTTCCGCATAATCACGCGAATGACACCCATGGCGATAACCGCCGCAGGAATGGATGCGGAAACTGTCATACCTACCCGAAGTCCCAGATAAGCATTGGCAGCACCAAAGATAACTGCCAAAAGAATGCCCATTACAATGGATGTAACGGTAATTTCCGGCGTTACCTTTTCAGCCGGAACATAGGGTTTGAAATTACTACTCATAAAACTCTCCGTTTCTGTGTCTGTCGACAAAATTTTTTACATATGTTCTGCATTGTACCATACTTCATCCCAAACTGCAAGACAAAAAAATAATTTAACGAGATTTTTCCAATACATCCAGAACCAACTGATAAACCCGCTCCACCGACGAAATACTCATTCGTTCCTCGGTGGTATGGATATCCGCCAGATTGGGGCCCACAGAGATACAATCAAGTCCTTGCAGACCCGCTGCAAACACACCACACTCTAACCCTGCATGAATGGCCTCTACCTGCATTTCTTTTTGAAATCTATCTCTGTACGCCTCTTGGTATCTCTTTTGCAGAATTGAATCATTTTTAAACTCCCAGGGCGGATACTGGCCCGAAAGAGATACCTTGCAGGGAATGCAGGATGCAAAGGCAGTCACTTTTTCCTCCAGCGCACTCAATGCCGACTGTTTGTTGCTCCGCAATGCAAAGCAAAGACGAATCATATGCTCCTTTGTGCTCAAAACACCCAGATTCAAAGAGGTTTCCACCAAACCTGAAATCTCAGCACTCATTTCCTGAACGCCATTGGGTGCACACAAGAGAAGATAAATCAACTTTTCTCCTAACCCCTCTGCCAGAACCGCTCCGCCACAATCTGCTAAGATTTCTGTTTCCAATCGAAAATCAGGTTCCCTTGCCTGAATCTCCTTTTGCATAATTGCACCATACTCACAAAGAGCATCCGCCAACTTCTCGGCATCCTCACAAATCAGTTCTGCCGACGCAGATCGGGGAATGACATTTCCCTTATCTCCTCCATCCACACGTACCAACCCAAAGGGAACAATTCCCTTTGCATACTGCAGAATTCTGCCCAAAAGGATATTGGCATTTACGCCGCCTTTGTCAATCTCCACACCGGAGTGACCACCTTTGAGGCCGTTGACAGAAATCCGTATCTGCTTGCCTTCTTGCTTTTGGGTGGTGTAGGGAATCTCCAAAGACACTTCACTCCCGCCTGCACAAGATACGGTCAGGATGGATTCATCTTCCGAATCAATATTAATCATCATACGTCCTTTTAGCTTGGACATATCCAGTTCCATTGCTCCCAGCATACCAACCTCTTCATCGGTGGTAAACACCGCTTCAAGAGGCGGATGAGGAATGGTATCACTTTCCAAAATCGCCAACATCATAGCTACCGCAACACCGTTATCCGCACCCAGCGTGGTTCCGTCTGCCGAAATCAAATCTCCCTCTCGTTGCAGAACGATGGCATCTTTTTCAAAATCAAAGGTGCTTCCGACTTCCTTTTGACACACCATATCCAGATGCCCCTGAAGAATCATCGGTTTGGCATTTTCATAGCCTTTGCTTCCATCTTTATATATTATCACATTGCAGGCATTGTCCCGCTCCGCTTTGAGTCCGAATTTTTTCGCAAACTCCAGACAATATGCACTGATTGATTCCCGATTCCCCGAACCTCTCGGAATCTTGGAAATCTCCTCAAAATAGAAAAATACCCGTTCGGGCTTTAACCCTTCCATTATCCGCATCATTCTTCCTCCGCTTTCTCAAGTTGCACAGGCACAAAATCTTTGATCGTCAGGGCATCGGACGCAACCACACAACTCACACAATGCACCTGTACGCCACACATTTTTGCTTCCAAAAGCACATCTGCAAAAGCAGGATGTGTTTTTCTGTTTGGGATAAAATACTTGCAATCCTCCATTTGCGCCACAAAGAAGATATGTCCGCCATATCCGTCCCCTACTGCATCCATCAGTTCCTTCAGGTGCTTGACACCTCGCTCGGTAGGTGCATCAGGAAACATCAACACCCCATCTTCCTCCAAGGTTACGCCCTTCACTTCCACAAAGTGCTTTTTCCCGTCTGCTTCCACATAGAAATCAAATCGGGAATTCTTGTACTTTGATTCCGGCTTGATCAAGGTGATGTTTTGAAAATATCCACTTTCTTTCACCCATTCACCAAACACCTTGTTGGGTGCCTGACTATCCATATTGATTAGTCTGCCCTGTTTTTCCACAGTTATCAGGTCATACTTTGTTTTTCGTTGGGGATTGTCGGACTGTTCCAGCCAAACTCTTGCGCCTTCCGGCAGGAGTTCCCGGCATCTTCCTGTATTTTTTACATGGCAGACCTGACTCACGCCATCAACCTCTACCATGGCAATAAACCGATTGGGACGGGAGAGAAATCTTCCCTCCACCATAGTTCCGTATTGCATAAACTTAAAACTCCTCGTATGTCACAATCTCATTCATGGGTCGGAACTTACTATGGAATTCATGGGGCACGGAATCCTCTGCAGGGTAGCCCATAACCAAAAGTGCCACCGGCTTGATATGCTCAGGAATATGGAATTCTTCTCTCATTGCCTCCGGATCAAAATGCATTACCCAACAACTTCCAACGCCCACGTTTTGTGCCGCAAGCATCATATGTGTGGTCACAATGACCGCATCCACCGGCGCAGACAGAGCACCATCATAGGGACGCTTCCAACTTTCTTCCTCATTATAACATACCAACATGGCAGTTGGTGCACCGAATTGACACTTGGTACACTTCCGCAATTTATCCATGGATGCATCGGTATTCAAAACGAGAATCCTCTGGGGTTGAAAATTACATCCCGTAGGCGCTTTCATTGCCGCATCCAAAATGGCATTGATTGCCTCATCGGGCAGATGTTCCGCCTTAAACTTTCTCACAGAATACCGATCCTTTATCAACTTTTCAAATTCCATAAAAGCACCTCATTCCTTACTGCATTTCCACAAATCGCTTCACTACCTCAATGGAATTCTTTGCCGCAAGAGCAACAAATTCCGGAAAGGACAAAGACGCCTCATCATCGCCACCGTCCGAAATGGCACGAAGAATACCAAAGGGAATGTGATTTCTCACACATACATGACCGATGGCTCCCCCTTCCATCTCGCAAGCGGCGGCATGGAACGTGTCTTTGAGCCATTCTTTCTTACCACTGTCACTGATAAATTGATCACCCGATGCAATCACTCCCGTCTGATAGGACAGACCGCATTGCTCTACACTTTGCGACAAAGCCTTTACAACCCCTTCGTCACACTCCATATAGATTCCGTCAACACCACAGATAAACCCCTTTTCAAAACCAAGAGGAGACATGTCCATATCATGTTCCACCGCGGCGGTTCCCACCACAACATCTCCAACCTTAAGACCATCTGCAAGACCGCCTGCAACACCGGTGTTTATGACAATCTGTGGGCGATAGTTCAGGCACATGGTCTGTGCAGACATAGCGGCGTTTACTTTGCCTTCTCCGCAGACAGTAATAACAACATCTTTGCCCAAAAGCTTACCCTTTGTAAATGTTAAATCTCCAAAAATTGTATCTTCTTTTTCCGTCATAATGGCTTTGATGCCTTCAATTTCAACAGACATTGCGCCGATAATTCCTATCATAGGTTTTTCCTCCTTGATTTGCTTCCTTAAAACTCATTTTATTATTATATCATAAATTTCTTCCCTGTGCAACACCGGAAAGTTTCCCTTAACCTCTGCATAAATCATCCTTCATATGTATATAAATAATACCACAACGACCTGTGTAGAAATGAGGCTTTGCTATGATTATTTATATTGTCAAGTCAGGAGATACCCCCATCCAAATTGCACGCCGATACGGAGTGAATCTTCGAAGTTTACTGGCAGACAACGGCCTTTCCGAAAGGGATTCTCTGGTGGTGGGACAGGCAATTGTGGTTCAAATCCCGGAGATCATCCATAAAGTAACCACGGGAGAGACGCTTTTTTCCATTGCCGGACAATACGACACCACCATCTATCAACTGCTTCGGAACAACTACTATCTAAAAGGATCTCCCTCCCTCTCCTTAGGTGACGAAATTGTAATCCGGTATGAGAACCAAGGAGAGAAAGGTGATTTTATCACCAACAGTTACGCCTATCCCTACATAGAGGATTCATTGCTTCGGGAGCAGATGCCCTATCTCTCCTATTTCACCCCCTTTACCTACGGATTGAGCGTAACCGGAAACCTTCTCCCCTTAGAGGATGCCCAACTTCTTCAAATCACAAACGAATATCCAACCCGTCCCCTTCTTCACCTTTCCACCTTGACCGAGCAAGGGAATTTCAGCAATGAACGAGCCAGCATCATCTTTAACAATCCTGCTCAGCAAGAACAGTTAATCAACGAAATTCTTGCAACTGTTCAGGAAAAGGGATTTGCCGGAGTGGATGTGGACTTTGAGTTCATCTATCCGGAGGAGCGGTATGACTATATTACCTTTTTGCAAAATCTTCGGCTTCGATTGAATCCGTTGGGTTATCCCCTTCTCTCTGCCCTTGCACCCAAAACCAGTGATACCCAGCGTGGTGTTCTCTACGAGGGACATGACTATGCCGGCATCGGCGCCGCTACCAATGCCGTGCTTTTGATGACCTACGAATGGGGCTATACCTTCGGCCCGCCGTTGGCCGTGGCTCCCATTCAAAATGTTCGAAAGGTGGTAGACTATGCCCTGACCCGAATTTCACGAGAGAAAATATTACTGGGCATCCCCACCTACGGCTATGACTGGACACTTCCTTACCAAGCGGGAAATCCCGGTGCTCCCTCCCTCTCTCCCGTGGAGGCTGTGGATTTGGCACGTCGGTTCGGTGCCGAGATTCAGTTTGACGAGGTTGCAAAGTCACCTTGGTTCCGTTACACCGATGATGAGGGAAACCTCCACGAAGTATGGTTCGAAGATGCGAGGAGTATCCAGGCAAAACTTTCCTTAGCAAGAGAGTATAATTTACGGGGCATCGGATATTGGAATTCCATGCGGGAATTCCCCCAAAACTGGGTGGTACTGAACAACGAATACACCATCACAGAGAATCCGCAGATAATTTAATATTCCTTTGATGCAATTGTTTGACAACCGCAATATTTTGTGGTAAAATATTGTAGAATAGGCATTTTCTTGTGGAATTGCCTTTTACAAACGAAAGTCTTTCCGACCATATGTCGGGTTTCGGAGGTTGAAAAAATGGCGACAAAAACCTATGATAATTCCAGTATTTCCTCACTGAAAGGTGCCGATCGGGTACGGAAACGTCCTGCGGTTATTTTCGGTTCCGATGGTATCGAGGGATGTCAACACTCTATGTTTGAGATTCTCTCCAACTCCATTGATGAGGCAAGAGAAGGTTACGGTAACCTGATTAACGTAACTCGTTATCTGGATCTCTCCATCGAGATTGAGGACTACGGCAGAGGCATCCCTGTAGAATACAACCAACGGGAGAAAAAGTTCAACTGGGAACTGGTCTTTTGCGAACTCTATGCCGGCGGTAAGTATAAAAATAATTCCGGTGGTGACTACGAGTATTCTTTGGGTCTTAACGGTCTTGGTGCCTGCGCTACCCAATATAGTTCCGAATACATGGATGTAGAGATTCTTCGGGATAACCATAAATTCAACCTGCACTTTGAAAAGGGCGAAAACAAAGGGGGCCTTACCAAAACTCCCTTCCGCCATCGCCACACCGGAAGTAAAATCCGTTGGAAGCCCGACCTGAAAGTTTTTACCGATATTAACATTTCATTGGAATTCTATCAGGATATTTTAAAGCGGCAGGCGGTGGTAAACTCAGGATTGAAGTTTGTCCTGAAAAACGAAACCTCGCCCGGTGTCTTTGAAACCTTTGAATACTACTACGAAAATGGTATTGTGGACTACGTAAAGGAAATCAGCGAAGAAAAGGAACTGACTTCCGTCTACTCTGTTGCCGCTGAACGAACCGGTCGGGACAGAGAGGATATGGCAGATTATAAAGTAAAGATGCAGTTCGCATTCTGCTTTAACAATGCCAAGAACGCTTTGGAATACTACCATAACTCCAGTTATCTGGAACATGGCGGTTCTCCCGATAAAGCGGTTCGGAACGCCTTTGTTCACGCCATTGACCAATACCTGAAACAAAACAACAAATACAACAAAACTGAGAGTAAGATTCAGTTTTCGGATATTGAAGACAGTTTGATTCTGGTGAGCAACTCCTTCTCTACCGCCACCAGTTACGCCAACCAGACCAAAAAGGCAATTACCAACAAGTTTATTCAGGATGCTATGACCGAGTTCCTGCGTGAACAACTGAGCATCTACTTTGTGGAAAACAAGATGGACGCCGAGAAAATCTGTGAACAGGTTCTGGTGAACAAGCGAAGTCGGGAAACCGCAGAGAAAACCCGCATCAACATCAAGAAGAAACTGGGCGGAACCATCGACGTTGCCAACCGTGTTAAGAAGTTTGTGGACTGTCGAAGCAAAGATATCTCCCGTCGGGAAGTCTATATCGTAGAGGGTGACTCTGCATTGGGCGCATGTAAATTGGGACGAGACAGTGAATTTCAGGCTATCATCCCCATCCGCGGTAAAATCCTCAACTGTCTGAAGGCAGAGTATGACAAGATTTTCAAGAGCGAAGTCATTGTGGACCTTTTGAAGGTTCTGGGTTGCGGTGTTGAAATCAGCAGTAAGCACAACAAAGAACTGAACTCCTTCGAACTGGACAACCTCCGTTGGAACAAGGTTATCATCTGTACCGATGCGGACGTGGACGGATATCAGATTCGAACCCTGATCCTGACCATGCTTTATCGTTTGACACCTACCTTAATTGACAAAGGATATGTCTATATTGCAGAATCTCCTCTTTATGAGATTACCTGCAAGGATAAATCTTATTTCGCCTTTAACGAGGCAGAAAAGACCGAGATCATGGAAAAGTTAGATGGACAAAAGTACACCATCCAACGAAGCAAAGGTCTTGGTGAGAACCAGCCTGAAATGATGTGGGAAACCACCATGAATCCGGAAACACGTCGTTTGATTAAAGTTATGCCGGACGATGTGATCAAAACACAGGAGATGTTCGACCTTCTCCTGGGCGACAACCTTGCCGGCAGAAAAGAACACATTGCAAACTTCGGTCACGAGTTTATTGACTTGACCGACGTGATGTAGCAGAGAGGAGAGAAACGCATGAACCAACCAATCATTGCAGAGCAACAGATTACCGAAACTCTGGAAAAAAACTATATGCCCTATGCCATGAGCGTAATCATCTCCCGTGCCATCCCCGAGATTGACGGATTTAAGCCCTCTCACCGAAAGCTTCTTTATACCATGTATAAGATGGGACTCCTGTCAGGTGGCAGAACCAAATCCGCCAATGTAGTGGGCCAGACCATGCGCCTGAACCCCCACGGCGATCAGGCCATTTACGAGACCATGGTTCGTCTTACCGAAGGAAACGGCGCCTTGCTTCTTCCTTTGGTAGATTCCAAGGGAAACTTTGGTCGGCAATACTCTCGAGATATGGCATACGCCGCATCCCGTTACACCGAGGTAAAACTCTCCAAGGTTTGTAGTGAAATTTTTCGGGATATGGACAAGGATACCATTGACTTTGTAGACAACTACGACGGAACCATGTTGGAACCCGTCCTGCTCCCTACCACCTTCCCCAACATCTTAGCAAATCCCAATCAGGGTATTGCGGTTGGTATGGCATCCAACATCTGTAGCTTTAACTTAAAAGAACTGTGCGAAGCCACCTGCCTTGTAATGAAAGACCCTGAGGCAGATCTTTCCGAGGTAATGCCTGCTCCTGATTTCCCCTTTGGCGGAGCATTGTTATATAATAAAGAAGAAATGCAGGAAATCTACCGTACCGGACGGGGAAGTATCCGTCTGCGTGCTCGGTATGAAT
>JAZRQC010000066.1:0-10252 GCA_045649565.1 Ructibacterium sp.
TCAAATTCCCGGGGTTGATATTCTCATCAACAATGCAGGCTTTGCTCAATTCGGTTTTTTTGACGCTCTCTCGGACGAAGACTGGAAACGGATGATGGATGTAACCCTCTCCGGTGCTTTCTACTGCACCCGCGGAGTACTTCCTCATATGATACACCAAAAAAGCGGTGCGATTGTCAATGTTTCCTCCATTTGGGGTTTAACCGGGTCTGCTTGCGAGGTGGCCTACTCCACCGCCAAGGCCGGACTGATCGGAATGACCAAGGCCCTTGCCAAAGAAGTGGGGCCCTCGGGAATTCGGGTCAATTGTGTTGCTCCCGGAGTAATTGATACAAAGATGAACGAAACGCTGGACGCTGATACCATGGCGCAATTGAAAGAAGAAACGCCCCTTGGACGATTGGGTACACCCCGGGAGATTGCCGAGGCTATCTTCTTCCTCTCCGACACGGAAGGGTTTATCACCGGACAGGTATTGAGTCCCAACGGCGGCTTGGTAATATAAAAAATAAAAACCCGTTTCCAAAAGGAATCGTTTTTTTGATTGCAATGTTCTTATTTGTCCAGACCAAAACGCTTTCTGAACTTGTCAACACGGCCGCCGGTATCTACCAGCTTCTGCTTACCGGTGTAAAAAGGATGACAAGCAGAGCAAATTTCGATACGGATGTCTTCCTTGGTGGAACCGGTTTCAATCACATTACCGCAGGCACACTTAATAGTGGTCTCCTTATAATCGGGATGAATACCCTGTTTCATGATGTTTCACCTCTTTCAATCTATGAAATCAAATCTTTACGTAATTTCTGGCTCTTTTACAAGCGTGAAATATTATAGCACATAAAAATCCAAAATGCAAGTCTTTTTTTGAAATATTTTCAAAAAAGATTAGTCACCCAAGCAAATGCCGATTCTACGAGCAGTTTCAATCCAGTAACTATCCTCTTCTACCGCCTTATTCTTACCAATAACATTCTCTAAGGAATCGTAACTCAGTTCTGCGCCTTTCAGCGTTACCATGTTACCAAACTTGCCTTCCATTAAGAGCTCTACTGCATAGGAACCGTAACGGGTGGACAGGATTCTATCATAGGCAGTAGGAGTACCACCTCTTTGTACGTGACCCAGAACCGTTGCACGGCTCTCAAGACCTGCCAATTTTTCAAGCTGACCTGCAACAACTTCACCGATACCGCCCAGACGGATGGGATCGGGACTATCCTCAACGACCTTGGAAACAACAACATCTCCATCGATAGGCTTTGCACCTTCAGCAACAACAACCAGTGCAAAGTTCTTGCCACGAGCACGATTTGCCTTGATCGCTTCCGCTACCTTGTTGATGTCGTAAGGAACTTCGGGGATCAATGCCGCATCACAACCGCCGGCAATGGCAGATGCAATACCGATAAATCCTGCATAACGTCCCATAACCTCAACAACAATGGTACGACTGTGGGATTCTGCAGTAGTCCGCAAACGGTCAATTGCTTCGGTTGCAGCTGCAACTGCAGTATCAAAACCGAACGTAGTATCGGTAGATGCCAAATCGTTATCGATGGTCTTGGGAACACCGATTACCTTAACACCCTTTCTTGCAAAGTCACGACCGGAAGTTAAAGTACCGTCACCACCGATGATAACCATGGCATCAATCCCTGCTTTCTTCAGGTTCTCAACACCTACATCGGACATATCCACATTCTTATGCTCTACACCGTTTTCATCGGTATAAGTATAATCGAACAGATTATCCTTATTAGAACTATAGAGGATGGTACCACCCTTTGTGATAATACCAGAAACATCCTCAAGACCCAATTTTACAAAGTTATCGCCGCCCAGAAACAGACCACGATAACCATGCTTAATACCAACGACTTCCAGACCATACTTCTGGATTGCAGTTTTGGTGACCGCACGGATAACCGCATTCAGACCGGGACAGTCGCCACCGGCAGTCATAACGCCAATTCTTTTAATTTCACTCATAAATATTACCTCCTGTAATCATTCTCTATAACATCGTGTCCGACAAACAATTTAAAAATTCTGCGGATGCTACAATATTAACTTTTAACCACTCCACTTATTGTTTCCCTGTTTCAATGATAATACCCATATTTTTCGGATATCACACCTTGCCAACCCAAACAAACAAGCAGATTCCATGTGTAATTTACATGATTTTGTCGTATTTTGCAAGCAAAGGTTTACATTATTCCAAGAAAATCAAGCATAATATAAAATTCTACAAAATATCATACTTTATCATATATCATATCTTTCATCTTTGCAATAATAAATATCAAACTTGGGTATCCTAAAATCTTAACATGGCAAGATGTAATATAACGCTTAATTCACGCCAAAAAACAGAAAAAAGTTTTGGAATCTTAACAATTCTTTAACACAATCGAAATATTGTTTTGTTATAATATGATATAATGTGATTAAAAGTATGTCAAACAAAAGTATAGTTAATAAGCATTGCATACCACAAACAGATAGAGATTCTATTAGGAGGCAAATAAAACATGGCAAATTGGTTGCGTAATCTATTTCATGGTAACGACGACGAACCCTTGGAGGATTTCGTCCTGTATTCAGACAATAACACAAACCCCGAGGCACCTGTTGCCCCGACTGCCGGTGCCGAACCGCCGGTAAGTCCGGCTGCACCCGAATCACCCTCCGGCGACTTTGCATCAGCAACTCCGGATTACGATGAAAGTGCTATGTACGAGACCACTCGTTTGGGGGATATCTCTTCACATATTACAAACACCACCACTGACGAGGCGGAGGAGGCACCAACATCCTTCTTTAAGAAAAACAAGAAGATTCTTTTACGTGTTGGTGTCCCCATAATTGCACTTTTCCTGGTGGCGGCTCTGATTCTTACCATTCCGGTTATTACAGATCCTCTGCGCGGCTATGCAAGAGCGTCTGTTTCCAGAGGAAATGTTATCTCCTCTTTGAACGTTTCAGGAACCTTGTCTGCCAATGCTCACTACACCATCACCTCTACCGTATCCGGTACTGTTATGGATGCTCCCGTGGAATTGGGTGAACGTGTAGAAGCCGGCACCGTCCTTTATCAGCTGGATGACGCTGATGCACAACTTGCTCTGCAACGTGCTGAAAACCAATTGGAGAAGTCCAAAGCCGTAGGTAGTTACAATACCGCTCCTCTTCGGATTTATGCATCCGAGGCAGGTGTGATTCAATCCCTGACCATCCAGAATGGTCAAAGCGTTTCTGCCGGTCAGATTATTGGTACCCTGAAACGTGACGATGATTCCGTTGTAACTCTTACATCTTCTGTATCCGGCACTGTTTCTTCTGTTAATGTTCGTCATGGCTCTTCTGTTTCTGCAGGTTCTGTCATTGCCTCTGTGAAAGATACCAAAGCAGAACTTGACCAAAAGGCCAGTCAGTACGATCAAAAGAACGACGAAATCGACATTGCGGTTGCTGAAAATCAGTTGAATCGCTACACCATTGTTTCTCCTGTAAGCGGTGTTGTTACCGAAAAGAATGCAAAGGTCGGCGATAACGTAGCAATGACCGATACCAAAAATCCCATGATGGTAATTACCGATACTTCTTCCATGCGGTTTACCACCCAGATTGAAGAAGCCAAGATTGCCGAAATCAGACCCGGATTACGTACATCTGTTACCACCGATTCTGTTCCTAACAAAACCTTTACCGGAAAGATCAGCAGCGTATCTCCCGAAGGATCTCGGAACAAAGATGGTAAACTGGTATTTGATGTTGAAATCTCAGTGGAGAATCCCGGCACCTTAAAGACCGGCATGAACGTTTCTGCAAAGGTTATTCTTGCAACTGCAAACAACACCTTGCACATTCCCAAGAAAGCACTTCGCAACCCCGACGGAAAATCCGCTGTGGTTCTTGTAAAGAACAAAGCCAACCAGGCTAAGAAATCTCCTTCTGCCTCTTCTGTTAAGAAGGCCAAGAAAGCAAACATTGAAATTCCAAAGGGATGTCGTCTTGCAACTGTTCAATACGGTATTTCCGATGGCACCAATGTTCAAATCCTCTCCGGCTTGAAGAGAGGCGAGGTTGTAGTTTATCTCCCTGAGTGGGAAGCACCTGATTTGAAGGTAGCCCCTGCGGATGACAAGCAAGGAAACGGTGTTATTACCACCACTCCCGGTGGTTCAAGTTCTTCCGGATCCTACACCCCCGGCAACTCCGGAACGGTAAGCAGACCTGCCACCTCAAGTTCATCTGCAACAACCGGAAGTACAAGTCGTTCCGGTAGTTCTGCTCCCGTTGAAACCGCTTCACCGGAGGAAGTTGAGATGATTCGAAAACTACTGGAAGAGTCCTCTCAGTAATCACTTTCATGTAAAACAAAAGACAGAAGCCAATTGGTTTCTGTCTTTTTCTTTTCCATTATTTATTCTTCGAATTGGCTTTGGCACGAAGTTGGTTGTTCAAAATACGTTTCCGCAAACGAAGATGCTCCGGAGTTACTTCCAACAATTCATCATCTGCCAGAAATTCTAAGCAGGCTTCCAGACTCATCTGTACGGGAGGAACCAGACGAAGCGCTTCATCACTACCAGATGCACGGGTATTGGTAAGTTGCTTTTTCTTGCAGACATTTACATTGATATCCTCACTCTTAGGAGAAACACCAACAATCATACCTTCATACACAGCGGTACCGGGGGTGATAAACATAGAACCACGATCCTGCACCTTGAAGATACCGTAACCTACCGCCTCACCGGTTTCAAAAGCAACCAAAGAACCTGTATGCCGACGATTGATTTCCCCCTTGAAGGGTTGATAACTGTCAAACACAGAGTTCATAATACCCTCACCACGGGTATCGGTAAGAAACTCGCTTCGATAACCAAGCAAGCCACGGGCAGGAATCAGGTACTCAAGTCGCATCCGACTTCCCTGAGGATTCATCTGGAGAAGTTCACCCTTTCGGCTTCCCATCTTCTCCATAACAGCGCCCATACTCTCTTCCGGCACGTCAATCATCAAACGCTCAATCGGTTCGCAAAGAGTGCCGTCCACTTCCTTTAAAAGTACCTTCGGGGTGCTGACCGAGAATTCATATCCTTCACGGCGCATGGTCTCAATCAAAATGGACAGATGCATCTCACCACGACCTGCCACCTTGAAACTGTCGGTGGTATCTCCGTCTTCTACTCTCAAAGAAACATCTTTGAGAAGTTCTCGCATTAAACGGTCACGAAGTTGACGAGATGTAACGAACTTACCTTCCCGTCCTGCAAAGGGACTATCATTTACCGAGAAAGTCATTTCAATGGTTGGTTCACTAATCTTCACAAAGGGCAATGCTTCAGGAAAATCAACTGCTGTTACCGTATCACCAATGGTAATATCGGTAATACCGGAAAAACAAATGATATCTCCCACCTTTGCCTTCTCTACCGGTGTACGACCCAATCCGTCAATCTGATAAATATTGGCAATTTTGGATTTGTAGGGCTGATGTTTTTCGTGATAGTCACAGACCATCACATCTTGATTCTGTCGAAGTTCTCCCTGCTCAATCCGACCGATGGCAATTCGTCCAACATATTCATTATAATCAATGGAGGAAACCAACATCTGAAGAGGCTTCTCTTCCTCTCCTTCCGGTGCAGGAATATAATTTTTAATGGTTTCAAAAAGAACGGTCAAATCCTTTCCCTGCTCATATTGAGAAAGGGATGCGGTACCGGCACGGCCGGAACAGAAGATAACGGGACTTTCCAACTGTTCGTCACTTGCCTCTAAGTCAATCAACAGATCTAAAATCTCATCCGGAATATCGTCCAGTCTTGCATCAGGGCGGTCAATCTTGTTTACCACAATGATAACCCGATGCTGCATCTCAAGTGCCTTTTGAAGCACAAATCGAGTCTGGGGCATGGGACCTTCTGCCGCATCAATCAGCAGAATAACTCCGTTTACCATTTTCAAGATACGCTCTACTTCACCACTAAAGTCAGCATGGCCGGGGGTATCAATGATGTTCATTTTGATATCTTGATAATACACCGAGGTATTCTTAGCAAGAATGGTAATACCACGTTCCCGCTCCAGATCGTTATTATCCATAACTCGTTCTTCTACCACCTGATTCTCACGATAGATACCGCCCTGTTTGAGCATCTCATCCACCAGAGTTGTCTTACCGTGGTCTACGTGAGCAATGATGGCTATATTTCTCAAATCTTCCCGTTTCATTTGATTCATCTCCTTTAAAGCTCTATCAGTATAGCACAGGTTTGCTCCCTTGTAAACGGACAATCTGTACAAAACTGCGATAAAATCTCTACCTTCTATGCAAAAAGCCGATGCAAAAGCATCGGCTTTGATTCGTTCTACAAATGGCGTTCTCCATTATAATTCTGAACTTCCATATAGGTTTTATCCTTTGGGAAAATAACCGTCGGAGCAAAGTAGGTATTGCAATAAACCTTACCCTCCTCCGGCTTATGAAAACGATGTTCATCCCCCGTGGGGCCATGACCATAAAGGTAGAACTCTGCCTCTCCGTCTATCTTTGCCACCCAATGACAAAGCAAACAAGACAGCCCACGGATTTCCACTACTGTATTGGCAGGAATCACCTTGCTTTTGGTCACACACTTCTGAATATATTCGTCCAAATCGTTATTACCCGGAACAATATAGACCTCATTCGCATGCCGTTCCATAAACCGAATCAATCCGGGAACCCTTCTTTTATACAGCGGAATATCCGACTCTTTTCTGCCGACCTTCAGGTTATCAATCAAATCCCCCGTATGTACCAAAACATCAGGCTTCACTCTACGAATCAACCGTTTCATATACGGGTATCCCCAAAGGGGAATATCGCCAATATGAAGAATTTTTTCTTTTCTTCTGTCACGAATTCTTTTAGGCAATCGCACGGGTCGAAAAACATCCAAAACTCTGGCTATAATATGATTCTCCGCATTTCTTCCGCTGGAATGAATCAAATCTTTCCATCTCATAATTCCACTTTCCTTTCCGAACAAACACCTTCATAGAATGTCCTATCCGCCGTTGTGTGAATGGGATTGGTCATCATGATGCATCGTCCCTTATCATAAAGAGCCGCACGAGCAAAATTCACACTACCCTCCACGGGAATCTCCACACCACCATGGTAGTCCCCCTCTATCGGAATAGGTTCTAAATCTTTTCCGTTTACATTCCATACAAGTTCCATTCCTTTTTTTGCACCTTGTATGGCCAGCGTTACACGATGGGGCTTATCCGTATAAACAACACTTCCCATGGGATGCTTCTCATCATCCGTAAAGTTAATATTCATTTTTTCCAGATACACCGGATCTCCCGTATACATATTACCTGCCTTCATGGACTGGATAAACGCATCTTCACCCGGCTCTTCTGCATAGATGTAGCCGACAAAGTTATTCCCTTCAAAAAACCCTAACCTTCCGTGGGTATCACTATCACCATAGGCAGACAGAATAATTCCATCCAATGTCAGGGTATCCCACAACCTCAGGTGATCCTCAAAGGTGAATCCGCTTCTTCCCATTGGGAATCCCACCTCAATCAAAGAAGCACCAAGACCCCGATTGGAAAGATACTCCTCCTTCACGGTCTGATAAAACTCTTCCTTTCGCTCCGGTACCTCTCTCATCAACCGTTTATACGGTTCAAAGGGATGGTTGATAGAAAAGATTCCGCCATGGTTCAGCACGTGTCGGATGGCATATTCCTCTGTTATCTCAAAGCCCAATGCCTCATAATCCATAATGGGAACCTTTGTTGAAAAACTGTTTTTATGTCGACCTGCATCTGAAATCTCTGTTGTAACAAAGAACGTAATCCCGTACTTCTTTCCCAGTTCATCTGCCAGTTCCTGTTGCCTTTTTCTTCCTTCCTCAAAGGAGTGCTCCCACGTGGTGGAAAAATGATTCACAAAGAGTTTGGCAGATTTTCCGTTCCGGCATGCCACAGAAAAGGTAACTGTTTTAAATACATTGTCACCGCCACCAATCTCCTTGGCATCTTCCAATAGATGCAGCGTGTACCGCTCCCCATCAACTGTCATGTTCTTTACCGCATGATATTCATCCGCTAAGCCTTCACTGTTTCCAAAAACATAAAGGATATGACCGTTTTGAAATTCCGGCGGTCGCATGGAAAGTTCCACATCTACCACAATCCTGATATCATCATCCGGCTCTGTCATCCGCATTCCCAAATGTAACATCAACTCAGAAATCAAAGCGAGTTCGTGCCGTTTTGCATAGGAATCAAAGGTGGCAGACGACACACTCCACTCCTCCGAATCAGCCGTGGCAGAAAGGCACATCTCCCCTTCTTCCGTCATAACGACGGAACCGACAACATTTTGAAATCCGCAAAACTTTTCGGGGTAATCCTCCGCATAGAGACTTCCCTGAGAAAAATCAAATTGCTGTACATGACATTTTCTGCGACCCATACGCACATCATGATCGGTAATATAACAATATTTCAAGCCCAATTGTTGCAACTGATACATATGCCCTTCCATGCTGGCATTTCGTTCCCAACAAGAATGCATATGCATCGGGATTCCATAATAACCGGACATCAACTCATCTCCTTACTTTATGACATTATACCAAAGAAATTTTCAAAGCGCAAGAAGAGGTTTTTGATTTTCTTGGATATTTTGTCATCAGTACTTGCTTTTCTCTGCCAAAAAAGACCGCCCTGACGGGCGGTCTTTTCTTTATCCCGGAATCTGTTCGCTCAAAACAACCTTAACGGTTTCTGTCTCTCCGCTTTCGTATTTATATACTTCCAATTCCAGTGTATCACCGGGCTTATACTTATCCTTTTCCTGATTCAATTCCGCCCCGGAGGTAATCTCTACGCCATTGACCTTGGTAATAATATCACCCTGCTCTAAGCCTGCATCCCGTGCAGAATCACTGGTAACACTCATAACCTGCGCACCTTCCGGCCAAGAATAAATTTTTGCCATATAGAAACTTACATCACGAGTTGCTACACCGATGATGGGACGACCTTTCACATAGCCGTATTCCAGCAGATCCGCAATAATCGGATTTGCCTCGGAAATGGGAATCGCAAAACTCATTCCCTCTACACCGGTTGATGCCAGTTTCACGGAATTGATACCGATTACTTCGCCATAGGCATTGATGAGTGCACCACCCGAGTTACCGGAGTTGATTGCCGCATCTGTCTGAATCAAATCCATGGTTCGATTATCAATACTAATGGTACGGTTTACCGCACTGACAATACCTTGGGTAACACTTCCGAAGAACTCCAGACCCATGGGATTACCAATGGCTACTACCCGTTCTCCCACTTCCAATTTGCTGGAATCACCTAAGGTAGCAACGGTCAAATCTTCCTCCGCCTCAATCTTAATCACCGCAAGATCGGTTTGTTCATCTACGCCGATGACTTCTGCCTCATACTCTGCACCGGTGTTTAGGGTTACTACTACCGCGTTAGAATTTTCCACCACATGGTTATTGGTAACAATATATCCGTCTTCACTGAGAATAATACCGGACCCCTCTGAACTGGACTGGGTGAGGCCGCCAAACAGTCCTTGACCGCCTTCCACTTCGCTGGTGATTCCCACCACCGCAGGACCCACAGTTCGAGCAATCTCAGCGGTGTCCATAACTTCTCCGGCAGGAGCCTCTCCTTCATCCTTCTTATCAGGCTCTTGTCTCATCTTATCAACCAGATCCTGCTTGGAATTAACTCGACTTCCGCTTTTACCATATTGTGTTCCCATAACAAATGCTCCGGCAAATAACATCATGTTCAGCAAGGTCAAAATCAGCATCACCGCCACGATACCTTTTCCACGATTAGGCTTTTTCGCCTTCTTCACATGCTCGGTGTAAACGCCTGCACCCGGAACAGTTCCGTATCCGTTACCGTATGCAGCATTCCCATTCCACTCTGAAGATGTGTTATGCTCTTGAGCGGGCCAACCCCCATAAGTCGGCTGAACAGGTTGCTGTGTCGTATCAGAAAAACTCTGATTAGCATTTACATTCCAACCACCGTCTCCCTGTGTCGCACCGGACCAACCGTTATTGGCTGTGGGCGCCTGAGGCACAGATTCTGTCCCTTGCACTGTTTGGAAGTTTGTGGTTGTCTCTCCATACCAATCATTCGCAGTCCCCGTTGTGGTGGAACCAAACGTCGTCGTGGGCTCTAC
>JAZRQC010000067.1:0-64827 GCA_045649565.1 Ructibacterium sp.
ATAGCACGTACCTGCGGCAATGTAACATGAGACTCATCCACAAATAAGAGAAAATCCTTCGGTAGATAATCAAGTAAGGTAAATGGTGGCGTGCCCGGTGCACGACCGCTGATATGTCGGGAGTAGTTCTCGATTCCATTACAAAAACCGGTTTCACGCATCATCTCAATATCATAGTGCGTTCTTTGCTCCAAACGTTGCTCCTCAACCAACTTGTTATCCTCTAAAAGTTCTTTTCTTCTCTCCTCTAATTCTTTCTCAATGCTTAATATAGCTGCTTCTCTTTTATCCGCAGTGGTAACATAGTGAGATGCCGGATATATCGCCACATGCTTTCGCTCTGCAACCACTTCACCACTCACCGGATTAATGTCATAAATACGTTCGATTTCATCACCAAAAAATTCAACTCGAACGGCATTACCGCTGGATTCAGACGGGAAAATATCCAACACATCTCCACGGACACGGAATTTATTTCTGGTAAAATTGATTTCGTTACGTTCATACTGAATCTCGATTAACTTTGCAACCACTTCATCGCGATCCTTTATCATTCCGGGACGCATGGAAATAACCATGTTGTTATAATCAATGGGATCACCCAATCCATAAATACACGAAACACTGGCAACAATAATAACATCCTTTCGCTCAAAAAGTGCCGCTGTGGCACTATGGCGCAGTTTGTCAATTTCTTCATTGGTGGATGCATCTTTTTCAATATAGGTATCCGAGTAAGGGATATATGCTTCCGGCTGGTAATAGTCATAGTAAGACACGAAGTATTCCACAGAATTATTGGGGAACAACTCTTTGAACTCACTGCAAAGTTGTGCCGCAAGAGTTTTGTTATGAGCAAGAACCAATGTAGGCTTTTGCACTTGTTCAATTACCTTTGCCATGGTATATGTCTTACCACTTCCCGTCACACCCATTAAAGTTTGAAATTTATCGCCCTTTAAAACGCCCTCAGAAAGTTTTGCAATGGCTTTTGGTTGATCTCCTGCCGGTTGATACTCAGACACTACCTGAAACTCCATATCCTCACCCCCGAAATAATAGATTTTTTGTTGTAATTTATCGTATTATTATACCATAGCATTTCATACGATTCAAGTTATTTCTGCATAGTTTTCTCTAAAATAAGTCTCCTCTTTTTGTCCATTTTCTATCCCCACCAAAAACCCTTCTCGTTTTTTTCCATTTTTGTATATATTTTTGAGAAAAGTCCTTGACAAAAACCCCTCCCCATGCTATGCTAAGGATAATTGTTTTAGCACTCTATCAAGGTGAGTGCTAACAAATTCTCTGAAGGGAGTTGATTCCATGGCATTAGATGATAGAAAAAAATCCATATTGCGTGCCATTGTCGAAGGGTATATTCAAAATGCTGAACCCGTAGGCTCCCGCAGTATTGCCAAAAATACTGATCTTAATCTAAGTGCCGCAACCATTCGAAATGAAATGGGCGACTTAGAGGAAATGGGATTTTTGGTACAACCTCACACCTCTGCAGGGCGAATCCCTTCCAGTCAGGGATTTCGGTTTTATGTTGATAGTTTGATGGAACAATATCGCATGACAACAACAGAGATACAGCAAATGCGAAGTGCCATGCTTCACAAAATCCGTGAACTGGATAAAATAGTCAAAGATGTTTCTGCCGCTTTTTCCGGCATCACCAATCTTCCTACCTTTGGTATGGTTCCCACCATTGAATACGGTACCATCAAGGGCATCAAACTTGTATCTGTTGATGAAAGAACTGTTATGGTAATTGTTTCTGACAGTTCCGGTCTTATTAAAAACAAACTTCTGCGCCTCCGCACACCGGTGGATGAGGCATTTTTGGTGCGAGTAACCGAATTATTAAATCAAAACATCGCAGGATATACTCGTTCAGAAATCAATTTGAATCGCATTGTGGAAGTAGCTGCCGTGTTAGGTGATAATCAAGAAATCCTTACCTCGGTTCTGGAATTGGTACACGAAGCCATTTCCGAAATAGACAAGCGTGAAATTTTTATGGAGGGTGCAACCAACATTCTTCGTTTCCCTGAATATAACGATATCACGAAGATTAAAGAAATCCTTGAATTCTTTGATGATAAGCAAAGTATGGGAGATTTCTTATCTGCTCTTCCCTCTTTAAATGATGGTGAAGTAAAGGTTTTCATTGGTGATGAAACAGAACTCCCGCAATTAAAAAATAACAGTATTGTGCTTTCGGCATACAAGGCAGGACCCGACCTTACCGGAATCATTGGTGTAGTCGGCCCCACTCGTATGGATTATGCGAAAACGGTTTCCGGCGTTGGCTTTTTTGCGAAACAACTTGGCGAGATGCTAAGCCGTCGCTTGGAAAGTGGCAACTCATTAGAATGGACAAACGAAAAAGGAGATGACAATCTTGGCTAAAGAACAAACGAAAAACGAAAACATAGCTGAAGAATCCGAGGTTTTGGAAACACCGGAAACCGAAGAAACCACGGAACAACCTGTTGAAAAGACAGACCTCGAACTGGCAGAAGAGAACATTGCTAATTTGACCGATCGACTGATGCGGACCGCCGCAGAGTTTGACAACTTCAAAAAGCGCTCTCAAAGAGAAAAAGAGGAACTCTACGCTGTGGCTGTCTGCGATACCGTAGAAAAACTTCTACCTGTTCTGGATAATTTAGAACGTGCAGTTGCCGTTGATGCCGATACTGCAGACACAACGGTACTTGATGGTGTCAAAATGATTAAAAAGCAATTTGAAGATGCTTTGACAGCATTAGGCGTTGCTCCCATTGAAGCAGTCGGGAATCCTTTTGACCCCGAAAAGCACAATGCGGTTATGACCGAAGAAAGTGACAAAGAAGAAAATACCGTCTTGGAAGAGTTCATGAAAGGATATCTTTACAAAGACAAGGTAATTCGCCATTCCATGGTGAAGGTAAGTTGTTAATTACATTTGATTTTAATTAAGAAAGGATGATATAAAATGGCAAAAATTATTGGTATTGACTTAGGTACTACAAACTCTTGTGTATCCGTAATGGAAGGTGGCGAGCCCACCGTTATCACCAACCCTGAAGGTGCAAGAACTACTCCATCTGTGGTTGCATTCACCAAAACCGGCGAACGTCTGGTAGGTCAGGTTGCTAAGCGTCAGGCTATTACCAACCCCGATCGCACCATTAGTTCCATTAAGAGAGATATGGGTACCGATCGCAAGGTTTCCATCGACGACAAGAATTACTCTCCTCAGGAAATTTCCGCAATGGTTCTGCAAAAATTAAAGGCCGATGCAGAAAGTTATCTGGGTGAAACTGTTTCTCAGGCAGTTATTACAGTTCCTGCATACTTCAGCGACGCTCAGCGTCAAGCAACCAAAGACGCAGGCAGAATCGCAGGACTCGAGGTTCTTCGTATCATTAACGAGCCCACCGCTGCAGCTCTTGCTTACGGTCTTGAAAAAGATGAAGACCAGAAGATTATGGTTTATGACTTAGGTGGCGGTACCTTCGACGTTTCTATTCTGGAAATCGGCGATGGTGTATTTGAGGTTCTTGCTACCAGCGGTAACAACCGTTTGGGCGGTGACGACTTCGACGACAAGGTAATGAACTTCTTGGCTGACGAATTCCAGAAGGAAAACGGCATTGATCTTCGTCAGGACAAAATGGCACTGCAGAGATTGAAGGAAGCGGCTGAAAAAGCAAAGATTGAATTGTCTGGTGTGGCAAGTTCCAATGTAAATCTTCCCTTTATCACCGCAGACACCACCGGCCCCAAGCATTTGGATATCACCATCACACGCGCTCAGTTCGATGCTTTGACCGCAGACTTGGTTGAAAAGACCATGGAACCCACCAGAAACGCTCTTCGTGATGCAGGTCTTTCTGCAAGCGAAATTGATAAGGTTCTTTTGGTTGGTGGTTCTTCCAGAATCCCTGCTGTTCAGGAAGCAGTACAGAAACTCATTGGCAAAGAACCTCACAAGGGCATTAACCCTGACGAGTGTGTTGCAATCGGCGCATCCATTCAGGCAGGTGTTCTTGCAGGTGATGTAGAAGATTTGGTTCTTCTGGACGTTACTCCTCTTTCCTTGGGTATTGAAACCATGGGCGGTGTATTCACAAAGTTGATTGAAAGAAACACCACCATTCCTACCAAAAAGAGTCAGGTATTCTCTACTGCTGCAGATAACCAAACCAGTGTAGAAGTTCATGTTCTTCAGGGTGAACGCGAAATGGCTGCTTACAACAAGACCCTTGGTCGTTTCAGCCTTGCAAACATTCCTCCTGCACCCCGTGGTGTACCCCAGATTGAGGTTACCTTTGATATTGATGCAAACGGCAACGTAAAGGTTACCGCAAAGGATTTAGGTACCGGCCAGCAACAGGATATTACCATTACTTCTTCCACCAACCTGTCAGACGAAGACATCGACAAGGCTGTGAAAGAAGCAGAACAATTCGCAGCAGAAGACAAAAAGCGTAAAGAAGAAGTTGAAATTCGTAACACTGCAGACAATATGGTTTATCAGACCGAGAAAACCTTGGGTGAAATCGGTGACAAAATTGATGAATCCGAAAAAGCAGGTATTCAGGCAGAGGTTGATAAGTTAAAGGAACTCCTCAAGGCAGAATCCTTTGATGCAGAAGCAACCAAAGCGCAAACCGAAGCTGTTACCCAGAAATTCTATGCTGTTTCTGAGAAACTCTATGCAGCAGCACAGCAGGCACAACAAGCCCAAGCCGGAGCAGACAGTGCACAAGGTGCCGCTCCTGATGATAATGTTGTAGATGCAGAATACACCGAGGTTGATGACAACAAATAAAGAATAGAATCACAAACAGGCGGACAGAATTGTCCGTCTGTTTGCGGATAATGTGAGGGCATTGTAATGGCAGAAAAACGAGATTATTATGAAGTGCTCGGGGTGGATAAATCTTCTTCTCCCGACGAAATAAAAAAAGCATATCGAAAACTTGCAAAAAAATATCATCCCGACCTGAACCCTGATGATCAGGAAGGTGCTGAAAAGAAATTTAAAGAAGCAACCGAAGCATATGAAGTTTTAAGTGATGCCACCAAGAAGCAGCAATACGATCAGTTCGGTCATGCGGCGTTTGATCAAACTGCAGGCGGTGGCTACGGTGGCGGTTTCGGCGGTTTTGACGGCTTTGATATGGGAGATATTTTCAGCAGTTTCTTTGGCGGTGGTTTTGGTGGACAACGCTCCAACCCCAATGCACCAAGACGCGGACGTGACTTAAGTTATGTTGTTGATTTAACCTTTGAAGAAGCTTGTTTTGGCGTAGAAAAAGACATCAGCATCAATCATTTGGAAAACTGTACTACTTGTAACGGATCCGGCTCTGCACCCGGAACTTCTCCGGAGACATGTCCGGTCTGTCACGGAAGCGGTCAGGTTCGAACAGTTCAACGAACCGCTTTTGGTAATTTCCAAAGCACCCGTCCTTGTGACTCTTGCGGCGGTCGCGGAACCATTATTAAAACACCTTGTAGCGAATGTCACGGTGAGGGTACCGTGAGAAAAACAAAAAAGGTTCGTGTTAAAATCCCTGCAGGCATCGATGATGGTCAGCAGGTGTATGTTCGCGGCGAAGGAGATGCCGGCACCAAAGGCGGTCCCTCCGGCGATCTGATTCTTAATATTCGCGTTCGGAAACACAAATTATTTGTACGTCAGGGATATGATATTCTGTGTGATTATCCTATTTCCTTTGTGCAGGCAACCCTTGGTGCAGAAGTTCAGGTTCCCACAGTTGACGGGAAGGTCTCATATCAAATCCCCGAGGGCACACAACCGGGCACCGTATTCCGACTTCGGGGCAAAGGTGTACCTAAACTTAACTCCAACCAGCGTGGTGACCAATATGTCACCATCAAGGTAGAAATTCCCAAAGGACTTAACGAAAAACAAAAGGATCTTCTTCGCAATTTTGATGAAAATGTGGATGCATCCAAGTATAAACAAAGCAAAAACTTTTTTGACAAAATGAAGGAAATCTTCAAATAAGAACAGTAAACGCCGACCTGCCAGCCGGCGTTTCCCTGTATAGAAAGGATGAATCTTATGGATTGGATTAAAGTAACCATTACCACAACCGCAGAAGGTATCGACCCCATCAGTGGGCGGCTTTTAGACCTTGGCATTACCGGTATTGAAATTGCCGACAAGGATGAATTTAAAGAGTTTCTGGAAGCAAACAGAAAGTATTGGGACTATGTGGATGAAGAACTTGAACGATTGATGGACGCAGATACCATCATTACATTATACTTAAGCGATGGCGCTGCAGGCTTGGAACAACTTGCCGCAGTCAAATCATCTATGGAAGAATTACGCCAACTGGACACCGAGAAAATTTACGGCACCCTTCAGGTTGCAACCGAAAATGTAAAAGACGAAGACTGGTCGGAAATTTGGAAGCAATATTTTCATCCCATTCCCGTTGGAGAAAAGGTATTGATCTGCCCTGTATGGGAACAAACAAACAATACCGATGGCAGAACTGTATTTACCGTTAATCCCGGCATGAGTTTTGGTACCGGTTCCCATCCCAGCACACGCTTCTGTATCGAAGAAATCGAAAAACATTTACAAAAAGACGATACCGTTCTGGACTTGGGTTGTGGCTCCGGCATCTTGTCTATCATCGCTCTTCTTCTGGGTGCCAAGGATGCCATTGCCATTGATATAGATCCAAATGCCGTAGATGTCGCCTACAGCAACCTTTCCTTAAATCAGTTGTCCAAGGAAAATTATCACGCATTTGCAGGAGATATTCTGACTGATATTAACCTGAGAAATGACTTAGGAAAATACGATTTGGTCATTGCCAACATTGTTGCGGATGTTATCATTGGTCTGGCAGGTTTTGTTCGTCAGTTTATGAAAGAAGACGGAACCTTCATCTGTTCCGGCATCATCTTAGAACGTCTTGACGAAGTTGTTTCTGCTTTGGAATCTGCCGGATTAACCATTCAGGAAATTCGGAAAGATACCGACTGGGCGGCAATCACCTGTAAATAGCAAATCAAAGGAGGATCCCCATGCGACGTTTTTTTACCGAACCTGAAAACATATGCGGAAATCACGTTAAAATCATCGAAGATGCATCTCATATTACCCGAGTCCTTCGTATGGAAGTCGGTGAAAACATTCTTGTCTTTGATGGAACCGGTTACGAATACACCGTTAAACTGACCGATCTTAATCAAAAAGAGTGTCACGGTGAAATCCTTGATAAAAAGTTTTCTGAGCAGGAACCATCCGTAAAAATTACAATTTTTCAAGGTCTTCCCAAATCAGGAAAGATGGAATCTATTATTCAAAAATCCGTTGAACTGGGAGCCTCTTCCATCATCCCTACTGCAACAGATCGTTGTGTTGTGAAACTGGACCAAAAAGGAAAAAAGGAAAAAACAAAGCGTTGGAACAAAGTTTCCATGGAAGCCGCAAAACAATGTGGCAGAGGTCTTGTTCCTGTTGTTGAAGAACCCATCTCCTTTTCCGAGGCAGTTTCTCGCATGAAAGAGATGGATCTTGCCCTGATGCCATACGAAGTCCTCGGTCATCAAGGCGAATGCTCTTTAAAGAATATTCTCAAAGAAAATGACGGAAAAGAAATCGGCATTCTGATCGGTCCGGAAGGCGGTTTCACCGAGCAAGAGGCATCGTTTGCGCAAGACAACAACATTCATTTGGTAGGCCTCGGAAAACGCATTTTACGTACCGAAACAGTTGCCTCTGCTATGACTGCAATGATAATGTATGAAAAGGGAGAAATGTAATTCTTCCTTTACTCAGGAAGGAAGCGGATTTGAATGTTTGTGTATCTTTTTAACACAATTGTGATTTTATTACAGTGCGGATTATTCTTCCTTGGTTGTTATTACTTCACAATCTCCATCTTCTCTCTCATACCAAAAAAACACAAACTCAGAGAGGCAAATAAATATCGTTATGCCGTTGTGATTCCTGCACATAACGAAGGTCACTGTCTTCCCGCCTTATTTCGTAGTCTGAAAGAACAGACCTATCCGGAAAATCTTTTTCATGTTTTTGTCATGGCAGATCATTGTACGGACAACACATACAATGTTGCCAAAAATCACAACGCAACACCGCTTCTTCGAAAAACCAACGAAGAATACGGTAAAGGTTCTGCCTTGGCGGACACTTTTTCACAAATCAAATCCATGCCGATACATTTTGATGCGTATGTGGTTATGGATGCGGACAACATTGCAGACCCTCGATTTTTGGAAGAAATCAACAACTGTATGCAACAAGGCGCCTCTGTGGTTCAGGGATATATTGATAGCAAAAACCCAAATGAAAACTGGCTTTCCCACGCTTATTCCATTTGGTATTGGCTAACCAATCGAACCATTCAATCGGGTTTTGATCGATTAGGTTGGGGGTGCAAATTAGGTGGAACCGGATTTGCTATCCGTGAGGATGTTTTGGATTCTGTTCCTTGGAAAACCTCCACCTTGGCAGAAGATGCAGAATATACTCTTCTCCTATCCTTGGAGAACGTAACTGTTACATATGCATCAAAAGCAATCGTCTATGACGAAAAGCCATGTTCTCTTTCCCATTCTTTAAAACAACGAATTCGATGGACACAAGGCATCACACAGGTTCAACGGGATTTATGTGGAAAACTAATCAAAAAGCAAAAATGGACGGCATTTTTTCGATTTTGGAGCGACTTACTGATTCCCCTTTGCTTGAGTGTATTTCTTTTGATAGATATCTGTGCCGTTGCTTCTTTTCACAGTGTTTCCTCGCCACTTTTTGTGCGACTCTGGAATCATCCGATTCCATTCATATTTTTAAATATTTATCTGCTTGGAACACTGTTTACATCTGTCTATGGATTGTTATTAGACAAAAAATGGAATGCAAAAATTCTCTTGAACGGTTTCGGCTCTATCCTATATCTTCTCACCTGGATTCCTGCCGGCATCTGGGGAATTTTAAGACATAATAACAAAGAATGGTATCACACAAAACATCATTCAAAAATATAAAAGACTCATATGCAGGCGCATATGAGTCTTTTTTTTAGGGTTGATTACTGAACAAATCAATTGCATATCGAAACGCTTTTTTCTGCCGTTGCGACCAATTCTGATTCTCGCTTATAAGAAGCATTTCTTCCTCTTCTGTAACAAAAAGTCCAAAACGCTCTGCAAAAGTTAAGAGAGAAACATATGTCCCATCCTTTTGAACCGAAAGTTCCGTTGAATAGAACGGAATTTCCACTCCACCCAAACTCAGGGATATTGTACCATCATCCTTGTTTATTACCTTTGCACCAACAAGTTTTGCAGCAAGCTCTACCGAGATATAGTTTCTCTTATAGGCGTTCTCGTACCGCGCACCGCGAATCCACACCACACCTGTTGTCGGTTGAACTACCATAGTTCTTTCGACTAGTTCATCAGACATTACCTTGGTGTTATCAATTTGTTGCGGATACTGCATATGCAGTTGCTCAAAACGCTTGCTGGTTCGTTGCCCCTCTTTAGGGAACATAATAACCCGAGTATTCATGGGAGAAACCGCTCGATAATACTCCGAAGATTGTGCACTGACAATAACATAATCCGAAGAAACTGAAAGGTTCATGTTGGAATTTTCGTGATATGCACTATTGTTTTCATGCACCGTTCCAAGCATCTCCCATGTTTCACCGGCATCAACACTTTTTGCAACCGCCCACCTCATTCTTGGGAATTGATGGCGTGCAAAAAGATTGGTGTTATCATAAACCCATGCAAAATAAACAACGTCAGGGTTCAGGGGATCAACCTCCACGTTAAAGCAAGATGCTACACTGATAAACGGCGTTTTATGAGGTGTCAAGTCCCATGTTTTTCCGTAATCATGCGATTCAAAATAACAGATAGATCCCATATCCGTACGGAAGTAGAGACGTGTGAACTTGCTTGTTTCAAGAACTTGTGCCTCAGCGATAACAAAACCAAGTTCCTTAGATAAGATTTTTGTTTCGCTTAAGGTCCAACTCTTCGCATTATCACTATACCACACCAGAGCACCGCCGTAATCTTCATTTCCACCGGTGTTAGCAACATAATAGAATCGTCCCGAATACCCTTGTTTAAAAGCATTTACTGTCGCGCCATTACTTTCACCCGTCGCTTTCGCTTCTTCGAGTTTCGGGAAGAAATAATCGTTAGAGCAGTATCGTTTCCATGTTACACCATAGTCTGTCGATCTGTTGGTATAGTTAGCATAAATAGCCTGTCCGTAATCATCAATCATGCGAATACCATTGATGGTGCCATTACCATTTTTGCTCACTGAAAGAAGTGTACCTCTCTCAAGAACCGTTCCATTTTTCAGTTCGGTATCCTTATAAAACTGGTGAATATGATTGCTGACCGGATTGGTGATGTTCTTTTCCGTCCATGTCTCGCCACCATCTTTCGTAGCATATCCCCTACCCGCAGAATTCAGCATATAGATTTCGTTTGTGTCGAGGTTTTCAATCATATCCATCATCAAACTTCCCTCAAACACTTGATCTGTTATACCACGCACAAGTTTTTCATCGCCACGGAAGGAAACATTATCAAGATAGGCTGTACCATTGGCAACCATAAATCCTACCGTTCCTCTGCATTGGAACAGACTGGTACCGGCAAGAACCTGATTTCCATCAACCAGAAGACTTACCTTCTTCCCTTCAGGCAATTCAAGAACCTGCAGTTTCATAGATGTAACCCTTCCTGCTGAAAACGTTCCGGATTTTGATTGGATGACTGTTTCGGTGACTGTTTCCTGATATTCATTTTCAACATTGGTTGCCGTTGTTTCTACTTCAATAAACTCATATTTCCTTGTTTTGAAATTATAACCAATCTTCGAATATGAGGTGTCGGTTGCACGATTCGCAATAAACCAGATTCCATCTGCAGATTCAACCATAACATCTGCAGATAAGGTAACATCACCACAGTCAGGACTTAATTGTACAATCCCATTGGATGTAGAAGATTCCAGTCGAAGCGCTTCTTTTTCCTCATCAACCATGATTTCCATTTGGTTATCTGTCATCCAATATCCTTCGGAATCGAGTTCTCCATTTCCATCAAAAGCATCCTCATGGAGATACAGATCCTTGTTATCACACACTGCAAGATATGAGAGGGAACCTGATGTTACGTTAACCGAAAGCAGTTGTTCTCCTACCGTAGGAACACTTCGGAATGTTCCAATCCATCTTCCGTTTTTGTAAAGACGAGACATACCTGCTGATGTTTCAATCCGGTAATACGCCTCATTGGCACTTACAGATGATATCTTAATCTTTTCAGCCAAAGAATTATTTCTTTGACCATTCCAAACATAGATATCTCCGTTTTCAATAGAAAGATTGGTTCGATAATATCCATCATTCAAAGCAAGATGAACCTGATCTCCTTGATCTGCCACAAAATCAACCACATGGCAATGAGAAAGATTCTCTAATTGATAAATTTTCTTTCTGTCTGTAACATTTTTAGCAGAAAAATATGTTTGACGTTCTTTTGTAGCCGAAACCTCACCGATGGCATCTCCGGTAAATAATTTCGTTTTTTCAGCAGACATGGGCATATAGAAAGAAAACGCAAACTGTCCGTTTCGATAAACATCTGCAACCGGACCTTCTGTGATAACACAGAATTTTCCCGTTCCCAGTTCGTACTTTTGAACTCCGTCATCTGTCTGGTAGGAAACCTTTCCATCACTATGTGTCATTTTGAGAAGATGATTTCCATTACCAAATGTAATTTCTCCGGAACCCATGGTCTCGTAGATAATCTCATTCGCGTAGTTTATATCTGTAGTCAGGTTAGCCTCACCGGAATCCGTTTCTGTGTTTTCCTCCACCGTAAAGGAAATCGGAGCGCTAAACTTATCGCCGGAAACTGCGGTAAGTTCGTATCGTCCTGCAGGAAGATCCACAATAGATGCCCTGTTGTTACTTCCTGAACCTGTAGCAACTGTGTTGCCGCTTAAACGATAAGAAACTACCTCCTCTTGCGTTCCGCTTACTGTCGCGGTTAAGGATATAGGCGTTCCTTCTTTTACAACAGCATCATCGCGAATTCCATTCACTGTAACGCCATAGGTGATGGGTGCACATTTGAGCCAGTCATACTTAATCGCAAAAGGTTTAGATGTTTCAGATTGAGAACGCAGATCAATTACTCTTGAATCAAGTGAAGTTTCTGACATCTCTCCATCCATTATCTTTTCGTTATTAAGAAAAACTCTAACCTTATTGCAATAGTCATAGGTTTCAATTCGCAAATCATACCACTTCGATGTATCAATCGCAATCGGGTCAGAATATATCGTTTCAGGCGTGTTGTTTGAAGAAGCTAATGTGCTTGCTCCGTTACGCATCCCGAAGAATTTTTCCTTCAATTCCAACGTAATGGAACGATATGGCAAATAGATATTCAACATACCCGAAGTACCAAAATGCGGTATCTGCATCCGTGCCATAAAGACATAGTCATCCCCGACATTCTGTTTAAAATACCTCTGTGCAACTGACGTGATCTTTCGAGTTCTGAAATCAACACATTGCATATATCCATCTTCAATTTCCCACGCAGATACTTCGTTTCCTGTTCCATCATCACGTGGTGAGAAACTCCATCCCGAACTTTCTTCCGCACTTTCAAAAGTATGATAGAACCCTGCACTGGTGGGAATATTGTTACTTGAATATCGAGCAATATCTATAGGTTCAATTCGCATAAACGAATCCGTATCCATCCCACCTTGATTCTCAAAACGAATCCCGGACTCTTCACTTGAACTCTTTATATTTCTTAGTACATCAACGTAAAAACCATCAATCAGCAAATGACATTCGCCATTTTTATGAAGCAGTCTGTAATCGTGTTTTTTGTTGCCAATTGCCCAAGGTGTTGACTTGATTCCATCATTTGTCAAATAAGAAATCTCATTGGCTGAGATATCCAACGACACACAATGTACACCTGTATTGATAGTAACATTTTCAGCCTGACCATATTTTTCAATATTCATGGACCAGCTTATATCAAAGGCATCCGGAATCTCAACGTTCCATTCTGCAAAAGAGTTATTTCCCGCCTTTGTATCAAGAATAATGGTTTCATTCTCTACTTTTGCATTACCGCCAAGCCCCCAGGCATCCTGCCATACGACCAGGTTTCCTTTTACCGAAATATTTCTTGACGCAGGCGTTGTCTTGTCCAGTCCATCCCACAAAAAGAGCTTATAATTTCTGACCACACCTTCCTTATCCTCCAAATCAACAGGAACTAAAACAGAACCCGTCCCCTTTGGCACCGAAAAGGTATTTACGTCTGTCAAGATATCATTTTCTCCATACTGTGCAAGAACAAGCTTTCTTTCTGTGTCAGGATTACGCATTGCCAAAGCATACACATTTTCCGGATAGGATATATTATTATAATTCGTTATCAAATTGGTGGTATGTCCATCTAGCAACTCTAATGCGTGTTCCGGCTTCTGCCCGAAAATCTTAATGTAGTCCACCTGACCATTTCCGTCTGATGTTCCATCCGCATTACCATCCAAAGAAATGCTGATTCGCTTATTTCCTTCCGAACTTTCACCCGTTCCTTCTACAGAATGAATTCGCCATCCGGAATCCTCATCCGCCTTGGAATAAATGCTATATCCGTTTTCTTTTCTTACAAATCTCCATGTACGCCATGCCGCGTCACTATCAGCAACATAGCCGCCACCCTCCATTACTGTTCCGGGGAACGCGCTGTAGTCACAATATAATAGCAGCTTCACTTTTCTATGTCCATCATCAACCAAAAAATCCTTTACACCATTGGACTTTACTCGAATTTCTGCATATCCGTTTTCAGGGATTTCAATATGAGGAATACTCAAAGAACCGGACGTTGCCGCAATTCCTGCCTGATCATTCTGATACCGAGCAGGAAATGACAACGTGCCGTCGCCTGTAACAGACACACCACTTCCTAAAGTTGGTAAGGGAGTGGTAAATGTTTGAGATTCAAACTCCTCGTCAAACCACAAAACATCTGCTCCCGGCATTTTTGCATCTTCATCGCTTGCAACAACGGTTCTTGTATCAGTATTATAATCAATCGTCCGAAATCCCGCTACCACACCGGATCCTGAGAAATTGATACCTTTTTCTCTGATTTCATTATAATCAGCATCCGATGACCCTTGGGTGTAATAATACCGTTCAAGACCAATCACCTTAACCCATTTTCCGTTGGTTAATGTCTCGCTCTTTGCCCAAAGATAAACCGCATTGGTATTTCTGGGAACCATAAGATATTCTATCCAATTTTCGTCCGGCGTAATATCCTGAAATACCTCTCTTATAGCACTTCCTCCAGCTTTTGTTACCTGCTCAGTGAGAGCTTTTCCGGGCATAGAAGTCAATCGAACAACAGAATAATTATCCGGTGTTTTGACCATGGTATGGACATTTCCCTTAACCTTAAAGTAAACCGCTCTATAAGAGTTATTGTCCGCTACCTTTAAAGGTGACCATGAACGAAATGCTGTAAATCTCCATGCATCATTTCCGTCAGTATTTCCTAAATCCAGTCCTTCTTCTGTAAAGGTTACCTGATCCGGTGTATCAATGGACAGATAGCCGCCTCTCATATACTTTGTCATTGTGGAATTAGAAAAATCCCACACATTTGATGACGCAACCATAGAAACACCTAAAACATCTTCAATGGTGTTATACTCCTCCGTATCAGCAAAGACCAACGAACCGGATAAACCGGAACAAATCATGGTTAAACAAATCAAAAAAGAAATCACTCTTCTTTTCATTTCATCACACCTTTATATCAAAATATCTATTCAGAAACCTTTATACTCTTATTCTATTATAAATTAATACCTTTCGGAAATCAAGACGAAAAAACGAGAAAAATAGTAATATTTTGACATGACTAATCTATATTTGAAAGACTAATATCCTAAACATACATTTATCGACACAAAAAAGAGTGGTGTACACATTTTGATTTGATGTCTGGAATAAAAAAAGAGCAACCAAACGGTTGCTCTTTTTTTGGAGTGATATTCTCAAAGATGATACAAAATTGCATCAGTCTGAGATAGCATAAATTATAATCCCAAGGTGATTGCAGGGTTCACTCTGTTCAGGTTAGCAAAGTTATCCCAGTTAAATACCTTAATCTTGGTTGCACCGGTTGCACTTGCATCAACAGAGGTACCCTCTGCGGTCAGGGATGCAGCATCCAGAATCTGTGCCTTCGCCATATCGTTACCCTTGTAGGTTACAACCAATACCTTGCCGGTTGCACCATTACCCTTAACAACCAGTGCTGCAGGGGTGCTCAGGGTACTGTTCTCATAGAGGGGATTGCCGGAGCCATCTGCCAGAACAAGTGCATCCCTTGTGTAGATGGTTGCGCTTTCCAGCACACAATCTTCAACTGCAGGAATATAGAGACCGTAAGTGTTGTTATTGGGGGTCTCATATGCATGACCTACAACTTCAAGAATAGCATACCAATTATTGTTAGGCATCTTCACATAGACAATGATACCGGTTCCTGCCTGATTTTCCGCTACCAGATATTCCTGATATTCTGTGCCGGGAATGAATCCATTGTTCATAACAACACGTGCAGGATTTGCAGCATTTTTATATGCCGGTTCCAAAAGTCCATTTTGAGTAATCCGGAAAGCATAGACATTCTTTTCGGTGTGATAATCATGGGCATAAACATTAATGGTCTTCCCTTCCGCAACCTTTGCGCGAATGGTAAAGAATTTGTTCTTCAAAGGAGAATAATCCTTAACGGTATCGTATCTCATAAAATCAGTAAAGGATTTCTCCGGAATACCGGTATAACCCAGTACAGATTCAAAGGTAGAGAAATCGCCCAGTTTGTAGATGGCAGCCTTTTGTACATAACCACCCTGACCTGCAAAGTAAATACCGCAGTTGTTGGAAACTTTACCGGTTTTGGTCAGTTCTGCAACCTGATACCATTTGTCGCTATTGGATGCATAAACCTTAACACCCAAGGTAGAAGGAACAGCCAGGAAGTCTACCCAATCGGTTCCGGGAACAAACGTGGTATCAATGGTGTCCGTTGTAGCGGGATAAGAGGAAGAAATTCCGGTTTCGCTAAGCACAAGACCCCAGACTTGTTCTGTCGTATCACCGGGCTTTTTGATGTAGGTGTTCAACTTGGCACCACTGGTGACCTTCGCGCGCCAGTAAACAACATTGCCCTCAGTAACGGGAGAATAGTAGGTCGCGGGAACATATCTCCAGTAACCGGCATTGGGGGTCATACCATTGGTGGTATCAAAGGTCATACCGCTTGCAGTATAACCGGTACCGGTATACAGACTGGATGCATTGGAGAGTGTGAAGTTAAATTCCTTTTCGGGAATATATCCGGAATTAACAATTTCGTCAATACTGTTATAGGAGATACGCTCGTCCTTCTGATACAGAATCATCTGCTGAATGGAACCTGCATCTGTAATATAAAATTCAGAAGAGGAACTCAAGGAACCGTAAAAACCGGGTGCATTGAAAATTTCCACCCACTTGCCACCATACAGGTTTGCTGCCTTACCATAGAGATGGAGTCCTGTTCCGTCTTCATTATCTACTGCCAGATATTCAGCATACGCTTCACCGGGTGCAAATTGATTCAGCAAAACTGACGGAGTGTACTTAGAAGTAACTCCTGTTGTTGCAACACTTACACCATATGCATCCTGATCTGCAGTGGTATCCGGAATGTGCATATAAATGGATGTTGCCTTTGCAGGATTCGCCTTCATACGGAAGTAAATCGCTTTCTTCGCACCCAAGGAGGATGAGTTATTGCTACCAATTCTCCATCTGGGAGCAGAACCGGAAAGAGTCATACCGCTGGTAGTATCGAAGGATACTTCAGCATAGTCACAACTGGTACCGGCGCCCGTACAAACTTTGTGCATTGGATGCCTGGAAGTTGAAGTCCTTGCTTGCTACCACATCAAATCCAACGATGTCAGCAATGTTATCAAAAGCTTCAAATTTAGTATAGAGAACCAATTCCTGAACGGAACAAAGACCGGAGAAGTATACTTCTGAGCTGGCACTCAAACTGACATTCGGGGAGGTACAATTCAAAACAGCTACCCACTTACCATCAGTTTCAGCCTTCGCATAGATAAACAAGCCCTTGCCATCTTCTCTGTCCACTGCCAGATAATCTACAAAATCCGTGCCGGGAACAAAGCTTGCAAGCTGAGTCGCAGCGGAATACGGGCCCTTTTTCACACCATCCGGCGCAATGGTCACCTCGTAAGCGTCCTGATCTGCAGTAGTATCAGGAACGTGCAGATACACCATCGTCGAATTACCTTCTTCCACCTTAAGACGGAAGTAAATTGCCTTTGCCGCACCTAAGGAAGATGAGTTTGCACTACCAATTCTCCATCTGGGGGAGGTGCCGGAAAGGGTCATACCGGTGGTGGTATTGAAGGATACATTGTACGCATCAATACCGGAAGCACCTGTGCCATACAGGCTACTTGCGTTGGATGCCGTAAAGGCATAGGTCTGACCTACAACACCAAAGCCGAGAACATCCTCAATGTTGTCGTAGGTTGTTTCTTCAGCAGATGCCATCATGGGAACGATGGTCATTACCATCATCATGCAAAGCAGAGCTGCAAGAATACGTGTTGTTTTCATAAAAAACACTCCTTATATAAAATTTTTAATTATTTTACCACGTCATTTCAACAAGGAGTCCCATGAGGGAAATCACACTCAAAGCAACTCCAAGAGATACTCCAAACCTATATTATCATAGGATACTATTCTATTTTAGATTTAAATTGCAATAATTTCTATACATTTTTGTAACCTATATGTGCATTTTTGTAAACATTTTGTGAAACATTTGTGGTTTTTCGTACTACTTTGAGATTTTTGTGTGGTTTTTTTCAATCTGCGCTCAATTTTATTCGATTTTTCGGCATTTTATCGACCTATATAAATGTGTGGACAATGTTGGAGTGTGTGGATTTTGTGACTCAACACAATTCCAAAAAGATATTTTTGTATACATGCACAAAAGAAAGATAGAGACATTGTGCAGACTGTCTCTATCTTTGCATTATATTTATCAGATTTTATAGGTTTTCAGGACGTTCAGAATGAAAATACGCAGAATAACATGCGGTAATTTCTCGGTCACGACAGAACTCATTATAAGTTGCATCCAATCCGGCTTTTTCCAAACGAGCAATCCAACCCCAAGAACAAATGGGGTAACAAATATCAAAATCATCCAAGAACTTGGGATGTTTCTTCTCGATACCGGCCTTAATGTTGGGACTCAGGTCATGCGCCTCAATCCGTACACCTTTAGAGATAATCATAAAGTCCACAACATCCATGAGGAACTTCTTCTCTAATTCCGCATATTCCGGCATTCCGCTAAGATTCTTTTGGGTTTTAGGATCTTCTACTCTATCAAACAAACAGGTTTTTCCTGTGAACGGGTAATATGTAAAGGTATATCGCTTATCAACAACGGTCTTACATCCGTCGCAGAACTCACTCATATTTACTTCACGTTCAGGTACAATTCCCGTTGCCAGACCAATCATGGAACGCGAAACGCCGAATGCTCTGTTGTCACCGGCAATGTCAAGCAGGGTTCCGCCAATATCCAGATTACCGCAGAGGGCGTCACAGCGAGACCCCTTTTCCATACCCGGATGGTTGGAGATAATCATTGGCACAAACAACTGAGGAGTGTACGGCCACGGACCTTTCGTCAGTACGTTATAGTCGTTCTCGCAGCTTCCGTGGTCAGCCGTCAGGATAATGGTGGTATTTTCGTAAAGTCCACTATCTTTCAGGGACTTGACGATTCTGCCAACAAGATTATCCACTTCCACAATCAGTTCTGCATACAAAGTACGCTCCCGCAATCTTGCCTCATCCAACGCGTGAGGATCTGCCAGAACTTCCGGCGGATTCAGGAAGGTACGACGATAGAGTTCGATATCAGCAATATCGGAATCAGGACGTTCTTGAATGGTAACGGGAGGAAGTTTTTCAGGGTCAACACTACCCTTAACCTCCTGCGGAGGAATCAAGGGAGTGTGAGGCGACAAGAATCCGCAGTACAAAAAGAAGGGAGCATCCTCTTCTTTTCCGGCTGCCCCATTGGGTGCCTTTCCGGTCTTAGCGTAGTTCTCAATGAACTCTACTGCCCTGTCTGCACTCCAGCGATCATAGAACTCTTCTTCCGGATACTTGAAATGGCCATCCTCGCCCTTGGGGAAGCCATGGGGTTCATCGGGGTGTTTTTCCTTAAATTCCGGCGTATAGTCACAACCCTTGAAACCGTCACATTCAATCTTTTTATATTGATATCCAAAAGAGGCATCATTAGGATAGTGGTCAAAATTACCTACTGCAGCAGTCAGATATCCTGCTTCTGCCATCCGTTCAGGCAAAAATTCTGTACCTTCTTCGGGGATTACGTTGTTTGTCCAAACACCATGATCTGATACAAACTTTCCGGTCAAGAAAGACATTCGCGCCGGTGCGCATACTGTAGATGCAGTAATGGCATTATCAAATACCACACCTTCTTGTGCCAGTGCATCAATATTCGGTGTTGGAATAAAATCCGCACCATAAGCCCCAAGAAAATCCGGTCGCAACTGGTCGCACACAATCAAAAGGACATTTCGTCTTTGGTTGTTATTTCCCATAGCACTTCTCTCCTTATACTATACAAATTTACTCTATCATATATCAAAACACAGAAAAAAAACATACATTTTTGTATTACATCTGTACACTTTTAGATACAAACCCTCTACCTTTTGCGAAATCTGCGTGCAATTTCTTGAAGTTCGCCTCCGCATACGTCCAAAAACTCCTGATAACCGCAGTAAGAATCATTTTCCTTACAACAAATCTCTCTCTGCATTCTTTTGCAATTTCCGCCACAAAATTGTCGATATTTACAGTTGTTACAAAGCATAGGCATATGATGCGAGCGATTTAAAAACTCCTTTACCTTTTCAGATTGAAGTAATCCCAAAGGCCCCACCTCTGTCAGATTGCCCAATCGATATTCATCCAGACAGAAAAAGTCACAAGGATACGTACTTCCGTCCGCTTCAACAACCAATTGAGCCTGACAAAACCCATTCATTCCACATGATGTGGGACGTCCATACATCATCAGGTTCACACAATCGTCAAAAAACTTGATGCTACGGTATTTTCCCTTCTTAAAGTCAGCAAGCCAAAGTTGAAACATTTGAATATAAAAAGACGCAAACCGCTTGGGTGTCAAAGCATAAACCGAATCTCCATCGCCTTCCAAATCATTCAAACAAGGGGTAAACTGAATATATTCCACATTAGAACTTTGAATCCGCTTCCAAACCTGCTTAGGATAACGCGCAACCGCATTGGTTAACGTTCAAAGAACATTATAATCAACCTGATGCTTTTCAAGACACTCTATCGCTTTTGATACAGCTTTAAACGTTCCTTTCCCCTCTGCATCTTTCCGCGCCTCGTCGTGACACTCAGGCAAGATATCCCACGAAATGCCCACAAGAAAATTGTTTTCTTTTAAAAACTGACACCATTCATCATCAATAAGTATTCCATTGGTTTGGAGCGCATAGGAAACTGCAATAGTTTTTTCCCATTGTCCAATCTCGTCGACAAGCCGTTGATAAAAATCAAGACCTGCCAGCATTGGTTCTCCGCCTTGAAAAGCAATATGTAATCGGTCACCCGATTCCAAATCGTTATGAATATTATTGAGGATGCTATCTACCGTCTTCTCTTTCATAATCCCAAAGGATTTCACTTCTCTCATATCCGATACATCGGCATAAAAGCAATATTTGCATCGCATATTGCAAAGAGATGATGCAGGTTTTAACATGATATTTAAATTTTTCATTGGGGAAATCCCCCTTCCTAATTTTGTTCAACTAGAGAAAAAACCCCGTCCTTTGACGGGGTTTTCATGTACTTGTTACGCTTCTACAGAAACAACCTCTTTGCCTTTGTAGTATCCGCAGGCCTTACATACTCTGTGGGGCATAATCAATTCGCCACAGTTGGGGCAAGAAATCATACCGGGAGCAGTAAGTTTCCAGTTCGCTCTTCTCTTATCGCGTCTTGCTTTTGAAGTTTTTCTCTTGGGAACTGCCATGTTCTGTTACACCTCTTTCTTTGGTTACTGAAATATGTGGAAGTCGCCTTCCGAACAAAGAAAATCTTTGCATATTCTACATCTTATAATAATTGATCGAGCACATCAAATCTGGGATCGGTAGGTCTGTCGTCACACTTGCAGGACTGCTTATTGCGATTCCCACCACAGATGGGGCACAATCCTTTACATTCCTCATCACACAACGATTTGCTTGGAATGTTGAGACATAAACCTGTATAGGTAAGTTCCGCCAGGTCAATGCTACTTCCTTCAATCAAGAGAACATCCGAATCCTCCGATACATCTTCCGTATCAATTTTCTTCATTCGTTCCTCAACCGGGAAGTTAATTTCAAAGACATACGGCTCTACACAACGATCACAAATTCGCTCCAACTTCGCATACCCTTTTGCCGCGAGTTCCAACGAACCACCAATATTAGCAACTTCTCCTTTTAACAAAACCTCGCCGAGAATCTGGAATTCATCATTATCACTCTGCGTCAGTTTTATAGAAGCATCTATCGGCATCCTTTTCCCATCACAATTCAAAATGGGCAACAAATTTAACTCCATTTGCTTCTTCCTCTCCGGACAAAACAAACAGACGGCAATTATTATATCTAATTACCCTCTATTTGTCAAGTGTTTTTTTGATTTTATCGGAAAAAACTGAAAGTATTTTATTTCGTTTCCAAATAAGCGTTAATCTTAGCAATCAGCTCGTCCGCATCAACACCATGAACCTGGCACGCCTGCTCTACACTCTCGCCGCTGGCAGAGGGGCAACCCAGACAGTGCATACCGATACCCAAAAAGAAATCTGCTGTACCAGGATCCAGTTTCAAAACATCCATTATAATCATATCTTTGGTTACTTTTTGCATAACAAAAACCTCATTTCATAATAATATTCTCATTAGTAGTATAGCGCAAAATGATAAAAAAATCAAGAGGTTCTTTAAATTTATTTCAAACTAAATCGGTAATGTAACGTAATCGGAAATCAATATATAGAGCAAAAGATATACCAAAAGAGAATCTTCCTTTTCTTGACTATCCAGCAACAAAATAATCAATGCCACAAGCAACAAATCCTCAGCAGAAAACATCCCCAATATCTTTTTTGTTTCGGCGTTATATACTCCCGAAGGAATCCATTGAGCAATTGATTTTTTACCCTTTTCTCTATCCGTCTTTATACTCTGCTCCTTTCGGTTCTGCGCGGATTGTTTGGGAACAGAAACAGGCATTTTGGATGCAGTTTCACAGCCCCGCTGTCGATTTTGCATTTTCTGCATCTCACCAACCGTCGGTTTTCCATGTTTGATATGTTGATTCTTTTGTCCCGGCTGATAACGTTGATACATCCTGTCATTCCCCCTGTACTTCTTTCATCACCTCAAACAATCCGCTAAACTTCAATAACTTCATCGCCCGATCAATTTTTTCTTTTCGTTCCTCCTTCAAAAAGGGTCGCAAAGCCTCCAAAAGCTTTGTTTGATGGTTCTCTTTCTGCCTTCCCATCAATTCCATTGCACGTTGCACCTTCATCATCATTTCCAAATGATCCGGATCAATCCCGCCGGTTTTTTGTCCGGGAATATCAGGAGTATCACTCTCTCCGCCAAACATCGAGAGAATGTTCTGTATCTGCTGTTGTCCTTCTTCATCATCCAACATATTCTTTAGCATATCCATTGCACCGGACAAATCCATCCCGCTCTCAGACACAGAACCCACCTCCGCTCTTTATTTCTTTGACAAAATCTGATTCAGCTTTTTCATAATCTCCGGATTATTCGCCAATTCTTTTGCCAATTTAGGATTGTTAGATAATTCACGTTTTAAATCTTCCGGATTCAAATGGTTGAGTTTTTCATTCAACTCACCCTTGTCTGTTCCTGCAATCATCTTTTGCAACTCCTCCAATTGCTGAGACGATAACATATTTCCCATCTGCTTTAAAACACCACCCAGCATCTGTGGATTAAAATTTTTTAACATATCTTCCAGATTCATAAAACCCCTCCTTTTACTCTCTCCTAATAATTTATGCAACAAACAGAATTTTCGTGACAAAGATTCTCAAACATGTTATAATCATAAAAATGAATTTCTGAAAGGATTGTCTGTATGAAAGCGATTGTAATGAGCGATTCACATAAAAATTTCAATAGCATCATTCGTATTATGGATCAAGAAAAAGATGCAACACACCTCATCCATGCAGGAGATGTGCAACAAGATGTCGACGATATCGAAAGTGTTTGGCCAACACTCCCTCTTGCATGTGTCCTTGGCAATAATGATTATTTTGTTCCAAACGTCCCTTTTGATCGAATCTTTACCATTGGAAACGTGAAGTTCTTTCTAACCCACGGTCACCAATACGGAGTTAAACACACTCTTTCCCAATTATTGAAAAAAGCAAAGGATCTTTCTGTCGATATATGTATCTTCGGTCATACCCATGTACCTTATCTGGAAGAAGTGGATGGCGTGTGGCTCCTGAACCCCGGAAGCACCTCCCGAAGTTATGCAATCATTGACATAGAAAACGGAAAATTCATCATTACACTCAAAGAAAATTAATCAATCAAACGAAACTTTTTGAACATGCCTAAAAAACTCATTTTGTCAAGAAAAATTTATTAATATTATGTAAACCTATTTGTAACATTAATGTAACAAGAGGCTTGCTTCGATTTTTACCCCTTAAAGTTTTCCACCTCGAAAACCCTCGAATTCATGAGTTATTCACAGAGTTATACACATTATCCACAGGTTTGAGCCTGCAAAACATAGCAAAAACTAAGTTTTCCACAGGTAACGGTTTTATGGGGAATACCGCTTGTACATCGCCTAAAATTTAGTTTACAATAATTTTTTCGAAAATATTATTTTTTACTTATTGCATATTTAATCGCTCTATGCTATACTATGTCATGTTGTTATTTTACTTTATTATTTAGGAAGGAGATACCTATGAAACGTCTTTGTTCAATCATTCTATCCATTGTGTTATTAGTTATCTCCACTCCTTTTGTGTCCGCTAACTATGCGACATCCAACTCAGACTTTATTCAACAAGACCAAAAATATATTACCCGCGAAGAGGCCATCGCTATTTTTGTTCGAGCAATTAAAGGCGATGTTTCTCATGCCGACACCGCTGTTCTTCGTCAGTTTACCGACTATGGCAAAGTCTCTTCCACCTACACCCGTGAACTTGCAACCGCTGTATCATCAGGAATGATTTCCGGATATGACGACAGAACGCTTCGTCCTCAAGAGAAAATAAATCGTGTTGAAGCCTTGGTTATCCTGAACCGCATCTTAGGGAATCGCTCTTTACCATCCTATGTGGAGTTATCTTTTTTCGATACCCCCCTATGGGCAGAAAAAGATATTCTTCGCCTGACAAGAGCCGGCATTGTCCAAGGTTACGGCGATGGATATATGGGTGCGAAAGATTTCTTATCACGAGAACAAACAACCCTTCTTGCGCAACGTGCCACTCGGTTAACGGGGCCTACCGGAGATTTTTATGAATATGCCAACGAGAACTGGTTGTCAGAAACAGACGTTCCTGATGGCTATGCCGCATGGTCTGATTTTTACGAGATTAATCAGCAAATCAAAAAGGAAAACGGCGACATTATATACTCCATTAATCGCAGACGGAATAAAGAGGGCGAAGATTTTCCCAAAGGAAGCAGTGAACAAAAAATCGCTGATATGTTTGCCGCTGCCGGAAACACGGTTTATCGAAACAGTTTAGGGTTGGAGCCTGCCAAACCCTATCTTTCTTCCGTTGATGAAATCACCGATATCAAAAGTTTATTAACGGTTATGGCCTCCTTGGAAAAATCAGGTTTTTCTTGTTTGCTCCCCTTTTTTGTTGAGATCAATGCTTTGGACTCATCGAAATACGTTCTTTCATTTTCCGAAAGTTACACCGGTATCCCTGCATCTTCACTTGATACCGACGACACCACAGTTTCTGCCTATCAGTCATATTTAACTAAACTTTTTACACTATTTGACTACAAGGATCCTGAAACACGTGCAGAAAACGTAACGGATTTATGCGTTAACATAAAGCAAAGCTCAACACCTTTAGAAGAACGCCTTGACATCGAAAAAAATTATCATATTCTACAAGGTGATTCCCTCAATAAACTCTTCGGCAACTTTAACTTCTCTCATTACCTTGCCGAACTTGGTTTTAACGATGATGTTTCCGTTGCTTGCTACGACATTTCCCTCGCACAAACGATCAACTCCTTAATTTGCGAGGACAATCTTGCATTAATAAAAGACTATCTTCGCGCAAGCGTGATGGATACCGCCTCACTTTATCTTGACACAACAGCCTATGAGATTTGGCAAGACTACCAAAATTCTCTTTACGGCACACAACTTCAGGCAGTTCCCTCCGACTATGCGATACAATTTATCGAAGAATTACTTCCCTGGGATTTAGCAAATCTTTATGTGGAGAAATACGCCTCTCCCTCTGCAAAAGAAGCGGTCGAATCCATGACAGGAGAAATCCTTCGTGCATACCGAAATCGAGTTCGCGTCTGCACTTGGATGAGCGATGCAACCAAAGAAGTAGCTCTTAAAAAATTGAATTCCCTGCAGGTTCGGGTGGGTTATCCGGATGATATTCAAAACTATCTCGATGAAGGCTACGAAGTCCCGTCCACCAAGAATGGCGGAAACATCTTGCTACATCGTGTTAACCAGCGTCAAAGATATTATCAACTTGCCGCCTCTGTTATGGGCAAGGAAGCACCAAAGAAAAACATTTGGAGTCTAGTTCCGCAAACAGTCAATGCAATGTATGAACCTTCAACCAATAGCATTACCATCCCTGCAGGAATTTTACGCGAACCTTTTTATGATCCCAATGCCAGCCGCGAACGTAATTTAGGCGGCATCGGTTTTGTCATTGCACACGAAATCAGTCACTCATTGGATGATGTAGGTTCTCGATTTGATGAAAATGGAAATTTAAAATCTTGGTGGACACCGGAAGATACGGCCGCATTCTCATCCATTTGTCGCGATGTAGAATCAGCATATTCATCCATCGAACTTTTCCCGGGACAGACCGTAGACGGAAAACTTACCTTGAACGAAAACATCTCTGATTTGGCAGGAATGTCTTGTCTACTTGATGTGGTTGGTGCCGGAAACCCAAGGTTGGATGATTTGTTCACGGGTTATGCAACCATTTGGCGGAATAAAACAACAGAAACTTATGCTGCCAAGCTGCTTTCCTCCGACAATCATTCTCCTGACAAGATTCGTGTAAATCGTGTTCTTTCTAATTTTGATATATTCATAAACTACTACGATGTTCAGCCGGGAGATGGCATGTATCTTCCAAAAGAGAAACAAATTCAAATTTGGAATCGTTAAGTGAGGGGGTTTTCGTTGTGAACGTATATGATTTTGATAAAACCATTTACGATGGCGACAGTACTACAGACTTTGTCTTTTGGTGTATCCGAAAAAAACCACAACTTGCTCTTACCTTTTTCCCCGGCTTAACCGCCTTTGGAGGATATCTCATTAAACTCTGTCAAAAAACCTATTTCAAAGAAAAACTGTATGGTTTTTTGGCTCATATTCCGGATCTTGATCGTTGGGTTGAGGAGTTTTGGGATGAACATCTGGATAGAATTCAGGAATGGTATTTACTGCGCCAACAGGAAGATGATATCATCATTTCTGCCTCCCCTACCTTCCTACTGACTCCTGCATGTGAAAGATTAAAAATCAAGCATCTGTTGGCTTCACGTGTAGACAAAGATACAGGTATGTATCAAGGGATAAATTGTCATGGACCTGAGAAAGTGCGACGTTTTTACAACGCTTTCCCGGGAGCAGAAATTGACGAATTTTATTCAGATTCTCTTTCTGACGCTCCTCTTGCTAATCTTTCCAAACGAGCATTTTTAGTAAAGGGCGAAGAACTGATTCCATGGTAAATAAAAAGAGATGTAGTATTTAACTACATCTCTTTTTTGTTAACTCTTTTTCTTTCCTGAATCATGATATAGATAAGCAAAGCAATCCAACCAGCGCATGTTACATAGCGTCCTACCTGATTAGAGGGCAATTGATAACGAAATACAACTTCATTTTCACCGGCTTCCAAAGGAAAGGCAATCAATCCGATATTTGCTTTGATAAAATTCAATTCCTTCCCGTTACATGTCGCCTGCCACCCCTCATCCTCATAAGGCGCCGCAACATACATCACCTTCGGCTCATCCAATGAAACCTTTGCGGAAAATCCGTCCGATGTCATGTTAAATGTATCGAAGGAAACTCTTTCTTTGGTTTTATCCCCTTTTTCATAAGGCTTTAACAAATCCTTCACCACAGAAACGTCCGCATCTTCTACTACTAAGGTTTGCAGCATCAAATCCGCATTGCTTTTATCCTTCTTGGCAAATTTCTCAAACTCTGTTCTGGTAATATAACTATCGTAAGAAAAGCCTATTCCTATGTAATTCTCATTTCGATAAACATCCACACCCTTCTCGCTTTTCACATAAGAAAAATCTTTCGGGACGGGAATATTATCTTTCGGGAATAAATCATAATAATATTTAGCGCCAAGCAATGTTCGTGTTTCATTGTCCGCATCCTGCGGAACTACAAAAACTTGTCCGGTATAATAATTTAAGTACTCACAAAGTTCATCTGCGTAGTTACTTCTAACACTTTCAAATATGGAAACAGACGGTTTTTTTGCTACATATGTGTAGTTTCGCAACTGATTTGAAGCATCAATTCGATAATCGTTTCCCTCTTCCATTTCAGGAACAGTAAAGAAATATCGATCCACTTGTTCTGACAGACTCATGGACGTATCCTGATAATCCAAAAGATATTCGCTTTCCAAATTCATCACGGTATATCCGCAGCCATACAAAAGAATTACAACAACGGTAATTGGGATAATACTATCATGTATTTTCTTATGATACACGTAACCAATCAATGCTAAATACATAATAGCTGTAGATATCAAAACGAAAATACGAAACTTCCTTTCAACGTTTCCCTCACCGATTCTACCGTGGAATAAGTAGTACAGTTTCGAATCATCACCGGCAATAAAACTCAATACATAATATACACAAAACAGCCCTATCAAAAATCTCAATATAAACCACAAAGATTTTTTGAGTTCTTTTTCCTCATAGCAATCCATACACCAGATGGTTGCAAGAACAAAAAACAGCACTGCGCCATAGGCGTGTCGTGTATATGTCTCTGAGAACATATTAAAAAGCAAACAAAAAGCCGGAAGTGAAACACATAAAATACTGGTGTAAATAAGAAATTTCATCCATTTGGGTGATTCTTTTTTTTGTAAAAACAACACAAGAAACACCGAGCCAAAAACGGGCAAAAACAAACCTCTTGAAACCCAAGCAGATGACCCAAAGGTGCTGAATCGATTGGAAGCCGCCGGGACAAAGAATGTGAAAATTCTGGATATTACACCTATATCAACAAAATATTCATAAAACTCGCGTTTCGTATCTCCAATATCCACTGCAGAACCTGACGAATGAAATAAACTATATAAAAAGGGTGCAAAGACTAAAAAAGCACACAAAAATCCTATACTGTATTCCACAACTGCGAGAAGAAATTGCTTGACATTCCTCTTCTCATGCCATTCATCAGACAAAAAGAATCTGCACAGAAAATAAATTCCAAACCAAATAGTTGAAAATACAAAGAAATAAAAACTGATACAACAAGATAAAAACGCCATCAGGATAAGTTGATAAGGATAATTTTCATCCCGAAACATTTTTTCTACCGCCAACAGCAACAACGGAAAGACCCAAAGAGCTTCCAAAAATTGCATAAATTCAAAATTAACAAAGGTATAAGCTGAAAAAGTATATAGAATCGCACCTAAAAAGGCGTTCTTTTCCTTTTTCACCATATAACGAAGATATGCGTACGCCGCCATAGCAATCATAGCAATCCGAATCAAGTGCATATACGTTACCGCATACGGAATCCACTGACTTGGAAAAAGCAAGCAAATTGCATTGGTAGAAAATAAAATATTAACTTTATTGAATGATGCTCCAAGGAAATTAAACCAATCCCATGTTGCACCACCCGTCATCAGAATCTCTCGGGATCGAATCAACCGAGGAATATACTGATCAACATAATCTCCTCGAATAATAAAGATTCCATGATTCTGAATCATAGATGGCAACATGATAACCAGCATCATAAAGGCGGAAAGGACCCCAATTTTCAGGAGTCCGTTTTTACTCTTTTCCATCGTTATTTCTCCATGGTTTTTTCGAATTTTTTATACTCACCACTCAAAATATCCTGCCACCATGTTTTGTTTTCTAAATACCAATGAATGGTTTTTAAAATACCGTCTTCAAATTTTGTCTCAGGAAGCCAACCTAACTCTTGATGAATCTTGGTAGGATCAATAGCATATCGCAAATCATGACCTTTTCTATCTGTTACATAGGTAATCAAAGAATGTGGTTTTTGAAGCACATCAAGAATTGTCTTCACAATGAAAATATTGGTCTTTTCGTTGTGGCCACCCACATTGTATACTTCTCCCACTTTACCTTCGTGAATAATCGAATCAATTGCGCGACAATGATCTTCCACATAAAGCCAGTCACGGACATTAATTCCCTCGCCATATACAGGAAGATGCTCATCCGCCAACGCCTTTACAATCATCAAAGGAATCAACTTTTCAGGGAAGTGATAAGGTCCATAGTTATTGGAACATCTGGAAATTGTTACGGGAAGTCCAAAGGTTCTGTGATATGCAAGAACCAACAAATCAGCTCCTGCCTTAGAGGAACTATAGGGACTGGATGTATGGATAGGCGTCTCCTCCGTAAAGAACAGATCGGGTCTGTCAAGAGGCAGATCACCATATACCTCATCAGTAGAAACCTGATGATAACGCTTAATACCATAGGTACGACAAGCATCCATTAACACTTGTGTTCCAAGAATATTTGTTTTTAAGAAAATCTCAGGTTCTTCAATGGAACGATCCACGTGAGACTCTGCTGCAAAATTTACAATGATATCAGGTTTCTCTGCTTCAAAAATCTGATAAATCGCCTTTCGGTCAGCAATATCCGCCTTATAAAATTGAATGTTTTCCCATACAGGCTTCAATGTAGCCAAATTGCCTGCATAAGTCAGGTTATCAACAACCACAATTTCATAATCAGGATATTTATTCACCATGTGATGAACAAAATTTCCTCCGATAAAGCCTGCTCCTCCTGTAATTAAGACCTTCATATTACTCATCTCCCATTCTCAAATACGCAATTAATCAAGCAAAGACAGGATATACTTTCCGTATTCTGTCATTTTTAATTCCTCGCCCAACTTCCGCAACTGTGCATCATCGATGAAACCTCTGCGCCATGCAATTTCTTCCAGACATGAGATATAGAACCCTTGCATATCCTGTACTGTCTGAATAAAAGAACTTGCCTGAAGCATTCCTTGAGGTGTTCCTGTATCAAGCCACGCCATACCGCGACCCATCAAGGTAACCTTTAACTTATTTCGGCTTAAATATTCATTATTAACTGCTGTTATTTCTAATTCTCCACGTGCGGAGGGCTTTACGTTTTTGGCAATTTCAATTACGTCATTGCTGTAGAAATATAAACCGGGAACCGCATAATTCGACTTCGGTTCTGCAGGTTTTTCTTCCAACGAAAGAACATTGCCCTCTTTGTCAAATTCCACAACACCAAATGCCGTTGCATCCTTAACGGGATAACCAAAGATAACCGCACCGTCACCCAAGTTATTCATAGCTCGTTTTAAGAATGTGGAAAACGCTTGTCCATAGAAAATATTGTCACCCAAAATCAGGCATACACTATCATCTCCAATGAACTCCTCCCCGAGGAGAAACGCCTGTGCCAAGCCTTTTGGTTCAGGCTGAATCTTATATTCCAGACGAATTCCAAGACGACTTCCGTCGCCAAGCAATTCTTCATACATCCCGATATCATCCGGTGTAGAGATAATCAACACCTCACGAATACCGGCGAGGAGCAATGCTGATAACGGATAATAAATCATCGGCTTATCATAGATAGGCAACAACTGTTTCGATACCACTTTGGTCATAGGATAAAGTCTTGTTCCTTTACCACCGGCTAAAATAATACCTTTCATAAGACATCCTCTCTTTCATCAATCAGAATGTAATACCCCCAACGACTTGAACTATCTTGAACTGCATCATTCTTTTCAATTTCGCTTTCAAAATAAATACGGTTGGGATTTTTTTCTTTTATTTTCTCAAACTCGGCAAGATCCTCCTCACCGAATATAAATCGAATCTCTGCATTATAAACCGTTTCATTTTTTGTAAAATCAGGTTCTTTTCCGCATGCAACATCAATAACCATCTTTACAAAATCATAACCTGTGGAAAGTTGAACCAAATCAGAACCGATACAATCGCCACCCATTCTTGCTCCGATTTCGATAATGCGAACATTTCCCTTTTCATCTACACGAAACTCCGCGTGGCCGGCGCCATTCTGCACACCAAGAGCATCCAAGGCAGAAAAAATCATCTTCTTCGCATTCTCGGTCACTTCAGCGGACAAATCCGCCGGTTGCACATGTCCCGTTTCAATAAAGTTCGGCTCACCTGTGGTATACTTTTTGGTAATGGTCAGAAAATGGTGCTCCCCCTCATAGGAAATAGTTTCCATACTGTATTCATCACCACGGATGTATTCTTCTACAATGGCCATGTTTTCAAAGGAATCTCCTACCGCCCGTTCAATTGCCGGCAATAGTTCTTCTTCCTTATAAACCTTAGTGATACTCCGACTTCCTGATCGATCGGTAGGCTTTATAACCAACGGATACTCCATTCCAGAAATCGCATCATTCATACAATCGGTTTTGGTAAACTTCGGTGTAGGAATTCCTGCATCAGCAAAACATTTCCGCATGGCGTACTTGTTGGTGCACTGTTCCATAATTTCCGGCGGGTTACAAGTAAGCCCCAATCCATCTGCAATGTAATTTACGGTTATGGCCGCAAGATCAGAGGCAATGGTACAGACCCCCTCCGGTTGGATTTCTCTGCACTTTTCCAGAATTTCTTCTTTCTCAACAATGCTGACGGGATAGAAAACATCTGCTGTTTTCTCCCCCACATCACCGCACTCCCATGCAAACACATGCGTTTCATAACCGAGTTTTTTCGCCTTTAGAATCAGTTTATTTTGAAAACTATTGGCTCCAATGATAACAAGTTTTTTCATTATAATGATTCCTTCACCTTTTCAATAATCATAGCAACATCGCTTTCAGTCAATTCAGCATGCATGGGCAAACGAAGAAGTCTGTCTGCGTATTCTTCCGTAATAGGAAGATTTGCCCGATCGCATCCCAATTCTTTTCCCATAGGTGATGTATGCAAAGGAATATAGTGGAATACGGATTGTACTCCTTTTTCCCGAAGGGTGGTAATCATATTATCTCTGATTTCCTTAGTGGGAAGGAAAATATAAAACATATGCGCATTGTGTGTAGAGTAATCCGGAATAAACGGACGGATCAGCTTTCCTTCTTTCTCTAAGTCAGCAAAGCCTTCGTAATAGGAGTTCCAAACCTTCATCCGAGCATCCATAATCTCATCAAAACGTTCCATTTGTCCATAGAGAATAGATGCTAAGACATCGGACGGCAAGAAGGACGAACCCACCATTTTCCAGGTGTACTTGTCCACTTCACCGCGAATAAACTGGCTTCGATCCGTACCCTTTTCTCGGATAATTTCTGCCTTCTTAAACAGTTCCGGATCCTTAACAATGATAGCGCCACCTTCACCCATCACATAATTTTTGGTTTCGTGGAAACTGTAACATCCCATATCACCAATGGTACCGGCAGGCATAGTCCCTTTATAAAAAGATCCAACCGCCTGAGCCGCATCTTCAATTACAAGAAGATTATGTTTCTTTGCAATGGCATTAATCTTATCCATATCACAAAGAACGCCGGCATAATGCACCGGATAAATGGCTTTGGTCTTCGGAGTAATCAACTCCTCAATCTTGTCTGCATCTATATTCATGGTTTCTTTTTCAACATCACAAAATACTGGCTTTGCACCACGCAATGCAAAGGCGTTAATGGTGGACACAAAGGTATAAGACGGAGCAATCACTTCGTCTCCCTCTTTGAATTGTGCCAGGATTGCTGTCATATCAAGCGCATGCGAGCATGAGGTTGTCAAAAGCATTTGATGAACATTCAATTTTTCACCAAAAATTTCATATACTTTTTTGGTGTATGCTCCGTCACCACAAAGTTTTAAATTAGCAATTGCTTGCGCCATATGCTCCTTCTCACAACTGTGAATGCTTGGTTTGTTAAAAGGTATCATTTCTTCCACTCCTGTTTTTAAATAGATTTCGTATACCCATAACAGGCAACAAAAACCCAACTTAACTATATCTTTGTAATTATACAACAGGTTTATGAAATAAGCAATAGATAATATTGCCAAAAAAGAAACTTTTCCTTTGGTCAGTATGAATTCCTTTTTCTGTTTCCTTGACTTTCTTTTCCAAACATGATAAGATTCTGTTGAATGTTTTGAAACATAGGAGATAAGTCATATGCTAAACAAAAAATCTTTTAAGGTTGCCGGTGATTTATTTTATACCATTATGGCAACAGTGGTAATGAATATCGTTCTGCAGATCATTGTATATCCGACAATTACCCACTTCTACGGAGATGCTGTAACCGGTGAAATTTTATATTTTATCGGGTTCATTTACATCATTCCTCAGGCATTGGGAACAACCCTTAGCAACACCCGATTGGTTCTTCGCAAATCATACGATCCCACCAACGGGGATTTTTCCCGCATGCTTGTTCTTTGCTCTGCGCTCTCAGCCATTGCATGCGGATTTATTGCACTTCCCGATTCTACTTCGGTTCTTTTCCCTGTTGCTTACGGATTGTTTTCTGTTTTATATCTCCTTCGCGCCTATGCTCAGGTAGAATTCCGTCTGACCTTAAAATTCAAGGAATACTTCATCTACTACTGTATCATCAGCATTGGTTATCTTGTCGGTCTCGGACTTTATACTCTGACCAATGTTTGGCTTTTGATTTTCGTTATGGGCGAAGGTTTTGCACTTCTTTATACCCTCTTAAAAGGCTCTATCTTCAAAAAAGAAAACAGAAACCTCTCTCCTTCTGTTTTAAATAAGACGATTACCATGATTGCACTTTCCACTCTTGTACGGGACTGTGTTATCCAGTTTGACAAAGTCATCCTAAAACAAACCATCAATGCAAGTGTTGTAACACAATACCATGTCGTTTCATTGATTGCCAAAACCATGCAAATGTTGATACAACCCATCAACACTTTGATCATGTCCTACCTGACCACAAAAGACGCCGTGCTTTCTAAAAAGGTGCTTGTTAAATTCACAGGAATTGCATTCCTGCTTGGCGGCCTTTTCTACGGTGTTTGTCTTGTAGGCACACCCATTTATATCAAGCTCTTCTATCCGACCTTGTTTCATGAGATTATGCAATACAACTATCTGGTAAATGGTGGCTTGATTCTTGGCTTTTTGGCGTCTTTGTTTATGGCAGTTCTTCTTTCTCAAGGGAAAACACGTCTCCATACCGCTATTGAATGTGTTTGGGGCGCCGTTTATATCGGAACCGCCTATTACTTCTCTTCTCAAAACGGAATCTGGGGCTTAGCTTATGTAACCCTTGTCATGAACGTAATTAAAAATCTGATTGCATTACTCTGTTTATTTTCAACCGTAAAGGATCAACCTGAATTATAACAAATACACCGACAAATAAGATACAAAAAAGGAGCAGTTTTTACTGCTCCTTTTTTTATTCATCAGAAACTATTTGGGCATGCCATCCAGATATCTGTCATATGCATTCTGGTAGATTTCCATCATCTCATCAAGACACATTGTCTCCATTTCAGAGAGATACTGTTTCCAACTTGCATCGTTAAGTTCTGCCTGACCGCAAATCCACTTCGCTCTGCTTATTTCAACCAGACTAAAGATATCCGTGGTCAACTCAGAAAGTCTGTCGGCCTCGTCTACAGAGTAGTAAGGACGGGGCCATACTTCCGGATCTAAATAGGGTTCATACATGTCGTAGATTTCGATCTTTTTAATCTGGTCATCACGATAAGGCAACTTATCACTGCCATATACTTCATCAGGAATGAAACAGGGCATACCGGATTGCAAAACACACTGATACAGATAAGAAGATATATACTCGCCTTCAGGCAACTCATTCCAGGTAAAATTTCCATCCTCGCCTAAAGTCAAGGTAGAGTTGGGAGCCGATTCGCCATAAGCATTCACAATAGAGTGATCAAGTTCGTACATCTTGTCTGCCCACTTCAATACGTTCTTTGGAAAGTTCGTATAACCCTTCAGGTTTTTCATCGCCTTCCGCACCAATCAACACGCTAAATCCACCATTTTCTCTTTGTTGTTTTTGAAGGGTCACTTAACTTTTCACCAGTTCCGCCACAACCGGCAAGACACAAACCCAACATCAGAACCATCATCACAAGACTGATTCCTTTTACCGCCACTCTTTTCATACTTACATCTCCTTATGACCCTTATTCATTAATTTAACAATACAAAGGGGTCTGTTGCCATCTTCATAGCACGAAGGGCACGTACGGACCACTGATCCCAATTACCAAGAATATACATCCCATTTTCATGAAGAAGGTTAAATCCATATCCTTCCGAAAAAGCATGCAGATCTAAATATTGTTTTCCGTCACGCATCAAAATAGGATGCTGAATTTCACCATCGGCAATGCGGAAAGATGCATAACCTTCCTTCGAATTTTCGGTGGTCGCTCCAATCATGTGCGCCAGCAAATACGGTGAAACTCCCATCAACATTTCTGCTCCGTTATCATTTGAAATGGACACTTTAGATTCTGTTCCGTCATCGCCATAAATTACCGCATCTCTTACACATCCGCTTCCGCTAAAGTACAAACCGGAATTTTCACTGTTAGAACTTCCCGGAGTGGTTTCGGTCATAATATGCTTTCATTCACCACCGGTCTGTTCCGCTGATTTTGCATAGTACATAACCCCGGATTCAGTCTTCTGGACCAAATAATCTACCCAGTCAAGACCGGGCTGAAAGTCGGAATCCAAGTAACTATATGTACCACCGGTTCGAATACCATTGTGAGAAATCACCATAGAATACATTTGATTGGCCGCACTGGTTGAATCCAGGGTATACATATAAACACTACCTGTTTCATCTGCAGGTCTTGCCCGGAAAAATGCTACCCTTCCATCATCAATGGATGACCATTTTACCTTGGGAACATATCGCCAGGTGCTTAATGTAGCATCTGGATTCGCATAAAGATGGAGGCCTCTTTCCTCGTCACAATCTTGCCGACCTCCCGTTACATATTGCAAGCTTGGATCGGTAGCACTAAAGCGATATCTGGCATCTTCCCGGGTAAAATCAAATTCCATATAGGGAACCACATTGCAACCCAAAAGTTCTTCCACAGATATGGCAATATTCTCTCTTGCAAAAGCCGAAGCTCCGCTAAACAGAAGGACAAAAACGATACAAACCAAAACAAATACTTTTTTTGATGTATTCACCTTTCATCAACCTCCCGGACAGCAATATCGTAATTCTAATTATCGAAACACACTAACTTCATTTCTTTTTTACTTCCATTTTATTATAAATCACCTATCTTGTAAATAGACAAAATGGAACAAAAAGTTCATCTTTGTAGCTATTAGGCGAAATCATTCAATATATCAACGATAATATTTGCGATGACCTCTTGCTTGATGATATCTGTAAACGATTTTATATCAGCAAGGCACAACTCCTGCGTCTCTTTAAAAACACACTTGGAACCACCGTTCACAATTATATAACCGTTAAGCGTCTCGCCATCGCAAGGCAAATGCTCGCTTTAGGAAACTCACCCGCCAAGGTTTACTTAAACTGCGGCTTTACCAACTATTCCGTATTTTACAAGGCATTCAAAAAACATTATGGTTACACGCCATCTCAGCCACTCTCTACCTGGCAAGACAACGAATATCCAATTGTATAAAACAAGAGGAGCAGTTTTCACTGCTCCTCTTGTTGTTTTCGATATTGTTTACCTGCTTGATCAATGGTAAAATTCTCTGTATAAATAATTTCCGAAATCGGAACAAATTGATAGCCGTCTCCTTGAAGTTTCTCAATAATTCCCGGAAGTGCCTCCGGGGTATGCTTTGCCGCATTATGGAATAATACAATGGAACCACAGTTCACTTTTTCTGTCACCCGCTTGGTAATTTCCGCCGCAGATAAATCTTTCCAATCTAAGCTGTCCCTACTGGCAACGGATGGAATGCGACATTTTTACTGGGTTTATAAAACCAAATGAGCATACCACAAATGTGGTATGCTCTGTTTTTGCATCTAAAAGCAATCCGTACTTTGCTACATGAAACGAAGGAGTGTTACATTTCACCTCGCTCCAGCGCACCATCGCAAACATAGTACCTGAGTTGTCTAATTGTCGATTCTATCGTTATCTCAAACCTATATGCGATCTCATTGATGATATTGGAAACTATACTGGCGAATTTAGGATGATCCTTAGGATAAACCAAACTAAGTTTTCCGTCTACACATTCTAAAAAGATTTCATAACCAATCGACTCTTCAAAAAGAGTCAGTTCATGTGATTCAGGTTCTACCTCATCAATAAACGCAAGTTGATCCTTATAAGTTGCACAACTGCACTGAAGCAGAAGATATAGCGTATAAAGGGCATCCAAAGCATCGCCCTCGCATGTAAAATAGAATCCATCCTCTCGAACCGCCGCATACAAACTTCCAACATACTTCTCTGACGAACTCCACTTCTCCGATAGTGCCTTAATAAACTTTTTCATGATTTTTTCCTCCGTAAAAATTGATATTTTTTTGAGCGCTCAAATGCAGTTTAACACACAAAAAAATATTGTCAAGAAAGTGTATCGCACTTGACATGCACTTGACAAAATGGTATTATTTCAAAAAGGAGATGGTTTAATGAAACGTATTCGCACAAGGAAAAAAATTACACCTGAACAAATGGAACTCTTAAAAGAATTCGAAGCAATTCTTTTGACATACGAACCTAATTGGGAACGCATTGCTAAAACAAATCAATCTTATAAAAAGTTGTCTGCCTATGATGCTCAAAAACAAAGACTTGAGATCTTTTGTGATAGAATGAACGAATTGCGTGAAAACCACGAACTTTCACTTCGATGTTTTGGAGAAATGTGCGGACTTTCACATTCTCATATACACACGATTTCACTAAATAAACTTCCCACAATCCCCTATAACAACCTAGAAAAAATCGCTCAGGCCTTCCATATATCCATCGCATATCTTTTAGGGTTAGTAGACTCTCCGGCTTACATGCCCAACTTGGCGGAGATGTATCTCTGGGAATATCCGGAGTGTAAATTCAGTAAATGCAGGAAGTTAGCCATAAAAAATCTGGATTATTCCGGACGGAGATCCATGATCACAATACTCTCCCTCCCCTTTGATGAACTCCAAAAAGAGATGATTGAGTGGATGAAAAATGATGTAAAACTTGCCGACATTATCCATGATTTATTATCTGCCCCCGAACCGAAACGAAGTCTATATATCAAAATTTTAGATGAGCTCAGAAAAATATAAAAACATTTGCTTTACGCCCTTAACCGCAGGAAAAGATTACACAAATTTGCATAGTAAAAACCAAATAGAGCATACCACAAATGAAGTGAACCCCAAAGTTTAGACAAAATTTAATATTAACTTGCTTGTGAATGAGTTCGGTATTGTACCGGACTCATTCCTTTTAGTTTCATTGAAATCCTTTCATTGTTCTAATAATCAATATATCTTTTTAACTCATTAATGAAAGCGTTAACGCTTTCGAATTTTTCACCATAAAACATTTCGACTCAGCATAGCCTCCAAGGGGAATGGGTGCACCGTTAAAAGATATTTCACCATTCTCTGGTAGCCTCAAAACACCATCTTTGCATACCACATCATCAGTTGATGTATTGTCTCCCTTAATTTCTGCAGTATCAAATTCCTGTTCGTATACCTTGAAGCAGTCTTCTGCCTTTGCGTCAGAATCCGCAAGCCCCTCTGCGTCAATATATTTTATATAATCAATGTCACATTTAGCGCCACCTGATGCGCCTACTGATAGATTCGCTCTGTTTCCGCCACTTCTCTTGCCCGTTGTTGTTACAAGCAAAAGCCAGTTTCCATCAATCTCTTTCACATACAAACTGAATGTGTTTCCGTCATTAATATACAAAAGTGTTGCATCTGTATTTCTTATCTTCGCAACCTGGTCTGCAGTAAATCCGTATGTGTTCGAGTCGTTATGAGAAATCCAAGCCCCAGTGTCATGTATTTGCATATATATACGATTTCCATCCGCATCGGGAATTATTATTGTGACGGCCTGGTCGTTTAGCGTTGTGGTATCAATTGTCGTCGTAAGTTTCATTTCAACGGCATCTCCAGCATCTCCCAAAGCTGCAGCACCAATGGTGTTACAGTATACACTCCCTCCCTCTGCGGTATAACCTGTGGTATCTACACCTCTGACTAAATAATCCTTAGCGAAGAAATCACCATCATAATACTTTACATAATCAACCGTCAAAGCTGCTCCACAAGATGCAGCTACACATAGGTTTCCCTTGTTTCCGCCATTTCTCTTTGCTGTTGTTGTAACAAGTTCAGAATAACTTCCATCCGTTTCTACTGTGTCGCATTGAAATTAACCGAATTGCTTGATGTATTTGACAACCACGCACCTTCATCATGTAGCTGCATGTACACACGATTTCCGTCCTGGTCGTTGATTATGAATGTAACCGCATGACTGTTCTTTGAATCAGTGGTAGCGACTGTAATTGCTGTCTTAAATTTTACTTCTACAGCATCACCGACATAGCCTAACGGGGTAAGCCCATCCGTAGGACCGGAGAGATATTTTGTCGCGGCAGCTGTTTCGGTTGAAGAAAATACATAACCCGTGTTATCCGTTTTTCGAATTGCAAAATATCCCCCAAGCAGCTCAGACAGGGTATAGTTGGTTGAACCATCTGCCCATGCTACAGGGATCTGCATACAAGCAACGAGCGTAAACACGCTCAAAATCAATGCCACAATTCTTTTTTTCATACTCTTCGTCCTCCATATTATGTTTTTTTATTTCAATTTTTTTGTATAATAGGAAACCGGTATGCTTTCATATTATAGAAAAAATACTCCTCAGGCACCTTAAAATATCGTCTTTCCTAGCAAGAGGAACCAAGAAAAACATGGTATCACAACGTTGAATCTTACCTCCTCTTGTCAGAAGCAATGTGTTTTCCTGTGCAAAACACGGAAATCCAGTTTCGTCTTCTAGATTCTAGCATAGCAAGAAAGGCGTACCTTTCCTGCTATGCAAAGAACACTAGACTAATTTACCGAAACAATTCTCGGATCGCTTACCGGATTCAAATCTTTCAGACTATCCCAGAAGAACACCTTTACTTCTGAAATTCTTGCGTCGAGCTCGGTGGTGTCCAGAATTTCTTCAACTGCCGCCGTCGTTCCGTCAACAGGACATATTTTTGCGGTAACAAGTTCGTTAGTTTCTGTGTCATATCCTGCAAAAATCAGAACTCCGGACTCTCCAGAAACAATCGCACGAAGGTCACCTTCGATCGTTGCACCTTCTACAACCTCAAGAGTTGCAAGACTTCCGTTTGTAACCAAAAGTCCGTCCTTGCCTGCGGGAGAATATCTCTTCACATAATCCACATAAACACTGCCGTCAATCCATACATTATAGCGCTCAGCGTCTCTTGATGATGTTGTCGAAAATACTGGTCCAATGTAGTGTGCATCGCCCTCTTTTTTGATATATACATCGTAGCCTTCTCCATTGTTGATAACCAAAAACGTAACCCACTCATCTACAACGCTAATTGCTTTTGTCACTGTAGAGTTATTGCCGATCCACATTGTCAGCTTATCGGAGTATACCAGTAATGCGAGCCGATTATTTTCAGCATCCGATGCCTCAATCTTTACATATGAGGAAGTGCTAACTGAGTCTGAAGGAATCTTAATCCGCATCTCAATCGCATCACCTGTTGCACCCAGGTAAGGTGTATCCGTAAGTGACGGCGTAGTCAGTCCACTTACCAATTTGTCTGTAGAGGTGTTTTTATAGGTATAAGTCGACATATAATCGTTTCCTACCAGACCTGCTGCTGTCTGCACCGAATAGCAATTTACAGAAGTGAGGGCAGGGTTGCAATTACTACCACCAAGATATACATTCGTCCTGGTAGCATCTTTACTATGCATCCAAAGACCTGTGAATATCTTTTCATAAGAACCGTCATGCTCTTTCAAATACATTGTATAAGTGTCTCCGTCGTTACGGAATAACAATGTCGTTTCGCCGTTACGCATTTTGTCAGCCACTTCTGCACCAAGGTTCTTTACCAAATCGTTCGTTCCGTCACCGCTGCCATATTTTATCCATGCATTTGTTTCATGAATGTTCATGTAGAAACGGTAACCATCCGCCTTTGCAGCAATCAGGGTTACTGACTGAGCCGCATCTTCCGGGTTAACATCAACATTTGCATTGAACGTAATTTTAGCAAAATCACCTGTATGTCCCAACACATATCCGCCTGTAGCCAACTGCTCGCTATAACCATTTTCGTTCAGTGTGGTTATTGTGCCGCGCGATGTGTGGGTATCCCCCATTAATCTACCGTCATAGTATTTGATGTAGCCAATATCTACGGCTGCACCCATTCCTACTGCCTCGACACTCAGACTTGCAGTTCCTTCGCCATCTCGCTTTCCGGTTGTGGCAACAAGTTCCGACCAATTCCCATCATTTTCCTTTAGGTAAATGCTATATGTTTCTCCATTGTTGACAAACAAAAGAGTTGTGTCTACATTTAATATTTTTCTAATCTGTTCCTCAGTAAAGTAACATATTGCACCATTGGACGTTGATACATAACCGTTAAGATAATCGGAAATTTTCAGATGCACAACTTTGCCATCCGCATCATGAATCTTCAACATAACACTCTGACCTTCAGCAAGACTTGTTGTAAACTTAATCTCAACTGCATCGCCTGAGTAACCCAAGGGGGCAATTCCGTCATCAGGGCTTTCCATTACCATTTCTGTTCCTGCATCATCATCTGAGGTTATTGATTGGCCTTCAACAGTTTTTCGTATCCCATAGAACTCATCAATCAGGCTTGTTAACGGATATGTTTCCGCCATTATGCCGGATGCAAGCACATCAACTGAATATTTGAATGCTCTAATCTGGCTCTCCGACCACTCCTGATACGGGCTGATAATCTGTATTCCGTCCTCATTAACCACATTAAGGCCGTAGCTGTCCGCAAATGCCTCGATACTAATAAACGTCTGCGAGTTTATTTCCTCCAACATATCCGCTGCGAAGGTTGTTGTGGCTCCGCCAAGTGTCAATGTTACTCCACTTGTACTGTCTCCTGAAATCGTAGCGCCGATATATGCCGCAGCACAATCCAGGGCTACATACCCGTCATATGCTGCATTCTGAACTAATCTTTCCGACACCAAGACATTGCCTTTATCTGGCTGTACAACAAGGGTTCTCAGTCGACTATCCTGCATAACTGCTTCGGTATTTTCTATCTGGCCAAAGTCCTTCATATGAAGTCTTTCAAACTTCTTTACAGGCTTTTCCATTGCTTTGTCCTGAGAAACGATTCGTCTGGTGTATGTGCCATGGCCGTCATATGATGCGGCTTCTGCAATAATACAACCATTTGGTATCAGCACATTGAGGTTCATAAACTGATTCCAACCATCTATATTTTCGTGATAGGTTCCAATGAATCCCCAGGTCTTTCCGTTATCATCAGACTTAGCAACACCCCATCTTGAACGATTAAACTGAGTACGAGCATCAAGTCCTGCGTTGTCATAGCCCCAGGCAATATATACTGTACTCTTATCGTTGGGATCATAATCGATGTTATACATGTTGGCAGGCGAAAAGAAGGGGGTGGAATATGGAGTTGTATCCCATGTTTCGCCATAGTCCTCGGATACGAAATATGTGATATATCCTGTATTGCTCCGGAAATAGCACTTTGTTATTCCGTCTGTTCCCTCAATAATGGTTGCCTCACCAATCGTAAGATTAAGGTCCTTTCCCTCAAAGAATGCTGTTTCCTTCCAACTGAGTCCTTCGTCATCAGAAACCCAAATTCTTGCATTTCCGTAGTTTTCGTTGTTACTATGCATTGTGATGAAATAAATTCTTCCTGAGGGGCCCTGTCTCATACTGTTTTGCTTATGCCCCAAAGAATACTCCTCTATCGGAAGAGCTGACACATATTCCCATGTTTCACCATTATCATTTGAGGAATAAAAGCCCATGGTTTTGTTTTTATTGCCCTGCTCATCCGTTCCCAGAATAATGTATTTCGCACCAAGAATCTTACCCGATTTCAGTCTTACATTGTCATAGGAGTCATAGTCTTTTCTGGTTTCTGCTTCCCATGTTTTTCCGTTATCACTACTCACATAGCGGTTTGAACCGTAGTGTGTCAGAATAACATCTTCGTCATTTTCAATCGCATCGAAGAAACATATTGATGTGCTACCGTTCTGGTCGGTCACACTTTCCGAAACGCCTGCCAACGGCTTTGCATCCCCACGATACGAAACATTCGTCACACACAATGTTGTATAGTCTACACCCAAACCGATTCGTCCGCGCATAAAATTCTCATACTCATAGGAAATCACCGCCTCACCATTTACATAAAGGGTTGCGGTTTTAACATCGGTGTGGATCTCGTTTATCTTCAAAGTAAGATGAAACGCTGACCCGGGAGAAGCAGCGGTTACACTCTTCAAAACCGTTTCCCCGCCATTGCTGTAAGTTACAACCCGATACTGTCCGTCTCGAAAGCTATATCCTATCTTGGTGTATTTATCACTTGTGCTATGGTTAGCAACAAACCAAACTCCCGAGCCAGCCATCGGTCTTTTAAGCAATTTGTCCATAAACCCTTCACCAATTGCATAGGTTACATTTTCTACATCAACACTTATCTCAGACTGTCCTGCAAAGGCATATAACTCGATAAATGCTTCATCCACAGTTTGGGCGCCCACGCTCATCTTGCCATTGATCGTATCAATCGAATATGTCATATTTTCTGACGGTTGCCAATACTCCGCAGTATCGAACTCACCAGTGTCCTTAAAATCATCAGAGTACAGGAAAACATCGTTGTTATCACCAAGAGAAAGATACTTGATTTCGTTACCCACCATCGTTTCTACAACAATGCTATTTCCACCTGACGAATGAACACATCGAAAGGATGCAAGCCATCTTCCGTTTGCATAAAGTCTGGACATCCCCGCCGTGGTTTCAACCCGATAATAAACGTCTGTATTGCACGCAGGCACATCAGCAAGATACTTTACCTCCGGCTCGGAGTTATCGTCATGCATTGTGAGTGCATAGAATTTTCCATCCTCCATTGTCAAATCCATTTTAAAATATCCGTCATTTACAACAAGCCGAAATTCGTCATCGTTGCATGTAACGAAATCAAGATTGTATATGTAAGGCATATCGGGAATATTTCTAAACGCAGTCGATTCTGTGATACCCCTTTTTACGAAATAGGTGCGTCTTTCCTCTGGTACGGTAACAGATACATCCGATATTGTTAATCCATCTTCGGTAGCTGTTGTAGATACCAAGCTTGTCTGCGGCATATAGTACGAAAATGCAAGCTGACCATTTCGGTAAACATCCGCAGTGGGTCCCTCGGTAAGGATTGCAAATTCACCCGTTCCCCCACTGAAACTTTCCTCACCCTTGTCTGTGAGATATGTAACTTTATCTGGCATGTGCATAAGTTTTAATTGATGGTTTCCGTTTTTCAGTTCATATATGGCATTGCCCGTAGTTCCGCTGACAATATAACTTATCTCGTTGGCATAACTCGTTGACTTATTATCTGTGTTCGAAACTGTCAGCACAGATTTGGAGTCCTCAAATAACCTTACTCCTGTTGTAGAATATGCCACAACCGATACATGATGCCTTCCCGGATTTACACCCGTTATAGTTTCAATAGCGGCTGAATTCGTCTTTTCCGCTACGACAACGCCATCCAAAAGATACTGTATCAAGCTCACTTTGCTATTGTTATCAGCTAGAGAACAGCCTAAAGTAAGGTTTCCGCTACCGTTGTCCACTACAGATAAACTCAAATCTCCCGCCGGAACAACCGCGAAATTAACCGCTTCACTCTCAACACCGTCAGCTATAACCGTAACCTGATAATTTCCCGCAACAAGTCCGTTAATAGTTGCCGAAGCAGTTGTTGTAACCTGTTTTCCGTTTATCTTATAGGCAACAGATGTAGCTGAGTTGGTTGTTGCAGCAAGGCTTATCGTATCGCCTTCGGTAAATACATCTCCGTTTATCGGAGAAGTAACCTGCACCGAGCTATCCTTAGGAGTATATGATATCCAGTCAACATAAATATCAACAGGGTCGTTTCTGTGTCCCCATGAGTTGAAAACAATCTTACTCTCGAACGCCCCTGAGAATGCAATCTTTGCAGGAGTCTCCATATACTTTTTACCGTCAACATAAATAACATACTCGGTTCTGTCGTTAAAGGTCTCAATCCTATATTCGTGCCACAGGTGGTCAAGCGCAATAGTCTCCCCCGCTTTTCTTCCCACACTATTTCCTGCGTCGAGTCTGTCCATTTGGATATCAACATGTGCATAACCAAAATCCCAATATAAAGCAAAATACTTCTGATATCCGTCTGAAGCATCTTTGATTCGGGCTTCGAACACAAAATCACCATCGCACTCTATCTGGCGTGTGGCATAATACTGAGTTCCCGTGTTATTAGTAGAATGAAGATATCCATTCTCAGTAATCTCCCATGTATCCCCTAGTGTCCAATCGCCGACTTCATCAAAATTCTCCATCAATGTCGCTGTTTTAGCAGAAGCTGGAATTGTCACCCCAACCATTACAACTGCAAATATGCAAATGTAGAATAAAACTAATATTATTTTTTTCATATCACATTACCACTTTTTTGTTATTTCGTTTATAAAATAGTTTAAGATGAAAAATCTAATACACCTTATCACACACAAACAATTGGTCCAATATATGAACCAACTGAGCATACCGCAAAAGCGGTATGCTCTGTTCTTTGCATCTTAAAGCAATCCGTACATTGCTACACGAAACGAAGGAGTGTTACGTCTCGCGAGATGCATTCTTGTTATCTGTTTTTACATCCAACAAATATTCCATACCCAGCATTTCATATTTAACCGGTGCAAGGTTGTTGAATTCCAGTTGTTCCCAAGGGGAATCTCCAATTATTTCAGCAAGAGCCGAAAGATTCTCCTCTGTATCAGTAATGCCCGGTATCAACGGAGTCCTGACAATATATTCTTTACCACTTTCTTTCAAATGCCGAAAACTCTTCAATATGATATCGTTGTAAACTCCAGTATATTTTTTGTGTTCTTCCCGATCAGCATGTTTTAAGTCCATCATAATATAATCGACTTTTTCAACAACTTTTGCAAAGGATTCTTCGTCGGCATAACCGCAGGTCTGAAGAGCAATATGTATATCCGTCTTTTCTCTTAACACATCAATTGCCTCACAAAGAAAATCTGCTTGCATCAAGGGTTCTCCGCCCGAAAAGGTAATGCCGCCACCGCTCATCTTTAAGATGGTTTGGTAAGACGCAAGCTTTTCGGCAAGCTCTTGCGCAGACATTTCCTTGCCTGAAATCTCAAGGCATTGATTGGGACAGATATGAACACACTTGCCAAAGGGTTGACATTCCGGATGATCGCATTCTTTCTGACACTGGCCGCAATGGACGCACATAGCTCCTTTGTACATCAGTTGTTTTTCTTGTTTTAACCCCTCCGGGTTATGACACCAAAGGCAACGAAGGGGACAACCTTTTAAAAAGACCGTGACGCGGCCACCGGGACCATCGTGAACCGAAAACTCCTTGATATCGAAGATGGTTCCCATCATACCTGATACGCCTGCCTTGCCATGACGTGATCCTGATACTCTTTATCAAGTTCCACAAAGTAGGCACTCCATCCCCAGATACGAACCACAAGACTTCTGTGGTTTTCAGGATGTAACTGAGCGTCCTTCATCCGTTCCGGATTCACTGCATTAAGCTGAAGCTGGTGACCACCCATATCCATATATGATTTTACAAGGGTAGCGACCTTATAGATGCTGTCTTCTTTTGCAAACATTCCGTTATGGAACTCCAAGGTCAAAGGTCCTCCATTGATTGCTTTTGCAAAGTTTGGTTTTGCAAAGGATTGAATCACCGAAAAAGGTCCGCTTATTTTTGCAAACAAACTGGGGGAGAAATTGGTACCAAAGGGCTCCTTTGCCCTTCTTCCATCAGGAGATGCACCAATCTCGTCAGCATGCCAGAGATAGAACATTGCAGAACCGGTTCCTGCTCGATAGACACCGCCACGACAGTTTTTCCGTCCCTCAAGACTATCCGAGAAGCAGTTCAGCAAATAAACCGCTTTTTCGTCTGCTACTTCTTCATTAGAGCCAAACTTTGGTGTTTCAAACCGGAGACGATGAATCAGTTCACTATGATTTTCGAAATTACTATCAACAGCTTCAATCAGTTCTTCCTTGGATAACAGTTTCTCATTGTAAACATATTTTTCGATTGCAGTAAGGGAATCTGCTGCAGTTGCTATTCCCGTTCCGTGAATACCGAAATTGTTATATTTTCCGCCATTGTAAATATCACAATCCATCACTACATTCATAAAGGGTGATGGAACAAACCACAGATTCTCCATGCCGGAACAGATTTTGTCACACACGCAATAGATTTCCATTTTCACCTTTTCCAAAAAGTCTGCAAAGGTTTCGCAGTTCAGGAAATCCCGATGCAGTATGGTATCAATTATCTTGGGGAAAGAGAGGGCACCGATATTGGCAACATCTGCACCAACCTTAGGGATAATAAACTCCCAACAAGCAGCCACAACATACTCCCTCGCATCCTGTTCCTCATATCCCAATTTCATTAACCCATCCAACACCACATCGTCATTGGAATATTGAGGGAAGCCAAGTCCTGCTTTGGTCAGTTCACTACCCAACTCATACACTCTAAGTGAGGTATTTTTATTCACTCTCAGGTTGATTTTAGGGTCAATCATCAAAAGATTTCTGGACGCGGTCAGACACAGTTCGGACAAAAGATTAAACCCATCATTTCCGTCTTTATCCACACCACCAAGCACCATACTTTGCCCGTTATCTCCCTGTTGAACTCCGGGATATAAATCGGAATCCTTGTTGAATGACAAGAAGAAATCTTCCACCAACTCTAATGCTGAATCCTTATCCAGAATTCCCTTTTCGATATCGGCTTTCAGATAAGGATACATATACTGGTCAATTCGCCCTACTGTAATGTGATAATTTCCTTCGAGCCAAAGAGAAAAATGGATGATCCGGAACATCTGTAATGCTTCCCGAAAGGATGTTGCACCATATCTGGGAACACGCTTTAGCGAATCTGCAATGTCTGTTCTGCCTTGCTTTTCCGCCTCATCGCGATACCGATCCGCAAGAGAAAGAATTCCGTCAATCATCCTCTTTCCGTACTCATCTGCCTCTTTTCGAAGGTCAAACAAACCCCTATGAATTGCTTTTTCATAATTAGGTGAAAGATTGGAAAGGTACCCAAGTTCGTGGATATAATGATCCTTTTTGATTTCCGTCCACTCATCTTCTGTAAAACAATCCGGAATACTTTTTATAGTACGAAGAAAACAAATTTTTTCATTCTCCAGAATGACAGGAGTCTCCAGTTCGGTCAATTTCTCAAATCGTCTTGTCATCCGCTCAATGGGGCTTACGCCCTTTTCGCTAAATTCTTTTGCAAAGTCAATGGTGCAATCTTTCCGATACTTATGATGCTGTTTTGTGGTAATCAATTTATATAATTCTTGGTTCATACTGCACCTCCATATGATAGGATATTAAATACTATATTTTTGATTTCTTACTACTTTTTCGAGCAACACTTCAATACCACTCGCTGCCGAAATAAATACCCGCCATAAATGTTTTAATTACTTCAGCATTGATGATGACATTGGTGCTCTCAAAGGAAAAATCCCTATTTAATACAATTCTTTTTTTAATAACCAGCTTTCTCTTTTCTTAGCATTTTATTTTCTAATAATTAGTTTTTCGTTTTCCACGTAGGCATACTCGCCATCTTCTACCAGACAGATACTTTGTCCATTACACCCAAGAATGGATTTGGGAGAAATAAACTTATCAATCCGCCCAATGGGTGCAAACCCGTCTTGAATGGGAACGATGATATAAAGCCGATACTGATTGATATTTGCAAGGGATAACTCAAACGATTCTTCCCGTTTCAGGATTTGCAGTTCCCGGCTGAAATGCTCGTAAACTGCAAACTCCTCTCCTTCCAACCCGTCAACTTCCGAGGGAGAAACCGTTCCGCATACCGCCCTCCCATCACCATCAAGGTTGAATACCGCCACTACACCGCTACCATTTGCAATGTTTTGCAGCTTGAAAAGCTTACCTGAATCCAGTGGGTTTATCGTAATACAATCCTTGGTAGGCATCGCCGGTCTGTCGCACCGAAGAATTTTCCCATCCTCGAAGCACAGAGGCTTTAACACTTCGGCACGGCTTCTGTCCAGCTTATCACTAATATAAATAGGACCTCCACTAATAGCGCGGAGAAGACTATTCTTTTCTGCCTGCTTATCATCCGTCCACCACATATCCCAGTCGCAATAATAGAACTGTCCCTGAATCAAACAATTATAGGAACTGGTAATGGCGTTCTTAGAAAACCACTCGCTGTTTTCCGGCTGAAAATCGTCACTACAACGGGAGATTGCACTGACCGGACGGTTCCACATATCCTCACTTGCCATGCCCATGCAGTTAATCATGGTATTATCGAAATGCTGACCCACCGATGCTTCCATAGCATTGTGAAAGCTACGAGAAACCTCACCTACTGGTGCAAATCCACGATAGAATCTCCGTGTCATACTCTGGTTATCTATCTTTACAAACTCTGCTCCAGCATTTCTCAAAAAGGTATGAAAAGCGTCATAGAATTTGTATGCCTTATCCAGCTCGTAACTATGGATATATCTTCCATCCTTGGTTTCCATCAGGGTATCCCGATGCTTGGCAAAAATCTCTCCTTCCGGATCAATGCCCATCCAGTAACCAGTGGTAGGATGCCACATACCCACCTTGATTCCAAATTCGTTTATCTTGCCAATACAATGTTTGAGCCCATTTGGAAATCGCTTTGGATCAGCTTTAAATGAATAAAGTTTGGAAGAGTGCATCACCTGATACAGTTTCTCTACATTTTCCACATCAGCATCATAGAAGTCATGGACCTCTGCCCACATATCATCTAAAATTGCCCATTTCACAGGAATGTCTTTATCCTGAAACTCCTGACATTTCTTCACCAAATCATCTTCGTTGACATAAATTTGCATCGCATCCCAAGAACACCATCCAAGATACTCAAACAATTCCGGATATCTCCGTTCTTCCCTGGTGCGGCAACCATGATTCAAAAGTTTCATACCATACTTTGCAGCATTATTTAGCAGCGCATACGGATTCTCACCTTCAGCATAGAGAAAAGCCAACGCATCACAATAGCACAGTTTGTCAGTCCAACTCATTAGCTTAGCGACTACGCCGCCATTCTCGTTACCGCAAAGTACACATTTGTACTTTTCGGACACTACCGGCAAAATCACTCCAAAAGTACCATTCTTTTTCTTATAGACCAAACCTTGAGTCTCATCTGGGATTTTTTTCAGCTCGGTGCCAAATTCCGGCAGACACCAGAATTCGCTTTTCCGGAAATCTGCCATCCAACTTTCTACACTGTCAATGTCAAATTCAATAGCGGCGCCGAAATCTCCATCTAAATTAACATTTTTCTGCAAAGATGCTTTAGAGAACCCTTTAATATAAACTGCATGAATTCCATTCTCTTCTTTTTCGTATGATCTTACCTGTCGTTCCTGAATGGTACCATCCAGCAATCTTAATGTTACTGCATTAATTTTCATACAAAACGTCCTTTCTATTCAGTATTACTTTTCGATTTGAATTACAGCGCCTGTCCGTTTATCAATCTCAACCATTAAATGATCTTCCTGCAATTGAATCTTTGTTCCCATATAAGCATTGGGGTAAACTATTTTAGCTTTCTTTGCTTTTGTTGATATTCTCAATTTTTGCTCTTCGTCTCCAATATTCGTAATACAAATATACTCTGTATTTCCAATCTCATATCCGCAGCATTTAATGTCATCCTCGAATTGAACAATGCCAAGTGGAAGTGTGGGTCGCATTTGAGGAATTAGTCTCCGTGTTTCCTTATAAAACGCAATGCCTTCTTTTACCAACTCCATCTGCTTTGTATTCAATTCGGCAGTTTCACCGCTTAGATGAACTCTGCGGAACATAGTATTCACCATATTGCAAACAATTTCGCCTTCCTCATCTTCCTTCTTGGGTATACACCAAACTGCAGCTTGCTCAGGCAGTACTGCCGTTGAGGACATAGCCGCAATGGACCCAATAACTTCAAATTTTTCTGCATCCGTTAATGACTGCAACGAGAAATGTTGGAGCGTTTTATTATCCATCCTCATTCCGCCGCTGGAGCAATTTTCAATAATGATACCTGGGTGTCGCGCGGTTAAGTTATCCACCCACTGCAAAAAAGCTTCGTTATTTTGATATAATCCATCTCCAAAACTATCTGCATCCAATTCTGTACCAACACCCGCATCTATGTTATAGTCAAATTTCAAATACTCCAAATGATAATCATGAATTAGCCCATCAATGATTTTGTCTAAAAATATTCGAACTTTTGGACTTCTGAAATCCAACTGATATCTTCCATGATCAATGACACGCTTTCCGTGTCGCATAAAAAAACACGAATCATCAAATTGATCTAATATTGGGCAATTAATGCCCATAACCTCCGGCTCTATCCATATGCCGGCATCCATTCCTTTTTTGTGTATATAGTCAAACACCTTTTTCAGTCCGCCCGGAAATCTTGGTTCAAACACCTTCCATTCCCCGACGGTATTCCACCATGTTCCATCCGCATACCACCCTGCATCCATGCAGAAAATTTCAGCACCTGCCTCTTTGGCAGCATCAATGACCGGAATTTCCTTTTCGCTGGTCGGATCAGAACGCAAGCAACAATTAAAATCATTAAAGATAACCGGACATCTGGCATCCTTTTCACTTCGGTATGTATATTTTCTTCGATATTGGGTCATATCCCATAGAGCATTTTCAAAACCATTCTCTGCAATAGCAACAGCGGTTTTTACGGAAACAAAAGTTTCATTTGGCTCTAAATTTTTCCACCACCCGTTTTCCTGTTCAGAAGGCCCGCTAATTTTCAGATAGTGATTGGTAGCAAAAGTATCACCTATTTCCCAATTCCATGAACCATTATGTTCAATTTGCCATAAAACAGTTTTGTCATTTTCCTTAATACATCCCATAGGGAGGTACTCTTTACTAGACCAAGTTCCTGTGTTAGAGATAGAGGTTCTCTTTGTCGAAAACAAATTTACAGCACTATGTCCCAATTCTTCCATCGTATATTCACGCCAATTTACTTCTCTCCACCAAGAATTATGCGGAATCATCACACGATCAATTTTCATTCCATACAAACATAAAGAGCTAATATATTCTAATCCAATAGCACATTGACTAATATTGGTTATTTCACTGTATGCACGAATAACGCGAATCCCTTCATAAAATTCATAAAGAAGGGTTGCTCGCACTTCTTCACTTTCCAAAACAAAAGAAATGCTATCTGGGGTTTCCGTATGATATTGATATTGCAATACAGAATATCCTCCACCGCCGCAATGCTTTGCTCCGTGAAGATCATCAGGATCTGAACCTGTCAGGTGAAGTTCAACTGCTTCAAAAAGTCTATGCGGATTGCGAGCCGGTTCCCCCTCGTCAGTTCCTAAACGCAAAAACAAAAGACGACCCAGATCATCCACTTCAAACGTTAAATAGATACCATTTTTGCAAAAATTCAATCTTCTCATACTCAGTTCTCCCCTGTCGTTTCTCTTACAGTTCTCTATAGGATTTCAAATTTTTTCGTTGTGGTCGATGGTCTATTCAGGCCATCGACCACAACAATTCAATGTATGCAATTTAGATTATTCCACTTATTTCATCTGCTTTAAGTAACGATCATATGCAGCTTGGTTAATTTTCAGAAATTCCTCTACACCAAGTTTTTTCAGATGCGCTTTAAACTCATCCCATTCTGCCTCAACATCCGCCTTACCTACGATCCATTTTGCCTTCTTTTCATCAACATAATTGAAGATATCTGTAGTCAATTCGCCGTATCTGCTTGTTTCCTCTACAGTATAGTAAGGACGAGGCCATGTTTCAGTATCCAAATAGTCTTTATAAAGCTCATACGCCCCCATCTTTGTCTCCCATGTTTCGTGAAGTTCAAAGCGGGTTCCGATATCTTCTGCGTATATCACGCTGGGAACACCGGTATTAATTAAATTCTCATTAAAGAATCTGGTAAAATTCTTACCTTCAGTAGGTTCATTCCAGGTAACAGTGCCATCCTCTTCCTTATTGAGTGTCTGTCCGAAATTACCATTCTGATTCTGTACAGACTCTTCGAAATCATAGAATTTATCAATCCAACTCATTACCGCTTTGGGATTCTTGCAGGCAGTAGTCATAACAAACATATTTCTGTTACCAATGATTCCGGGGTGAATACGCCACACCGGATCCCTATCAGTTGCACGCAGTGGTCCAATATTGATATACTCATCCGCATTACCCATAGGATTACCGCTGTACCAAATTACACCGACGGTAGATGTGCTTGATTTAAGCTTTGCAGAAAAAGTTTCGGTATTATGTGTAAATACTTCCATATCCAAAAGGCCCTTGCTGTAAAGGTCATTATAGAACAGAATCATTTCCTTCCATTCATCCATCATGGGAGCAAACTTCACCTTACCATTTTGAACAGTACAAAAACCATCAAAGGTGCCATACTTCGTTGCAACACCCCAGCAAGAAAGGAGCGCTTCAGGATATGCATATCCACATTTAGGATTAAAGCTCATGGGAATTTCATCCGCTTTTCCGTTACCATTTGGATCTTTTGTTTTAAACGCTTCCAAAACAACCTTCAACTCATCCAAGGTAGTGGGAACCTCAAGATTCAACTTATCAAGCCAAACCTTGTTGATTAAAATTGCGTTTTCAAGATAGGCTGCTTCAAACTCCCTTACCTGAGGCAAGGTATACATATGTCCATCAGGAAGATAGTTGGCAGCTTTTGTCTTGGGGCGGTTTTCAAACAACTTATACAAATTCGGGGTATCCTTTTCATTGATATACTCATCCAAAGGAAGCAACAACCCATTTGCAGCATACTTGGAAATGTCACCAGTTTGCAGATAATTACCTATAACTACCTCGGGAAGATCACCGGTAGAGAACTGCAACTTGATGGTCTCAGCAGCATCACTATTACTTACCAAATCCCATGTGATAGGAACCTCGCTCAATGCTTCCCAACGGGCAAAGGTTGCAGTTTCGGCATCCTTTTCAACACCAAACGGCTGTGCCATAGTAACACGGAACCCATCCTTGCTACTACCACCTTCATTGCCACAACCAGAAAGGCAGAGCACCAGCATCAGTAACGCCATCAACAAACCGATTGTTCTTTTGAAACTTTTTTTCATACATACAACTCCTTATTTATATATTTTATTTTTTATTTTTTTATCCTTTTACTGACCCCACCATAACACCTTTGACAAAATGCTTCTGCACAAAGGGATAAATGATGAATACAGGAATTGCCGCAACCAAAATCAATGAATACCGAACACTTTGCATCATTTTTATTTGTTCCGCAATTGCCTCGCCATCTCCAACCATTTCGGAACCACCTGTATCCAACGATGCTGTCAAGTTCCGCAAGATAAGCTGCAAGGGATATTTATCCGCATCACGAAGATAATACAGGGCGTTCAAATAAGAGTTCCAATGAATTAAAGCATGGAACAAAATCAAAACAGCAATGATCGCCTTAGACAGTGGCAATACCACCTTCAATAAATAAGTAAAGTATCCACCGCCATCGATTTTTGTTGCTTCGAATAGTTCCTCCGAAATACTACTTTGGAAGAAAGACCTGCAAACAATCATGTAGTAAACATTAAGTGCGTTTGGAAGAATCAAAGCCCAGATGCTATTTGTCATATGTAAGTCCTTAATTGTTAAATAGGTCGGAATTAACCCTCCGCTAAAATACATGGTGATTACAAAGAAAACACCAAGCCCTCTTCTCCCCGGGAGTTCCCATCTGGAAAGACTATATGCTGCACAAACACAAACAAATAAATTGACCGCCGTTCCTAATACGGTATAGATAACCGAATTGGCAAAACCGGTTAAGATTTCTGGAAACTCCAACAGTTTTTTATAGCCAAGAACATTGATTCCCTTGGGGATTAACATTGTTTGCCCCAAATTTACTGCGGTAGGATCACTGATGGAGGCTATCACAAGAAAATAAATAGGATATGCAATCAATAAACCAATCAAAGAGAGAAGGCAGATATTAACGATGTTAAAAATTTTGTCACCAAAAGATTCTCTGATAATGTTTTCATTCTTTTTCATATCTGCACCCCCTTAAAAGATTGAACTTCCGTTGATTTTACTGGTAATAGCATTCACAATCAGCAAAATACTTGCATTTACAACGGTGTTAAACAATTCTACTGCCGTAGAGAAGCTAAACTGTCCATCAACCAATCCAACCTTATAGACATATGTGCTGATAACTTCAGATGCACCAAGATTTAAATTGGTTTGTAACAAAAGCATCTTGTCAGCTCCCACTGCAAATAAGCTTCCACATGTCAAAATAAACATAATAACTATTGTATCCTTGATTGCCGGGAGTTCAATATGGCGAATAATCTGGAACCGATTTGCTCCATCAATCCGTGCCGCCTCCATCTGTTCCTGGTCTACCCCGGCGAGAGCAGCTATATAAATAATCGCATTATAGCCAAGTCCCTGCCAAACAGCTGTGATAATATAGATTGGCAAAACATATTTATCATCTCCAAAAAAGAGAATCTGTTCTCCGCCCAGTTTTTCAATCAGAATATTGACAATACCGCTGTTAGGAGCAAGAAACACATTGGTTATGCTAATCACCACAACAACGGAAAACAAATAAGGCAGGTAAGAAATATTCTGAACAACCTTTTTAAATTTGGCGCTTCTCACCTGATTGATCATCAGTGCAAAAATAATCGGTAACGGAAATGATATCAATTGTGTGGATATCGCAGTTTTAAACGTATTCCATATCAAAAGCCCACTATTGTCCAAAGTGAAGAAGCGCTTAAAATGACGCAGCCCTGCCCAGGATGCTTCAAAAATACTTCTGCCGGGGATAAAATCCTTGAAAGCAAGTTGAAGTCCGTACATAGGAATATATTTAAAAATTAGAGTTACTGTAACAGCCGGTAGTAACAAAAGGTACAAAGGCCAACACTCTATGATGCGTTTCCACAGAGATTTTTTATTATGCAGAGCAATTGTCTGCACGCTTTCTTGGGTCATCATTCAGTACATCCTTTCTAGTTCAACTTTCCGCATCGTATAAATCTAGCGAGAACCGAAACGCTCGAATTTGTCCAGGCGACCAATCGGTATATTGACTCAATATCCAAACGCCATCTTTTTCAGTCAATACAAGATCAAACGCCTCTGCAAATTCCTTACTCTTTACATACCATTTTCCGTTCTCATGAAGTAACGAACCATTCGAAAAACATTCTTCTTCACTACCTAGTTGCAGTGTAATACCTTGTTCAGATTTTTCTTCAATTTTAGCACCTATCAACGCCGAAGCATATTCCAGAGAAATATATTCTCCAAGTGCTGCATTCTGTATCAACTCACCATTATGAAGAATATTTCCGCTTTCTGGATGTGCAACAAGCGTTCTTTCCCAATACTTCGGTCTTACTACCTCGGTTTGAGCAATTTGAATCAAATCCTTCATATGGAGACGTTCAAACTTTTTAACAGGTTTTTCGAATGCTTTATCCTGAGTTACCTTCAACGCAGTATACTCGCTATAACTCATATCTACATAAACTGGAGCCTCCAGGATAACAACATCATTTGCTGCCTGAACATTTAGGTTCATAAAGTTATTCCACCCATTATTATTTTCGTGGTAAGTCCCCACAAATTCCCACTCTTTGCCGTCAGAAGTTTTGGCCATTGCCCAACGATGTCGATTGAACTGTACTCTGGCATCTAACGCCGCATTGTCATAAGTCCATCCGATATAAACCATTCCTTTTTCCACTGGATCATAGTCCACATTATACATACTAGCAGGTGAGAAGAAAGGAGTAGAATAAACTTTGGTCAAATCCCATGTTTCCCCTCTATCCAAAGATTCAAAATAACTGATAAAACCCGTATTGCTCCGGAAATAACAATGAGTTTTTCCGTTTTCATACTCAATGATAGTGGCTTCGCCCAAAGTCATATTCATTTCTTTACCATCAATAAAGATACTCTCTGTCCATGTTTTTCCTTCATCATCAGAATAGAAAATTCTCGACGTACCATAATCCTCGTCATTGCTCTCCATAACCAAGAAGTAGATTCTTCCGGATGGTCCTTGCTTCATACTATTCTGCTTATGCTGAAAGTCTGCTTTCTCAAAGGGTAAATGCGAAATCATTTCATAGGATTCTCCATTATCCATAGAGTGATAGAAGGCAACTGTTTTGACATCTCGACCATCTTCGTCTGTCCCTGTGACAAGATACTTTGCCTGAAGAATTTTCCCTGATGATAATTTTACATTATCATAAGAATCAGCGTCTTTTGCGGGAACTGATTTCCATATTTGTCCCTTATCCGTACTTTCATATCGCTTTCCATAACCAACCAACGTAAGCCTATCCGTTCCTTCAATTAAGTCAAAAAAGCACTGACTAGTACCAGCTCCTGCATCAGAATGGAACTCCACAACACCCGCTAAAGGTTTGGCATCACCGCGGTATTTCGCATTTTTCAGATACACAAATGCATTATCCGCAAAAATTCCCATTCTGCCTCGCATATAGCACGCTGCATCATCCGTAATAACCGGAATACCATCAACATAAAGGGTAGCTGTTTTCGTGTCTGTATTTAATTCACAAACTTTTAACTCTATCCGAACAGATTTCTTCATTGGAAGAATTCCGCTTGAGGTTTCAACAACAGTTTCGGTTTCTCTGTCGACTCTCACAACTTCGTATTGCTCGGTCACATAGTTATATCCAATCTTGGTATAATAATCAATCAAACCTCCTCGGGCATAAACAAACCAAACTCCACCTTCTGCTTTCTTAATTTCTACATCAGCACTCAAGCTTCCTTGTCCCGAAAATGCAAATAACTCTACACCGGCATTATTTTTATTCAATGCATCCAGAATCATCATTCCCGAATCATCATCAACCAGGTTTGTCATGTCATTCTTGGTGTACCAGTAATTTTCAGAAGAAAATTCACCTTTGTTAGTGAAATCATCTTCGTAAATATAAAGGTCGTTGTTATCATGAATCCCCAAATAAGTAATTCCATCTCCCTTCATATTTTCTACAGCAAGTGCTTTTCCTGCAACAGAGTGAACACATCGGAAAGAAGCTAACCATCTTCCGTTTCCATAAAGTCGCGACATTCCACCTACGGTTTCCACCCGGAAGTAAATTTTCTTCTCACCTTCAGGAACATCTGCTAGATAGGTTTTGTATGGATCTGTGTTATCGTCCTTCGTTGTCCAAACAAAAATTTTTTCATCCTCTATGGTTAAATCCATACGGAAATAACCATCGTTTACCGCAAGATGGATCTCATCTTCTCTATCTGCAACAAAATCCAGATTATAGATATAGGACAATCCAGGAATATGATAAATCGCTTCTTTTTCCTTGTTATCCCGTTTTATAAAATAACTTTTTCTTTCTTCCGGAACTGTGATCGCATAATTTTCAAGATGGAGTCCATCCTCCTTGATAGAAACGGCATTTTCTGTCGTTTGAGGAAGATAGAACGAAAAAGCAAGCTGTCCGTTTCGATATACATCAGCTGTCGGACCTTCTGTAAAAATGGTAAACTCCCCTGTCCCGCCATCAAATGATTCCTCTCCGGTATCGGTTAGATAAACAACCTTTTCCGGTGTATGCGTTAACAGCAAATGATGATTACCATTCTTTAATTCGTAAACCGCATTGCCTTCATCACCCTTGGTAGTATAACGAATTTCGTTTGCAAAACTCATCGACGGTTTCCCGTCTTGCAATCCAGTCACAACGGAATCGGAAAGCTCTGCAATTCGCATTCCTTTCTCGTTATACGCGATCGCTGTTATTTGATGACGTCCTGGTGTAATATTCTGAAGAACGCTCTGGAACGGTTTATTATTTGCCGTCTCAAAGAGAATACCATCTACTAAATATTCTACCAATTCAATGCTGTTGAATTCATCATAAAATTCACTTTTCACCTTCAGTTTTCCATCGGTTTCCTCAGTGGTAATCGTTCCGGAAATGGCCGGGATAACCCGGAATCCGACTTTTTCACTGCTCAACTCGCCACATTCAGCAGAAACAAGATAGTTGGCAGGAAACAGACCATCAATCACCACCTTGTAATCCGGTGCATATCCGGTAGCAACCTTTTTCCCGTTAACCTTATAGGTAATTTCATCATACATCTTCTCCGAATCAACCATGGCAGAAAACTGAATTTTTTCTCCCTCTAAATATTCCGCATCCTCCATAGGACTTTGAATACTAATTCTATCTCTGCTTATTTTCGGTTCATAGCTAATCCAATCAACATAAAATTCAACCGGATCTGCAACATATCCCCATGTATTAAACCGAATTTGGCTCATGGTATGAGAAGACAAATCCACTTCAGTATCAACATACTTGATTCCATCTAAGTAAACCATATATCGTTGCATATTATCGGTAGTTTCGATGGTAAATTCATGCCACTCTGTGCCGATATCCACCGTCTCACTGACTTTTCTACCAATATCATTCGCAAGGTCTAACTTATCCGGTTTAATATCAATTTGTGCAGCACAGCCCGGCCAAAATAAAGTTACTGAATTCAAAAATCCTTTTTTGGCAGCTCGAACCCTTGTTTTAAACACAAAATCGCCATCATAAACAATCGGTAAAATCGCCTGCCATTGTGTATCGGTGTTATTTTCAGAAATCAAATATCCGTTTTCAATCTTCCATTTCGTTCCCAATTGCCATTCACTATGATCTTCTCCATCTTCAAAATCAAAACGAAACGCTTCTGTTGCCGGTTGTTTTTCTGTTTTATCCTTGACAACGGTCTGCGCAACAGAACGAATGATAACATTTTCCAACACCGCTTTCACACCGCTGGTGCCTGCATTCGCTTTAATCCAAGGTTCCTCTGTCCAAGGTCTTAAATCAAGCACACCCAAATAATATCCATCAATATAAAGCTCGGCATTACCGCCATCGCCAATCAGTCGATAGGTATGGGTTTCGTCATAAATATCATGACTAACTGTTTTAATGGTTCCTTTGGTATCAAAATCACTTGCATGATAAGAGATCCCCTTCTCCATAATCGTCAGATATGCACGATAACTTCCAGTGGAAACTACAAATGCAGCATTCCCTACCGAGGTATTAACCGTCATGATCCACTCAATGTCATATTGGCTTCCCTGAGGAATCCATTTTGTCTGTGCTAAAGCGGTTTTCCCTGGTGTCGGTGAAATAACAACTTCATTTCCATTCCGAATAGCGCCTCCGGAAAGAGACCAGCCATCATGCCAAGATGCCGCATGAACATTACTAGAACTTATAGCAACCATAGTCAGCATCATACAACAAACAAGCGTAAATGAAAAAAATCTTTTCAATGGTATCTCCTCCTTACTTCTTGATAATGTAAACAAACTTTAGGACGCCATACTGTTCGCAAACAACCACATGGTCCGGATTAGTCTTTGAAACACTGTATGTCATAACATCTTCTTTTGTTGCCGTTTTAATGACCGGGTTTGTTTCTGTCATGTCATACAAATAAAATTTAGTGGAATTCACCATGTAATTGTTAAGATTGACAGAGGTAACACCATTGGCATCGTCCACCAACGAGGTTGTATGACTAATAAAGTTGTCTTTGATAGCTTTTACTGTCCCGTACGCCATCCGTAATTGAATCGAATAAGCCGATGTTCCGGCATCTCCTGTTGTTATATATCGCTCATTTTCGTCCGGAATATCTCCTGCTCGGAAAACAACCTTAATTGCCTGCAAACTTGAATCCTTATAGTTCTGCCGCCATTGCACCACATCACCGATTCGCACATCCGTTTCAACTAATTCATCCGTCAGATAACACTCAACGGGAATTTTGTCATATCCGGTTGCTTTAATTCTTTTAACAACCATTCCTTCATCACCAAGAAGTGTTTCCACATCTGTGACAATGTATGGATCTGCTGCGTCTGCGACATTCGTCATTTTTGTGCAATATGCAACAAGATACTCTGCCACCATGCTATCCGGATCTACATTGTAGGGTTCTACCCAATATAAACCGTTTCCAAGCCATGTACTATACCATTCCGGTTCATCGCGATTTAAACTAGGTACACTCCAGATTGCCTGGACAGAATTTCTCACACTATACTTAAAAGACTTAATTTTTTCCTTGCCATCTACAGTCTCAACTTCATAAAAAGAACGATTGGTTGTGTTATAACGCAGGTATTCGTATTTCGATCCACTTTGCATTCTTTGTAACGAATCCTCTGTTTCAGCTAATGGATTATAGGTTCCTGTGTCAATATGGGTCAGCATTCCTTCATTATTTAATCGATACCGTATCAATTGAGAATACCGCCATCCCTCAGTCTTATATGTCTCAGATGCACTGTTTTGCAAAAGTGTCAAAACAACATCGGCATCCTTACAAGAAACTCCATCAACAACAACTTTCTTAGCTCCGGTGAATTCCTTTATCTCTTTATTGTTTTCCACAACTCGAATCATAAGGTTCTTACTAAATGCGTTCCCGGTTGCCTTGGCATCAATCATAAACGCAATAGTGTCAGAAGCATTTTCTGGATGAAGAATCACCGCACACTGCTCCCGATGGACATATACCATTACATAATCTCCCAAAAGAATCTCATCATCACAAACCATTCCATGGCTCAACATAAATTCTCTCCCATTAATCGTAATTGTCTTGTCAGTTATTGCTTCTACTTTGCCTGAATATCCATTTTCAATAACCTCAGCGATGAATTTTATTGTTCCTGTTTTGTTAGGACTAATTTTAACCGCCACCACACTGCCATCTTTTAAGTTCTTAGGATAAATCAGTTTCCCATCCGCATTCAATACCTCAAAAGAGACATCCCTGTTTAAATCTCCAAAGGATACCTCAGGATATTTTCCGTGAATCATTTTCCTTTCAACATCCACACCTTTAACAACAGCATAGGTGTACGATTCAATATGAATTACATCATATATTGCATCGTTGTTATTATCGATCAGAACAAGGGTTCCAACAGAGGGTTTCAAATCCGCATTGGTATAATCCGGATATGCAACACCATTTATAATTACATCCGTTTCGCGGGTAATTTTAACAGCCTTTTCTTTCTCGTTTACAAAATACTTAAAATACTCATCTTCTTTACCGATAACATCATTAGCATCTACGGATAAAACAGAATTTCTGTTTTCATCAGCATAAAGATAAGCTATCTTCTTTTCACTTTTTTTCGTTACACTGTCTCTTTTTGCATAGAAAATAACCGTCATTCCAAAGAAATCTTTCCCACGTTCATACTCATGAACCGTTCCGTCAATCATAATGCCATTTCCTTCAAGAAGCATATCCGGATGATCTAATGTTGTTCCCGGTACACCATCAACAATACCACGCTCCATAACGAGTCCATGATACCGCTCTATCGCAAAGTAGTTTGAGGTAGTTTTGTAGGTTACTCCATCTCCATAAAGAATTCCTTCCATCATCTCACAATGGAGAGCATTATGAGCCATGCGCAAAACCTTTCCATAAGTTAACGCTCCACGTTCTTCAATACCATCGTTGATTCCCGTATACTTCGCAATCTTATGCCAATTCCAGAAATCATCAACAAGCTTATAACCCAAGATTGTTGAAAAAATCTTATATGCTGCTTCATAGGACGCCGGTTCTCCAGGTTCAAAATACCCTTCCGCCACGCCATGAATAACGCCCATTTGTGCCAAAGCAGAAATCTCATCATAATAGGGATGGCTTTCTGCCACATCATAAAAGATTTGCTCCTGTTTCTGGTTTTTCGCATTCGCTGTTTTAGCCGCCATATAAGCAAGTTCACCGCGAGTAAGTATCTTCCCGTAATCTAACCCATCTATTGTAATACCAAGATATTGAAGAAGCCCTTCCTCACCGCTTAAAAGAATGCTTTGTGTTTCCTCAGCAAAAACCGGAGGATAAAACGAAACGGAAAGCAACAGACTTATGGACAAAAGGATAATCCCAAATAATTTCATAAAACTTTTCATATTGCTTATCTCCTTTCGTTAAGATAATTACACAATCTATCAATAGATACAGCCGCTTCAGCTCTTGTTGCATTATCCAAGGGCATGAAAAAATTATTTCCCGTTCCCTTCATCAATCCTGCTTCACTCAACAAAAACACACTTTCTTGCGCATACTCCGGAATATCAGCAAAATCATCATAAACAAAGGCAACAATTTTTGATTCTGTATCAACCCCTGCAGCCTGCATTGCTCGCTTTATGATAACTGCCATGTCGGCACGAGTAATGTTAGCACCAATCCCAAAGATGTCACTGTGAATTCCCTGAACGATTCCCATTTCATACGCTGTAGCAATATACTTGTAATACCAAAAGTCGGAGGCCAAAGCGG
>JAZRQC010000068.1:0-2220 GCA_045649565.1 Ructibacterium sp.
TCCCTATATGCTCTCCATACAATTCTATAAAGCACCACAACTGAAATTCCGTGTATCCGTTTTCGTCTTCTCTTGGAAACCTCGGTTTGCATATTTCTCTTCCTGCTATCTGGTTTACCCTGTCGTATTGATGATAATAGACTTCTTTACCCCAGTCGGTCAGTTTTACCTTGACCGGTTCATTAAGATTGATTCGGATGGGTTCTGGCGGTGCGGGTGGCAGTTGTTCTAACCGATAAACAATATCGCCCATATCCCATTCTGTCTGCTTATCAAGTCGCTCATACTCACCATTCTTTTCTTTGATATAGCCAAGTTTCGTCAGCTTTCTACACAACAACTCTGGAAACGCTCGCCAATTAAACTCCCACATATCCTCGTCCCAAATTTCATCCAAAAGCCATGTAACAAACGATGATTCTGGCTCTGCGGATGGTAGATTATTTAAAATGCTTTTCGCTCTCTCCATGCACTCATGCAAATCTAATCCTCGCCCACCTTGCGCTGCAAGCCACTCGATGTCTTCGTGTATCGCTTCTATTGCTTGCCGTCTGCTAATCAAATCTTGCACTGCTCCACCGCCTTTCGTAGCGTTTCTTCAAACTCATCCCTAACCATGGCAACAATCCGCCCAATATCCATCAATGCATCAGCGACCCTCTCCGGTGGCAAGTTCTCTTTTTGCAGTACATTTGCGATTAACTTAAGATGCTCTATGCTGTATCCGTATAATGTTGGCTCTGCGGGTGGTAAGTCTTCAAGCAAATCAAGGATGCTTTTAGTATCCATGTACCCATAAGAACCATCGACCTGTGATTCTTTTTCCACCGCATCAATAGCATCTTTCCGCCTTATAAGGTCACTCATCCGCTTCACCTTCTTTCCGATATGGTTCGGGCAGTGGCATCCATGCGAGTGCGCCACATTGGAACTTTTTGCTGTATTGGTCAAATGTACCTGCATATACGTTACCGTTCTTTACCGACACAAGATATTTACCTGCTTTCTCCGGCAACTTTTCCTTGCATGGTATCCACTTCATAATAGGTTCTCTTCTTTCGATTGGTATTTTAATCATCCATTCTCTCGAGGACTGTTGTGCTCTGATAATGCCGTCTGTGGTTATATCATCAAAGTCTATTTCCTGCTCTGCCTTGTTGCAATAGTCGCAGTCCTGCGGACAGTAATCGCCATCACATTTGTCTGCACTGTATGCCCATTTTCTTACGCTCATTTCTTCCTCCTCTCTGCCTTACTGCAATACCACTCCTTCTGGACGTGGACTCCGTTCTTATCCCACATGTAACACACATCGTTCCTCACGATCCTCGGCATGCGGTCAACAATCTTCCATTCTTCTGGATAGCAGTGTTGGCAATCCTTACATCTTACTATCTGCATTTACTCGTCTCTCCCATCTTATCCTTGCCTGGTCTTTCGTGGTTCCGTAAGTCATCGCACCGCACCAGGAGCACAGCACCACGTCCACTAATCTCTGCGAACCATGCGTTACCATTGGCAGTCTATGCGCTGATGCCGGAGCACCACAGAACGGGCAAGGGCTAAACGTCTTCGTCTTCGTGTTCTTTGTGAGCATTGCGCATCCTCTCCTCCTCCCAGTCGTCCGCATCACTTGCTATCTCTGCAAGGCTGAACAGGAACAGTCCTGCCACACCGCCTAACAGAAACCCGATACAAAATGCTACCATGTTATGCCCCCTCTCTAATCCATCCGTAACGTTTTATCTTTTTCCGCTTCCTGCGGATCGTTCCCAGCTCGTACATGTCGCAGTCCTCAACACTGCACCCTCGGCTTATGCCGGTGAGATAAATGTAATCACACCTGTTCCCCATGTTGTTCCGGGACAGCGCTCGGTATTTGCATGTCTTGCACAACTGCCTGTCTTCGTTCCTCATCTCATTCCTCCCATCTCTTTTCGATGCAGTCCAACGCCCAGAGTATGATCTGCTTGCTCTGCCTTCCATGCTTCCGGAACAGATCATCCATCCGATCGGTAAGCTCCGCAGCGTTTTCCTCTGTTGGATCCACATCATAATATGCTTTTACGACCGCCCAGGTATCATTGATCATCTGATACATCTGTTGAAGGTCGGGTAATTTACTCATGAGTCACCTCCAAAAAATGTTGCCGTGTTGCTCGTGTTGAACCAACTTTCCTATATATACCCTTTTTATATATATATTTATTTTTTTAAACT
>JAZRQC010000069.1:0-17195 GCA_045649565.1 Ructibacterium sp.
GGATGGAAGTAAGTCAAGATCGTTATGAGTTACCGTTGATTGTAGCCAGCTCAGCCAAAGACCTAGCAAAGAAATGCGGGGCGAAGGAGAGCACGGTGAAGTCTGTTGCATCCAGAGCTAACACAGGAAACGACCAAGGAAGGTTCTGCAGGTACAGAAAGGTAAAGGTGTGAAAGTTTCTTTGCCGTAATAAAAAAGCGGGTGTAAAATATACTCAGCCACAATAGTACATGAGTTGTTTTCTTTCATTTCATCTCCTTTCTTGATTGACGGGCGCTAAGAGTACACCACGGGTGCGAGTCCCGTGATGCGCCTTTATCGTTTTTTCCTCCGAAAAAATGGTAATCAGAATCTATGCGCTTTATTGCGGCTGGTGCGCAATGTGAACCGCAACAGTGGGCGATATGCTCCGCAGGCTGGTCGCTCACTCACGGGATGACAACAGAGATAAAGACGGTGCAAGTCCGTCCGTCCCGTTGTAGCCGGGGGTAGCATCCCGGAGGGCGTTCTGTGGCTAGGGATACGCAGGACATGGATGCTTGCGGTGGAAAGGGCATCCAAAACAGCTATAGCGGGGGAAGACGTTCCCCAAGATTGCGCAGTCATTACTGATTAACACCAGAAACAAAAGGCAGAGAAGTTTCATAGACGTTATTTGTCTATCTTTTTATGAACTGCCGAATTAGCGGGCGGGAGCTATTACAGCCATCTGCGGCGGTACACCCTGTAACCAATACCCGGTCGCTAATTGTAACACGTTTACTCAAAAGCATTTACTTTTTGTGTATCCCGTTTTATATCTCTACTTAAAACAAACTACTCTCAAAAAAAGGACTCCTGTTGGAGTCCTTTTGCTATATTCCGGGGCTTTTATTACGCCAGCCGCTCAATCAGCGCCAGAAGCATCTGGTGTTCCGTCCAAGTGAGTCTTCCTTTCTGGAATGCTATGTCGATCCCGTCATCCCCATAGAATACGTTCTGGATGGCGTCTTCCCTGTTCTCTGATTCGATGATCCGCTGGATAAATTTCTTGAACATGGCCTTTCTCCTTTCTTACTCAAACGGAAGATCTTCGTCTTCCATCCAAAGCTCTTCTGCAGGTTCGCTGTTTGCGTCTTCGCATCCGGGTTGCCAGTAGTTGGCGGGCATTTCGTTTTTATTCATTTCTTTCTCCCTTCTGCCGGGATTTAGCCCTCCCGGCCGGGGCTTGTGTCCTAGTTATTCAGGATATAGTCGAAAACCTTCTCGAGTCTGCCAGAGGTGAAAACACATCCGATACCCTCGATGTAGAGTGTTCCGCAATAGCGGCTTCTGAGTGTTGCTCCGCAGTTTCCGTAAAGCGTCCAGCCTTTTCCGCTTGCTGTTACGCCGTAGTACTCGTTTCCCTGCTTCGTGAAGGCCATCGCCAGAGCCTTTTCGCCGTTGTTGATAAAAACCTTAGCGAGCCTTTCGAAAGCCTTGTCATAGTCGCTTGCCGCCTTGACTCTTTCGGTGCGATCCTTTGCGAGCGCCCTTGCGTCTTCCTTTGTGCCGATGATTTTGCGAATCCTGTTTGCCATCTCTACTCTTTCCTCTTCGCTTGCCTGTGTAATCCAATCTGCGTATGTCATCTCGGTTCTCCTTTCATAATGTGGGGTGCTTCAATTTCTACTATAAGTATACACCTATTTAAGGAAAAAGTAAAGGGTTTTTACGAAATTTCTAAAAAAAATTTTTGAAATTTGCCATTTCCGTAAAATGATGTTATCCTAAACCCATGAAAGCAACAGTTGTTTCCGTTTTAAGGAGGGTACATGACACTAAAAATCGAATACCTGCCACTAAGTGAATTGAAACCCTATGAGGGGAATGCGAAGCTCCATCCTGCAGAACAGATTGAGCAGATAAAGAACAGTATTGAAAGGTTCGGATTTGCCGACCCTATAGCGATCTGGCACGGGGAGATAGTAGAAGGTCACGGAAGGTTCATTGCCGCTCAGGAACTCGGCCTTGATAAAGTGCCTGTCATCCGCCTTGACAAGATGACTGACAAAGAGCGCAAGGCGTATATGATAGCGCACAATAAGCTGACCATGAACACCGGGTTTGACAACGAGCTTCTGAAGGAAGAATTGACAGACCTGCTGGACGACTTTGACATGACTGATTTCGGATTCGGGGACTTTGAATTGTCGATCCTGTCGGAGGATTTTGACCCTGAGCCGTATGATGAAGAACTGATGAATGAGTACGGCGGGAACGAACAGAAAGACCTTGCGAAGTCGAGGGTAATTATTACATACAAGCAAGAGCTTGAGCCAGACGTTGCAAAACTGCTTGGATTGAGCGAGGTCAAGAAGGTCGTGTACAACATAGAAGAATTGCTGACCATCCGGGAGGGAGAATAGTGCCGAGTCAGAGGAATGACATAGGTTATTATAACAAGAATGATAGCAAGAATACCCGGATGGACTTTGAACGGACGGGGAGGAATTTTGATTACCGAAAAGATGAATTGATGCATATTGGACGGTACTCGAACGGGGCGCAAAGCATGATGGACTTGTCCAAAAAACTCAAGAGGCCTATTAGGGTGCTTGATGTGGGCTGTGGCGAAATGAATACCGTCCGTTTATTTTACAGGAGCTTCGTCTGCAAAAAATCAGATGTAATCGAAAAGTATTATGGAGTGGATATTGATGTCTTGATGATAAAAAACGCAACAGAAAAATACAGGCAGGTGTACAGGACATGCAACGCCGAGTTCATAGGGGGGGCTGAGGGATGGGATTTAACCGTAAAGCCCCGGCTTGCATTCCCTGACGGATACTTCGACTTGATTATTTCCTTCGAGTTCCTTGAACACATAAAGCCTGAATATGTAATGCCAATACTCAAGGAAGTGAACAGACTCCTGAATAATGAGGGCGTGGCACTAATTTCGACTCCAAATTCAAACGGGAGCAACAAAATTCTCCCGAAGGATCATGTATACGAATATTCATTCGAGGAACTGACGGAATTGTTCAGAAGAGCTGGATTCCTGCTGTGTGGGGCTTATGGCACTTGTATCAATATATCCAAATTGCCACCAAAGGAAAAGGAACTCTTGAGAGGAGTTATAAAGCGGTTCAATGGGGCGTTTGGAAAAAACACCGCCTTTACGAGTGTTGCACTAGCCCCGTTTTTCGATCCGAAGAGATGCAAGAATGTGATTTATCACTTGAGGAAGATGAATGAGTGACAAAATAAAGTTGACCTATCAATCTCCACGCTGGACAGGAGAGATTGCGGATTGTTCGCTCCCGATAACTTTCGACACCTATAGCAACTGCGCCTTTGGGTGTGTATACTGCTTCAGCCAGTACCAACGGGGTATCGGTGGCGCAAAAGTGGATTATTTTAACAAAAATGTGAAGGCTGTCAACCCGGAGAAAATAAAGAAACTGTTCAGCCTTGAGGATACAGAAAATCAATTTTACCAGTACCTGAAAGACCGCAGACCAATACAGTACGGAGGTTTGTCTGACCAGTTTGATGGTTTTGAGAAGCAGTATGGAATTACATACGAAATACTGAAGTACATGAAGGGAATCAACTACCCGATATGCTTTTCTACAAAAGCCACATGGGTGTTTCACGATCCGAAATACAGAGAACTCTTCAAGGGAGCGGATAACTGGAATATTAAATTCAGTATAATAACCCTTGACGAGCAGGATGCAAAGCGGATTGAGGTTGGCGTTCCTTCTCCGCAAGAGAGGCTGGAAGCCATGAGGGAATACAACAAGCTGTCAAAGGGCGGTACTACATTGCGCCTGCGGCCTTTTATTGTAGGGGTATCTGACAAAAACTATCTCGACCTGATCCGGGCGGCGAAGGATGCAGGAGCAACAGCAGTCACAACCGAGTTCTTCTGTCTTGAAATGCGGTCAATAAAGCAAGCGGCTGAGCATTATGCCGTGATTAGCGAGTGTTGCGGGTTTGATATTGTTGAGTTTTACCGGAAATATTCCAATGGATCAGGATACCTGCGCTTAAACCGCAAGATCAAGGAAAAGTACATCCACAAAATGAGAGACCTGTGCCACGAGCTCGGTATGAGGTTCTATGTATCAGATGCACATTTCAAGGAGTGCTCCGACAACTGTTGCTGTTGCGCTCTGCCTCCTGAGTGGGACTATTCCAGAGGCCATTTTGCGGCGGCTCTGCAGATCGCTAAGAAGACTGGGGAAGTACGGTGGAGTGATATTGAGAAAGACATGTATTTTCTTGAGTTTCCATACGGCAAGGCGCAGGGGTTCAATGCCAACAGCAGTGAAAAACGTGCTATGTTTGACGGGGTGACCATGAAAGGCTATCTTCGTTTCCTGTGGAACAATCCGAAAAGGGGGCAAAGTCCGTACAAGATGTTTGAACGGGTTCTAAAGCCTGACGGGAAGGATGAAAACGGGGATATAATTTACAGGTATGACCAGTCTACAACCTTTGAACCGATGCAGGGCAAAGACCGTTCCGGGGTACTGGAAACGAGGGTATGATAATGAGGACAGGAAGACCACCGAAGGACTTTGACAAGGATTTGTTTGAGAGCCTATGCGGGATCATGTGTACAGAGGAAGAAATCTGCGGGATATTCAAGACTACAGATAAAACGCTCAACAACTGGCTGATGAGAACGTATAAAATGACTTTCTCCGAAGCATTCAAAATGTTCTCAGCCCGTGGAAAGATGAATCTCAGGCGCTGGCAGTTCAATCTAGCCAAAAAAAATGCTGGAATGGCAATATTCCTCGGCAAGAATTACCTCGGTCAGAGAGATACTGTTGAATACGAGGACAACGCCGCTCTTGAGAAACTTGATGAAATCCTGAAGGACGTACAGACCAATGCTCAGCAGGAAGCAGAATGAGTACATCAGGGAAGCTAATGCCCGGTGGAATATGAAGATCGGCGCAGTCCGTTCCGGGAAGACGTACGTTGATATTGAGTACATAATCCCGCAAAGACTGAGGGCTGTGCATGGTAAGTCCGGGCTGGCTGTTATACTCGGCGTGAGCCGGGAGACCATCGAACGGAACGTGCTTCAACCAATGCGAGAGAAGTACACGGACAGGCTCGTTGGCATGATTAACAGCAGGAATATAGCACGGGTCTGCGGGGAAGAGGTGTATTGCCTCGGCGCTGAGAAGGTCAGTCAGGTCGCCAAGATACAGGGAATGTCCATCAAGTACTGTTACGGTGACGAGATGGCGAAGTGGAATCAGGAAGTCTTTTACATGCTCCAATCACGACTGGACAAGCCTTATTCCCGTTTCGATGGTTCGTGTAACCCGGAGCATCCCGGGCACTGGCTGAAGAACTTCATTGACGGGGAAGGGATCGACATTTACCTGCAGAAATACACCCTGTTCGATAATCCCTTCCTTCCGCAGGAGTTTGTGCAGAACCTTTGTAAGGAGTACGAGGGAACTGTCTACTACGGCAGGTACGTTCTGGGGGAGTGGACTCTGGCCGAGGGGCTTATCTATCCGATGTATCAGGATGCCATTAGAGAGCCGCCAGAGGGCGTTCCAGAGCGGTATGTACTTTCTATTGACTACGGGACGCAGAACGCCTTTGCGGGGCTGTTATGGGGCAAATACGGCGGTGTCTGGTATGCTGTAAAGGAATACTACTATTCCGGCAGGGAAACCGGGGCGCAGAAGACTGACGAGGAATACGCAAGGGAGATCGATGCCTTTATTGAACCATACACGAACGGCAGAATGAAGACGATTGTAGACCCATCAGCGGCCTCGTTTATAGTCGCTCTGCAGAAGCGTGGCGGGTATCGAGTGATTCCTGCGAACAACTCTGTTGCGGACGGTATAAGGGAAACGGCTACAGCGCTCAAGAAGGGGCTGGTGAAAATATCCCCTAATTGCAAGAACTTGCTCAAGGAAATGCAGGGGTATGTCTGGGATGAAAAGGCGGGTGAAGATAAGCCGATAAAGATAGATGACCACGCTTGCGATGCTATGCGCTACATGGTTAAAACTATGAGGATTGCTATTCCTAGAAGAACTTTCGGAGGCTCTTTGTTTATGACGGGGGTAGAACAATGATAACATTTCAGGACTTGGTCGAGGCTAGGGAAAAGAATGAAAGCATGGTGAACTTTGTTCTCTCAGCCATTACCGAGCACAAGAACAGCGATGAGTACAAGCAGGCCAAGATTGCCCGTGAATATTACCGGGGAGAAAATACCACGATTGCACAGTATGAGCGCACGATCCGCACTATTACCGGGCAGGAGATACAGGACAGGTGGAGTCCGAACCATAAGACCAAGAGAAACTTTTTCAAGTATATCCTGACGCAGGAAACACAGTTTCTGCTCGGGAACGGCGTTACATGGGGCAATCCAGACACGGAAGAGAAGGTTGGGGACGACTTCGACACGGTTCTGCAGGACGGCGTGAGATACTCAAGAATGCAGGGCGTGTCTTTCGGCTTCTGGAATTTTGACCACGTTGAGTTCTTCAAGCTGGAAGAGTTCAAACCACTCTATGACGAAAGGACTTCCGCTCTGCGAGCTGGCATCCGATTCTGGCAGATTGACAAGACGAAGCCCCTGCGGGCTACCCTTTACGAGGAAGACGGCTACACGGACTTTATCTGGGACTATAGGGACAACGAAAGCACAGCAGGACAGATTCTGGTTGAGAAACAATCCTATATTCAGACCGTCCGTGTATCGGAAGTGGACGGCCTTGCGATTGTAGACGGGGAGAACTATGACGGCTTCCCGATTATTCCCCTATACGGGAGCAAGGAACACACGGGGTTGCTACACGGCCTGAGAGACCAGATAGATGCCTATGATTTGATAAAAAACGGCTTCCTCAACGACCTTGACACAGCCAAGATTTACTGGACTCTGCAGGGGACGGGCGGGGCTGATGACGTTGACTTGGTACAGTTTATTGAACGGCTTCATATCCTGCATGTAGCCAATCTTGAACCCGGTCAGACGGCAACGCCGACCACTATTCAAGTACCATCGGAGTCCAACGAGATAATGCTGGACAGGCTGGAAAAAGACCTACTGAAAGACGCTATGGCGTTTGACCCTTCGACCGTTGCGGGCGGAGCAGTTACGGCTACACAGATTCAGGCGGCGTATGAACCGCTGAACCTGAAGTGCGATGAGATCGAGTACTGTATTCACGCCTTTCTTGACAGGCTTTTCGAGCTGGCAGGGATTGACGATGAAGCGACCTTCACAAGGAGCGTCATGATAAACGTATCTGAGAACGTCCAGAACGTGGTAGCGGCGGGCGCATATCTCCCGGAAGAATATATCACAAGAAAGATTCTGGAACTGCTGGGAGACGGCGACAAGGCGGAAGACCTTATTCAGCAGATGATTGCAGACGGCATGGACAGGATTACAGTACCAGAGGGAGAGCCGTTGCCTTTCGAGGAAGAGCCGCAGGAGTAGGTGATACTGTATGGCTATAGATTTTGCGCATGAAGAAACGGACAGGATCATAGCAAGGACAGAAAAGCGGATAAAGAAGGAATACCAGAAAGCCGCCAAGGAAGTTAACGAAAAGCTCAACAAGTACTGGCGCAAGTTTGAAGATAAGGACAAGAAGTGGCGTCAATGGGTCAAAGAAGGAAAAGAGACAGAAGAATCCTACAGGAACTGGCGGAAGGGTCAGCTGATAGTCGGGAAGCGTTGGGAGGATTTGCAGACCAAACTAGCAAACGAGTATCACGATGCAAACATGAAGGCGACAAAGATTGTCAGAGGAATGCAGGCCGAAACCTATGCCCTAAACTACAACTATTCTGCCTACGGCATAGAAAAGGAGCTGGGCATTGATACGGGCTTCACCGTCTACAACAAGGATGCGGTTGAGCGGATGTTGAAGGACAACCCGGATGTTCTGCCGAAACCCGGAAAGCATGTTTCACAGCGCATAGCAGAGGGAAAGGACGTTCTCTGGAATAAAAGGGCGCTCCAGTCCGTTGCTACGCAGGGTATTCTGCAGGGCGATTCTATCCCGGAGCTTGCGAAAAGGCTGGCAGAGGCCGTTGGTGATTCGAATTACAAGGCCGCAGTCCGTAATGCTAGGACGATGGCTACAGGGGCGCAGAACGCAGGAAGGATAGACAGCTATCTTCAGGCAGAGGAAATCGGCGTGAGGCTGAAACAGCAGTGGATGGCTGTTCTGGACGGCAGGACGAGGCACGAACACAGGGAGCTTGATGGACAGGTCGTTGATGTTGGTGAGCCTTTTACTGTTGACGGGGAGGACATAATGTTCCCCGGCGATCCTGACGCTCCCCCGTATCTAGTCTATAACTGCAGGTGCAAGGTTCTTCCTGTTATCCAAGGCCATGAGATAGATACCACGAAATACAGGCGTGACCCGGATTTCGAGGGAATGTCCTATGAGGAATGGAAGGATTCGAAGCCGACTCACTCAAGGCCACTAACAATGACGGACAGAAGGGAACAGAAGAGGAAGCAGAAGAAATGAGCGATGTACAATTCAAGGATAATTCGAAGGAAGTCCTTGACGCTCTGGAAGAGCGCATAAAAGCGGCTCTGACGGCGGCGGGGCTTCAGGCGGCTACCTATGCACAGCTGGAGCTGGAGAAATCACCAAGGCGTGTAGATACGGGAAATCTGCAGACCTCGATTTCCTCGCAGGTGGAAGGTCATGACGCTTATGTTGGTACTTCCGTAAAGTATGCGATCTATGTTCACGAGGGTACGGGCAAGTACAGCACCGGGAGAGAAACGCCTTGGACGTACAGGGACGAAGAGGGGAATTTTCACACGACAAGCGGGATGCCGCCAAACAGATTCTTGAAAAACGGTATTATGAATAATAAAGAGGATATCAGGAGTATTTTGGAGGAATACCTGCGGGGATAAAACGATATTGCCAAAATTTGACACATGTATTATAATTGGAGGTACAATTGAGGGCGCATCTATCACCAGAAGCGATACAATCAATTGAACAGATTCTTTACCGGGGAAAAGATGCTGTTGTCCGCAGAAAGCAGGGCGGAGTCATCATCCTCGAGGAAGAAAGAAAAATCAAATACCGCACCGAACCAATAGCGGTCGGGAAAGGACAATCAGAGTCAACCAATTAGCACAATGGAACGTGCTATGCGGTTGGCTCTTTTTTATTTTCTGCATGGAACGCAGGAACGGCATTCGAATCACAATGGACAGTGACCGTGGAAGGAGAAATACATGCCATTTACCAGACAATTTATCAGAACTTCAGCCAAAGAGTGCGATGTTGAGTTGCCCAAAGAGTTAATCGATGTACTTATCAAGGAGCACATGACTGCGCAGGACGCATATGCGGAAGACCGTGTAAAAACGGCGCTGGAAGAAAACAAGCCTGCCGAACCAGCACCAGTAAAAGAGTCCGATGAGTACAAGGCGCTCAAGAAAGAGTATGACGATTACAAGACAAAGATTGAAGGGGAAAAGACTCAGGCGAAAAAGCGTGATGCTTACCGGGCGATGCTCGAAGAGATCGGTATTTCAGAAAAGCGCATCGAGTCAGTTCTGAAGGTTTCGGACATTGACAAGATTGAGCTTGACGAAAACGGCAAGATAAAGGGCGTTGACGACCTGAAGAAGACCCTGATGGAAGAGTGGGCAGATTTCATCACGAAAGACGAAAAGCGTGGCATTGAGACCCCTACACCCCCGGCTGGCGTAGGAAATCCCGGAGACGGGAGACAGCCCAGCAGGGCGGCACAGGTTGCGGCTCAGTACTACGAAAGGCTGTATGGAAAGAAAGCGGAGGACATTAAATGAGCTTTATTGGAAGTGAAAGCGGAAAAGTTTATGCTCCCGGCTATTTCCTCGCACACGAGGAATGCGAGAGAAAGACAAGGCAGATTGCCCAGAATCATGCTCAGGTTGTTACCGGGGATGATGGATCGAAACACGTTCCTGCTGGCGCCTTTTACCCGGCGAATAGTTCCAGCACGGTTGAGGGCATCGTATACGAGGATGTTGACGTGACCAGCGGCGCTATGCCGGGTTCTGTCGTCCTCAAGGGCGTTGTATATCTTGACAGGCTTCCCGCCTCCCCTGATAGCGGTGTACAGTCCGCTCTTGAAGGGAAAGGCTTCACATTTGTTGACACAGCACCGTCCGTAACAAGGCCGGACTGGACTTAATGAAAGGGGGAAATGATTATGCCTAGAATCGCATGGGAAGATAATATTCTTGGATTTATTCCTCGTACAGATTGGCTTGACATTCCTTTTCAGGTAGCACGTCCGAATGACCCGGCTGATTTGCTTTTTGGCGATCAGAGGACGGACAACCTTGTTGCCGAGTGGGAATCCATCGCCGCTCAGTACCAGATTCCTGTCATGGCACAGTTCCACGGCTTCGATACAGAGTCTCAGCAGACCTTCCGTGTACCTGTAGATCACAGGAACATTGAAAAAGGCCTTATCAAGGTCAAAATCAACCAGTCCGAAAGGATGAGGGCTCTGCTCAGGAGCGGTGTTCAGGGTGATACAGCCCTTTACGATTATGTCATGAATGACGGCCTGCGCCTTGCGGAACAGGTTATCACCCGTACTAAGGTTGCCAAGAATGAGATTCTGGCGACTGGCGGGATCACGATTCATGAAAATAACCTCAACCTTACCGTTGACTACGGAGTTCCCTCTGCTAACAAGCAGTTGACCCTTGACTTCGGTGAGGGCGCTGATAAGAGCATCCCGGAACAGATTCAGGACATTATCGATCTTGCTTCTGCGAACGGCGCTATTATCTCAGGCATTTACACCTCAAGGGCTATGATCGGCAAGCTCCGCAACGACAGGGAAATCCAGACCCTTATCAACGGGAGTGCGGCTGTTGGCGCACAGGTAAGACAGACCGCTCTTGCGGATTATCTTGCAGAAGAGTTCGGTATTAACCAGATCATCACCAATGACCTGACCTATGGTGCTTCTGCTGTCATTGATTCTTCCACTGAGCGTCCTTCTGTTACGGCTAAGAGGTACTATCCGAAAGATAAAGTCACTTTCTTCGCTAATACCCCCGGCTCTGGCAGACTCGGCATCGGTCTGTGGGGAGACCCGCCTGAAACTGATGTTACTCAGCTTCTGCAGGTATCTGGTAGCACAGTATCACCGTACGTCTATATCACCCAGTGGGCTGAGAAAGACCCGGCTGTTCTGTGGACAAAGGCCAGCACCCTGTTTATGCCCGTTCTTTACGATCCTAATTCTCTGTATATTGCTACGGAGACTGATAGTGACGCAGGCGGCTCAACAGGAGCGACAGGAGCAACCGGGGAAACCTAAGAGGCGTAAAGCATGAGAAAAGCGGCGATTTATACGGGAACTAGGAATTTGTATCAGCACATGATTCCAGCCATCAAATCACTGTTGGCTAATTCGGATGTGGATATTATCTATGTCGGCATAGAAGACCCTGAGTTCCCGTATGAACTGCCGAAGTGTTGCAAGGTGCTCGACCTTTCCGGGCAGGAGTTCTTTGCACCCGGCAGTCCGAATATGAAAAGCCCCTATACATACATGGCTATGATGCGGGCGGCATTGGTAAAGATACTCCCAAAGAATCTGACACGGGTTCTGAGTCTTGATGTTGACACTATAGTAGACGCAGATATATCAGAGCTTTGGGAGTTACCTATAAATGACTATTATTTTGCGGCGTCAAGGGAGTGGCACGCATCGACAGAGCGTTTTATGTACACAAATGTGGGGGTATGCCTGCATAACCTGAAGAAGCTCCGGGACGGTAAAGCGGATGAAATAATCCAGATACTGAATACAAAGGAGTTCCGCTGGGTTGAGCAGGATGCTATGAACCTTCTCTGTCAGTGCTATATCTACAATATGCCAGCCGAATATAACGACAATTACTATACGGACAAGGTATCGAAGCCGAAAATCATACATTATCTCTGCAGGAATGAAGACCTGCCGAACAAAAAAGAGGTACAGAAGTATGCGGCTATGAGCTTCGATGAAATTATGGCTAAGAGGGGCAATAAATGAGGATTCTGATTGCGATCCCGACATTTGAAACGATCTATCCGGACACGTACCAGTCTATCTGGGAAATGGACAAATGCGGTCATGAAGTGCTTTTCCGTTTCGTCCGTGGCTATGATTGCGCAACAGCCAGAAACCGTATAGCACAGCTGGCAATAGACCTGCAGGCCGATTATGTGCTGATGGTCGACAATGACGTAGTTATCCCCAAAGACACGCTCAGGTACATGCTGGAAGACGACAAGCTGGTCACACTCGGCTATTATTCGCACCGGGATGCTGACAACATATACCGTGGCAGAGCGAACGTGTGCAAGCTACAGGACAAGACGGGGGCGTATTACTACAATTACCCGACAGAATCCCAATACACCGCAGAAGAGCTTTCAGCCCTCAGAGAAAGCGGAATAAAAAAGCTCCGCATACACGGCGGCGGGATGGGATGCGCCTTTATCAAGACAGACGTATTCCGCCTGACAGACTATCCTTGGTATGACTGGGTGAACTACACAGGAAACAACCGGGGTATTCTGTCGGAAGACCTTTTTTTCTGCGAAAAATGCAAAAAAAAGAAAATCCAGATTTTCACGGATACAAGGGTCAGTTGCGGTCACATACTCAGGCACATCCAGTATGTTGAATAACAAGGAGAACTATGATGCTGACGGAAATTTGCCAATATCTCAAAAATTGGTTCGACCGGGATCAGGCGAAATACTTCGGGAAGTTTGAAGTAAAAAACGGCGTGGTGTATATGAATGACGTTGCGCTGGATTTACTGCCGGGTCAGTACTACAGGATCATTGGCAGTATTTTCAACGATGGTGTCAGAATGTATGAAGGGCAGTCAGACAATGAACTGAAAGACGAGTCATTTACTGGCGCTGTATGGAGCATGGCGATTCCCCCGGATGTAATTGCTCTGGCAGGCGAGATTGAAGCGTGGCAGGCGAAATACGGCGGAGTGAACAGCGTGACTATGTCTCCCTTCAATTCAGAGTCTTTCGGCGGGTATTCGTACAGCAAATCTGGCGGCGGGGCTTCTGCAGGCGGAGGCGGCGCACAGCCGGGAACGTGGCAGGCGGCTTTTGAAGCCCGTCTAAACTTGTGGAGGAAACCTTAATGTCATTATTGAGTGAAGCTATGGAACAGTGTGTGCTCCTTGACAAGCGCACTTCCCCGGACGGTTACGGAGGTATCAATACAGAGTGGACTATGGGCGCTCCTTTCGAGGCGGCTTTGGTTCTGGATACGTCTATTCAGGCTAAGATTGCGGAGAAGCAGGGCGTGACTGGTCTTTATACCGTAACAACGTCAAAAGCGATCGTACTGCAGTACCATGATGTATTCGTGCGGAGCAGGGACGGGAAAGTGTTCAGGGTAACTTCTGACGGAGACGACAAGCACACCCCGCTCAGCGCAACACTCGATATGAGACAGGTATCAGCAGAGGAGTTCAAGTTGAATGAATAAATGGCAAGGGCTTCAGGCGTTTTGGGAATCCTTCGGAATCCCGGCTTACGATGAAAACACAGTTCCAGACGATGCCGCCTTGCCGTATATCACGTATGAGGCGGCTGTTGGTTCTTTTGGCGACAACGTCCCTCTTTCTGCATCAGTTTGGTATCACGGCACGTCTTGGGCTGACATATCCCAGAAGGTTGAGGAGATTTCGCAGGCTCTGAACGGGTGGAAGCTCGTTGGGCTAGGGAACAGGCAGTACATATACCTTCGCAAGGACGGGGTATTTGCTCAGCGGATGCCCGATGAAAATACACTGATACGCAGGATTCGTTTATCACTGTCGGCGGAGTTTTTCACGGCAGATTAGAAAGGACAGATAAGTTATGGGAATGTTTACAAGAATTTCTCAGGATGCTTTCGACCAGCTCCAGCTGGATGCTGGCGTACTGCTGAATAGTTTTGACCCTGCGAACCCGGCAGAGCCGGATGATGATGACTTCATCTGTGCTACCACGGGAGGCATCAATGCAACTTGTACGCCGAGTTTTTCGGATTTTGGCGAGGACATTGACAATGTTCCTAACGGAATGATGGAGTTCAAACACTTAGACTATTGGGAGTGTACCCTGTCCACAACCGCACTGGGGACAAGTCCTGAAGCGATCCGTCTGGCTCTTGGTGTGGCGGATATTGATTCTGTAGACGACACAAAGATCGTCCCCAGAAGAGACTTAAAGCAGTCCGATTTTGAGAGTGCTATCTGGTGGGTAGGAGACAGGGCAGACGGCGGCATGGTAGCCATCAAGTTGATGAACGCACTGTCTACAGGCGGTTTCTCCCTGCAGACTACCAAGAATGGCAAGGGACAGGTTTCTCTTACTCTGACAGGCCACGTATCTGTGGAAGCACAGGACGTTGTGCCGATGGAGTTTTATAGTGTAGAGGGTCCAATTGGAGTGACCGGAGCAACATCGTAAGGAGGAAGCATGAAAAAACTATCTGAACTGAAAGGCGAGGCGGCACTTGACATACTGGCGGATATCCTTGAGCCAGCATCCGAGATCATGACGGACAAGGAAGTTGCCTTTCTTGCCAGAGGCGGAGACAATATCAAGGCCGTTTCCAAAGCGATAAAAAACCACAAGAAAGCAGTTGTACAAATATTGGCGGCGTTCGAAGGAGAAGACCCGGAGAAGTATGAACCACCGATAATGGCCTTGCCAATCAAACTGCTGGAAATCCTAAATGACCCGGACGTTCAGACGGTTTTTTCTATGCAGGGTCAGAACACGGACGAGAGTGCTTCTGGCTCTGCTACGGCGATTACCGGGGAAACAGAAACAGAATAAAACCATTCATACGATACATGCAGTCACGGTACAAAAAAACAATGCGTGATCGCATGTATCGTATTTACATTACAGACTCCTTAAAGGTCATCGGCAATCTTGATGTTCGTTATTACGATTTTATCCAAGAAACACCGAGGGAAACCCGGACGGCGGATGAGATAAAGGACAGTATCAAGAGTAAGCTGAGAGCCATAAGCGGGGAGGGGTAACATGGATGTATTTGACCTTTTTGCAAAGATTAGTCTGGATTCATCGGACTATGAAAAGGGGCTGAATGAGGCGTCAGAAAAGAGCAGTTCATTTTCTGATAAACTCAAGAGCGGTCTGGGAACTGCGGCGAAAGTCGGCACGGCGGCTATTGGAGCGGTCACGACAGCAACGGCGGCTATGGGAACGGCTCTGGTTAAGAACGTTGGAAGCGTTGCAGAGTACGGCGACAACATAGACAAAATGTCCCAGAAAATGGGCATGAGTTCGTCAGCCTATCAAGAGTGGGATGCCGTATTGCAACACAGCGGATCTTCGATTGATTCCATGGCTAGGGGTATGACAACGCTATCAAAAGCGGCAGAGAACAACTCGGATGCTTTTAAGGCGTTGGGCATCAGCCAGGAAGAAATTGCAAGCATGAATCAGGAGGAACTGTTTGCCCGTACAATCGAGGGCTTGCAGGGCATGGAATCCGGCACGGAAAGAACCGTGCTTGCACAAAAACTGCTCGGCGGTGCGGCTAAAGAGCTTGGGCCACTCCTGAACACATCCGCAGAAGACACAGCGGCGATGCGTGACCGGGTTCGGGAGCTGGGTGGCGTAATGTCCGATGAAGCCATCAAAGCGGCGGCGGCTTACCAAGACCAACTGCAGGACATGACAACTGCTTTTCAGGGCATATCCAGAAGTATGTTGTCCGAGTTCATGCCGTCCATTACTACGGTTATGTCCGGTCTAACTGAGATATTCAGCGGAAACGGCGAGGCAGGCGTTTCGCTTATAACCGAGGGTGTGAACGGCATTGTGCAAGGGTTGACAGATGCCATCCCAAGAATAGCAGAGATTGGTGGAAGTATCCTGTCTGCAATCGGCAGTGCAATACAGGAGAATATACCGACAATCATTAAGGCAGGCACGGAGATGACTATAAGTCTGGGCGCAGGGCTTATAAAGGCTTTGCCGTCCCTTGTAAAGACTGTTGTTTCAATTGGGCAGACCGTCATAAAAACGATATTGGACAATGGGCCAACTATGCTGAACTCTGGCGTGAAGCTGATTGGCGAAATGGCAGACGGGATGCTGAAAAACCTTCCAGACGCCATTTCAGCTATGTTCAACATCCTTTCCGAGATGCTTGCCGAAATCATGCAGAATTTACCGCAGTTTCTTGCAAGGGGCGTTGATTTGGTTGGCAGTATCGCAACAGGTATTCTGAACAATCTCCCGGCTATAGTTGGGGCTATTACAACAGGCATGTTGCAGTTGCTTGCGACCATCGTTTCCAATTTCCCTGAGTTCCTTGCAAGGGGCGTGGAATTGATTGCACACATAGCAGAAGGGATCGTGAATAACATCCCCGAAATAATAAATGCCATCAAAAAGACGCTTGAAGAAGTTATTTCGACCATTGTTTCCAATTTCCCTGATTTCCTCAAGAAGGGAGTTGAGTTGGTTGGCAGTATTGCCGATGGTATCGTTGATAACATCCCCGAAGCTTTGAGAGCCATTGGTGAGGCTCTTGGGGAACTCCTGTCAACGATTGCGGACAGCGGCTCGGACTTCCTTGATAAGGGCATGGATTTGGTTGAAGAGATAGCGGAGGGCATCATAGATGCTATACCTCGTCTTGTTAGGGCAATCGGAAGCGGCATCCGTGATATGAAAGACAGATTCTTTGACACGGACTGGGGCAGTGTTGGTGAGAGGATCATGAGAGGCGTTGCGGAGGGCATCCGAGACGGCATGAGCGGTGCGCTACGTGCTATGGGCAAGGCTGCGAAAAACCTGCTGAGAGAAGCAAAGGACGAACTGGGCATCAAGTCTCCTTCAAGGGTTTTCCGCAACATCATCGGCAAGAATATCGGCGCAGGTATGGCGCAGGGTATTCTGGATTCTATACCGCTGGTCAATTCGGCTATGGAAGACCTCGATGACGAACTTGTGTCTGGCATGGACGACTACGGTCTTGATACCAACGTCACTACACTAGGCGATGGCGCAGGCGGAAGTAGCAACAGGACTTCCAATCATGCGGTCACAATCAACGTATACGGAGCACAGGGACAGGACGTTAATGATTTGGCAGACATAATCATGGAGCGGTTGACGTTCCTG
>JAZRQC010000070.1:0-15560 GCA_045649565.1 Ructibacterium sp.
CATTTGCTGGCAAAACAGTTGCTGTTTCCGGTTTTGGTAATGTTGCCTGGGGTGTTTGCCAGAAGGTAACCGAACTGGGTGGTAAGGTTGTTACCATTTCCGGTCCTGATGGTTATGTATATGATCCCGATGGTGTTGTAACCGAAGAGAAGATTGATTATATGCTGGAAATGAGAAGTTCCGGTCGTGACCGTGCTCAGGATTATGCTGATAAGTTCGGTTGTGAATTCCATGCCGGCGAAAAGCCCTGGGGCGTTAAGGTTGATATCTGCATGCCTTGTGCAACTCAGAACGAGATTGGTATCAAGGAAGCAGAACAGATCATTGCAAATGGTGTGAAGTACTACATCGAAGTTGCAAACATGCCCACCACCAACGAGGCAACCACTCTGCTGAAGGATAAGGGCCTTGTAATCGGTCCGTCTAAGGCAGTAAACGCCGGCGGTGTTGCTGTTTCTGCTCTGGAGATGTCCCAGAACTCCATGCGTTACAGCTGGTCTGCAGAAGAAGTTGATGCAAAACTGAAGGGTATTATGGTAAATATCCATGACGTTTCTGCAAAGACTGCAGAAGAATTCGGCCTTGGCTACGACCTGATTGCAGGTGCAAATATTGCAGGTTTCATGAAGGTTGCTCAGGCTATGATGGCACAGGGTATTGTGTAAATTTGACAACGAAGGAGGGGGCTTTTCTGCCCCCTCCCAAGCGGACGTCCGGCGAACGGCTCTTTGAGAAAATAAGAGAGGCATTCGTCGGCCGTCTGTCTGCGTTTTTAGGGAATCGGGACAGATAGGAGAATGGGTATGATTTTTGAAGAAAAAACAGTATCATCCAAGGAAATTTTCAAGGGAAGAGTCTTGAAGCTGAGGGTTGATATGGTTGAGATGCCGGATGGCGGTTTGGCGGAACGGGAATTGGTTGACCATCCCGGTGGTGTAGGTGTGGTTGCTTTGACAGAGAATATGGAAATCCTTCTTGTAAAGCAATACAGAAAGCCGTTAGAAACTGTCACCATGGAAATCCCTGCAGGAAAACTTGACCCGGGTGAGCATCATGCTGTATGCGGTGAAAGAGAATTGGAAGAGGAAACCGGATGCTGTGCAAAAAAGTTTGAGTATCTCGGATGTTTTCATCCGTCTCCCGGTTTCATCAACGAGATAACCCATCTCTACCTTGCTACAGAACTTTATCAAGGAGAAGCCCATCCGGATCCGGATGAATATCTGGATTTGATTAAAATGCCCTTTGCTGAGGCATTGGATGCGGTAATGCGGAATGAGATTTCCGATGCCAAAACGGTGATTGGAATTTTAAAAACCGCAAAAAAATTAGAAGAGAAAAGAATCATGGAATCTCAATCTTAATTCAAGGAGGACGCCATGGATAAGAAACGTGTAGAAGTAAAAATCAACAATGTGGAGTACATGCTGGTTACCAACGAGCCGGAGGAATATGTTCAAAGAGTTGCATTGCTTGTGAACAAGAAAATGGCTCAAATTCAGCAACAGAACAAGCAACTCAGTACCGCTATGACAGCAGTTTTGGCTGCAATTAACATTGCGGATGAGTATCTGAAAAACGAGGAAGTACTGGACAACCTTCGAAGCGAACTAAAGTCCTATGCAGAAGAGACCGGTACCAAAGGTGAGGAGTTGGCAAGCAAACGACTTGAGGTAGAAAAACTCAAGGAGGATGTTCATAAACTCCAGATTGAACTTGCAAAGAAGGAGACCGAACTGTCCTCGGTACGCCGTAATGGTTCGGTAGGGGGCACCGGTTACAACAGGGGGTAGAACCATGGAACTGCTGGCACCTGCCGGAAACATGGAATGTTTAAAGACCGCTGTGGAGTATGGTGCGGATGCAGTATATTTTGCAGGAAAGCAATTTGGCGCACGTAGCTTTGCGGATAATTTTTCCGATGATGAAATTATCGAAGCTGCGGCCTATTGCCGACTTCGCGGTGTAAAAACATACGTTACTGTGAATACTATGACAACCGATCGGGAACTTGCGGAACTGGATCGGTTTCTTGGCGTTTTGGCAGATGCCGGAGTGGATGGAGTAATTGTTCAGGATTTAGGCGTTTTGCGTCGAATCAAACAACTTTGTCCCCAAATGCCGGTTCATGGGAGCACCCAGATGACGGTGCATAATCTTGCCGGTGTTCAGGAATTGGAGGAACTCGGTGTTAGTCGAGTGGTGTTATCCAGAGAACTTTCCGGAAAAGAGATGAAAAGCATTTTAGATGGCTGTCATGCGGAGATTGAGGTGTTTGTTCACGGTGCCATGTGTATGAGTTATTCCGGACAATGCCTGATGAGTAGTGTGCTGGGTGGCAGAAGCGGAAATCGTGGCAAGTGTGCCCAACCCTGCCGTTTACCCTATCATTGTGGGGATGGTAAAGAAGGAACATTCTTGAGTCTTTTGGATATGTCTCTTTCCGGTCATCTTGCGGAGTTAAAGAAGATGGGCGTTGCTTCATTGAAAATCGAAGGGCGTATGAAGGGGACGGATTATATCAAGGCGGTTATCGGAACCTATCGCAGATGTATTGATGAAATGCGAAAGCCCACAGAGGATGAAGAACGTCGCATGAATCGGGTCTTTTTCCGTGGAGGATTGACCGATGGTTATTATACAGAAAAAATAGGCCCCCATATGTTTGCCTTTGACAAACCGGAGAATCCTTATGAGAAACAAGGAGAACTTTCCGAAGTTGCTCCATACCACAGAAAGCCTAATCTGTTGTCTTGTAACTTGGTTTTGAAAGAAGGAGAAAAACCGAAGATTGAGATTTTCGGCATGGGTAAGAAAATTATCCTTTGTGGGGACATGCCTCTTGAGAAGGCGCAAAAAGGTGTCCCTGATGAAGAAAACATCCGTAAGCAATTGAACAAAACCGGCGGAACGGGATTTGCTTTTGAACAGATTACAGTGGAAATACAAGGAGCGCCTTTTGTTCCCGTAAAACTGGTAAACGGACTGCGTCGGGAAGGTCTTGATGCTTTTGGGAATGGAATTCACAATGAAGCGAAAAAAGAGTTTGCTTTAAAACCCATGCAAGTGAATCGGGATGCACAAAAGACGGAAATGAAGTTAACGGCATCTGTCACAACCAAAGAACAGTTTGATGTGGTGTGCAGATTTCCTTTTGAAAAGATTGATGTGCCCCTTCATTTAGTGCTAGAGAATCCGGACGAATATCTGGCAGAAAAGGAACGGATTTTACTGAATCCTCCCGTGGTTTTAAAAGATCAACAATGGAATCAGGTGAAGATGCAGATAGAAACACTGACGAAAATGGGGTTTGGTGGAATTCGGGTGGAAAACCTTGGCGGTTTTGCATTGAGCAGACAGTCAGAAATTTGGGGCGGACATCGACTGAATTTGGCAAATCATCTTGCATTGCAGGAAGTGAAGAATTTTGGCGGAACGGTTGCATGTTTGTCGGCGGAACTGAATCTGGCACAGATTCGAGATTTGCAAGGGGAACTTCCCACCGAAGTTTTGGGATACGGATATCTTCCCTTGATGATTACCGAAAATTGTGTGGTTAAAAATATGCGGCAATGCCCCTGTGACGGCACAAAAATGATGTTTGACCGAATGGGTAAGGCGTTTCCTATCATTCGTGACGGAAACAGTTGTCGCAGTGTTATTTTGAATACAGTACCTCTTTATATGGGGGATAAAACAGATGAATTAAGTGGTGCAGGTGTTTCTTATTGTCGATTGGCATTTACCATCGAATCAGCAGAAGAGACCAAACGGGTATGCGAAACATATGGATTTGGCAATGCATTTTACGGAGAATTTACCCGGTTGCACTTTTATAAAGGAGTGAAGTAACGTGCAGGTTAAGATTCAATATCTCAATGATGCAGTACCCAAGCCGGAGTATGCAACATCCGGAAGTGCAGGAATGGATTTATCAGCGGCTGTTGAGGAAGCGGTTACGGTTCCTGCAGGCGGAAGAATGTTAATTCCCACCGGTGTTGCCATACAGATTCCGGAAGGTTATGGTGGATTTATATTCCCACGATCCGGATTATCCTTCAAAAAGGGCATTTCCATGTGTAACTGTGTTGGGGTTATAGACAGTGATTATACTGGAGAAATCAAGGTGGCGGTCCACAATATTTCTCAGGAGGAATACACCATTCATTTTGGAGACAGAATTGCACAGTTGGTATTTTTGCCTGTTCTGCAGGCAGAGTTAATCCCTGTTGATTCTTTGGATGAGACAGAACGTGGAAGCGGTGGATTTGGTTCTACCGGAAGATAAGGAGCAAAGGATGAAACAGATTATTTTAGCATCACAATCTCCCAGACGAAAAGAACTTCTCGGGCGGTTTTGTCAGAACATGATCATCTGCGCAGATCATACAGAAGAAGTGAAAATTCCCGGAGAAAAGCCGGAGGATATGGTTATGCGTCTTGCTCTTACCAAAGCAAAAAACGTGGCAAAAACAAGAGATGAGGATGCTTTGGTAATCGGTGCAGATACGGTGGTTGTATTAGATGGTAATGTTCTTGGAAAGCCTGAAAATAAAGAGGATGCCTTTCGGATGCTTCGGTCACTTTCGGGAAACAAGCACACAGTTTTTACCGGTGTTGCCGTGTTGGACACCGAAACAGAAACGGAGAAAACTTTTGCAGAGGCAACCAAAGTTCGGTTCAAGGAATTGACCGATGATGAGATTACGGCATACATTCAATCCGGTGAGCCGATGGATAAAGCCGGGGCGTATGGAATTCAGGAACTTGGATCTCTTTTGATTGAGAGCGTTGAGGGCGATTATTTTAATGTAGTCGGTCTGCCGGTCTGTAGATTGGGAAAAATGTTAAAAGAAACATTTGGTGTGGAACTTTTAGCAAACGAATAGATAATACGAAAGGAGCTTTACTATGGATATCGGAATTGATTTGGGAACGGCCAATACCTTGGTTTATGAAAAGAAAAAGGGTATCGTGTTGAATGAACCGTCCATGGTAGTGAAAAATAAAAAGAGTGGACAGTATATTGCTATCGGTGCAGAGGCAAGTGATATGCAGGGTAAGACTTCAGAGGGTACCCAGTTGGTTCGTCCTATTCGTAACGGTGTTATCAACAGTTACCAAGGAACGGTGGCTCTTTTGCGGTATTTGATTAAGAAGACGGCAGAAAACACCATGCTTCGTCTTCGTACGGTAATTTGTATCCCTTGCGGTATTACCGAAGTGGAGCGTCGTGCGGTGACGGAAGCGGCACGAAACGCAGGTGCTAAGGAAGTGTTTTTGATTGAACAACCTTTGGCTGCGGCAATCGGTTGTGGTGTTCCTGTGAAGGAGCCGCGAGGAAGTATGATTGTCAATGTGGGTGCCGGTGTCACCGAAGTTGCTGTAGTTTCTTTGGGCGGAATCGTAGTGTCCCAAACTATTCGAACTGCCGGAGAAGCCTTTGATAATGCCATTATGCAGTATGCAAAGCGGAAATACAATCTCTCGATTGGAGATGTGACTGCAGAACAAATTAAGTGTAACATTGGTTCTGTTTATGCTCAAAAAGAGGTAGTCAGAGAAGAAATGATGGGACGTGACATGATTACAGGGTTGCCCAAATCTTCTACAGTTACTTCGGTTGAAATTCGAGAGGCATTACGCGAGAGCGCTGACGAGATTGTAGATGCAATCAAGCGGACATTGGAAGAAACGCCCCCCGAACTTGCAGCAGATATCATTGAAAGCGGTATTGTACTGTGCGGTGGCGGTGCTATGCTTCGTGGTCTTGGAAAAATGATTCATATGAGTGTGGATGTTCCGGTTTATATTGCGGAGGAGCCCATGGAATGTGTGGCAATCGGAGCAGGTAAAGCCATTGACTTTATGGAAGAAATGGGACAACGTGCACGGAGATTTTTATAGGATTATAGGGATAGAGAGGGTTCATTGTGAGAAATTTCATGAAACATAAAACGGCAATCTTTTTGATAGGTGCAACGCTAATCATAGCTATTTTGATTGGTATTTTTGGTGCTGTTGCATCAAAGGAAGTAGCGAGTCTTTCGGAAAATGCCGTGGGAACCGTCGCAGAACCCGGACATGCTATGTCAAGTGGAATTGGCGGCTGGTTCAGTAATATATTCACCTATTTTGGAAGTGTGAAGAAATTGCGGGAAGAAGTTGCCGCTTTGGAAAAAGAAAATATTGATTTGGACAAAAAGGTGCGAAAACTTCAGGGGATGGAGAAGGAAAATGAACGTCTCCGTGCCATGGTGGATTTGGTGGAGGAAGAGAAAAAGTTGGATGTGGTTGCGGCAAGCGTGATTGCCAAAGATCCGTCTAATTGGTACAGTAGTTTCACCATTAACAAAGGAACCAAAGATGGTATCAAGAAGAATCAGGCAGTTTTTACCGGTAATTATGAGTTGATTGGTCGTGTTTACAAGGTCGGCAATGGTTGGGCAGAGGTTATTACTGTGCTGGATCCTGATAGCAGTGTTGGTTGTACCATTGAACGGACTAAGGATATCGGCGTGTTAGAAGGAGATTCTTCCTTACGCCTTCAGGGACTCTGCCGTCTGGGATATCTGTCTCGGGATGCGGAAATTTCTGTGGGAGATTATGTGGAAACGTCAGGTCTTGGCGGTATTTATCCCAAGGGTTTGTTAATTGGTAAGATCACCGAGGTTCAGGAAGATAATGCAACCATGTCAAAACATGCAACGGTTAAACCTATTGCGGACATTGAGCGTGTCAGAGAAGTGTTTGTGCTGAGAAGTTTTTCCGAGGAGATTAAGCCTGAAGTGGAATTAAAGGAAAAAGAGGCTCGGAATGATTCTGAGCAAAAAGAAGAATCAAGTTCTTCAAAAGATGATAAAAAGGAGACAGCCAAAGATACTTCAAAAGAAACGGATAAAGCTACTGCAAAATCCGACGAAAAACCTGCAAAAAAATCAGAGGATGCGTCAAAGAAATCATCCGAGAACGGGACAAAAACCGAGGGTGATTCGGAATCCACCGATGCAGGGGAAATGGAGCTGATTGAATAGATGCAGATAGTATTTTATCTTATATGGCTTATTCTTTTAAGTATTTTGCAACCTACATTGGCACGAGAAATTGAGATTTTTGGGATAGCACCCAACTTGTTTCTTTGTTTTGTTATTCTCAGCGGATTTTTCCGTGGGAAAATGGAAGGAGCCTATTGTGGTGCCGGATTCGGCTTGATTTATGATATTTTTATTGGCAGAATGATAGGTGTTAGTTCCTTGATATTTCTGTATGCCGGATTTGGAGCAGGTGTGCTGAGCGAACGATTTTTCAGTAGCCGAAAAAGAATGGCGGCTATGATTATGACCCTGATTGCAACCCTTTTATATGGCATTATCTATTATTTGGCAAGATTGATGATTCATGGTGACATTGGGTTTACCATTGCTTTCTTCAGGGTATCGTTGCCGGAAGCCATTTATAATTGTTTCATATGCTTTATCATGAGTTTTCCGGTTGCCAAAACCTTGAAGTCGTTGCGTGTGAGTAGAATTTCTTAGAACAGAAGGTGAGAACATGGATGGACAGAATTATTTTAAACGTTATATCATACTGATGATTGTGGGTGGGCTTTTGGTTCTTACCTGCATCATTCGTTTGTTTAATTTACAGATCATCCATGGTGATCAATATCGGGAAATAGCCGAACAGCGACTGATTCGTGCATATCCCATCAAGGCGCCCAGAGGAGAAATTCTTGACCGATACGAAAAGGCTTTTGTCAGAAACAAGATGGGTTATTCCATATTGATTCAGAAGGTGGAAGTTACCGATGATGAATTAAACGAAGAAATTGCACAGGTTGCGCATATCATTGAGGATTGCGAAAATGAACTTGTGGCGGAATTCCCCATTACTTATTCTGATGTGGAACAGGAATGGGTTTATTCTTATACCGTGGCAAAGCCTAAGATAAAAGAGAAAAAAGATGATGAATCCGATTCGGAAGAGGATGAGTCGTCACAAGTGGAAGAGGTTGATCCTGACGTAGTCAAGGCTTTGCGCGAAGAGAAGAAAAAGGAACTGAAAGAATGGAAAGAAAAAAATGATTTGACCGCCATGAAATCTCCCGGTGAGATTATGAATCATTTTGTTACCAAGTATCGTATTGCGGGAAGATATACCAAAGAGGAAGTTCTGACCATTGTAAAGGTTCGTTATGATATGCTCCAAAGCGGATTCAGTGAACGAAATCCCTATGTGATGGCAAGAGACGTGGATGATATTGCCGTTCAGCAAATCAAGGAGCGCAGTATGGATTTTCCGGGCGTAGAGGTTGAAATCGAACCGGTTCGGGTATATGCGGCAGGCAATAGCGCCTCCCATCTTTTGGGTAGAACGGGTATTATTTATGCAGAAGAATACCAGGAACTGAAAGACAAAGGTTATGGCATGAACGATATCATCGGTAAGGATGGTTTGGAAAAGATATTAGAACCGTATCTGAAGGGGACCGATGGTTATAAAAGTGTTTCCATGTCCCGTGAAGGCGGAGATAATGAGATTTTGGCAAGTCAGGCAGTAAAGCCCGGAAATTACGTTAAGTTGACATTGGATCTGGAATTGCAACAGGCTATGGAAAAAGCACTTATGGAGAATATTACCGCCGCTGTGGACAGGAATGGTGCCGGAGGTGCTATTGCTATTGTTCCCGGAACAGGCGAAGTATTGGCTTTGGCGTCCTATCCAAACTATAATCCGGAAACCTTCGATGAAGATTATGAGGATTTGATGAAGGCGAAATCAAAGCCTCTCTTTAACAGAGTGCTCAATGGCACCTATTCTCCCGGATCTACCTTTAAGCCTTTGACGGCAATTGCAGGACTTGAAACAGGTATCCTAAAGCCCAACACCTATATCACCGACCATGGTAAGTACACCTATTTCTCGTCGTATCAACCCACATGTTTGGTGTATTCATCTACCGGTGCAACCCATGGAACCATTGAAGTGGCTGAAGCACTGGGCGTATCCTGTAACTATTTCTTCTTTGAAGTAGGACGAAAGGTTGGCATTGAGGATTTGAACCGATATGCAAGCGACTTTGGTTTGGGTGAGTTGACAGGAATCGAACTCCCTGAGAGCAAGGGTCAAATGGCAAGCAAGAAACTCCGTGAAAAGAATGGAGGAACATGGTATCCCGGTGACGTTATCCAGACTGCCATAGGACAGTCGGATAGTTTGTTTACACCTGCACAGCTTGCCAATTATATTGCGACCATGCTCAATGGCGGAAAACGATATAAACTTCATCTTGTAAATGAAATTGTGGATTATGATACCCATGAGGCGGTAGAGAAATATCAACCTGAACTTCTTAATGAGTTTGATTTGTCAGAGACAACCATAAATAAAGTTCGGGAGGGTATGCGTCAGGTTGTTACCAATGGTACAGCAAAAGAAGCCTTTGCCGATAGTGAGTATAAAGCGGCAGGTAAAACAGGAACGGCGGAAGTGCCTGACGGAGCGGATAATGTTCTGTTTGTAGGCTTTGCTCCCTATGACAATCCGGAAATTGTTGTGGCAGTTGTCATCGAACATGGTGCAAACAGCCACTATGCGGCAAAGATTGCCAGAGATATCTTTGATGCATATATGGAATTGAAAGATCGACGGAACAATCCTGAAATCGAAGAGGAAGATGCAGAGGAAGCAGAGGAAGAGTCAGCAAGCATTTCTTCTAAAGAATCCGAAGAGAAAAAAGAAGAGAGTCACGGAAAGGCACCTCAAGCGACGGTGGAACCGAAAAAGAAAGAAGATTCCACAGGTGAGGGGACCATGTAATAAAATTATCAAAAAAAATCATGAAATTCCTTTGACTTTTGTATATATTTGTGATATGATACAAATGTTAATGTTCTGTTAGAATGAAAATGATGCTTTCAAAGAGTGTATCATGAATGTATAAATGTTTGTTTAGCACGTGACAGGAAGGAGTAGAAAGATGAATATTGCATTGATTGCACACGATAAGAAGAAGGAACTGATGGTTGATTTCTGCATTGCTTATAGCGGAATCTTAAAGAACCACAGCCTGTGTGCTACCGGCACAACCGGAACCTTGGTGGCAGAGGCTACGGGACTTCCTATCAATAAGTTTTTGTCAGGTCCTGAAGGCGGTGACCAGCAGATTGGCGCCAGAATTGCATATAACGAAATCGATGCAGTTTTGTTTTTCCGTGACCCCTTGACAGCACAGCCTCACGAGCCGGATGTTGCGGCGCTTTTCCGTCTTTGTGATGTGCACAACATTCCTTTAGCAACCAATGTTGCTACTGCAGAAGTGTTGATTATGGGTATTTCCCGTGGTGACCTTGGCTGGAGAGATATTGTTAATCCCAAAAACAAATAGAATTTTTGACATGGGATTCCAAAGTTGAATTGTGATATTTTCCTGCAGAGGCGAAATGCCTTTGCAGGATTTTTTTGTAAAATAAAAAAGTCGGTGTTCGAAAAAACATCGACTTTTTGTTTTAACCTAAGAAATTATTTTAAGAAAAGTTCAATAACAGGAACAACCACGTTGGGTTTAACAGGAGGAAGCTCCAAAGAGAGAAGCCCGTCTACCTTTTCGATGCCACCCACTGCCTGCCAACCGTTTTCGCGATAACGCACTTCGCTGGCGTCGTGGAGGAACTGAGCATATTCCACTTTGCCTGCCATTCCGTACATTTGAATGAGTGCACTGGGAGAACCGGAGGGATACTCAATCACGTGGAGATAGAGCCTTTTCCCATCCTCGCTCTGGGTCAGACGACAACCTGCAGGTTCGGTGAATTCGGGTTCTGCCATGGTACAACCATAGATGGAACGGGAGTTATACTTCATCCAATCACCAAATACCTTCAAAGATTCCTCTGCACGGTAGTCGATATAACCTCGTCCTGTGGGGCCAACATTCATCAAGAGGTTTCCGCCACGGCTTACGGTATTTACCAAAAGGTGAATCAGCATTTCAGGAGATTTCCAGGTCATCTCGTCACGATAGTAACCCCAAGAGCCGGAGAAGGTCTGGCATGCTTCCCACACAACCAGTTCGCCGGTTTCGGGATGTGTCAACCATTCTCTGGGCTGATATTGTTCCGGAGTCCACAAATCTCCTTCCACATCACAACGATTGTTAATCATAACCTCAGGTTGCAGACTTCTTGCAAGTGCAAACAACTCCTCGGATTCCCAGTCCTCCTTGTGCTTGCCAATAGGCCATTGAGGAAGACCGTCGTAGGAGTAGTCGAACCAGAGAATGTCGATTTTACCGTAGTTGGTCAGGAGTTCTCTTACCTGATTGCGCATATACTCTGCATACTTTTTCATATCCCGACCTTTGTTGATTTCCATATAGTCAGGTCTGTTCTTCATAGGATGGCAACGGTCAATGGTGAACTCAGGGTGATGCCAGTCCAGAAGAGAGTAGTAGAAGCCAACATGAAGTCCCTCTGCGCGGAATGCTTCCACGTATTGCTTGATAATATCCTTGCCGTAGGGTGTGTTGGTTACTTTGTAGTCGGTGTATTGAGAATCAAAAAGACAGAAACCATCGTGGTGCTTGGTGGTCATAACCACATATTTCATACCTGCCGCTTTTGCCTGGCGAGCCCACTCACGGATGTCCAGCATATCAGGGTTGAAATGGTCGAAGTATCTGTCGTATGCCTCGTCGGACATAAACTCGTGGCTTTTCATCCATTCGTGACGTGCTGCAGCAGAATAGAGGCCGAAGTGAATGAACATACCGAATCTGTCGTGGGTAAACCAAGCGGTATCTCCGGGGGTTTTTCTGGTAACATAACTTGACATAAAATTCATCCTTTCGTTTAGCTGATTATATTTGGGTTAATGTTATTTCAAAAATAGTTCAACAACGGGAACGATTACAGATGGCTTTACAGGAGGAACACGAAGGGTGAGGAGCCCATCACATTTCTTTTTTCCACCCACAACATAGTATTCGTTTTCTTCGTATTGAATCTCGCTGGCATCGTGAAGGAATTGTGCATACGCAACCTTGCCTGCCATATCCGGGAACTGAATGATTCCGCCGGGGCATCCGGAAGGGTATTCAATAATATGAACATAAAGCCGCTTTCCGTCCTCGCTTTGAGTAAGACGGCATCCAATGGGTTCTTTGAATTCCGGTTCTGCCATGGTGCACCCATAAATGGAACGGGAGTTGTGATTCATCCATTCGGCAAAGACGTTCAGAGATTTTTCCGCCCGATCATCAATGTAACCACGACCGGTTGGTCCCACATTCATAATCAGGTTTCCGCCACGGCTGACGGTGTTAACCAGCATATGAATGAGAGTCTCGGGGGATTTCCATGTCATCTCATCTCGGAAATATCCCCAGGAACCAGAGAAGGTCTGGCATGCTTCCCATGTAACAAGTTCGCCGGTTTCCGGATGTGTCATCCATTCTCTTGGTTGATATTGTTCCGGAGTCCACATATCCCCTTCGATATCACAACGATTGTTAATCATTACACCGGGTTGGAGTTTTCTTGCCAGAGCGATTAATTCTTCGGATTCCCAATCCTCCTTATGTTTTCCGTTGGGCCATGCCTCATCTCCGTCGTAGGAGTAGTCGAACCAAAGAATATCAATCTTTCCGTAGTTGGTCAAAAGTTCGGTTAACTGGTCGCGCATATATTTAGCGTATTTGCGCATATCCTTGGTTTTGTTTTTTTCTTTGGCATCAGGATCCATCTTTCTGGGATGGTTGCGATCAATGAGATACTCAGGATGATGCCAATCCAGAAGGGAGTAGTAAAAACCGATGTGAAGCCCCTCAGCACGAAAGGCGTCAACATACTCTCGGATAATATCTTTCCCGTAGGGAGTGTTGGTCACCTTGTAATCGGTGTATTTTGAATCAAAAAGGCAGAATCCTTCATGGTGTTTGGTGGTCATAACCACATATTTCATGCCTGCGGCCTTTGCTTGCCGAGCCCATTCCCGAATGTCCAGCATATCAGGGTTAAAATGATGGAAGTATCTGTCGTACTGATCTTCCGGCATCCGTTCAAACTGCTTCATCCATTCGTGTCGAGCCGCAACGGAGTATAAGCCGAAGTGAATAAACATGCCAAATCTGTCGTGGGTAAACCAAGCGGTATTCCCCGGTGTTTTTCTGGTGACATAAGATGACATATTCTTCATCCTTTCTCTTGACAAATGTAATTTGTTCGTGATAGTATAAATATGTATTATTTATCTTTATTATATGATATAGATGGTTAGTTGTCAATGAAAGTTTTAGTTTTAAATATGGAGATTTTGTTATGTTTGATTTGATGGAACAGCGAGGACTTGAGAAACTTGAGATAGAAATTCCTCGTAGCGGATATGCTCGCCTTGACAAAGAATGGAATCGCACCAATGTATTGGATCCCTTTTCCAGATTGTATTATATCAAGAGAGGAACCGGTCATCTCATGTATAACGGGAAAAATATTACACTGCAGGAAGGAATGTGCTATTTGATTCCGGCGGGTACGGAGTTTTCTTACTGGTGTGAGGATGAGGAGGAACTGGAGAAGGTCTATTTTCATATCTCTTTGGTTTCGGTAGAGCATTATGATTTGTTCACTCAAGTAAAGGGTATCTTTTCTCTGCCCATCAAAGAGGTGGGGGCAGAAGAGGTTTTTGAGAGTTATGGCAAGGAAAGATACTGGAATATGATGCAAATCAAGACCATTCTTTATCGGACGGTCACCTGTTTCTTTGAGGAGTGCGGTATGAAACGGACCTCGGTTAAAACCTACAGCGAAACAGTGCGGAGAGCCATGCGATATATCCAAAGAAATCTTTCCATACGATTAAAAACCGAAGAAATTGCGAGAAATCTATTTATCTCAGAGAGTACCATCCGTAAGGTGTTTAAAGCGGAGACCGGAATGACGGTGGGGGATTATATTGATGAATTGATTTTTCTGAAAGCAAAACGGATGCTCACGAAAAAAGGAACTTCGTTAAAGGACATCAGTGTAAAGCTTGGATTTTGTGACCAGTTTTATTTTTCCAGACGATTCAAGGAAAAGTATGGAATTACGCCCTCCCAATATCGACGGGATACAACCATATAAGATATTTATAACATGAAAAAAGCCATAGATTGCATTGGCAATCTATGGCTTTTGCTATGTGCTTTAGCGATACATAGGACCGTAGGTCTGGCAGGCTCTGTAGTCCTGTCCTTCCTTATCCATACCGAATGCATTCCAGCAAGCGGGGCGGAAGATGTTTTCTTCAGGAACGTTGTGCATGCAAACGGGAATCCGGAGCATGGAGCAAAGGGTAATCAGGTCTGCACCAATGTGGCCGTAGCTGATAGCGCCGTGGTTTGCACCCCAGTTGTTCATAACCTCGTATGCGGTCTTGAAGGCACTGCCTTCTTTTCCGTCACAGCGAGGAGCGAACCAGGTACAAGGCCAAGTGGGGTTGGTTCTTTCCATCAGAGTATCGGAAACCTCATCGGGAAGAGCAACAGTCCAACCTTCTGCAATCTGGAGAACCGGACCAAGGCCTTTCACAAGATTCATACGAATCATGGTAGCAGGCATTTCTGCACGGGTGGTAAAGTGGCTGGAGAAACCGCCGCCACGGAAGTTGTCAAAACCGGCTTCGCACCATACGGTAGCGTCGGTCATCTTCTTGATGTCCTCGTCGGTAACTTCCCACCATTTCTTCATAATTGCATTACCGTTTTCGTCTTTGCACTCACCACAAGCATCAAGACAAGCCGCACCGGAATTGAGCAGATGAATGATACCGCCATTTTCCTTTGCCTTGCCGTCCAGATCATAATCAGTAACACGCTTTACTGCTTCCGGAGACCAGTAAGTACGAACATCAGCAAAAATCTGTGCACGATGTGTAAGTAATCTCATAAAGAGCATACACATACCGTTCAGAACATCGTTCTCGGTAGCAAGAGTGAAGGGTTCACGAGCTCCGTTGTGGTCGAAGGTGGAGCTTAAAACTGCTTCGGGGAAGTCACAGTTGGGCCAATGATCGGTCCACTGACGCTGACCCTGGAAGCCGCCGACAATAGCGTTGTGACCGGACTTTTCTTCTTCGAACTTATCGTCAAGATTGGGATTTCCTGCCATCAAATCCTTAATGATACAGTACATTTTAACAGTGAATTCCCACTGCTTTTCTTTGTCTTCATCACTGAATTTGACAAAATCGGGGTTGTCGTCACGACCCATTTTGCAGTGTTCTTTCACCCACTTGAGTGCCTTCTGATATTCTTCTTCATCGTAGATGCCCTCTTCCATACGACGGAGAACTTCTACCTCATCAACAGACTCGATACGCATGCCGAAATAGGATTCCATGAAATCCTGATCCATAATGGAGCCGGCAATACCCATACACTGAGAACCGATTTGCAGATAGGACTTACCACGCATGGTAGCAACTGCAATTGCGGCACGACCAAAGCGCAACAACTTTTCCTTTACATCTTCGGGAATCTCATTTACCATATCTACGTCCTGAACCTCATGTCCGTAGATACC
>JAZRQC010000071.1:0-2995 GCA_045649565.1 Ructibacterium sp.
AGGTAAAGGAAGTGATGAGTAGATGAGTGCAAGACCTGAGGAAATCAGCAGCATTATCAAAGAGCAAATCAAAAACTACGAAGCTAAAATCGAAATGCGGGAAACCGGTACCGTTATCTTGGTTGGTGACGGTATTGCAAGAGTTTACGGACTTCGGGAATGTATGGCCAGCGAACTGGTAGAGTTCGAGGACGGTAGTTTCGGTATGGCACAGAACCTGGAGAACGAAACCGTTTCGGTTGCATTGCTTTCGGATAACAATAATATTCGTGAAGGTTCCACCGTGAAGAGAACCGGACGGGTTGTATCGGTTCCGGTGGGTGATGCCATGCTTGGTCGTGTTGTGGATGCATTGGGTAATCCCATCGACGGCAAAGGCCCCATTGATACCAAGGAAACCCGCCCCATCGAATCGGAGGCGCCCGGTATCATCGAAAGAAAGAGTGTATCGGTACCTTTGCAGACCGGTATCAAGGCGATTGACAGTATGATTCCCATCGGCAGAGGTCAGCGTGAGCTTATCATCGGTGACCGTCAGACCGGTAAGACGGAAATTGCTCTGGATACCATTATGAACCAAAAGGACACCGGTGTTATTTGTATCTATGTGGCAATCGGCCAGAAGAACTCCTCGGTGGTACAGCTTACCAACGAGTTGACCCGTATGGGTGCCATGGAATATACCATTGTGGTTGCGGCATCTGCATCGGAGTCTGCGCCCCTTCAGTATGTGGCGCCCTATGCCGGTTGTGCGATGGCAGAATATTTCAGAGAACAAGGCAAGGACGTATTGATTATCTACGATGACCTGTCCAAGCATGCGGTGGCATATCGTGCCCTGTCCTTGTTGATTCGTCGTCCTCCGGGCCGTGAAGCATACCCCGGTGACGTATTCTATCTCCACTCCAGATTGTTGGAGCGTGCCGCTTGTGTGGCAGAGGAATACGGCGGCGGTTCCATTACCGCACTTCCCTTGATTGAGACCCAGGCAGGTGACGTTTCTGCCTATATTCCTACCAACGTTATTTCCATCACCGATGGACAGATCTTCTTGGAAACCGAGTTGTTCCACGCCGGTGTTATGCCTGCAATCAACCCCGGTATCTCCGTAAGCCGTGTAGGTGGTTCCGCACAGCTTAAGGCCATGAAGAAGGTTTCCGGTGAGCTGAAATTGATTTATTCTCAGTATCGGGAACTTCAGGCGTTTGCTCAGTTCGGCAGTGACCTGGATGCCGATACCAAAGCAAGACTTGCACTGGGTGAGAGAATTGTAGAAGTCCTGAAACAGGATCGGAACAGCCCTGTTCGGGTAGGTTGTCAGGTTGCCATTATCTATGCGGCAATCAACGGCTATTTAAACGATGTTCCCGTGAACAAGGTAAAAGAGTACGAACAGACCTTGTACGAGAGAATGGAAAATGAGTATAGCAATCTGCTTGAACGATTCGAGGCAGGCTATGCCGATGATGCAGATTTTGACTTGCTCAAGGAAGCATTGGGCAAGATGCAGAGGTGAGATAAATGGGTGCTGATATCAAAACACTCCGAAGCCGAATCAAGAGCATCGATTCTACCCTGCACCTAACCAAGGCAATGGGTTTGGTGGCGTCTTCCAAGATTAAGCGTGCCACCGAGGCTATGAATAAGGGCAGAGAATATGCAAGTGCAATCAACGATGCCATTCGTGCCCTGACCGCCTGCACCGAATGTAGAAAAAGCCCCTTCATGCAGGAGCGGGAGACTGACAATCTTTGCTTGATTGTGATTGCAGGTGACCGTGGTCTGGCAGGTGGGTATAACGCCAATGTCTTTCGTCTGGCAAAGGATTACGATCCGGCTCAGGTGATGGCCATCGGTAAACGTGCTTGCGAGCGGTACGGCAAGGAACTGAAACTGGCAGAGGATTTCTCCTGCGAGGATGCATGGGAGATGGCAAAGGAAATCTGCCGGAAGTTCCAAGACGGAGAAATCGATAAGGTGGGCATCATCTGTACCAAGTATGTGTCCATCATGTCTCAGGAGGCGCAGATTCAATGGATTCTTCCCTTGGAAAAGCAGGAGGAAACCGCAAGTCACAGCGTTCTCTTTGAGCCGGATGAAATGACCATTTTAAATGCGGCGATTTACGAATATCTTTCCGCACGGATTATGGCGGCGGTACGGGAAAGTTACGCATCCGAAGTGGCGGCACGTCGGTTCGCCATGGACTCTGCCGGAAAGAACGCCCAGCAGATGCTGGATGATTTGCACTTGAAGTATAATCGTGCAAGACAGGGTGCCATCACCCAGGAAATTACCGAGATTGTCGCAGGCAGCGATGCATAATTGTCTGCAGAAGGAGGAATACCAATGGAAAATACAACCAAAGGCGTTGTAGCGCAGGTTATGGGACCTGTCGTTGACGTTTCCTTTGAGGCAGGAAGCCTTCCTGCTATCTATAACGCACTTACCATGGAAAATGGTGAGAAAACCCTCACCGTCGAGGTGGCACAGCACATCGGTGACAATGTTGTTCGGTGTATTGCTATGGCATCTACCGACGGCTTGAAGAGAGGAACTCCCGTTACCGATACCGGCAAGGCAATCAGTGTTCCGGTAGGACGGGAAACCTTGGGCAGAATCTTTAACGTTCTGGGTGACACGGTGGATAATCAACCTGCTCCCGAGACCGAGGAGCGGTGGAACATCCATCGTCCTGCTCCTGAATATGCAGAACTGTCCACCTCCACCGATATCTTTGAAACAGGCATCAAAGTTATCGACCTGATTTGTCCCTATTCCAAGGGCGGTAAGATCGGTCTCTTTGGCGGTGCCGGTGTTGGTAAGACGGTGCTGATTATGGAGCTGATTAACAACATTGCAAAGCAACACGGCGGACTTTCCGTCTTTACCGGTGTTGGTGAGCGTACCCGTGAGGGTAACGATTTGTACAACGAAATGAAGGAGTCCGGCGTTCTGAGTAACACCACCTTGAAGTCGGATCGTAGCCATGTCG
>JAZRQC010000072.1:0-23717 GCA_045649565.1 Ructibacterium sp.
AAGAAGCCTCCCGGTTGGGAGGCTTTCTTTTTATCTGTTTCCAGTCGTGCTTGAAAAATTGCGACCTTTGCCCGTCGCTGCGCCGAGCAATGACAGTCATGTACACAAAGTACACTCCTGCCATTCCTCATCTTGCGCCAAACAAATCTCATCAATTTTTCTTCGCACTCGTTTTACGAAAGCTTGTGGCTTGGTAATCTGTAGTAAATCTTTATATCAAATTCTGCTCGGCGTTGGGTGGAGCGTCACGATAGAGTTATCAAACAAAAATGCCGAACCTTGTGGCTCGGCAATTTCAGTAAATCTTTATATCGAACTCTGCCCGGCAATGGGTGGAGCGTCACGCTCCTTTCTTTAAAAATACAATGGTTCCCGGTTTGATGATAAAGGTATCGGATGCCTTATTGGTTCTTCGGTCAATCCATGGCGCAGATAACTTCAATTCGTAATCATTTGCTTCAAAGTTGGAAACCACCAGATATTTCTCCTCATTCACAAACATGGATGCATAGATTTTCTCGGTAATGGGTGAGAGGATGTCGACACAATCCCGGAGTTCAATGTATGCCTGAGTAGCGTTTTCCACCATAGGCGCATAGAGCTTCAGGTACTCTGCCCAGAGAGGGAATTCATTTACATCGTCAGGGATAGAACCCCATAGGCTGTAGGTAAAGGGTCCATTGGGATGCTCTTTCACATACTCACCGATTCTTTTGTTGAAGTAGTATTCCCCGTCGTTGTGGTGATCCTCGTAAGAGTACATGGGAACGCCTGCTTCAATTCTTTTCCCCATCAGGGGGCGACCCTTGGCGGTAAGAAGAGGGAACTGCATAAAGGGAATCACGCTGGCGTAGTAGGTTTCCGGATCGTTGTTCTGCAAAAAGTTCTTATCCGGGCAGGGAACCACATAGGGCAAAAAGTCCTTGCCCACTCCGGGAGTGAGTTCCTTGACCGACTCGCCAATCCAAAGATAGTCGTAGACACGATCCTTAGAGGCAGGGGGCCAGTTGGCGTTGACGTGTACCTTGTAAATGCCGCCCCGACGCTTCACCTCTCCGTAAATCATAGCCAGAATATCCTCGTACTCCGGTTCGTACTGTACAGGCCCCGAACCATAGGAACGCCACTTCATGGTGGTGGTGTCCATACCGCAGTCGTTGTAGATGCCGTCAAAGTCGTAGCGATCTAACACCGCAAAGGTACGGGGGAGCAGATACTCACGCCAATGGGGGCTTCCCGCCGAGCAGGTCTGGTACTTAAAGTACATACCACCCATACAATACCGATCCTTTCCGTTGGTGAAATCCATGGTAAAGTCCGGATCGAATACATGGAAATATCCTGATGAAATATAGGGGATTACCTTAATGCCATAGGAGTGACAAAGTTCGATGAACTTATCCATACCCTTGGGGTCGTGGCAGGTGTATTTGTCTGCTCCTAAGTGGCGGATAGAGTCATTCCACTCCTCGTGGAGCTGAATCATGGTAACGCCGTTTTCTGCCATTTCCTTAATGGTGTTATGATCGTACTCGGTTGGTGCAATGGAAAAGGCGGTGGGATAGTCGCCTAAGTTATAAACCGCCTGACCGGGAAGATAGTCATAGATACGATGGCGGAAGAGGTATTTTTTGTTGTTCTCCTCGGCGCTGTTGATGTTTTCGATTCGGGCGCGATGTTGTTCTAAAGTTAATGGTTTCATAGAGCGAACCTCCTATTTGCCGATAGCTTCTTTAATCTGCTTGGCAATACCCTCATCGGACATACCATATTGTTCCCGAATCCATTCCTGATGACCGATCAATGCAACATTAACATCAGGGAGAGCAATTCTCTTAAATGCCTTGGGGGCAAGACCGTCATCACAGATGACCTCTGCCACGGCACTGCCAAGACCGCCGGAGAGGTTGTGCTCCTCAATGGTAACAATGCCACCGGTGTTCTTTGCCGCATCGGCAATCTCTTCACGGTCAATGGGCTTGATGGTGTGCATACTAACCACACGACAGGAAATACCTTCCTTCTCCAGCATTTCTGCGGCGTGGAGTACGTTGGCACCAACAGGACCTGCAAACATCAAGGTAACATCACTACCCTCTTTTACACGGATAGCCTTACCAATTTTAAAGTCTACCGGACCCTGATGGATGTCACGCTCACCCTTATATCCGCAACGATAGTAAAGGGGACCGTCATATTCAATCATAGCGTGGGTTGCGGCAACTGCCTCGTAGTTGTCACAGGGAACCACAACCACCATGTTGGGGAGGGCTCTCATAATGGCAATGTCCTCGGTGGAGTGATGGGACATACCCAAAGGTCCGTAGGAAACGCCGCCGCCGATGATGACGATTTTCACATTGGCATTGTGGTAGCAGACGTCGTTACGAATCTGCTCTAAGCAACGCAGAGTGGGGAAGTTGGCAATGGAGTAGGTAACCGCAATGTTACCCTCCATAGCAATACCGCAGGCAACGCCTGTCATGTTCTGCTCAGCAACGCCCACGTTGTAGTATCTCTCGGGGAAGGTGTCACGGAAAGGCTCAATTTCGCCATAGCCGATATCTGCCAGAACCATATGAATTCTGGGGTCATTCTTTGCAATTTCCAGTAAGGTTTTATTAAATACTGCTCTCATGGTTTACGCCTCCTCAATGCCGTGAATAACCCGTTCCAGGTCCTCGTTGGCAATGTATTTGTAGTGAGATTTTACCGTGTCCTCCAGTTCAGGAATACCCTTACACTTAACGGTGTGGGCAATGATGGCGGAGGGCATCTCCTTGTCATAGGGAACGGAAGAAAGTGCGTCATAGATTTCGTTCAGGTTGTGACCGTCAATGACTTTTACCGCCCAACCGAATGCTTCCAACTTGGTTCTGAGATCCCGAAGGTCGATAACATCTTCCGAGTGTCCAAGAGCCTGAACCTGGTTGTAGTCGATGATTAAAGTCAGGTTTGAGAGGTGCTCCTGCGCGGCAAACATAATCGCCTCCCAGGTGGAACCCTCGTTCATATCTCCGTCACTGGACATACAGAAGATTCTCCGGTCACTCTTGGCGTATCGTGCGGCAATTGCCATGCCTACCGCAACGGGTAGACCATGACCCAAAGAACCGGTGGAGAATTCCACCCCGGGAACCTTGTGACTGATATGTCCCATCAGCTTTCCGTTGTCGCAGTAGTACTGTTCCAGCCATTCGGTGGGAATGAACCCTTTCTGTGCCAGAGCAGAGTAAACTGCCGCAGCCGCATGACCCTTGCTCAGAATAAATCTGTCCCGATCCTCCATCTTGGGATTCTTGGGGTCTACCTTTAAAATCTTTTCATAGAGCACCGCAATCATCTCTGCCATGGAGAGCATACTGCCCACATGACCGCTTTGTGCGCGGTTGGTCATCCGGATAGAGTCAATCCGGATCTGCTTTGCCATCTGTTTGCATTTTTCCATTGTTCTCATCCTTTCTATTTAAGCCTCTTTATTTACATTGCCGTTCATGGTAATACCGCCATCACAAGGAATGATGACACCATTTAAGTACGCTCCCTCGTCGGAGCCTAAGAAAGCGGCAAGATTTGCCACATCCTTGGGGGTTCCCCAGCGTCGCAGAGGGGTAATTTGCTTTAAGAAAAAGTCATTGTCAAAATCCGGGTCGTTTAAGTTACTCTCTTTTACCATATCGGTGGCAATGGCGGCAGGTGCAATGCAGTTGGTGCGGATGTTGTACTTGCCATAATCCACCGCCAGAGAGCGGGTCAGGGCGATGGTTGCTCCCTTGGTGGCAGAGTATGCGGCACATCCCGGAATGCCCACCACACCGGCGCTGGATGCGGTGTTGATAATGGCACCGCCCTTTTCCATCATCAAAGGAATGGCGTACTTGGAACAGTAGTAGGTACCGTTTAGATTAATGGCAAGTACCTTGTCCCAGATATCAGTATCAACCTGATGCAGATTGGTGTCCCGTCCTCCTAAAAAGACCGAAGCATTGTTGTAGAGAATGTCAATGGTTCCGTATTTCTCCTGAATCTGCGCAAAGGCAGACTTCACATTCTCCTCATTGGAGATGTCCGTTTTGATAAAGGTGACCTCTTTGCCCTTTGCCTGCAGAGACTGCTCCATTAACTTCCCTGCGGTTTCGTTGATGTCAAGAATAACAACCTTGGCACCCTCCTTGGCGAAAACCTCGCTTCCGGCACCGCCGATGCCATCGGCACCGCCGGTAATAACTGCAACTTTGTTTTGTAATCTCATAGAATTCCTCCTTGTAAAATGGGTTATTCTTTATGATTGGAGAAACGTTTCTCCAATGGGTAAAATTGAAACTTACATCTCCATCACAGAGGGTAAGTTCCTGAAATATTATTCATCTATGTCCGCCAAAATCATCAGGTGGGGACGCACCGAGAGATGGGGTTTGATTTTCACCGTTTCTCTGCCGTAACTGTGCTTGCAAACAAAGTAATCATAGGCGGTTCGAACCGCACGTTTGCCCACCGCATCCTGATTCTGGCAGATGGTGGCTTTGGCGATTCCTTCTTTCATATAGTAATGAAGTTCGTCAAAGACATCGGTACAGATCAAGGTGATGTCATCCGCCAATCCCTTTTCGGCAAGATATTTGCAGACAGGAAGGGAGGTGGCAGTGGAAACGTAAACGCCATTGGCACCGGAGGCGCAGACCTTGTCCATACATTCGTAGGCAGATTGGGGATCATCATCGGTTTCAAAGATGCCGACCACCTTGCCGCCGTTGTTCCGAACCCGTTTTTGAAAGGCTTCGGTTTTTTGTTTGTGGGGTTTATTGGAAAGAGAACCGGTCAACACTGCGGCACGGAGTTTCTTTCGATGGACGATATGCAGAAAATCAGCCGCAAGGTTGCCGGAAAGGGGCGCATCGGTGGCAATCACCGAGGTGGCTCCTTCGGTTTCAAAGCTGTCCCCTGCAAAGAATACGGGAATACCCATTTTCTCCAACCGAACAAAGAAACCCGATTCAAAGGCAAAACTGGAAGGACAGTAAATCAGGGCATCTATCTTTTCCGTCTTGACCCAAGCGGTCAGGCGTTCTGCCTCTTCGCCAATAACATGGGCGGAGAGGTAATAAAAAAGTCCCTGAACCTTGTATTTTTGCAAAGAGAGAATCTTTTCCTCGATACCCTTCTTCATATCTGCAAAATAGTCTCCCCACCCTGAGGGCATGACAATGCCGAACTTAATGTCTTTCCGTGCCAGAGTCTGGGCAATGCTGTTTACCACATACCCCATCCGTCGAGCAGTCTCAATGACCTCCTGCCGTTTCGCCTCGCTGACACCGGGTTTTCCGGTCAGGGCCTTATGGACGGTAGAAAGAGAGATATGAAGTTCTTGGGCAATATCCTTTACGGAAACCTGATTTTTCATAGTTAACTCCTTGTGGGAAAACGTTTCTCTTTTTAACGTAACACAGAGAAACAAAAATGTCAACATTTTTTTATTTGACGGCAGAAATTTTTTGTGATAAGATACCATTGAGAGAATAGGATTTTAAATCAGAAGGGAAGCATTATTTTGGAGAAGTTCAAAGACAATTTTAGGCTTACAATACAAAGTGTAATTCACTTTGCAAAATGGTTCTTTTTGGCGGTTCTGGTTGGGGCTATCGGCGGCATTGTGGGCAGTATTTTTCATGAGTTACTGGAATATGTGACCGAGTTGCGCGGTGCACACGGGTGGCTTTTGTATCTGCTCCCTTTGGGTGGTATTGTGATTGCGGCGCTTTATCGATGGGGTAAGGTAAAAGGCAAGTTAGATACCAATCGGGTTTTGGACGCTGTCCGCTCCGAGGAACGGATTCCCTTCACCATGGCACCCTTGATTTTTGTCAGCACCTTGATTTCCCATTTGTTGGGTGCCTCGGTAGGCCGAGAAGGTGCGGCACTTCAGCTGGGCGGAAGCCTTGGTTATAATTTGGGTAAGGTATTTCGCCTTTCCAAAACGGAATTACATATGATTGTGATGGCAGGTATGAGCGCTGTCTTTGCGGCACTTTTCGGAACACCTCTTACCGCAACCATTTTTGCCATTGAGGTTACCTGCATCGGTGCCATGCAGTATCAGGGGCTTTTCCCTTGCCTTGTAGCATCGTTCATTGCCTATCGGGTTGCTTTGTTCTTTGGATTAAGTCCGGTTCGGTTCCCCGGTATTGGTCTGGCAGAGACTACGGGAACGGTGGTGGCGCAGGTCATGGCTTTGGCACTCCTTTGCGCTTTGGTTAGCATGATATTCTGTTTGGCTCTTCACAAGAGCGAAAAATATATGAAGAAACTGGTACCCAATGGGTATCTTCGCGGATTCATAGGCGGTGTGTTGGTCATTTTCCTGACGATGATTTTGCAGACCACCGACTATAACGGTGCAGGTATGGATGTGATTGCCCGTGCCATAGGCGGTCAAGCAAGACCGGAGGCGTTCCTTTTGAAGATTCTCTTTACTGCCATCTGTATCGGCGCGGGATTCAAGGGGGGAGAGATTGTCCCCACCCTCTTTATTGGGGCCACCTTTGGTTGTGTGGCGGGACCCCTTTTGGGATTGCCGGCAGGATTCTCGGCGGCCGTTGGACTTGTGGCGCTTTTCTGTGGCGTGGTGAACTGCCCCATTGCATCTTTGGTGCTTGCCATGGAAGTGTTTGGCGCAAACATCTGGATTTTTGCCGCAGTCTGCAGCGTGAGTTTTCTGTTGTCCGGTCATATGGGACTTTATAAGAGCCAACGATTTGCCGTGTCCAAACTGACGGACGAGGCAATAGAAGAATAAGGAGGAAGAGATATGTATACCATCAAAAAAACAGATCATAAAATCCTTTCCATGACCGATTCGGCATGGGAAATTGCGGAAACCGCTTCTGTGAATATCAATAACTGGAAACAATTTGAATATCTGCCCAACACCTATGCCAAGGTGCTTTACAACGAAGAGGCACTCTATGTAAAGATGTGGACGGACGAAACCCCCTTGCTTGCCAGATTCACCAAGCAGAACGAGCGGGTTTGCAACGATAGTTGTATGGAGTTCTTTATCTCTCCCAATATGGAAGACAAGCGGTATATGAACTTCGAGTTCAATCCCTTTGGTACCATGAATTTAGGATTCAGAACCCATCGACACGACTCCGTTGCACCTATTGAGGATAAAAAATTCTTTGAAGTACAAACTTTAGTAGAGGATGGTTGTTGGACCATTCAGTTTATGATCCCCTTTGCCTATATTGACAAAATGTTTGGTGGACACACCAAGGAGATGCGGGGCAACTTCTATAAGTGCGGTGAGGAGACCATTCGGGAGCATTACGGCTCCATGTACCCCATGCACCCCACCGAAGTGGACTTCCAGCGGAGCGAGTTCTTTGGAGGTTTTGTCTTGGAGTAAGGCATACAAAAAGGAGACGGAAATATGGACAAGAGGAGAATTTCTCTCAACGGAAGTTGGGAAATGGACTATAGAAAAACACTGTATCAGGAGCGGGAAGTGCCGGAATTTGATGGTGTTTTAATTTCGGATGCAGTTCCCGGCTATTGGGAGGATATGGAGGAAGTCTTCAAGGAAGCCCCCTTTGCTTCGGAGCTGATGATCAATCCGGAACATCAAGTGCTCCGATACCCCACATCGGTTATGCCCTGGGATACCACCCTTCCCAACTATCTGGGGAATTTCTTCTATCGGAAAAGTTTCCGGGCAGAATGGAATGACTGTCCGGCAGTAGTAGCCTTTGGCGGTGCTCAGAACAGAGTGTCTGCATGGCTGAATGGTGTTTACTTAGGAGAGCATCAGGGATTTTGTACCCCTTTTGAGTTGGAAATTCCTCAGGGTGCCCTCAAGATTGGCGAAAACACCTTGGTGCTTTCGGTTTCTAACTTCGAGTTGGAAGGTTGCGGAGGGGAACCTGTGATTGGTCTTGCCAACCGTGCCGTGAACGAGTGTACCGGCGGAATTACCGGAGACGTGGAAATCCGCTACTACCCCATCCCTTTGCGGGATGCCTGGGTTCTGGTTTCGGAGGATTGTAAGACGGTGACGGTGAAGGTGGAAGCCACCGATCCATGTGCTTTTTCCTATATTATATATGATGGCGACAAGGCCATCCGTCAGGGTGAGGCAGAAGGGGACTTCGTCATTGATACCGAGGGAATGGAATACTGGAGTCCGGAACATCCCAGACTGTATAGGGTAGAGATTTCTGCCGGTGAGGAAAAGATTTCCCGTATCTTTGGTGTCCGTAGACTTCGGGCGGATCAGGAAATGATTTACCTGAACGGAAACCCGACTTATCTCCGGGGCGTCTGCGAGCATTGTTACTATCCCGAGACCATGCATCTTCATCATGATAAAGAATATTACCTGAATGTGGTTCGTAAGTTCAAGGAATTGGAGTTCAACTTCATCCGGTTCCACACCCATGTCCCTGTTGAGGAGTATATGCAGGCGGCAGATGAGTTGGGAATCCTGATTCATGTGGAGACTCCTAACAATGTTTCGGAAGAGGAGTGGAAGGAGATTGTCCGGTTCTGCCGAAAACATCCTTCGGTGGTGATTTACTGTACCGGAAACGAGCAGGCTCTGGACGAAGAAGTGTTGGAATGTCTGGAGTATCTTGCGGATTTTGTCCATACAGAATCCGATTCGTTGTTCTCCCCCATGAGTGCTCTGCGTGGCATAGAGTACGGCAGCGAGGAGCAGCTTGGTGAACATGCGGTAAAGGAGCCATACCCCCATCATCCCGGACGGTTTGAGATGATGTCCAAGTTCTGCGATGTCTATAACAGCTACACCATCGGACGATGCAGTTATAGTTCTTTGAAGGCAGACCCTGTGGAGTTGGATAGTTGGTACCCCATTTACCAAAAGCCACGACTCAGCCATGAGATTTGTATTTCGGGAACCTACACCGACCTGAGTTTGAAGGATCGGTACGAAAATACCCGATTCGGGAAATTACCCTACTTTTCCTCCATTGAGGAACACCTGAAGGATGCAGGGGTACTGGACAAGGCGCCCCTTTACTTTGAACTCTCCTCCCGGTGGCAGGCGCTGGTGCGTAAATACAGTCTTGAGGCGATTCGTCGCTCCAAAACCATCCTGGGCTTTGACTTTTTGGGTCCCATCGACACCCATTGGCATACTGTGGGCTACGATGTGGGTATGATGAACGAGTTTTATGAATTGAAGCCGGGTGAGACGGTGGAGAATGTCAGACGGTATAACGGAGAAACGATACTCCTCCATGATATTGGACGGAAGTTCAACTTTGTCGGAGGCGAATCCTTCTCCTATGGTATTCATCTTTCCCATTATGGAGAGAAGGAAATTCAGGATGCGAAACTGACGGTCACCCTCCTCCTGGATGGAAATGAACTGCAGAAAGAAACCTTTACGCTCTTGAAAGCAGAAAAAGGTGTAAGTCAGTTGTGTGACTTTTCGGCAATCCTGCCCGAGATCTCCAAACCGGGTACCATGAAACTCATGGCGACCATGGAATGGGAAAGCAACTGTGTGGAGAACCAATGGGATCTCTATCTGTTCCCCAAAACGGAGCTTCCCGATCCCGGAGATCTTGTGATTTCCGAGGGCATGGCAGAGGCGGAACTGAAACAGCTGTTGGCAGAGGGGAAGGATGTTCTTCTTCTGGGAGCAGAACCCTTCCAGAGTATTCCCACCCTTTTCCAGATTGTCATTGCAGGACGGGTTTCGGGACATGTGGCTACGGTGGTTCATGATCATCCGCTTTTTGAGGATTTTCCTCATGATGGTTTTTGCGGATATCAGTTTGACGGCCTGATGACCGATGGACAAGCGGTCGTCTTTGCAGACCGATCGATTCCTTTCCATCCCATTGTGGAGAGCATCTCCCCCCACAAGTATGTGGTGCGGCAGGCTTCCCTCTTTGAATATCGGGCACTTAAGGGACGGCTTCTGGTTTGCGGTATGAATTTCCGCAAAGATGATCCGGGTGCAGAATGGCTGAAAGGAAAATTGATTTCCTATGCTACCGGCTCCCGTTTCAATCCGGCTGATTATCTGGACGCGGAGGGATTGGATTCTCTGCTTCACACTACGGTGAAAAAAGCAGATAATAACAATAACCTTGCCTTTAACATGAACGACAAGGCGGCAGTTCGGCGGAAGAAAAAATAACGGGAATCTCCCCGCGGACATATAAGAATAGAAATACAAATGAAATTGGAGGAAACATATGGACATTTTTAGTATTCTAGCATTGATTGGCGGTCTTGCCCTCTTCCTGTATGGTATGGAATTGATGGGCGACGGCCTCAAAAAGCTTGCCGGCGGTAAGCTGGAATCCATTCTGGCGCGGTTGACATCCAATCGTTTTTTGGGATTTCTGCTTGGTTTTGCAGTGACGGCGATCATCCAATCTTCGTCTGCAACCACGGTAATGCTGGTTGGTTTTGTAAACTCCGGTATTATGAAACTGGGACAGACCATCAGCGTGATTATGGGTGCCAATATCGGTACCACGGTGACAGCATGGCTTTTGAGTACGGCGGACATTAAGGAGACCGGAGCCATAGTTATGAAACTGTTGAAACCGGATTCCTTTACCCCTGTTCTGGCTGCCATCGGTGTGGTTATGATTATGATGGCGAAAACCGACAAGAATAAGAATCTGGGTTCTATCTTTGTGGGTTTTGCAATCCTGATGTTTGGTATGGAAGCCATGAGTGGTGCAGTAGAAGGGTTGAAGGATAACGAAGCATTCACCAATATCCTGACCATGTTCGGCAACAATCCCATCATGGGTATTTTGGTGGGTACCATCTTTACTGCCATCATTCAGTCGTCCTCAGCATCGGTTGGTGTGTTGCAGGCATTGTCTTTGACCTGTATCATTCCCTATTCCACAGCCATTCCGGTTATCTTAGGTCAGAACATCGGTACCACCATCACGCCTATTCTTTCATCCATCAGCGGTAACACCGATTCCAAGCGTGTGGCGTTTACCTGTCTGTATATCAAGATGATTGGCGTTGTGGTTGTGTGCGGTATCTTCTATCTGCTCCACAGTATCATTGGTTTTGAGTTTATGGCTGAGCGTGCAACCGCTGTGAATATTGCGGTGGTACACACCCTGTTCAATGTTCTGTCTACTGTGATTCTCCTTCCCTTCTGCAAGGCTTTCGAGAAACTGGCCATTGCTACCGTTAAGGCGAAGAAAGAAGAAAAAGAAACCGATGTGTTCGATACCCTGGACGACAGATTCCTGTCTGTTCCCACCTTTGCGGTAGAGAAGTGTAAGGAATTGGTTTGCGACATGGCGAAGATTGCCGAGGATACCTTCCAAAAAGCGGTTAAACTTCTGGGAGAATATGACGCCAAGGAGTTTGAAGAAATTCAGAGACTGGAGAAACTGGCGGATAAGTATGAAGACAAGACCAGCAGTTACCTGGTAAAGATTGCGGCAAATCAGATTTCTGCCAAGGATAGTAAGGTAGTATCCGAACTGCTTCATTGCGTAGGGGATATCGAGAGAATCTCCGACCACGCTCTGAATATTGCCGAGGCGGCAAAGGAAGTACATGACAAACAGGTGACCTTCTCTGAAATCGCCACCAAGGATTTGGAGATTATTGCACTTGCAGTTGCTGAAGTACTGAATATGTCGGTACGGGCTCTGGAAGAAGAAAATCTGGAGATTGCCAAGACAGTAGAGCCTTTGGAACAGGTTATCGATCGCTTAAAGCGGAAGATCAAGAACGGTCATATCGACCGTCTCCGTCAGGGAGACTGCACCATGGAACTGGGCTTCATTCTCTCCGACTTGCTCACCAACTATGAGAGAGTGGCAGACCATTGTTCCAACATTGCGGTTTGCTTGATTGAGATTACCCACGATTCCTTTGAGGTTCATGAGTATCTCCAGCATATCAAGTCAGAGGACGGAGCGTTCCGTACCATGTACCAAAGTTACAAAGAGAAGTATCGTTTGGCAGAAGAAAAATAGTGGTGAGGTAGGATACTATGCGGATATTAGGTGTTGATTATGGAGATAGCCGAACAGGTTATGCAATCTCCGACCCTTTGGGGTTTGGAGCCACCACCCTTCCTGCGTGCAAGGAAAAGGGGATGACCAAGGTGGCGGACTATACCGCCCAACTGGCAAAAGAACATCAGGTGGAAAGAATTGTTCTGGGTTATCCAAAAAACATGAACGGTACCGTGGGTCCCCGAGGCGAAAAAACCAAAGCCTTTGCCGAGATGTTAAAGGAGCGGGTTTCGGTTGAGATTATTCTCTGGGACGAGCGGCTCACCACCGTATCGGCACACAATTTGATGAATGAAACCAATGTGCGAGGTAAGAAACGGAAAGAGAGTGTGGACAGTATCTCAGCTGCCTATCTTCTGCAATCTTACCTTGACAGTAAAAGATAAGGAGGAAAAAACAATGTCTGAAATGCAGGAAAATCCCTATTTGATTGAACTTACCGATGAGGATGGGGAAACCGTTACCTTTGAGCATCTGGACACCGTTCAGTACAAAGGTAAGGAATATGTTATCTTCATCCCCTACAACGACGACGAAGAGGAAGTGGACGAAGTTGTCATCTTCCAGATTCTCGATCAAGAGGAAGATTGCCTGGAACAGGTAGAGGATCCCGAAATTCTCTCTGGGGTTTATGATTTATTCAAAGAGAGAAATAAGGAAATGTTCAATTTTGAAGATTAGAAAAGGCGGTGGGGTTTGTCCCACCGCCTTTCATTTTATCTGCATACAAGCCTTCTTTTTTACATAAAATAAAACGAAACACTATGTCTCGGATTAAAAAGTACCAAAAGGGGTGGAAACAATTTGTGCATCTTTAAAATAGACAAAAAAAGGAAATCGTGGTACAATATAACATGAGAAAAAAGCCTGAAAATTAAGTGTTTTGTGCACAATCGAGAGCAGACGGAGGGTGACCAATGAAGAAACAAAAAACGCAACCGGGAAGCCTGGACGAAAAGGCAAGGTACCTTTTCAATCAGGGAGTCAATTATGAAAGTTATCGGATGCTTGGCGCTCATCGGATGCAGAACGAGGAGGGCGGCCCCGGATACCGATTTGCCCTCTGGGCTCCCCATGCCGAATCGGTGTCGGTGGTCTGTGACAGCAACGGCTGGGATAGAGCAGCAGCTCCGATGCATCTTCATAAAGACTCCGGCATTTGGGAGTGCTTTCTTCCCGAAATATCAGAGGGAGAAAAGTATAAATACAGTATCGAAACCCAAACAGGCGAGATTCTGCTCAAGGCAGATCCTTACGGTTTTTTTGCAGAGGTGCGTCCTGACACAGCATCGGTGACAGCGGATCTTTCCTATGGTTGGAAGGATAAAAAATGGATGACGGAGCGGACAAAGACACCTCTTTATGATAAACCGGTTAATATTTACGAGATGCATTTTGGCTCATGGAAACAAAAAGAGGACGGGAGTTTTTATACCTACACCGAAATGATTGACCTGCTCATTCCCTATCTCAAGGAGATGGGCTACACCCATGTGGAAATGATGCCCCTCTCTGAGTACCCCTTCGATGGATCTTGGGGGTATCAGGTGACGGGATACTATGCAGTCAACAGTCGGTACGGAAAACCAACTGAGCTAAAGGCTTTGATTGATGCCCTCCACCAAAATGGTATTGGAGTGATTCTGGATTGGGTTCCTGCTCACTTCCCCAAGGATGCCCACGGTCTTGCCAGGTTTGATGGCACAGCTCTTTTCGAGCATCCGGACAGCCGTCGGGGTGAGCATAAGGAATGGGGGACGTTGGTTTTCGATTGGACCAAGACAGAGATTTTCTCCTTCCTGATTTCCAATGCCGTTTTCTGGTTTGACGAATTCCATGTGGACGGACTTCGGGTGGATGCGGTATCCAGTATGCTCTATCACGACTATAATCGTAATGATGGAGAATGGTTGGGAAATCAGTATGGCGGAAAAGAAAATTTGGAGGCCATTGACTTTTTACAAAAACTGAATATGGCGGTTTTTGAACGATTCCCCAACGTGATGATGATTGCAGAGGAATCCACCGCCTGGGGTGGCGTCACCACTCCGGTTCATGAGGGTGGCTTAGGGTTCAACTTCAAATGGAACATGGGTTGGATGCACGATGTTTTAGACTATATGCAATGCGATCCGTTGTTCAGGAAAGGAAGCCACAACAAGCTGACCTTCCCAATGATGTATGCCTTTGCGGAGAATTACATCCTCGCCTTATCCCACGATGAGGTGGTCCATGGAAAACGTTCCTTGCTGGATAAGATGTGGGGAACATATGAAGAAAAGTTCGCAGAGCTAAAACTCCTTTATGCCTTTATGTATGCCCATCCCGGAAAGAAGCTTCTCTTTATGGGCGGTGAGTTCGGGCAGTTTGTAGAGTGGCGGTTTGCCGAAGGACTGGATTGGGTTTTAGAGGATTACGAAGCCCATCGGAAACTGCGAAGGTTCTGTAAGGAACTGAACAGATTTTATAAGACACATCCTGCCCTTTATGAGATTGAGCGGGAACAGGGTGATTGGAAAGGTTTCCAATGGCTCAAAGCAGATGACGGAGACAACAGTGTGTTGGCATTTCTACGTGCTGATGAGAGTCAAAGGGAAAACTTGATTGTGATTCTGAACTTCCTCCCGGTGGAACACAGAAAATATACCATTGGAGTTCCGAAAGACGGGGAATATGAGGTGGTGCTGTCCACCAATCAGAAAAGCTACGGCGGTGACGGCAGAGGAAGCAAGAAGGTCAGGGCAAAAAAGAAATCTGTGGATGGATTCCCCTATGCCATTGAAGTTGCATTACCCCCTTTGACAGGGTGTTATCTGAAGCATTGTCCCTTGACAGATGTCAGAAAGAAAAAATAAGAGAAAGGCAGACGGTATTATTATGAAATCAAAAAAATGTGTAGCAATGATTCTTGCCGGCGGTCAGGGAAGCCGACTGGGTATTCTGACCCGGGATGTGGCAAAGCCTGCGGTCCCCTTTGGCGGAAAGTACAGAATCATCGATTTTCCTTTGAGTAACTGTTCCCATTCGGGTATTGATACGGTGGGTGTTCTCACCCAGTATCAGCCTTTGGAACTGAATACCTACATTGCCGGCGGTCAGCCTTGGGATCTGGACAGACAAAATGGCGGTGTTTATGTTCTTCCCCCTTATATGTCTGCGGAAAAAGGGGAATGGTATAAAGGAACGGCAAATGCCATCTATCAGAATATCGGATTTCTGGAGCGCTTCAATCCTCGGGATGTGGTGATTCTCTCCGGTGACCATATCTATAAAATGGATTACAACAAGATGATTAAGCAACATAACAAGGCAGGCGCCGATGCCACCATCGCAGTGATTGAGGTTCCTTGGGATGAGGCGTCTCGGTTCGGGATTATGAATACCGATCAGGACGACACCATTTTAGAGTTTGAAGAGAAACCTGCCAACCCCAAGAGCAACTTAGCATCCATGGGTGTTTACTGCTTCCGTTGGGAGGCACTTCGGGAATACTTGATTGCCGACGAACAAGACCCCGAATCCGACAACGATTTCGGAAAGAATATTATCCCTAAGATGTTGGAAGACGGACTCAAACTGGTAGCCCATCGGTTTGACGGCTACTGGAAGGATGTTGGAACGGTGCAGAGTTTGTGGGAGGCCAATATGGAACTTCTGGACGAAGATTCCGGCAGTTCTTTGGATGATGACGGATGGAGAATCTACAGTAAGAACCCCATCAAGCCTCCTCACTATATTGCCCCCGAGGCGAAGCTTCGGAACTGTTATGTCACCGAGGGTTGCGAGATTGCCGGTGAGGTGGATCATTCGGTAATCTTTGAAGGAGTTGTGATTGAAGAGGGTGCTAAGGTAGAAGATTCTATCATTATGCCGGGCTGTAAAATCAGTAAGGATGCGGTAGTGCATAAGTCAATCTTGGGAACCAATGTTATTGTTGGAGCCGGTGCAACGGTGGGTTCTTATGAAGATGATGCAGACAAGAGTTGGATAAACACCAAAATCTGTAGTAATGACATTACCCTGATCGGACAAAGTGTGAATGTTCCTGAAGGTAAGAAGATTGCGGTGAACTCCATGTTGACCAACGACGAAATCTGATTCTGTTCCGCCTGCGGACAGAAAAGCGCATGAACAGGACTTTTTGCGGGCAGAAAGGTTACGAAAATTATGAAGAATAATATGTTAGGTTTGATTTTCGGCGATAATCCCGAAGCCAACATGGGAGAACTGACAGGAAAACGGTCTTTGGCGGCAGTTCCCTTTGGCGGAAGATATCGGTTGATTGATTTTCTTCTTTCCAGTATGGTAAATTCCCATATCATCAATGTGGGAATCACCACCCCTTACAACTATCAGTCCTTGACTGACCATCTTGGCACGGGCAAGGCGTGGGAACTGGACAGAAAGAACAATGGTCTTTTTATGCTGCCACCCAAAGAAATTCGGGAAACCACCGAGTCGGTAGGCGGTGTGGATGTGATTCACGATGTGACCAACTATCTCCGTCGGAGTCAACAGGAGTACGTGCTGGCGGCAGATTGTAACACCATTTGTAATATCAACTATGATGATGTGATGCGTTATCATATGGAGGAAGATGCAGATATTACGCTGATTTACCATCGGGAGGGTGAGATTCCCGAAAAGCAGTTGAAACGTCATATCCTGCTGGATGTTTCAGAGGAAGGATTGGTAGAGGATATCTACGTTTATCCTGCCAAGCAAAAGACTGCCTGCTCCTATATGCACCAGTTCCTGATTCGGAAGGAATTGTTGATGGATTTGGTGGATGATGCAAAATCCCACGGCAAGCATTCTTTGGCAAAGGATGTATTTGTGGCAAACCTTAATCGGTTGAAGATTTGTGCTTACGAACACACAGGCACCATCTTGAAGATTGATGATATCAAGACCTTCTTTGAGGCTAATCTGGAACTTCTTAACAAGGACGTGAGAGAGGAACTGTTTGGTCTTAAGAATGAGATGCCGGTCTATACCAAGGTAAAGGATACCGTTCCCACCAAGTACGGGAAGAATGCTGAGGTGTCCAACTCCATCATTGCAGACGGTTGTGTTATTGAGGGAACCGTCAAGAATTGTGTACTCTTCCGTGGCGTACATATCGGCAAGGGTGCGTCGGTGGAGAATTGTATTATTATGCAGAAGTCGGAGATTCAGGATAACTGTCTGATGGAAAATGTGATTTTTGATAAGGAAGTTGTTCTGCGGAGCGGGAAGAAACTGATTGGACAGGAGACCTATCCTATGATTATAGGAAAGCGTACGGTGGTTTAAGGCTCTATTGGAAAGGTGAGTTGTGTATGAGTAAGATTTTAATGTGTGCCTCCGAGGTTGCACCGTTTGCCAAAAGCGGAGGCTTGGGCGATGTACTGGGAGCACTTCCTCAGGCACTGGCCAAGTCAGGTCACGATGTTCGGGTGGTTCTGCCCAAGTACGGGTGCGTTCCGCAGGAATATCAGGAACAAATGGAGTTTTTGTTCTTTATCTATATACCCCTCGGTTGGCGGAGAAAATACTGTGGTGTTTTCCGCCTGATACGGGACGGAGTAACCTATTACTTTGTGGATAACGAATATTATTTCGGAGATCCCTATTTGTATAAATGGAACGATCTGGAACGATTTGCCTTCTATGACAAGGCATGTCTGGAAATCCTTCGGGGACTGGAGTTCAAGCCTGACATCATCCATTGTCATGACTGGCAGGCAGGAATGATTCCCGTGCTTCTCAATGCCTACTATATTCGTGATGAGTTCTATCAAGGGATTAAGACGGTCTTTACCATTCACAACCTGCGTTATCAGGGTGTATATTCCATGGATGTGGTAGCAGACTTTTTCTCCTTGGATAACAGTTTCTTCACGGCGGATAAATTAGAATTTCATGGTTGTGCCAACCTGTTAAAGGGCGGTATTGTTTATTCGGATTATGTGACTACAGTCAGTCCTACTTATGCCGGAGAGATTCAGACGCCCGAAGGCGGAGAACGTCTCAACGGACTTTTGGCGGCACGGGGTCAATCCTTGTTCGGTATCATCAACGGCATTGATACCCAAGTGTATAACCCCAAAGCCGATGCTTACATCTTTGAGAATTTTGATCTGAGAAATTTGGTCAATAAGAAAAAAGAAAACAAAATCCGTCTGCAGGAACAGTTGGGTCTGCCCGTAGACGGAGAGAAGGCAATGATTGGTATCGTTTCCAGACTGGTTGACCAAAAGGGCTTCGACCTGATTGCCGAAGCCATGGAGGAACTGATGGAACTGGATATTCAGTTGGTGGTATTAGGCACAGGCGACGAAAAATACGAAGAACTCTTCCGCCACAATGCTTGGGCGCATCCGGAAAAGGTGTCGGCAAATATCACCTTCAGCAACGAACTTGCCCACAAGATTTATGCAGGTTGTGATTTGTTCCTGATGCCCTCCATGTTTGAACCCTGCGGATTGAGCCAGATGATTGCCATGGCATACGGCACTATCCCCATTGTTCGGGAAACCGGTGGCCTTAAGGATAGCGTAGTTCCCTTCAATGAGTTTACCGGAGAGGGAACGGGATTCAGCTTTGGTGACTACAGTGCCAAAGAAATGATGCAGGTGGTTCGGCTGGCACTTCGGTTCTTCGGTGAGAAAGAAACCTGGGTGCCCTTGATGAAACGTGCCATGAAAGAGGACTTTTCCTGGACCAATTCTGCAGAACAGTACAGCAAAATGTACGCACAGTTGTTGGGTTAAAAATTAGGTGAAAAAAGACGGGTTTTTACCCGTCTTTTTTCTTTGAGAAATAATAAAGACTTCATTTCTATGAATGGAGTCTTTATTTATTTTTTTCATATAAAAGAATATCTTCTACATTGCAATCGAGAATAGTGCAAAGATCATCCAATGTTACGGTGCTAATAGGTTTGTTGTGCTTTAGCCTATCAAGCAAACTGCGACTTATATTATATTGTGTAATCAATTTATAAGTTGAAATGTTTTTCCTCTTTAAAGTTTCATAAAATGGAGAATATGAAATCATGGTATCACCTCATGAATATGATAAAATATGCTCTTATTATTGACAATTGTCTATAAACCGAGTATAATATACTCGTTATGTAGAGTATAAACTTGCATAATAACAGCATTGGTGACAACTGCATAAAATATGAAAATAGAGAGGAGGTGGATTTGGCGCGCATGAAAAAGCGGTGTTTCTCGTGGGGATATGCTTTTCATAATGTGCACGAAGGTATAATTTGTATGATGCTATATTATTTTGTAGTGAATAAAGTAAGGAGGAAGAAAACCATGAAAAAAATCATTTCTGTTTTAATGTTAATTGTAATGTCTATCGGAACCCTTGGAGTGAGCGCAATGGAAATCAAGAGCTTCTCCGAGGATGTTTATGTTTACTATTTGGGTGTCGATGTATACGCAGATACCGAGAATAAGCCACTTCTTATCAATGGAAGAACCATGGTTCCGTTGCGTCCTATTTTTGAGATGATGGGATGGGAGGATGAACAAATCCTTTGGTTCCCCGAAGAAGAAAAGGCAATTTTCCAGGGAGGAGACACCGCTTGTTGCTTTGTAAACGGAAGTGCGTCAGCTTTGAAATTTGCAGGGGACGGGACGGAAGAGGAGGTCTTTATGGATGTAGAGGCTACTATTTATAATGGAAATTTCTATATTCCGTTACGTGCATATTGTGAGCTCTGGAGACGGGAGATTACATGGGAGGAGAGCACAAGAAGTGTTTATATATTAGGACCGGAAAACTTCAAGGACAGTAATCGTATCTATCGCTATGAAAAGAGAAAGAAGGATGTGGTTCCGGAGGTATCCGAAGAGCCACTCAGCAGCTCCGTGATTGGCGTATATGCTCATCCGCAGTATCCTGAAAACTATGGGGTAGTAATTACTGCGTTTGACGGAGTAAATATTGAGTTTGATGTGTATGCAATTAAAGGGGAGGGAAGTCGGGTTACCGGTATTACCGTAAGCGATACGGTTGAAAATGGTATATGTCAGTTTGACTTTGAAGATACATTTGGAAATGCAGGAACTGGTGTTTTGGAGCTGAATCAAGATGGAGTAAGCATTTCTTTTGATGTTCTGGAGTATCAAGGCGGTTGGTGTATAGATGCGGCTGCCGGATCTTATGCAAAAACCGGAGAATTGCCGGAAGATTACGATGGTCAAGATGATTTGGAGGAAGATTTGATACTTCCTGATACAGTAATGAGCGAGCAAGAAGAATAGTCTGGATTAGCGGAGGAGGACGTAGAGATGAAAAAAATGAAACGTATAATATCAATTGTATCAATTTTAGTGTTTATATTAACCACGTTTCAGTTTACAATGGTTAGAGCAGAAAGTTATCAAAATTGGAAACAGTATGATTCTAAATGGGCAGATGTTAGATTAGGATCTGGTTCGGGAACGGCCATGAAAAAAATTGGATGTAGAGTAACTGCAATCGCAATTGTATGTGCAAAATTGGGATTGGTAGATAATAGTTTTAACCCAGGTACCTTTGCAAAAAGTCTTAAGGCGATAGGCGGTTTCACATCTAGTGGTGCCATGAACAACTGGACAGATCCTGAAAAAATTGTTTCTGGATTAGATATGGTTGATAAAGTAACACTTTCTGGAAGTGAAGCAGAAAAAGCGGCAGTTATTGCACGATATACTACCAATGGATATGCTTGCACGATTGCAGTTAAAAACGCGAGGCATTATGTAGCGGCAGATTATGTTTCCGGGAACACAGTATATATGCATGATCCAGGTTCAACCAGCACAAACCTTTTTGGAAAATATAGTAGTTCGGGCATTACTTCGATTCGTGTGTTCAAAAGCGTAAAGTCATCTGGTACAACGTCGAACAACGATAAAATAAAACCGGCTACTCCAACACCTCCTCCGACCTGTAGTCACAGATATTACAACGATAGAGGATATTGTGACAACTGTGGTAAGGAATACTATATTTCTTTGTCTTCTGTGAATGCAACCTATGAAGCGGTAAAGAATGATGTTCCTGTTCGAAACAGACCATATTCCCCTGAGAAAATTATTAAATATTTATCCAAGGGAACCAAGGTGACGGTTGTGGCATCGGGAAAAAATTCTGTAGGGAATCTGTGGTATAAGTTAGACAATGGAACATGGATATATAGTGAGAATCTAACCAAAAGCGTAGAACCAAAACCTCAACCCAAACCTCAAACACAACCATCTTCGAGCAGTAGTTCGTCAAGCAATTCAGCGCAGTCTACATCCATTAAAATTTCTGTAGAATCTTATCCCAAGGGAAATTTAAAATATGGAAAATCCTTTAGTCTCAGCGGTAAATTCACATCAGATTGTGCAATTGTAGAAGCAAGAGCATATATTCTTGACAGTAATAAAAATGTAGTTATGGAAGCAAAAGGTTCCAGTACAACAAGCAATTATTACATAAAGGGCTATGCATTAGATAAGGGTATGAAGTTCGGTAAATTAAATCCGGGAGGATATTATCTTAAGTATTATGTAAAGGATGCAAATGGAGATACGGCTACTTGGATTAGTGAGAAATTTTATATTGTAAAATAAGATAAAAAAAGACGGGTTTTTACCCGTCTTTTTTCTTGATTTTTTGGGACAAGTTGTATATAATAAAAAAGTAAGAAAAATCGACAAATTTTCAGAAAAGGAGAAATGGATATGAGACATAATTTTAAAAAGTATACTTCATGCGGTCGTGCAGGAAGCAGACTGCTTTCTCTTTTTCTTTTGATAATCATGTTGTTTACTCTTTTGTTGAGCGGTTGCGGGCAGGAAAAGGCAAAAGAAGCAGACGCTACCCCAAGTGATTTAGCCGAGTCTGCGGAAACGGCGAAACCCAAGGCGGATATTCCTCCGGCATCTACCGAAAACGATATGATGAAGATTGTTGTTAATGGTACGGGAAGCGGTAAGAAAGTTTGTTACCTGACCTTTGATGACGGCCCCACCGAGAATGTTACCACGACGGTTCTGGATGTTTTGAAGAAACACAATGTAAAGGCAACCTTTTTCATGTTGGGGTCTATGATTGAGAAGAATCCTGATGTTGCTAAGCGTGTGCACAAGGAAGGTCACCTTCTTGCCAACCATTCCTATAGCCATCGGTATGAGGAACTGTATGCAAATGGCAAGAATTTTATGAACGAAATCAAGAAGGTGGACGATTTAATCAAAGGGGTAACGGGAGAAGAACCTTTTAAGTTGATGCGTTTTCCGGGCGGAAGTTTTTCCGGCGGACAATATGGCCCAAAGAAGCAAGAGTATAAGGAACTGCTCAAAAAGGAAGGATACTATTTTGTGGATTGGAATTCCTTGAATGGTGATGCCGAAGGAGGAAGTCGATCGGCAGGGCAGTTGTTGAATCGATTGAAGGAGACGGTAAAGCAAGATTATATCGTGGTGCTGATGCACGATGCCGCCAACAAGGGAACCACGGCAGAGGCGCTTCCTTCCATCATTGAATATCTGGAAGGCGAAGGGTATGAGTTCCGGAGACTGGACGAGATTCCTTATGAGGAAAACAACGAGGAGGAAGAATCGGAGGCCGAGCCCGAAGAGGAAGAGATAACCGACGATATGATTCTCTAAATGTTATATTATATAGGAAGAAAGTGAGATTATGAATTATCAGGAGAAAGCAGAACACTTGTTTTGTGAAGGATACAACTGTGCCCAAGCGGTTTTCTTGACCTTTGCAGAAGAACTTGGCATGGATCAAGAGGCCGCATTGAAACTGTCATCTTCCTTTGGCGGTGGTATGGGCGGTTTGCGAGAGGTTTGCGGAGCTGTGAGCGGAATGTTTATGGTGGCAGGTCTTGTGAAAGGATATACGGGAAAGAAGGTTCCCGAGGAGAAGAGGGAACATTACGGGGGACTTCAGAAAATGGCAGAGGCATTCAAGGCGGAGAATGGTAGTATCATCTGTCGGGAGCTCTTGGGTCTTGCCAAAGGGGAAACGCCTCTTCCTCAGGAAAGAACAAAAGAGTATTACCAAAAGCGTCCTTGCGGAGAGCTCTGCGGAATTGCTGCGCGAATTGTAGCAGAGGAACTGGGACTGTAGGTATAAAAAGGAAACAAAAAGCCATACTATGGGTAAGATTTTACCATAGGAGGCTTTTTTTGTATGTGCAAAAAGAAAGATGTGCTAAGAGGTCCTGCGGAGTTGGAGGACAAAAACGGAGAGACTTTATTGGAGTTGACCAATGCCGCTACCGTAATGGAATGTACAGGATTGATTCAGGTTCCGCCGGAGAGTGAGGAGGAGTTGGAAAGTTACGAGAATATTTACAGATTTTCGCCAAGAGAACCAATGGATTCCCAAGGGGATGATTTTGTGGAAAAAACGAAAAAATAACACCGGGTGTTGAGGTAAATATGGACATAAAAACGAAGATAAAAGATTTTTGAAAAAAGTTTAAAAAAGTTCTTGACAAGTAGTAGATATCGTGATATACTATGCAAGCTGTCCCACGAGAGGGACGGTTCCCAAAGTGCCAAAGAGGTACAGAATTTGGGATGTGATGTTTGAAAAGTAAACAGTGAAAAAGCGGTAATACGAAAAGTGCGAAAAGCACAGTATTACGACAATTGCACAAGGTATAACCTTGTCAATTCCAAGTTT
>JAZRQC010000073.1:0-26322 GCA_045649565.1 Ructibacterium sp.
GCTATATCACCAGCTACGTCACCGAGGGAGAATTCCCCACCTATGGTAACGACGACGATCGGGTGGATTTCATCGCCCGCGACCTGGCCCACCAGGTGATCACCGAATTGCGTAAGACCCCCACCTACCGCAACGCCACCCACACCCTGTCTATCCTCACCATCACCTCCAATGTGATGTATGGTAAAAACACCGGAGCAACCCCCGATGGCAGAAAGGCGGGCGAGCCTTTTGCACCCGGTGCGAATCCTATGCATAATCGGGAAGAAAATGGTGCGTTGGCATCCCTCAACTCGGTGGCAAAACTCAGCTATGAGGATTGTCGTGACGGTATTTCCAATACCTTCTCCATTGCTCCCGATGCACTGGGCAGAACCGAGGAAGAACAGGTGAACAATCTGGTTGCCATTCTTGACGGATACTTCAAGAAGGATGCCCATCATATTAACATCAATGTGCTGAATCGGGAAACCCTCATGGAGGCTTATGAGAATCCGGATGCGTATCCCAATTTGACCATCCGTGTTTCCGGCTATGCAGTAAACTTCCATAAACTCTCCAAAGAACAACAGAGAGAGGTTATCAGCCGAACTTTCCACGAGGTGCTGTAAATGAAAGGCTATGTCAATTCTATCCAGTCCTTGGGAACGGTGGATGGACCCGGAGTTCGGTATGTGGTTTTTCTGCAGGGTTGTCCTCTGCGATGCGGATGCTGTCATAACCCTGACACCTGGGAAGTGAATACCGGTGAGCTCTACGATGCAATACAAATTGTGGAAAAAGCAGAACGATTCCGGGAATATTTTGGCGCCGAGGGCGGAATAACCATCTCCGGCGGAGAACCTCTGTTGCAGGCGAATTTTGTGAAAGAGGTATTTCGTCTTTGTAAAGAGCAGGACATCCATACCTGTCTTGATACATCGGGGTGTGCTTGGAATGATGAGATAGCATCACTTCTCAGATATACCGATAGGGTTTTGCTGGATATCAAATACACAAACGAAGAAGATTATCAAGCCTATGTAGGTTGTTCCTTGGAAGAACCGATGAGGTTTTTGGGAATTTTGAATCAAAAAGAAATTCCCACTACCCTTCGGCAAGTGGTAATTCCGAATCTCAATGACACAGAAGAGAATCTTTCAAAACTTGCGGATATCATGAAAAATCATTCTTGTATTGATCAGGTTGAGTTGTTACCCTTTCGGAAGATTTGCAAAGTGAAGTACGAGAAGATGAATCTTCTCTTCCGGTTTGAGAATTATCTCGAACCCACCAAGGAAGAGTGCAGAAATTTGGAATTGCGCCTGAATGAAATGATACAGAAATAAAACCCGTCTTTGACGGGTTTTTTTCTTGTCAGAATGATATTTATATGATAGAATGACAATAATAGGATTGAAATCATAAAAGAGGTGAATGACGATGAGAGATTTTATCTATTATGCACCAACCAAGGTGTTTTTTGGAAAAGACAAGCATAAAGAGATCGGAAAAATCGTGAAAGAGTTTGGGTATGATAAGATTATGCTCCAGTATGGACAAGGGAGTGTGAAAAAATCCGGACTCTATGATGAGGTGATGAAATCTCTTTCAGAATATGGGGTCACGGTTGTGGAAATGGGCGGCGTTGAGCCGAATCCTAAAATTACCTTTGTTCGTGAAGCGGTGAAGATTGCAAAAGAAGAAAAGGTACAGATGATTCTTGCCGTGGGTGGCGGAAGTGTTTTGGATTCTTCCAAGTATACTGCCGCGGGTGCTTGTACCGAGGCTGATCCGTGGGATTTTGCCACCGGAAAAGCCAAGGTAGAGAAAGCACTGCCGGTAGGGTGTATTCTCACCATTGCGGCGGCAGGAAGTGAAATGAGTTCCTCTGCGGTGATTACCAATCTGGAACTGAATATGAAGCGTGGTTTTGGCAGTGACTTTAACCGCTGTCAATTTGCGGTGATGAATCCCGAACTGACCTATTCGGTATCCAAATACCAGACCGCTTGCGGTGTGGTGGATATTATGGCACATACCATGGAGCGGTATTTCTATCCCTGTGATCCCACCGACCTGACCGACAGAATTGCTGAAGGCGTTTTGAAAGCTACAATTACGGCTGGAAAAACCCTGATGGAAAACCCCGAGGATTATGATGCCCGTGCCAACATGATGTGGGCATCCAGCGTGTCCCATAACGGACTGACCGCCTGCGGTCGGGAAAATGCCCTTGCGGTGCATCAGTTGGAGCATGCCCTCAGCGGCGAGTATGACGAAATTGCCCACGGAGCGGGACTTGCTATGTTGTTCCCGGCTTGGGCAAAGTATATTTACAAACATAACATTCCTCGCTTTGCGCAGTTTGCACGTCGGGTGTGGGATTGTCCTTGCGAGGATGACGAAAAAGCCGCTCTCTGCGGAATCGAAAAGATGGAAGAATATTTTAAGTCTATCGGTATGCCGACCTGCCTTGCGGACTTCGGACTGGATGCTGCTTGTATCAAACGACTTGCAGATCTTTGTACCTTTGGTAAACAGAGAACGGTGAAAAGCTATATCGATATGGACTATGATGTCATCAAAGGGATTTTCGAACTTTGCCTGTAGTGATTGAATGTTTGGAGGTTGAATCACTTGATTTAGCATAGAGGAGGAACGGATATGAGACAGTATCTATTACCGAAAGCGGGACAATTTTACAAGGCGAATCTTCATTGCCATACCAATATTTCCGATGGGGGAATGACGCCTTTGGAGGTCAAGGAGCGGTATGTAAAAAAAGGGTATTCCGTGGTGGCTTACACCGACCACGATGTGATGGTTCCCCATCCGGAGCTTTGTGATGAGAACTTTCTGGCCCTGAATGGCTATGAAATGGAAATCAACGAAGAAATTGACCGGGAGTTTCAGTTTAAAAAGGCATGCCATATGTGTCTGGTTGCTCTGTCGCCCGATAATCTGAATCAGGTGTGTTTTCATCGTTCCAAATATCTTGTGGGAAACGGAGAAAAATATCTGGATCAAATTCAGTATGACGAAAATGAGCCGGATTACGAGAGAGAATATACCCATGCCTGCATTTCCGATATGATGCGCAGAGGAAGAGAAAATGGATTCTTTGTGACCTATAACCACCCGGGTTGGTCCATGGAAAATTATAGCGATTATATGGGATATGATTTTATGCATGCCATGGAAATCTACAATAGTGAATCCGGCGCCAATGGTTATTGCTCTTATGCGGAGCGGGAATATGATGATATGCTCCGAGGAGGTAAGAGAATCTATTGTATTGCGACAGATGACAACCATGGTGAAAAGGGGAGCTTTGGGGGCTTTGTTATGATCAAAGCACCGAAACTGGAGTATGAAACCATTACCGATGCTCTGGTTTCTGGAAATTTCTATGCCTCCCAAGGCCCGGAAATTTATGATTTGTGGTATGAGGACGGGAGGATACATATCAAATGCTCCCCCGTGAAACAGATTGTCCTCCATACCGGAAATCGACGGATAGAAAATTTGAGCTGGCTGGATGGAACCCTGGTGAACGAGGCTGAATTCTCGGTGCTCCCGGATGATGATTATGTGAGAATCACCATAACGGACGGTTGTGGAAAGCATGCCAATACCAGTGCTTATTTTGTGGATCAGCTTGGTTTGTAGGGTTTGTTGCTTTTCTTGCGGTTTTTTGTAGTTTGCTATAGCATTAACATGAAAAAATCAACCAAGCAAGAGACTCGTTTGACAATTTTTATAAAAAAGTATTGACTTTCTTTCTTTGGGGAGATATAATGAATGTGTTAGAAAACAAATGCGATGATCAGAAACCAGTAGGTTGGAAAGAACCTGGAGAGAGTTGCCGGTTGGTGCGAGGCAATGGGGAGGTCCTTCTCGAATTCCTTCTGTTAGCAGTGCGCTGAACAAGAGCAATCTTAAGTAGGTGGCAACGGGAGTTCCCGTTACAGAACTAAGGTATATCAGTACCTGATAAGGTCGCTGTCGTGAGATGGTGACGAACTGAGGTGGTACCACGGAAATGAAGTTTTCGTCCTCTGTATCCTTAACGGGATTGCAGAGGCTTTTTTATTTCATCTAGTCCTTTGGCAATCCGAATTCAAACATTTAAAAAAGGAAGGTTGGAGAAAATGACGCAAAATTACTATCAAAAAGAAATTGAAACCATGTCAGCTGAGGAAATGAAAAGCCTTCAGTCGGAGAAATTGGTAAAGCAGGTGAAACACGTTTATGAAAACGTACCCTATTACCGTAATCTTATGGACGAAAAGGGTGTAAAACCGGAAGATATCAAGGGTATCGAAGATTTGCACAAACTTCCGTTCTTGACCAAGGCAGATTTAAGAGATGCTTATCCTTATGGCTTGTTGGCAAAGCCTTTGGATGATTGTGTTCGTATCCATTCCACTTCCGGTACAACCGGTCGCCGCGTGGTTGCGTTCTATACCCAAAAGGATGTTGATCTTTGGGATGATTGTTGTGCTCGTGCCATTATGGCGGCAGGTGGAACCAGCAAGGATGTTTGTCAGATTGCCTATGGTTACGGTCTTTTTACAGGTGGATTTGGACTCAATGGTGGTTCCCACAAGGTGGGATGTCTTACCCTTCCCATGTCCTCCGGTAATACAGATCGCCAGATTCAGTTTATGACAGATTTGAATGCTACCATTCTTTGTTGTACCCCGTCCTATGCGGCGTATATCGGAGAAACATTGAAGGAGCAGGGATATAAGCCGGAAGATATTCCCTTGAAGGCAGGTATCTTCGGTGCAGAGCCTTGGACTGAAGAGATGCGTCAGGGTATTGAAGAAACCTTGGGCATCAAAGCATACGACATTTATGGTCTTACCGAGACAACCGGACCGGGTGTTGCTTTTGAATGTAGCGAGCAAACCGGAATGCATGTCAACGAGGATCATTTCTATGCAGAAATCATCGATCCGGATACGGGAGAAGTTCTGCCGGAAGGTGAAAAGGGTGAATTGGTATTCACATCTCTTGATAAGGAGGCATTCCCGCTTCTCAGATACAGAACCAGAGATATTTGTGTTCTTTCCAGAAAGAAGTGTTCCTGCGGAAGAACCCTTGTTAAAATGGCGAAGCCCATGGGTCGAACGGATGATATGCTCATTATCAGAGGTGTCAATGTATTCCCCAGCCAGATTGAAACCGTTCTCCTTAACGAGGGATATCAACCCAACTACCAGATCATTGTTGATCGGGCGAACAACACAGACACCTTCGAAGTGAATGTGGAAATGTTGCCGGAACAGTTCACCGATAAGGTGGGAGAAGTGCTTGCGATGGAAAAGGCGCTTGCCGGTGCAATGAAGATAATGCTGGGCATCAATCCGACCGTGCATCTTGTTCCGCCCAAGACCATTGCAAGAAGTGAAGGTAAGGCTGTTCGTGTTATTGATAAGCGTAAGTTGATTTAAGAAAGGGGATTTAACATGGCTATTAAGCAGTTAACAGTTTTTGTTCAGAACCAAAAAGGAACGATTGTTTCAGTCACAGATATTCTTTCGAAGAATGATATCAATATGAGAGCGCTTTCCATTGCGGAAACCAAGGACTTTGGTATTCTTCGTCTGATTGTAAACGATGAAAGCAAAGCGGAAAAGGTACTGGATGAGCACGGCTATCTCATTAAGGCAGTTGATGTTGTCGGTGTTAAAATCGGAGATGCGCCGGGTAAACTTACCGAAGCCCTGAGCGTCCTTGATAAGGCAGAGATTAATGTGGAATATCTCTATGCATTCATGGCGCGGACAGAAAAACATGCCTATGTTGTTTTACGAGTTGAGAATAACGATGCGGCAGAAACGGCTCTTGTTCATGCAGGATTCAAACTCATTACAGAGGCGGATGTCAATAAACTTTAATGAACTGAGAAAGCGACCTGTTCCTTGCGTGGATGGGTTGCTTTTTTGATGCATGAAAAGACGCAAAAAGTATACAGAAAAAATACATTCTGAAATTGACTAATTGCATGGTTTGTGGTATAGTTTCATAAGAAATGTGCAGAAAGCGGGAAGTTGCGATGGAAAAGTTTATCCACGGAGAAACGACAGACTTTATTGATTGGCATGATACGGATGGCAACATCATCAATGCCAGTGATGGTGGAATTATTTTTGCAGACGGATGTTATCATTGGTATGGTCAGGCCTTGGGGGATTTGCCCTTTGGCACAGAGGGAACCGGTGGACAGACCACTCGCACAGGAGTTGTGATGTATCGATCAGAGGATCTGCTCCATTGGACCTATGAGGGCGTGATTCTGCCCTGCTGTCAGGACGAAGGAAGTGAATTGCAATGTCCCATGCGTTTTGAACGTCCTAAAATCATCTATAACGAGAAGACGCGAAAATATGTTCTTTGGTGCCACTATGTGAAATGTCCCGGTGATCACGGATTAGCGGAAGGAACCGCAGAAGCCGGTGTGGCGGTCTGCGATACGGTGAACGGAACGTATGTTTGGCAAGGACATTTTCGTCCTACCAAGGAAGCCGGCTGTGTGCGGGATTGTACCCTCTATCAGGATGAGGACGGAAGTGCATATTTTGTTTATGACCAGGATTTTGGCGAGGGTGACAGAAATCTGCATTTTGTGAAGCTTTCGGAGGACTATCTCTCTGCCACAGAGGATTACTGGAAGATGGAGGGCGGATATCACAGAGAGGCACCTGCCATCGTTTTTCATGACGGGTATTACTATATGGTAACCTCCGGCCTGTCCGGTTGGAATTATAATCAAGCCAAGTATTTCAGAAGCAAATCCTTAAGGGGTAAATGGGAAGATATGGGAGATCCTTGTGTAGGTGACACAGAGCATACCACGTTCTGTTCCCAATCCACCTATATTTTTCCGGTAGAGGGAAAAGAGAATTTGTTTATCCATATGGCAGAGCGGCATAATACCAAGAATTTTCTTCACTGTTCTTATATCTGGTTGCCCATTCATTTTGGGGAAGATCATACCTTGGAACTTCGATATGAGAAGGAATGGACGCTGTAATTGTGGTGTCAGGATGAATTATTTCAGTTTGAAGGCATTGTCTGTGGCAAATCTTTCCGTTTATTCGGTGTTCACTATGCTGGGTGGAATGCTTTTGCCCTTTGTAATCGGTGTCGGATGTTATGGCGAAACGGTGAATGCATTTAAAATCATCTGCTGTCTTTTGGTAGTTGTTGCAGTGTTGATGAATCTGCAAAAAGGCAAGGGCAGCAAAAAAGCATTCGTATATTATCTGCTTGTGTTCCTGATCAATGGTGTGATTGCCTCTACCACAAAGGTGCACGATTCGGCAGTGCTTGCCCATACTGATGCCAATAGTTTTGTGTTGTACTCGGGCGTATGGACCATCATTATCTGTGGAATCTGGATGATGGCAATCGGGGAGAGAATTCCCGTCCTCAAAGGAGTTCCGCTCCTTTGTTCTACAGGGCACGGCCTTTGTAATGGTGTTGGTGATTTGTGTTTGTTTATAGCTATCCAGAAACTGGATGCATCGGTGCAGTTCCCCTTGGTGACGGGTGGTGTGATGGTTTTCTCTACGATAATCAGTATGATAAGACGGGAGAAAATCAGAAGGATGGAATATTTCGCCACAGCAATTGCATTTATTGCATCGGTTATGATGGCGTTTTAGAAATCAATGATAATTATTGTGTGAAAAAGCGGATATTCTTTTGGAATATCCGTTTTTTAATCTGTTTGAATGTCTCAAAAAAAGATTGCGAATAAAGTTGTACGGAATATGTTGCGCTCTTACTTATCTTGTGTTATAATATAAAATTGGTAAAATGTAGACGTAGTATGAAGAAAGGAAACGGACGGAGATGGCGGCAAAGATTACAGGAATCGACCCGGGAAGCCCGGCGGCAAAGGCAGGGCTCTGTGCAGGGGATGAAGTGATAAGTATCAACGGGATAGAAATCGTTGATTATCTGGATTTTATGTATGCCTCTTGTCAGGAGGAGGTAGAGATTACTCTTGCGGACAGAACGGTTCGTATAGAGAATCAGGACTATCTTCCTTTGGGTATCCAATTTTCAACATTGTTGATTGATGAGCCGCGTGCCTGCCATAATCGTTGTGTGTTCTGCTTTATTGATCAACTCCCTCCCAATATGCGTGAGAGTTGCTACTTTAAAGATGATGATTACCGCCTTTCGTTTCTTCAGGGAAATTATGTTTCGATGACGAACATGACACAGGAAGATGTGGATAGGATACTCAGGTATAACCTACCCCGTATCAATGTTTCGGTGCATACCACCAATCCGGAACTTCGGGTAAAGATGCTTCATAATAAACGAGCAGGAGAGGTGCTTTCCTACCTGCAGAAGTTTGTGGATGGTGGACTTAACCTGAACGCGCAGATTGTTCTTTGTCCCGGCTGGAATGACGGAGCGGAACTTGACAGAACCCTTTCGGATTTGGGGAGTCTGGGCGGAAGTTTAGAGAGCGTGTCGGTGGTTCCGGTGGGACTTTCCGATTACAGAGAAAAGTTGGAGCCGTTAGATGGATTTGATAAGGAGTCCTCTAAGGCGGTTATTGAGCAGGTGGGTAAGTGGCAGGAGAAATTTTTGGAAAGTCACGGAACCCGACTGGTTTATCTTGCGGATGAGTTTTACATTATGGTAGGGATGCCTATTCCGGCATTTGACGATTATGAGGGTTTTCCCCAGATCGAGAATGGCGTGGGACTTTGCGCGTCCATGGAACAGGAGTTTCAAGATGCCCTGACAATGTGCAAAAAACGAAAGCCCAAAAAGAAAAAGACGGTAGTAACGGGAAAGATAGCCTACGAATTTATACAGAGTCTGGTTTCAGAACTGGAGGGCGAGATGATTCAGGTAATTCCCATTACCAATCGATACTTCGGTGAGAACATTACGGTGACAGGATTGATTACCGGCGGAGATTTGATAGAACAATTAAAAGATCAGGATCTTGGCAAGCGGTTGATTTTGTCTTCATCCATGTTGCGCCATGGAGATACCATATTCTTGGATAATGTCACGGTAGAAGATGTGGAGCGGGAACTTGGTGTCAAAGCGGTAATTGTTCCCAATGACGGATATGAGTTTTTAGATGCATTGCTTAGCTGATAGAAGGAAAGTGAGGAAGAGAATATGAAACCGGTTGTAGCGGTGGTAGGACGTCCCAATGTGGGTAAATCTACCTTTTTTAACAAAGTAAGCGGAAAGCGAATTTCCATTGTAGAGGATACACCGGGAATTACCCGGGACCGAATTTATACCGAAGCGGAGTGGTGCGGTCGGTCCTTTACCATGATTGATACCGGTGGTATCGAGCCTTCCAGTAAGGATACCATTTTATCCCAGATGCGAGAACAGGCAGAAATGGCAGTAGATATGGCAGATGTCATTCTGTTTATGGTAAACGTAAAGGACGGTATGACTGCGGCGGACAAAGAGGTGGCGGCTATGCTTCAAAAGTGCGGTCGTCCGGTGCTTTTGGTCTGCAATAAAGTGGATAATCCGGGAAACCCACCCATGGAAATGTACGAATTCTATAATCTGGGTGTGGGAGAGCCTTATCCCGTATCATCCATTCATGGCTTAGGTGTGGGTGACTTGCTGGACGAGATGATTCGATTCTTCCCTGAGGAAGATGAGAATGACGAGGAAGAAGATGTGATTCGTGTTGCCATTGTTGGAAAACCCAATGCAGGAAAATCCTCTCTGGTAAATCGTATCCTGAACGAAAATCGTGTCATTGTCAGCAATATTGCAGGCACCACAAGAGATGCCATCGACAGTGCATATGAACGGGATGGACAGAAGTATATTTTGATTGACACAGCAGGAATGCGCAAGCGCGGTAAAATCAACGAGAATGTGGAACGTTACAGTGTGGTTCGTGCCTTGGGCGCAGTGGACAGAGCAGATGTATGTCTGATTATGATTGATGCAGAAGAGGGTATTACCGAACAGGATACCAAAATCGCAGGCTATGTTCACGATCAGGGCAAGGCAAGCATTGTTGTGGTGAATAAGTGGGATTTGGTGGAGAAGGAAACCAATACCATGAAAAACTTCCAGAACAGCGTCAAGGAAGGTCTTAATTTCATGATGTATGCACCCTCTGTTTTCATTTCTGCAAAGACGGGCCAAAGAGTGGACGGCCTCTTTCCTATGATTCAGTCTGTGCTGGAGCAGAACCGAAAGAGAATTTCCACCGGTGTTTTAAATGATGTTATCAACGAGGCGATTGCCATGGTTCAACCGCCCTCCGATAAAGGAAAACGACTTAAGATTTATTATGCCACACAGGCATCTACCGCACCCCCTACATTTGTGCTCTTTGTGAACAATGCAGAACTTGCGCATTATTCCTATATTCGCTATCTGGAAAATCAGCTTCGAGCAAGATTCGGTTTTGAGGGAACGCCGGTTAAGTTCATCATCAAAGAAAAAAATAAGAAAGATTAGAGGGATTGTATATGGAATGGTTATGGTTGGTTTTGGCAGGAATTATTGCATATTTGATTGGTAGTATCAGTTCTGCCATTTTGATTGGTAAGATGATTGGCGGAGATGATATCCGCAACCACGGAAGCGGAAATGCAGGTGCCACCAATGCTTTGCGGACCTATGGTAAAAAGGCTGCACTTTTGGTTGTGTTGATGGATGGCTTAAAGGCGGCTGTTGCTATGAGTGTTGGTATGTTGATTGCAAAATTGTCCGGTTGGGAACCGAGTTATGGTGCCTATGTGGGCGGTGTCGGTGTGGCACTTGGCCATAATTTCCCGATTTATTTCCATTTTCGCGGCGGCAAAGGTGTTTTGGTATCTGCAGTATATATGCTCTTTGCGGATTGGAGAATCGGCTTATCCGTTTTGGTTTTTGCTATCTTGTTGATGGCAATTACTAAGTATGTTTCCTTGGGAAGCATCATGGGCGCCATTGCATTTTTTGTTGTAGGTTTGATTGTCCATTGGGGTGATGTGGTATATGTGGTATTTTCATTTATCATGGCAGGATCTTTGATTATCATGCATCATGCCAATATTAAGAGATTGATTGCAGGAACAGAAAGTAAGTTAGGACAGAAGAAAGCGTAAGAGAGGAGATTTGCTATGGCAAAGATCAGTGTAATCGGCTCCGGTAGTTGGGGTACGGCAATAGGTGTTATGCTTGCGAAGAATGGACACGATATCACTCTTTGGTCCTATCTTCAAGAAGAAAGTGATGCCTTGGCAGAGAAACATGAAAATATTCCCTTTCTCCCGGGTATTATAATCCCTGAAACGGTGAAGTTTACCGCAAAGTTTGAGGAGTGCACAGATGCAGATTTAATTATTACTGCAGTGCCTTCTCATGCCATGAGAACTACGGCAAAAGGCCTTTCCAAGGTGGTTCGTTCAGGTCAACGGGTTTTGAATATTTCCAAAGGTCTGGAGGAAGGCTCCTTCTGTACCATGTCTCAAATTTTAGAGCAGGAACTTCCCCATTGTGAAATAGCAGTTATGTCAGGTCCCAGCCATGCGGAAGAGGTTTCTTTGGGTATGCCCACCACCAATGTGGTTGCTACCGCATCGGAGGAAACCGCCAATTGGATTCAGGACACCGTGATGGGTCCTAATTTTCGGATTTATACCAATCCGGACATGATAGGTGTGGAACTGGGTGGTTCTTTGAAAAATGTCATTGCACTCTGTGCCGGAATCTCCGACGGAATGGGTCTTGGAGATAACACCAAAGCGGCTTTGATTACCCGTGGTATTGTGGAAATTGCAAGACTGGGTGTTGCTATGGGTGCCAAGGAAGAAACCTTCCATGGTTTATCCGGTATCGGTGACTTGATTGTAACTTGTACCAGTATGCATTCCCGTAACCGTCGTGCAGGTATCTTGATTGGTCAGGGTAAGTCTTTGGAAGAGGCGCAAAATGAAGTAAAGATGGTGGTAGAGGGGGTTAAGACCTGTCGTGCTGCCTATGAACTCTCCCAAAAAGTAGACGTGGAAATGCCCATTGTAGAGCAAACCTATCGGGTTTTATTTGAAGGAGCATCCCCTGTTGAAGCAAGCAGAGCCCTGATGGGACGCGAGAAGAAACACGAGTCAGAAAAGGCGTTCTTAAAGAACGAGTAAGGAAAACCCCATGAGAGAAGAAGATAGCAGAACCGCCATGCTGGTGGGAGAAGAAGGCGTGAATCGTCTGAAAAATGCCCATGTATTGTTATTTGGTTTAGGCGGTGTAGGTTCCTATACGGCAGAGGCTTTGGCAAGAGCCGGTGTTGGTGCCATAACCTTGGTGGATGGTGATACCGTTTCCTTGAGTAATATCAACCGTCAATTGCCGGCGCTTCACAGTACTGTGGGGAAATCCAAGGTAGCGGTTGTTGCAGAGCGGATAGCGGATATTAATCCTGACTGTCAGGTAATAAAGAAGCATTTGTTTTATTCTGCGGAGACAGAGGACGAGGTGGATTTTTCTCAGGCAACCTATGTGGCAGACGCCATAGATACGGTAACCTCTAAACTTCTTCTGATAGAGAAGGCAAAGAAGTTGTGTCTGCCGGTTATTTCTTGTATGGGTGCAGGTAACAAGTTAGACCCCACCCGATTTCAGGTTGCCCCTATTGAAAAAACTTCCGTTTGTCCCTTGGCACGCGTAATGCGTAACGAACTTCGTAAACGTGGTATTACCGGAGTCAAAGCGGTTTACTCTCAGGAAGAGCCCTTTTTGCAGGTGCCAAAAACGAATCAGAGAAAACAGACACCGGGCAGTTTAAGTTTTGTTCCCTCTGTTGCCGGCTTGGTAATGGCAGGGGAAATTATCCGTGATATTTCATTGGATCATAAGTGAGAAAAACAGAGAGCAGAGGCTCTCTGTTTTTTGATGCCAAAGGCGTGAGTGGGATGATGATTGCCAAAGAGGAAGGTCGAAGCAATGTTACGTATAACATCACGGCGTCAAAATGTCTGATAAAATAAGGTCTTTTTTTATCATCATTGCTCGACGAATGTCGAAAAAAATCCTAGATGGAAATAATTGTTAAAATTTTCCAATTTTTTTCTTAAAATCTATTGACAAAATTTGTAAATTAAGTTTATAATCTAACTATTCACAGAAAATAAACAAAAACAAAGGAGTGCAAACAATGCAGGATAACAGTATGTCCAAGATTCGTGTTTTAGTTGTTGATGATAACAGAGAGTATGTGGAGGTTCTCTGTTCGTTTATGAAACAAGAGAAAAGAATTGAGGTGGTTGGTTGTGCCTATGATGGATTGGAAGCAATCAACATGATGCGAATGACCGAGCCGGATGTTTTGGTATTGGATATGGTAATGCCCAATTTAGATGGTATTGGCGTCTTGGAAAGAATGCAGAATCTTCGTCTTAAAAAGGTGCCGAGAATTTTGGTGGTCAGTGCAGTTTTGAATAACAGTATTGCCGCAAAGACCATTGCGCTTGGTGCGGAGTATTTTATGTTAAAGCCGGTGAACTTTGATGTATTGGTAGAGCGGATTGCCATGTTTGCCAAGGAAGAGGAGGTTAGTGCGGTGGAGTTTCGTCCCCAAGAGATGCGTAGCTTCCCCAAACCTGATATGAGTAACATCGAAACCATGGTTACCGATGTGATACATGAGATTGGGATTCCGGCACACATCAAGGGATATCAATATCTTCGTCATGCCATTATGATGGTAGTGAAGGATCTGGATATCATCAACTCCATTACCAAAGAATTATATCCCACCGTTGCAAAGGATTTCAACACCACGCCAAGTCGGGTGGAACGAGCAATCCGCCATGCCATAGAAGTTGCTTGGGACAGAGGGGATACCGAGGTTTTGAACTCCTTTTTCGGATACACCATTGCCAACTCAAAAGGCAAGCCTACCAACTCTGAATTTATTGCAATGATTGCGGATAAACTTCGCTTACAAATCAAGCATGCCTCCTGATTTTAAGGGGATTTCTACCAAAGATGAATTTTAAGAAATCAAGAAAAACCACTTGACAATATTTGTTTTGCTATGCTATAATAGTTGGCGTTGTCGAGGTGTGGCTCAGTTTGGTAGAGTACTACGTTCGGGACGTAGGGGTCGCAGGTTCAAATCCTGTCACCTCGACCAGAAAAGTGGACTGAAATTTTCAGTTCACTTTTTATTTTTCTTTAGAATGATGTTGCAACATCCTCGCTTTTGTGCTATAATTACCCATAAGATACAATTTTTTCAAAGGAGTGCGTGGTATGCAAAAAGAACTTTCGCCTAAGGCACTTGCGATTGTCAAAAAAATGCAGCAGAACGAACTGACAGAAAGTGTAATTTACAGAGAAATCTCTAAATTTGCCAAAGGCGAAGAAAACAAAGCGACCCTTCGTCGTCTTGCAACGGAGGAGTATGCTCATTATGAAATCTGGAAGAAATATACCGGGATTGAGATGAAACCCCAAATGGGTAAGGTTCGGAAGTTTAAGTTTCTTGCCCGGGTTCTGGGTTTCACCTTTGCGGTTAAGTTGATGGAAAATGGCGAAGAGGGTGCACAGAAAGAGTATGAACTCCTTGCCAAAGAGGTAGAGGAGAGTGTTGCCATCCGGAGTCAGGAAGAGGAGCACGAAAAAGCACTTCTTGAAATGCTGGACGAAGAAAGTCTTCAGTATGTGGGGAGTATGGTGCTTGGTATGAACGATGCCTTGGTAGAGCTGACCGGTTCTCTTGCCGGGTTTACCTTTGCATTGCAGAATACCAAGGTCATTGCCCTTTCCGGTTTGATTATGGGAATCTCTGCTACATTCTCCATGGCATCCAGCGAGTTTCTTGCCGCACGGAGTGAAGGCAGGGATGATGCATTGAAATCCTGTAGTTATACGGGAATTGCCTATTTGATTACAGTAGCATTGTTAATTCTGCCCTATCTCATTTTTGAAAGTGCTCAGTATATGACCGCATTGTTCACCATGATTGGAATTGTAATTCTGATTATTGCGGCCTTTACATATTATATTTCTGTCGCCAAAAGCGAAAAATTCCGGCCTAGATTTTTGGAAATGTCCCTGATCAGTATCGGCGTTGCTGTGATTTCCTTCTTTGTGGGAATCCTTGCGAAAAAATTCTTGGGTGTGGAGCTGTAATCAAGGCTATCGAAATTGTGAAAAGAACATCCAAAACGGTTTTCTGTTTTGGATGTTCTTTTGTTTTTTTATGCGGAATAGGGTTGATAATTTTTTACATTTGTGATATAGTTAAAAGATGAAATGAGGTGTGAAAAATATGACGGATATTGCAATCAGTTTTGATACAGAGGATTATGTCAATCCTGCCGGTGCAGACGGAATTTTGGATGCGGCAACCATCTTGAAAGAGGAGAACATAAGAGGATGTTTTAATATTGTCGGTTGGCTCGCACAAGCCTTGGTTGAGTGGGGCAGACAAGATGTCATTGAAGCACTGAAATTTCATGAGATTGAGTCTCATTCTTTAAGACATACCTATCATCCCACCATATGTGAATATACCGATATCGAGGATTTCAATGAGGCAATGGCCCTGTTCCGTAGGAATGAGGATGAGGGAACAAAAATCATTCGGGAGATTATAGGAAACGATAAGTTTTATGCATTTTGTCCGCCGGGAGATTCCTACTCCTATGTGGCACATTACGGGAGTGCCGATATGGGAATGCCCATTCATGACGGAGATAATATTCATTCAGATTGGGTGCAGGGAAGACCGGTTTCCTGGTGCAATCAGGATTCCTATGCCTATAACTTCGGATTTGATTGCATTATCAACTGGGAAAAGGAAGATATCTTGGCAAAGCTTGATGAACTTGCGGTTCTTGATAATTGCATTATTTATCATCACCCCCAGAGGAGTCGGATCACAGAATTTTCGGATGTATTGAATTTCAACCGGAAAAACATAGAAGGGGAATGGATTTTGAGTGAGTTGCATCCCCCGGAAAAGGTAGAGAAGTTCCGGGAGAATTTTCGTTTTCTTGTCCGCACCCTGAAAGAAGACCCCAGATTCCGCATTGTAACCTATCAGGATTTAGCGGAAAAGTATGGTGGAATAAGAGAGGTTTCCCTGTCGGATGTTCCTGCGCTAAAGAAGGCGATTGAGGAGGATCTTTTCCCGGTTACGGTGCCGGAGTCTTTGTCCCTTGCTGATATGATGCTTGCTTGTCGTGATTTTCTCCTTGGAGAAATCGTTCATACCTGCGGAAAGGTATACGGATTTTTAGAGGCTCCCTATACAGTGTCTCAACCTGTTTCTGTTACCAAAGAGGAACTTGTTAAGAGTGCAGACCAAATCAAGGACGGAAAGTTTTTGCCTACCGTGCTGGAGGTGGGGGATAAGAAAATCGGACCTGCAGATTGGCTCAGAGCCGCACTTTCTGTGCTGAGCGGTGAGGAGACAGCGAAGGTTGTGCCGGATAAATGGCAGATTGACTTAAACGAGTTTCCCAAGTTACGGGATTGCAATCTGCGGGGTTCCTGGTTGCATGCCGATACCTTCGAAGATAAATATCTGTCTGACCGCATGCGTTTGCAAAGCTGGACCATGCGACTGCCCAAGGGAACAAAGCGAAAGATTTTTTAACAAGCTAAATGAACTGGACGTTTTTATAAAAGCAACACTTAAATACATATCAAGTTTTAGGAGGATTATTATGAAAACAATCAAAGTTGAGAAGTTAACACACGAGGCATTTGCGCCTTTTGGACAGTTTTATGAGATGGGGAACCCCGACGGTCATGCCCTCTGCGGAGAGATTCATCGGTTCTTCCCGGATCGCTTGGTAGCAGACAGTACCCATCGTGTAGGATATTCTCCTATTCTTGTTAAGAAGCCGGAGAAGATGGTGATTACTCAGCAGGAGTATCATACCACCACTTGGGAGATGATTCTCCCCTTAAACGATGACATGATTCTTCACGTGGCACCTGCATCGGGCGGGACTCCCGTGACCCATCTTGCCAAGGCGTTTTTGGTTCCCAAGAATACCTTGATTAAGATGAATGCGGCAATCTGGCATCTGGCACCCCTTCCTGCAAATAGCGAGGAACTGACTGCTATGATTATTCTGCCGGAGTGCACCTATGCCAATGATTGCACCGTGGTTGATTTGAAACCGGAAGAACAGTTTGAAATTGTGAAATAAGAGGAGGATATAGAAAATGAATCAGTATATTGGACATACCAATCAAGTATATGGCGTTGAGGAGATGCGTCTTTCCGGCGGTAAGGGCGACGGAATGAGAATGCTCTATGTAAGAAACGGCAAGGGCTTGGAGTTCTGGGTATCGGTTGACCGTGCCGCAGATATTTCCAGAGCGTCCTTGAAGGGTGATAACTATGCATACTTTGCTCCTTGTGGTTATGTGGCCCCCGCTTATTTTGATAAGGACGGCGGATTCTTAAAGTATTTTACTGCAGGGTTCTTTACCACCTGTGGTCTTGATAACGTAGGTGCTGCATGCACCGATCAGGGACAGAGTTTGCCGGCACATGGTAGCCTGACAGGTATCCCCTGTGAGAACATCGGACATTGGATTGCAGATGATGGAATCCATATTAAGGCAATTGTGCGGGATGCGGCACTTTTCTCTGTACAGAGACTCTTGGAGAGAGAATATATCGTATCCTTGGAGAAAAACGAAATCCAACTGATTGATAAAATTCATAACATTGGCAGCAACGATGCTTCCGTGCAGGTGCTTTATCACTGCAACATGGGTTATCCTCTCTTGAGTGAGAATGCGGAGATTTCCATTCCTTCTACCCATGTAGAGGGTACTACCCCCTTTGCGCAGGAGGATATTGCAAACTGGAAGAAGGTAGAGAAGCCCCAGCGTGGTATGGACGAAAAGTGCTATTACCACACCATGGAGGGTAAGAACGATGTTTCTATCTTCAATCCTGATATCAATAAGGGATTGACCATTTCTTATGATGCAAGCGAACTCCCCTACTTCATCGAATGGAAGTTAATGGGAGAGAAGGATTATGTGCTTGGTTTAGAGCCGGGTAACTGCAGAACCGACGGAAGAGATGTCGTTCGGGAAAGCGGTAAACTGGAAATCTTAAAGCCGGGTGAAACCAAGACCCATCATATTACCTTTACCTTTACTGAAAAATAAGTATTGGAAAGGTCGGTTTTGTTCATACTATAAGGAGGGTGAAAGGGTATGCGAGTTTTATTTATGGGAACGCCTGATTTTGCGGTTCCTTGTTTGGAGATTCTGATAGAGGAAGGTCATACCGTGGTAGGTGTGGTATCTCAGCCGGATCAGCCCAAAGGAAGAGGTCATAAACTGCAACCCCCTCCTGTGAAAGCCTGTGCTTTAGAACATGATATTCCGGTATTTCAGCCTACGAAGTTGAAGGACGGAAGTTTTCAGGAAGTTTTGGACGAAACAAAGCCGGAACTGATTGTGGTTGTGGCATACGGAAAGATTTTACCCAAGTATATTCTGGACTATCCCAAGTATGGGTGTGTGAACGTTCATGCATCCCTTTTGCCAAAGTATCGTGGTGCGGCACCCATTCAATGGAGCGTTATCAATGGTGAAAAGGTAACAGGTGTTACCACCATGTATATGGCAGAGGGGCTTGATACAGGGGATATGATTGAAAAGTCTGAAACGGAGATAGGAAAGACGGAGACCTATGGTGAACTTCATGATCGACTCTCTGTGATGGGTGCGGAACTTCTGAAGAAGACTGTTGAAAAGTTGGAAAACGGAACTGCGGAGCGGGAGGTTCAAAAGGATGAGGAATCCTGCTATGCACCTATGCTCAACAAGGAGACAGGTCATATAGACTGGTGTAAATCCGCCGAAGAGATTCTTAACCTGATTCGTGGCACCAATCCATGGCCAATGGCATTTTCTCTCTATGAAGAGGTGCCGATGAAACTGATTGTTGCAACCAAGGGTGAGAAACAAGACAAGAATCCCGGCAAAATTCTTTCCGCAGAAAAAAGCGGAATCTGTATTGCTTGCGGTGATGGCAGTATTCTGGTGACAGAAATTCAAATGCAAGGGAGCAAGCGGATGGATGTGGCAAGTTATCTCAACGGACATGAAATCCGTGTGGGGACAATCTTAAAGTAAAAGGAGAAGGTGTTGTATGTTTTTTCCATACTACTATTTTGACTGGACATATTTGATTCTGATTCCGGCGGTAATTCTTTCGCTTTGGGCACAGGGTAATGTGAATAATACCTTTCGCAAATATGCCAAAGTGCATAGCAGAAGAGGAAGCACCGGCGCAGAGATAGCCAGAAAAATTTTGGATATGAACGGTCTGTATCAGGTAAGAATTGAACGAGTGGCAGGAAATCTGAGCGATCACTTTGATCCGAGAACCAACGTGGTTCGACTCTCTGACAGCACCTATGCCAGTACATCGGTAGGAGCCATCGGTGTTGCGGCACATGAAGTGGGTCACGCCATTCAACATGCAACTGCCTATGCGCCCATCAAGGTGCGGAATAGTATTGTTCCGGTTGTCAATGTGTGCAATGTGTTGTCCATGCCTATTTTGTTAATCGGGGTCTTGTTTGGTAGCTATTCCGGCTTGATTGATGTGGGTATTTTATTGTTTTCTGCTACAGTATTGTTCCAATTAATAACACTGCCTGTAGAATTCAATGCAAGCCGTCGTGCCATGGATACTTTGCGCGGTCAACATCTTTTAGATGATGCCGAGGCAATGGGCGCTGAGAAGGTGTTGCGGGCAGCGGCGCTTACCTATGTAGCGGCAGCTGTTAGTTCCATCCTGAGTTTACTGCGGTTGATTCTTCTGTTTGGAGGTCGAAGAGACGACTAATGGCAAGTGCAAGAGAGTTAGTCCTGAAAGGACTTCATCGGATAGAAACAGAGGACGCCTATACCAATCAGGTTTTGAAAGAGATTATGTCAGGAGACGGACTTGCTCCGGTGGATAGAGGGTTTGCAACAGAACTTCTCACCGGTGTGGTGCGCCAGCGTTTGAGACTTGATTATGTGATAGAGCGATTCTCGAAGGTGAAATTGAAAAAATTAAGCCCGTGGGTTCACCAGATTCTGCAGATGGGAATCTATCAAATTCTTTTTTTGGAGAGAGTGCCGGATAGTGCGGCTTGTAACGAGTCAGTGAAACTGGCAAACCGCTATGCAAATGGCGGAGCAAGAGGTTTTGTTAACGGGCTTTTGCGGACGGTTGTGCGGGAAAAGGAAAATATTTCTTATCCCGAGAAAAACCCTGAACGGTTTAGCGTGGTATATTCCTGCCCAATGTGGTTGACGAAGCGATTGCTTGAGCAATACGGAGAGGAAACCACAGAAAAGATTTTGGTTGCGGGGCTGGAGAAGCATCCGGTGTCTTTGCGGGTGAACGGATTGCGCACAACAGCAGAGACGTTACAAGAACGCTTGAAAGATGAAGGAATCACCATCTGTTTGGATGATAAAAACCCCAATCGTCTTTTCGTAGAGGGTGCTTTGGATGTGAATCGTTCACAGGCTTACAGGGAGGGACTTTATACTGTCCAGAACAGTAGTTCCATGACGGCAGTTGAGATGTTGAATCCGCAAGAGGGGGAAGTTATATTGGATCTTTGTTCTGCCCCCGGAGGAAAAACAACCTACATGGCGGAATGTATGAAAAATCAAGGCGAAATACACGCGTTTGACTTGTATCCGCACAAAATTGATTTGATTCAGAAAAGCGCAGAACGATTGGGGATTTCCATCATATCTGCTCAGGTTCAGGATGCTAGTGAATTGATGGAATCATGGATTGGAAAAGCGGATCGTGTTCTTGCGGACGTGCCTTGTTCCGGAATTGGTGTGATACATAAGAAGCCGGATATTAAGTGGCACAGAACGGCGGAAGATATCGAAGAACTTTCTAAGATTCAGGAAAAGATTTTGGAAAATGCCGCAAGATATGTGAAGCCGAACGGAACATTGGTTTATTCCACCTGTACGATTTTGAAAGAAGAAAATCAGGAACAAATACGAAAGTTTTTGGAGAAAAATCAAGAATTTGTTTTAGAAGAAGAACGGACGCTCTTGACGCACGAAACCGGAGGAAGCGGTTTTTATATCGCGAGATTGAGCCGAAAAGGATAGAATTTATATGAAGAGAAATCTGAAGGATTTTACTTATGAAGAACTGGAATATGTTGTAAAAGACCAATTAAAGCAACCAAAGTTCCGGGCAAAACAGATTTTTACATGGTTGTATCGAGGTGTGACGGAGTTTTCTCAGATGACCGACCTTTCCAAACCCCTCAGGGAGCAATTGGAACAAGAGTTCTATTTAGGGAACTTAAAAATTGTAAAAAAGTATTGTTCAAAACTTGACGAAACCCGACGTTATCTGTTACAATTAGATGATGGAAACTACATTGAATCGGTACTGATGAAATATCATCACGGATATACCATTTGTATTTCTTCCCAGGTGGGTTGTGCTATGGGTTGTGCCTTTTGTGCATCCACACGGAACGGAAAGAAAAGAAACCTTTCTGCAGGGGAAATTATCGGACAGATTATGGCAGTTCAAGAGAATTTGGGGGAGCGGATATCCAACATTGTTATGATGGGTATTGGTGAACCGCTTGATAATTATGACCAGGTTTTAAAATTTCTGAAAATTGTAAACCATCCTCTTGGATTGAATGTGGGACATCGGCATATTTCTCTTTCCACTTGTGGGCTGGCAGACAAGATTCGTCAACTTGCTGATGAGGATTTGCAAATTACTTTGTCAATATCTCTTCATGCCACCAATGACGAAAAAAGATCCGCAATTATGCCGGTGAATCGCAAGTATCCCATTCCGACATTGTTGGATGCTTGTGGGTATTATTTGAAAAAAACCAATCGACGGATTTCCTTTGAATATACGTTGATTGAAAATGTCAATGACGGAGAGGCGGACGCCAAAGAGTTGATTCGTTTGCTAAAAGGGTTTCTCTGTCATGTAAATTTGATTCCGGTTAATCCCACTGGTGCAAGTGGTATCCGACAAGGAACCAGAAAATCGGTGGAACGATTCCAACATCTTTTGGAAGATGGCGGATTAACGGCTACCATTCGAAGAGAAATGGGTAGCGATATTCAGGCGGCTTGTGGACAACTTCGTGCTGCAGCAGAAGAGGATGCCTGAGAATAAGGAGGTGTTTGCTTTGAGTATGGATGTATACGGAGCAAGCGATATTGGATGTGTCAGAAGCCTTAATGAGGACAGTTTCTGCATCTATGGTTTAGATGAAGGAATCATTCCCGGTTTTTGTGTTCTTTCGGATGGAATGGGAGGTCACAATGCCGGTGAGGTTGCCAGTCAGAAAACAGTCCAGTTCGTGGCAGAAATTTTAAAAGAAGCACCGACAGAGGTCGGTATTGTTCCACAGAATCTAAAAACAGCGGTTGAGAAAGCAAATGAAGGCGTACTTCGGATGGCTAATGAAAATCAGAGCCAGCAAGGAATGGGCGCAACGTTGGTGATTGCCGCAATTTTAGAAGATGTGGCATACATTGCCAACGTGGGTGACAGCAGAGCATATGCTTATCGAAACGGAGAATTGATGCGTATTACCAAGGATCACTCTGTAGTAGAAGAGATGATGGCAAACGGGTCCATCACACCGGAGGAAGCAAAGGTGCATCCTCAACGAAATATCATAACCCGTGCCATTGGTACAGATCCTTGTGTGGAGCCTGATTTATATGAATATGATTATCTGCCCGGAGATGTATTGCTTCTTTGCAGTGATGGCCTTTCCGGTATGGTTGAGGAAGAGGAGATAGTCAGAATTCTCGGTGGCAACATAGAAGCAAAGAATATGGTTTCTGCATTGGTTAACACCGCAAAAAACTGCGGTGGTCAGGATAATATCACAGTGATTTGTATTCGATTCACGAAGGAGGGATAAAGGATGGATTTGGTAGGAAAAGTTTTAGCTGATCGTTATGAGATTCGGGAGGAAATCGGCAAAGGCGGCATGGCTCATGTCTATAAAGCATGGTGCAATCTGCTCAATCGCTTTGTTGCGATTAAAGTCTTGAAAGAGGAATTCCGAGATGATAAAGAGTTTGTCCATCGTTTTAATATAGAGGCACAGGCGGCCGCAGGAATTTCCAATCTTCATGTGGTATCTATCTATGATGTAGGATATCAAGATGGATTTTACTACATCGTTATGGAATATATCGAGGGTGTGATTCTGAAGGAATACATATCCCAAAAGGGATCCTTGCCTTGGCAAGAAGCGGTTTCCATTGCAGCACAGATTTGTGAAGGTTTGTCTGCGGCTCATAAGGCAAATGTCATCCATCGTGACATCAAACCGCAGAACATCATTAAGACACCGGATGGCATCCTTAAGGTAACAGATTTCGGTATTGCGAAAGCGTCCAGTCAGGCAACCACCACAACGGGTGGTCAGGCTATTGGTACGGTTCATTACATTTCGCCGGAGCAGGCAAGAGGCGGATATACAGACCAACGGACGGATATTTATTCGCTGGGTGTTGTTCTTTATGAAATGCTCACAGGCAAAATGCCTTTTGTGGGAGAAAGTCCTGTGGCAGTTGCGATTAAGCATATCCAGGAAAAACCCATGCCTCTTCGTCGAATCAAACCGGATATTCCGGAAATGGTAGAAAGAATTGTGTTAAAGGCCATGGCAAAGGAGCAGAGTGCTCGTTATGCATCTGCAGAAGAGTTCCTTAAGGATTTGAATATGGCCATGCTTGGAGGTGGTGTTGCGGAACGCGATGTTGTGGGTCACAACACGGTGGAAGATGATGACATGGATTCTACCATCAAAATGGATGGAATTGATGAAAAGTCCATTGAGGCTTATGAAAGTGCTCGAGCAGAGAAGAAACGTCGTGAGGAAAGAAGAGTAGTTTCTGAAAGAGAGGTGCGGGGAGTGCGAGAGGTACGAACTCCTAAGAAAACCAAGGAGCAAAAAAGAAAAGACCGCTTAACAACATGGGTTGCAATCCTTACGGGATTATTAGTGGTAATCGTATTGGGATATGCCTTTACCGTATTGACAAGTGGAATCAAAACCTCGGACGAGAAGGTAGAAATTCCGAACTTGGTCGGCATGGATTTAGATGCTGCAAGAAGAAAATACACCGGATTTAATATTGTTATCTCTGAGGAAAAGAAGAGTGAAAAGAAGGTTAATACCATCTTGGAACAGTCTCCTAAGGGTAAGGAAAAGGTGTTTGCAGCAGAAGATATGGTTATCAATGTTGTTGTAAGTGCCGGCAAGGATTCTGTCGAAGTTTCTGATTATGTTAATATGAAGAGCGAGAAAGCACAGGCAAAAGCGAAAAAAGACGGATTCCAAATCAATATAGAAGAACGGTTTAGTGATTCTGCAGAAGAGGGAATTGTATTTGCACAGGAGCCGGTAGCCGGATCTGTTGCCTCTGAAGGCGCACTTGTAACATTGTATGTGAGCAAGGGTTCCGGTGAAGAGGGCGAGGATGATGAGGAAGATGACGGTGATAATACTTCTTCAGAAAGTCCTTCTTCAACCCAGGCGCCTAAGCCAACATCAGAGCCTGAGAATACAACGAATTCCGCAGATGCTGTTGAACCGACTAAGCCTACACAACCACCCGTTACGACAACCCCTTCATCCGGCGGTGCGTCGGAGTCGGGAACATCCTCTGCAACCGGTAGTGTTACAGCCCCCGGTATTGCTAACTAAGCAGGACGTATGATGAAAGAATATCAAGGAAGAATTATCAAAGGAATCGGCGGTTTCTACTATGTAGATACCGCTGATGGCTTATTTGAATGTCGTGCCCGAGGCGTTTTCAGAAAAGAAAAGATTACCCCTTTGGTTGGAGATATGGTAAAGATCGGGATTGACGAGACGGCAGGAACGGGTTTTGTCAATGAGATTCTGCCGAGAAAAAACCAGTTGGTTCGTCCTATGGTTGCCAATGTGACACGGATGGCAGTGGTGGTTGCGACGGCAAATCCAAAACCGAATCTATACCTGATGGATAAGGTGATCGCTGCGGCAGAACAGGCGGAATTGGTTCCTGTAATATGTTGGAATAAGACAGACCTTGACGATGGAGAGGAGTATTTAAACATCTATCGAAATGCAGGATTTGTCACATTGCAGTTAAGTGCGGAAACCGGTTGGAATCTGGATTTGCTCAGAGAAGAACTTAAGAATCAGGTAACGGTGTTTGCCGGAAACTCCGGTGTTGGAAAATCGAGTTTGATTAATAAACTTCTGCAACGGGAAGCCTTTGAAACCGGCGCGGTCAGTGATCGAGTGGAACGAGGTAAGCACACAACCAGACATAGTGAATTGGTAGCCCTTCCCGGAGGAGGATATTTGATTGATACACCTGGATTTGGTAATATGGATTTAACCAACTTGGAAGTTGCAGATTGTGGCGAATTGTTTCGAGAATTTTTGCCCTATATGGATCAATGTGCTTTTCGGGATTGTAGCCATACAGTGGAAAAAGGTTGTGGAGTTCGAAAGGCCTTGGAGGAGGGAAAAATTCACACTTCCCGACATGAAAGTTATTGTAGATTAGTACAAGAAGTAATCAATGCACAAAAACGGAGGAGAAGATAATCATGAAAATCGAGATTGCACCATCCATTCTTTCGGCAGATATCAGTTGTCTTGGCCAAGAGGTGAAAAAGGTAGAGGCGGCAGGATGTCGGTACTTACATATTGATATCATGGATGGACATTTTGTTCCAAACCTGAGTTATGGCCCTCATGTGGTAAAATGTATTCGTCCTCATACCGAGATGATTTTTGATGTACATTTGATGATTAGTGATCCCGGAAAATATATTCCCGATTATGTCAAAGCAGGTGCTGATTTGATTACAGTTCATGCTGAAGTGGCTCGGGATGCAGAGGAACTTCGTGCATTAGCAGAGCAAATTCACAGTTATGGAATTCAGGCGGGTGTTTCTGTAAAACCCGGAACGTCTGCAGATGTGCTGAAGGGACTTTTGTCCAACTTCGAAATGGTTCTTGTTATGAGTGTGGAACCGGGATTTGGCGGACAATCCTATATGGAAAGCGTCAACGAAAAAATTCGGTTGCTTCGTCAAATGGCAGACGAGGAAAACCCTGAAATGGATATTGAAGTGGATGGCGGCATTGGCGAGAGCACAATTGCGATGCCTGTTGAAGCAGGAGCTAATATTCTGGTTGCAGGATCTTCTGTGTTTGGCGCAGAAGATGTTGGCAAGGCGGCTGAAAAGTTGTACCGCCTGGCACTGCAGGAGGTTGAAAAGCGGTGAAGCGTGCAATAATCTTTTGT
>JAZRQC010000074.1:0-8109 GCA_045649565.1 Ructibacterium sp.
CGATAAACTCTACGAGATGGATGCCATCAATGGTGAGTTTGCAGAATGTGATGCGGCAATTATCATTGGTGCCAATGACGTTGTAAACCCGGCGGCAAACACCGCAGAGGGAACTCCCATCTACGGCATGCCGGTGCTGAATGCGGCAGATGCCAAGAAGGTTATTGTTTGCAACTTTGACCTGAATCCCGGATATGCAGGTGTTCCCAATCCTCTCTATGAGAGTGAGAACACCATCATGATGCTGGGTGATGCCAAGGAGACAGTGACGGAGTTAATTCAAAGTTTCTAATGTGGATATAAAAAAGAGTTGTCTTACGACAACTCTTTTTTTATGCATTTTTTGCTTGTTTCAAAAGTTCTTCCACATATTCCTTGGGATGGGTGCTCAGGAAGAAGAAAGGTTTTTCCAGGGCTTGCTCTATCAGAGCAATCGCTTCATCCTTTCTGCCAAGTGCCAGAAGAACCTTGCCGTAGCCGTAGTAGGCTTCCGGAAATCTTGGTTCCTGTTCTACCAATGCCTTGTAATGTTCCGCTGCCTTTTCGTACTGACCGAGAAGTGCATAGGATTCTGCCAGATTATCGCAGATGATATGGGAGTCACTGTTATATTCAAATGCTTTCAGGTTGAAAGAGAGAGCCTTTTCCTTGTCCTCAGCAAGGTTATAGAAAATACCTAAATTTTCATATACCACCGAGGTTTCAAAGCCGTCATACATCACATCTTCCAGAATGTCAATAGCCTCGGTCAGGTTTCCTTCTTTCCATTCAATCAGCGCCATCAGATTTTTAACCTGATTTCTGGGTTCGCTTCCACGTTGGGTCTTGGAAACACAAGGTGTCAGATATTTCCTTGCATCTTCCAGCTCCCCCAACCGAAGGCAGATGTAACCGAGCTGGGTCTGATTGGCAAGGGACATAGCACCCACCTTATAGGCACGCAAAAACCACTTCTTGGCTTTGAGATAATCTCGTTGTGCATAGGGGAATTTTCCTATGGTAGCAAGAATGTTGCTGCGCTGACGAAACAGAAAATAGAGGAGGATCAGGACGGGAATCATCCATAAATTCATAGGATAACCTCCAATTGATTAGTAAAGATTGTTAACGGTTCTGGGATAGGGCAGAACGTCACGGATATTGCTCATGCCGGTCAGGTACATGATGGCACGTTCAAATCCAAGGCCGTAACCTGCGTGCTTACAACCACCAAAACGACGGAGGTCAAGGTAGTGACCGTATTCTTCCTCGGGAAGACCCATTTCCTTCATCCGTGCAGTAAGGATGTCCAAACGCTCTTCTCTCTGGCTACCGCCGATGATTTCACCAATGCCGGGAACCAGACAGTCCATAGCCGCAACGGTCTTGCCATCTTCGTTGAGACGCATATAGAATGCCTTGATATCCTTGGGATAGTCGGTAACAAAGATGGGCTTTTTGAAGACTTCCTCGGTGAGGTAGCGCTCGTGTTCGGTCTGCAGGTCCATACCCCATTTCACGGGATATTCAAAGTCCTTGCCGCTCTTTTCCAAGATTTCAATGGCTTCGGTATAGGTTACTCTGCCAAACTCGTTGCTGATGACATTGTCATGACGCTCCAAAAGACCCTTGTCTACAAAGTTGTTGAAGAACTGCATTTCTTCGGGGGCCTGTTCCAATACATAGCGGATGATGTATTTCAGCATATCCTCTGCAAGCTGCATATCATCGTTTAAATCTGCAAAGGCAATCTCCGGCTCAATCATCCAGAACTCTGCCGCATGGCGGGTGGTGTTGGAGTTCTCGGCCCGGAAGGTAGGACCAAAGGTGTAAACGTCACCGAATGCCATAGCAAAATCCTCTGCCTCCAGCTGACCGCTTACGGTAAGGGAGGTGTGCTTGTTGAAGAAGTCCTGACCATAGTCTACCTTTTTGTCCTCGGTCATGGGAAGATTCTCTATATCCAAGGTGGTAACCTGGAACATTTCACCTGCACCCTCGCAGTCACTGCCGGTAATCAGGGGAGTGTGGACATAGACAAAGCCACGCTCATTGAAGAACTTGTGGATGGCAAATGCCACCAAAGACCGAATCCGATATACCGCCGAGAAGGTGTTGGTTCTGGGGCGGAGGTGGGGAATGGTTCTGAGGTACTCAAAGGAGTGACGCTTTTTCTGTAAGGGATAATCGGGGGTGCTGGCACCCTCAATGGTAACGGCTTCTGCCTTCAATTCGAAGGGCTGCTTTGCCTCAGGAGTCAAAACCAGAGTTCCGGTTACCGAAAGAGCCGCGCCAACGTTCAGCTTGGAAAGTTCGGCAAAGTTGGAGAGCTTCTCTGCTTCGATAACGACCTGCAGGGTCTTGAAGTAGGAGCCGTCGTTTAACTCGATAAATCCAAAGTTCTTGGAGATACGGATGTTCCGCACCCAACCATTCACAGAAACCTGAGACTGGTCAGCGGGAGTACCGGTAAATAATGCTTTGATTTTCATGTGAATATCGTCCTTTCTATTTGTATTCCTTAATCAGTTCGGCTCTGGGATAGCCACGGCTATGATCCACATTGGTAATGTAGAAGCCACGTCCGTAGTAGAACCGAATCAATGCGGTAACTTTGGACGCAGTATGAAGACGAAGGGTTTTGACCCCATTCTGAATCATAATTTTATCTACCACGTTCATCAGAATCTTACCGATACCATGGTTCCGATGATGATCGGCAACCGCAAAACGGCTCAGGTATGCTTCGTTGTTGGGCAGGAGTTCCACACGAACTGCACCCAAAGGCTCATCGTCAATCCGAACCACGAAAACGTTCTTTGCCTTGATGTCGGCACGGATGTCGTCATAGGTTTCGTTCAGAGCCTCAATGTTATAGCTGAGGCCTGCGTTCTCGCAGTATTTCAGGAAGGCGTCCTTGGTAATCTTGTGGATGGCAGGAATGTCTTCCTCGGTTGCATGTTTTACTTCAAATGCATATAAGTTTTCCATAAAGTTTACCTCTCTATTTATCAGCCATCAATGTGGCTAAGATTGCTTTCTGGGCGTGGAGACGATTTTCCGCCTCGTCGAAGATAACAGAACGGGGACCGTCAATAACGTCCTCGGTTACTTCGTAGCCTCGGTATGCAGGCAGACAATGGATGAAGATGCTGTCCTCCTTGGACTTTGCAAAGAGTTCTGCATTTACCTGATAATCCTTAAAGATTTTCACACGTTCTGCCTTTTCTGCTTCCTGGCCCATGGAGGTCCAGGTGTCGGTGCAAACCACATCGGCGTTCATCATTGCCTCAACGGGATCGTGGGTGGTGATGATGGTGGCGCCTGTTGCCTTGGCATCTGCCTTGGCGTTCTCTACCACGATATCTTCACACTCGTAGCCAACGGGAGTTGCCACAGACATATCCATGCCCGCCTTAGCGCAGGCATAGAGGAGGGAGTGTGCAACGTTGTTGCCATCACCAATGTAAGCAAGTTTCAAGCCTTCCAACTTACCCTTGTGTTCGTAAACCGTCATCAAATCTGCCATAGCCTGACAGGGATGAAGATGGTCGGTAAGCGCGTTGATGACAGGAACCTGACCATAGTTGGCAAGGTCGATAACATCCTGATGGTCAAAGGTACGGATCATGATACCGTCCACGAAACGGCTCATGACGTTAGCAGTGTCGTAAATGCTTTCGCCACGGCCAAGTTGCATATCATTGGCGTTTAAGTAGAGAGGATGACCGCCCAACTGGTACATACCTACTTCAAAGGAGATACGGGTACGGGTAGAAGATTTGGTGAAAATCATACCCAAGGTCTTACCCTTTAAGATGGGGTGGGCAATTCCTGCCTTCTGTTCTTTCTTGAGCTTTAAACCTAAATCCATCAACTGATGGAACTGGTCAACTGAAATATCATGAATACTGATAAAATGCTTCATTGTTATCATCCTTTCTATCTTATAAAGAGTTCAGCACATTGCGGAGTGCCGCAGTCAATGCGTCAATATCCTCCGAGGATAAAACCAAGGGAGGAACCACACGAAGAACCTTGGTGCCGATAACACCAACCAAGAATCCTTCCTGTAAAAGGCGAGTGCCAACTTCCTTAGCAACGTCGTCCTTTAAAACGATACCCAACATCAAGCCCTTGCCTCGAACGGTTTCAACCTGATCGCCAATCAGGGAAGAGAGGGAGTCTTTGAGGTAATCTCCCATCTTCTTGGCATGGTCAAGGAGACCATGGTTTAACAGTTCATCTAAGACAACAAGACCTGCACGGGTGGAAAAAGGATTTCCGCCGAAGGTGGTTCCGTGGTCACCGGGATGGAAGGCAGAGGCTACCGCTTCCTTTGCCACAAAGGCACCAATGGGAATGCCGCCGCCAAGACCTTTTGCCATGGTTACAATGTCCGGTTCAACGCCGTACCATTCATAAGCAAAGAGTTTTCCCGTTCTGCCGATACCGGTCTGTACCTCGTCGGCAATCAGGAGAATATCATTCTCTTTACAGATGGCAGCGATGGCGTCCACAAAATCCTGCTCCAGAGGCATAACGCCGCTTTCGCCCTGAATCATCTCAATCATAATGGCAGCGGTGTTGGGGGTTACCGCATTCTTAAGAGCATCAATGTCGTTAATGTCAACATGGGTGAACTTCTCAAGAAGAGGCAAGTAGGGTTTTTGGTATTTTTCCTGACCTGTTGCCGCCACCGTTGCTAAGGTTCTGCCGTGGAAGGAGTTTCGCATGGTGATAAACTCTCTCTTTTCCGGCTGACCTTTTTCTACGAAATATTTCTTGGCAAGTTTGATGGCACCCTCGTTGGCTTCCGCACCGGTGCTGGCAAAGAATGCCCGATCACCGCAACTGTTTTCCACCAGCATCTGGGCAAGTAACGCCTGATTTTCCACGTAATAGACACTGGAAGTATGGGTCAGGTTTGCCACCTGCTCCTGGAGTTCTGCAACCAGTCTGGGGTGTCCGTAACCCAAAGCATTTACCGCAATGCCGGCAAAAAAGTCCCGATAGGTTTTGCCTTCGGTATCGGTCAGGGTAATGCCCTCCCCTTTTCGGAAACAGATGGGGGTTCTTGCCCCAAAGGTGTTCATGTAATATTTTTGATCCAATGCCTGAATTTCTTGTAATGTCATATGTTTCATCCCTTTTGTGATAGATTTTCTTGGGTGAGTTTTTGGATTATGATATCATATCCGTCTTTGGTGTGAGGAAGTTGACAGTTACTGCAATCCTTTATCGCATTCCCGTCCTTGCCCGTAATGGTGGTGTAGTATCCGCCACAATCCGACATAGGATAAAGAGGACAGAAGCAGAAGAGGCAGTTCATCTCCTCCATGTTGTGACAGGGGTAGTATTCACAATCCTTGTTTTGAAAGTAACGGGAGCTCATGAGCGACCTCCTTTGAAAATGCAAAAAGCCGCAACTCAATAGAGAACTGCGGCAGGTGCATCGATTGTTATGCCTCGTCAATGGGTGCAACCGTAATTTTACGATGAGGTTCTTCACCCACGCTGTAGGTTTTCACACGGTTACTGTTCTGCAATGCCGCATGGATAATCCTCCGTTCATTGGGGGACATAGGCTCTAAGGAAACGGCTTTCCGCTCCCGAACCACGCGGTATTCCAAACTCTTGGCAAGTTTCTTTAAGGTTTCTTCCCGCTTTGCACGATAGCCCTCGGTGTCCACATTAACCTTAATGTAGGAGTGTTTCTCCTTGTTAACGTAGAGAGAGGTCAGATACTGAACTGCATCCAAGGTATCGCCACGCTTACCGATCAGGGCGCCCATCTTGGAGCCTGCAACGGTTGCATCTACAGAATCACCACCATGTACCACGGTGATTTCTGCATCGGTAAGACCCATCTTGTGAATCAACTCGTTTAAGAAGAATTCCGCATCCTTCAAAGACTGCTCGGTAACTTCGGAGCGCTTGGAAGGCTTTTTCGCAGGAGCCTCTGCCTGAGCAGGTGCGGCTTCGGGTTTTTCTTCCTTCTTCAAAGGAGCAGATGCCTTTTTCTTACGAACTTCGGAACCTACATGGTCCTTGAAAGAGGGAGTTTCCTTGGGAGCATAGGGATTTGCACCGCCTGTTGCGGTCTTGTCGGATTGCGCTCTTGACTGTGCAATCTTCTGAATCCGTTCCTCTTCCTCAGCCTCTTTGGTAATCCATGCAGAAATAATAACTTCCTTACCCAGCAAAAGACCCATCAGGCCCTTGCCCACTTCACGTTCTACCTCGTAGGAAAGTTCCTCTACGGAAACACCGAATTCCTCGGCGGCCAGTTTCAGGGCTTCTTCTTTACTTTTTGCGTTTTTTTCGATTTTTCTTAGCATTGACAATCTCTCCTTCGATTTGTTCATCGGTTACATCAAGTTTGATGATTTTGTTTAAAGCATATTGTTGTACCAGCTGGAGGATGTTGCTCACAATCCAGTAAAGACCAACCGCTGCAGGCAAGGTAAATGCAAACCAAGCAGAAATCAGCGGCATCATCATGGTCATGGACTTCATGGGATTGGGCTTTTCCTCGCCGTTGGCATCCTTCTGAGGAGCCTGCTGAGGTTGCATTGCCTGAGAAAGTTTCGCAGTAACCCAGGAACTTAAGCCGGACACAATGGGAATAGTCCAAAGAAGAGCGGTTTCCATTGTAAGGCCTTTCGTGCGACCTAAAAACAGGTTGAAGAATGCACCCATATCGGGAGTCATGGAAAGATTCAAACCGATGAAATTGAAATCGATGATATCATAGTTTTTTCCGGTTTCTGTAATGAAGTGGCTATCCATGATGGCAGGATGAGAATGGATAAACTCTGCAATCTGGATTTCATACATACCGAACATCTTATAGGAATTATCGGTTAACGCAGACATCTTATCAATGCCAAGAGCCGTAAAGAACTGGGAAAGTCCGTCAGGATTGCTTTCGCTCCATTCTAAAACAGCACTAACGATTCTCCAAACTTCGTCCTCGCCAAAACCCATCAGGTAAACAACGGGCTTTTTCACAACCCAATAGAGCGCCATCAGAATGGGAAGCTGAATCAACAGAGGGAGACAGCCACTCATGGGGTTGACTTTATATTTTTGGTAAAGCTTCATGGTTTCCGCATTCAGCTTTTCCTTGTCATTTGCGTATTTTTGTTGCAGTTCGTTCATGAGGGGCTGAATCTTCTGAGTCAGCATCATGGAACGCTGTTGCTTTACGGTAAGAGGAAGTAAAGCAAACTTTATCAAAATGGTAAAGAGGATGATAGCAACACCGTAGTTGCCTACTAAGAGATTGCACATCTTCAAAACCCAGCCTAAGGCAAGCATAATATAGGACATGGTATGTCCCTCCTCGCAGGTATAATCGGTTAAGGGTAATCCACGCCACCCTGACAGAACGGGTTACAGCGTAGGATTCGCCACAAAGCCTTCAGGGAGCCACGAACGACACCGTACTTCTGAATGGCCAAAATGGCATACTGGGAGCAGGTAGGATGGAATCGGCAGCAGGGTTTCTTCAGGGGTGAAATCCACCGCTGATATCCCCGGATGATACTAATCAAGAGCCGTTTCATCTCGTTTTGCCTCCAAAACTTCCATGGCATGGGAGAAATCCCGTACCAGTTTGTGATAGGGCGCAGTTACCGTATAGGTTCGGGCAACGATACAAAAGTCGTAGCCTTTCAGTTGTGGTTGTTCCATGCGAAAAAGTTCACGAATCCGACGTTTTGCACGGTTTCGTTCCACGGCACCGCCCACCTTCTTCCCGGCAGTAATACCGAGACGGCAGAGGTTTTGTCGATTGGGAATGGCATAGACCACCATGGTAGGTGTTACCACAGACTTGCCCCGACGATAAAGACGCCTGAACTGTCCGTTTTGATCCAGACTTGTTATCTTCATGTTGGTATCCTACTTTTCCGGAAGAAAAAACGTGAGAAAAGGGACAGAAATCCGGGATTTCTGACGGATTTTGCAGGAATTTCTAAAAAAATTCTTTCTGCAGAAATAGACAAAAAGACGCCGATGGCGCCTTCCGGACTGTCGAAAAACTCTTTGTTTTGTTCCCCGATTCTTGTGTAAACTGCACTTCGATAGCGTCCGGTAGCAGAGCTACCGGGACGCCTGAGTATG
>JAZRQC010000075.1:0-9956 GCA_045649565.1 Ructibacterium sp.
ATTGAGGCTTGTGCCAAGATTATGCCCGGTGTTCCCCAGGTTGGTGTATTTGACACCGCATTCCACCAGACCATGCCCCAAAAGGCATATATGTATGCGCTCCCCTACGAGATGTACGAGAAGCACAAGATCAGAAGATATGGCTTCCACGGAACCTCTCACAAGTACGTTTCCGGCAGAGCTGCAGAAATGCTGGGCAAGAAGCCTGAGGATCTGAAGATCATTACCCTTCACCTGGGCAACGGTTCTTCCATCACCGCAGTAGACGGTGGCAAGTCCGTTGACACCTCCATGGGCTTTACTCCTCTGGCAGGTGTTACCATGGGTACCCGTTGCGGTGACATTGACCCTGCTATCGTAACCTTCCTGATGGAGAACGAAGGTCTGGACGCTAAGGGTGTTGACGCGCTGATGAACAAGGAATCCGGCGTATTCGGTATCTCCGGTCTCTCCAGCGACTTCCGTGATCTGGAAGCTGCTATGGACACCGACCCCAAGGCAAAGCTTGCATTGGATATGTTCGCATATAGCGTAAAGCGTTACGTTGGCGCATATGCTGCAGCTATGGGCGGCGTTGATGCCATCGTCTTTACCGCAGGTATCGGCGAAAACACCGCGCTGATGCGGGCGGCTATCACCGAGGGTCTTGAGTTCATGGGCATCAAGGTTGATCCCGAGCTCAACAAGGTTCGCGGTGAGGAAAAGGACATTTCCGCAGAGGGTGCAACCGTAAGAACTCTGGTTATCCCCACCGACGAGGAAATGATGATCGCTATGGACACTGCAAAACTTGCGAAATAAAAATGACAAAACCAAAAGGCAGGAACTTTCGTTCCTGCCTTTTTTGTTTTCTTTTTTATTCGCCAAAATTGGCTTCCAGATTTTTGGTGGCTTCAGGAAGTCCGCCCAGCATAGCGTTAATCAGTGCATCATCAGACTCTACCTTCCAACCGTCATCACCCTTTACAACAGTCGCCACAGCCTCTTGGGTGATCCGTTCATCCCGGGTATCTTCCAGACACTCCTGCATGAGTTCTTCCATCTTTGCTTCCGTCTCTTCGTCGGTGGCATCTAAGTTAGAAAAAGCAAACTCCAACGCCTTGGCAAAGTAGCTCTGCATGAACTTCGTCATATCAATGGTAGTAACTTCCACCGAAACCTCTACCGTTTCGTCATCTATTTGCTCGGAGGAAAGAATTTCATATTCCATATCTTCGAAAATGATTCTCATAAATTCCTCAGAGCTTTCATCATCACTACCTACGCTTTCTTCCATTGCCTCTACATCCATGTACTCCTGCGCCCGTTCCAGATCGTAATTTTGCAATGCGTCAAGCATATTTTCTACAGCCTTTTCCGCCTTCTTTGTCTGGCTACATCCGGTCATAGACAGAACCATGATTCCCACAAGAAGAAGTACCATCCAATTTCTAAGATTTCTTTTCATTCTTTTTCTCCTTTTATGTATTTTCTTTTTATGCAGTATAACATATCCCACATCTTTTTGCAATAGCCCTCGTCCCCCAACAATGGCAAAGACCTTTGGCTATCCTTTTCTTTTCTCGTTGATATACTCAAGATATTCCGCAGTTACAACACCGGCGGGAAGAGCTACAATGGCGATTCCGAAGAAGGATGACACCACCGCAATAATCTTGCCGCTCAGGGTAACCGGGCACAAATCCCCGTACCCGACCGTAGTCAGAGATATGGTAGACCAATACACCGCATCAAAAAAGTTGTGAAACAAATCCGGCTCCACATGAAACATAATTATGGCAGACACCACAATATATCCAACGGCAAGACCGCCTACTGCCGCCAAGGCTTTTCGTGACCGCTTCAGGATTTGAATCATCGCCTGAAATCCTTTGAAATACCGGAAGATGCGGACAACCCGACATACTGTAAACAGCTTGGCAATCCGCAGGGTTACAAACAGTCCGAAAACGGAACTGAGCAACGCCAGAATGGATGCCAGATCAATGAGAGAAATCAATCGGAAGGGGTATTTCACAAAAGCTGTCCAATGGTGATTGTCAAACTTATAGTCTGCCGAAATCCATCGCAAAGCGTAATCCACCACATAGATGATGGCGCAAACCAGTTCCATATCCCGGAAAATGGGATAGTTCTCCCGCATGGTCAGGGGCACCAAACTTGCTATGATAACCACCACCATGAAATACCGATAGGCGACACTTAACCAATGCCCCTCATACTTATGTACCATTTGATAGATTTTTCTTCTCATATCGTTACTCCTGTATCAATCTCTCCTACTTTATGTTTAGAATATATCATATCCTTCCGCTTTTTTCAATAGGCTCTTTCTCCTCCACTACTTCTATGTAGAAACTCACCGGTCGGAACCCATCGTTACAAGAAATCATGGCAGACTTCTCGTTCTTCATCCACCCGTCAAAAAAGTTTCCACCGCCTCGGGCAAGCTCTTTCACAAAGGGTTCCATACTCTCCCAGGCACTTTGGCAAAGCCCCTTCGGCTTTTCTCCATTCACCGAGAGAAAGGTCTGTCCCAAGGCCATATCACAGGGATGTTCCATGGGGTTTTCGTATTGCTCCATCAAATCCTCATACTTTGCCATTTTCATCACAGTAATCTTACAGGTAATCAATTTTTTCAACCTCCCCGTGACATACATCAAACAGTTCTCCCTCTATGGCCACCACATCCTCGATGGGAATCCGTGTCCCATCCGCAAAGACCATCTCTCGTTCATAGGCCTTGATACCGACTACCACCCCGGTATAGGTGCGGTAACTTCCGCCCTCTTTTCTCTGATCCTCTATGAAATAGGTCACCGAAATCTCTTGATGCTCACCCATGGCATCGTCCAGCATCCGGATTCTGGCATCCAATTCCGCCTTGGCATCCTCATTGAGTTCTATCCTTTTTTCGGTCAACCGTGCTGTTTCTTCCAGGGCGGCATCATGGCCGGTGAGCGCCGCAAAGGGAGCAAACTGTGCCGCCCGCAGAACCTTGTCAGGGAAGTCCCGCTCCACCTCAGGGTTGGGATAGGGTTGATCCAAAATATCTTTATAAGGGAATCCGTTCATTTGCTCCCTCCTTTCTGTGTCCTATGCCGACTATACTTTCTTTGCCTTTTATCTTATCACATTATGCGAAGCAAGTAAATATTTTTTATCTTCCGTATTTTGTGGATAATCCGAAATTGTGCATCAGCGGTCCCGAACCATTTCCCAGATCAAGGCCCTCCGCAAGGGCATCGGAAATGTAGTCCTTGGCTTTCCCGACTGCATCACTTAGGTTATATCCTTTGGCAAGATTGGATGCGATGGCAGAGGACAGGGTGCATCCCGTTCCGTGGGTATTGGGATTGTCAATCCGCTTTCCGCAGAACCATATCCCCCCGCCCTTTTGGTACAACAGGTCATTGGCGTCATTGATACAATGTCCGCCTTTTAGCAGAACACTGCATCCACACTTGTCCCCAATAACTTTTGCGGCTACTTCCATATCTTCCTTATTGTGAATTTTCACCCCCGACAGAACTTCTGCTTCGGGAATGTTGGGTGTTACAAGAGTTGCAAGAGGCAAAAGTTTTGTAACCATTGTCGCTCTCGCATCTTTTTTGATAAGCGCAGAGCCACTAGTGGATACCATAACGGGGTCTATCACAATATTTTTTGCCCGATAATAGATTAGCCTTTCCGCAATCACACGAATCAATGCATCGGATGAAACCATCCCGATCTTCACGCTATCGGGAAATATGTCCTCAAACACAGCATCCAGTTGCGCCTTCAAAAAATCAGGGGTTACATCCTGAATCGCTCTTACACCCATGGTATTTTGTGCAGTCAGGGCAGTAACCACACTCATAGCGTAAACCCCATGCATGGTCATAGTTTTGATGTCCGCCTGAATCCCTGCGCCGCCACTTGAATCGCTTCCGGCAATGGTCAATGCAGTCTTCCTTATTTTTCTTTCTGCCATTCTGTAAGCTCCTTTACTTTTTCCTTCAGCTCCAACGCCGCCATTTCCGGATTTTCTGCTTTCATAATCCCAGATACCACACAAATTCCGGCAATGGGAATTCCTTTCAGGATATGGATATTATCTTTGTTCAGCCCGCCAATGGCATTCACCGGAATGGGAACACAATGGCAGATATCCCTCAATGTTTCCGTGGAAGTCAAAATCGTCTTCACCTTTGTAGTGGTAGGATAAATTGCACCGACGCCGAGATAATCAGCCCCTTGTTCATATGCCTCCCTTGCCTGCACAACCGTCTTTGCCGTTGCGCCCACTATTTTATCCTTACCCATCAGTTTTCTCGCAAGAAACACCGGCATATCACTTTGTCCCACATGAACACCCTCTGCCTCCATTGCCAACGCCACATCGACTCTGTCATCAATGATAAGAGGGATATGGTATTTTTTTGTTAACCGATGAACCTTTTGGGCAAGTGCAAGATATTCCCTTGTGGACTTTTCTTTTTCCCGAAGCTGCAAGAGGGTTGCGCCGCCCATCAGAGCTTGCTCGACACGGGAGAGAAATTCTTCTTCCGAAAACCCGGTGCTGTCGGTAATCACATAGAGTCTGGTATCCAATCCTTTCATCCTTTCTCCTCCACATTCTGATATTCCAATATTTCTTCTCTGCCAAGGGTGGAAATTCTATCCATCAGGTTTACCATAAAACTTCCGTTCCCCTTCTTCCTTTTGGAAAGCTCTCCGCATATGCCAAAATAACAACAAGCAGCGATAGCCGCCTCCAATGGATTGGCAGTTGTCATAAATGCAGTACACAAGGCACCAAGCATACATCCGGTTCCGGTCACAGATGCAAGCACCGGGACTCCGTTATTTACATACACCATTCTTGTTCCGTCTGTTACCACATCCCTCGCACCGGTTGCAAGGATCACTGTCTGATATTTGTCTGCAAGAGCCATTGCTCCCTTGGTGACATCCTCTCCGTCAAGAGAGGCATCTGCATCCACCCCCGGGGCAAAATATCCCCCATCGTATAGTGCCATAATTTCCGAGTAGTTCCCCTTGATGACAGAGGGCACTGCCATTTTGAGAAGCTCCCTCGCATAGCTCCGCCTGAATCCTGAACAAGCAATACCCACAACATCCAGCAAAACAGGAATCCCCTTGACCTTTGCTTTGTTCAGGGACAACATCATCGATTCCATTCTTGCATCGGTAATGTTTCCCATATTCAGCATCAGGGCGTCCGCTTGCCCTGTGATTTCGCAAACCTCCCTCGGATGCTCTGCCATCATCGGCTTTGCTCCCACCGAAAGAATGGTATTGGCACACGACTGGATGGAGATTGGATTGGTGATGCAATGAATTAGCGGCTTTTCTTCCAAAACACCCTCCCGGATATCCCAAATTTTATTAACCATCTTTTTTCACCTTCTTAAAAATATAATACATACCTGCTACCAGAATGCACCCCCAGAGAGAAGCATAGGACAACCCATTCCATATAGGTGACGTAAAGTGAAAAATCCCAGATGCCAATTCGATTACCACAAAAAGGATTCCGCCAAACGCCCCTATTGTTAAGGTGGTAGAAAGCAAGCTGCTCTTATCCTGATAGCTTGTTACGGAAAGCATATTCTGTAATTTGGGAAGCATTCCGTTATCAGCTAATTTTCGCAAAAACACATAGGCAATACTGCCGCCGATCAGGGTTCCGCAAATGAATGACGGAAGATAGAAAAGCCAGCTCAAGCCCTCCTTGCCCCATAGAAAATTCATCACCGGATAGGATACCACAGCCCCGATGACACCCGTTCCAATCACTTCACCAAGCACCGCAAAGATAAGTTTACCTTTTGATACACGATAAAAGACACCGGATAAAAATGCCCCGAAGATGGCACCCGTCAATGCTATGGGGGGAATTCCCATGGTCGCCATACGAATCACACCGATAAGTGTGGCACACAATAGGGAATACCAGGGTCCTAAGAATACCGAGCACACAATATTGATAAAATGCGCCATAGGACACATTCCCTCCACCCGAAGTATGGGAGATATTACCACCCCAAGAGCCACCAGCATAGAAAGTACAATCATCTTCAGTAAGTTTTTTGATTTGGTCATTTGAAATTCCTCTTTTCTTGTTATAATACAGAGCATCTGCTCTGGCCGGTCGAGAATCACTTTTCTCCTCTCACCCCGAAACACGGGTTCCCATCGCAAAATACAAGACAAAAGGCGCTCGCCAGATATCCGTCCGAGTCTCTCGGATGCAAATTCACCTCCATTCCAAGAAATAAAAAAGGAAGCTACCGATTTGGTAACTTCCATAAAACACTTGGTTATTCCTGCACCTCAAATACAGGCATCCCTACGTTGGCATTATCCAAATCAGGTTCTCGGTCGAAGGTCATACCTTCCTCTCAGCCTGTACTACAAGCTCCCGTTTTTATTTATTTTTATCTACTATATCATCTTTTCCGGAAAGATTCAAGACCTTTTTTAGATTTTTCCTCTGTCGGACAAATTTCCAAGTTTTCTACGCCTTGTGTCCGCCGATTTGCTTGTTTCTCTCCCGAGTGGTGGCACCCTCTTGGAGATTGGTGCCCTTGAGCACCGCATTCTTACCGTATCGGGACTTTATATCAATCATGGCTTCCTGCAGTTTCCGTTCCTTTTGAAGCTCCAGCTTCTCCCGCGCCTCAGCTGCCGCCCGATCCTGATAATCGGTGAACAAATCCATCTGCTCGTAAACAATTTTCTCCTCCAGACTTCTCTCCGGAAGAAGATGATTGGCGGCAATGGTAATCCGCCGACACAAAAGCCTCGGATCCACCATCTCATCATAAAGCTTCATCACCTCACCGGTAATCAACCTTGCCGAGGCGGTATGTCTGCCAATGTTGGCGGTGCCGTGGGCGTGCTTTGGAACCTTTCTGCCATAGTAATCGGTGGTGACCTCTCCCTGATACCCCTTTGCAATCTTAGGGTCGGTCAAGTTCTCAGTATCATAGCCGATGGTGAGAACAATCTGATCGGTGACAAGTCCCTTTTCCACCAAATCAAGGGCAAGAAGTTCCAGCATCTCCCAGACCACAACCCTTGTCTTTTCAAAAGAATAGGGTTCCTGAAGCACCTGCCCTGAACTGATACTCCGATTCTCGGGCGTGTAGGCTTTTGCCTCCTCCATGGTGCAAGGCTCGTATCCCCAGGCGTGGTCAATCAATAGTTTGGCATTGATACCGAACAACTTTTTCAAAAGGCTTCTGCCATAGGGATTCAGGGACGCCCGGGCAATATCCCCCATGGTAGAAAGTCCGTGCCGTTCCAATTTTGTTGCATAGCCTTTCCCCACCCGCCAAAAATCCGTCAGGGGTTTATGCCCCCACAGTTCCTTTCGGTAGGTCATTTCGGTAAGTTCTGCAATCCGTACTCCATCCTCATCCGGGGGCATCTTCTTCGCCGTTACATCCATGGCAATTTTGGCAAGATACATATTAGAGCCAATCCCTGCCGTGGCAGTAATCCCGGTGGCAGCAAGCACATCTTTGATAATGGTCATGGCAAGCTTATGGGCTGTCATTTGATAGGTTTTCAGGTACTTGGTGATGTCCATAAAAACTTCATCAATGGAATAGACCAAAATATCCTCCGGTGCAACATACTTAAGATAAATATCGTAAATTCGGGTACTGTGTTCTAAATAATGTGCCATTCTTGGAGGCGCCACCAGATAGGATAGGGCAAGGGATGGGTTCTTCTTCAGCTCCTTATCATCAAAGGACTCTCCGTGCAATCTCTTGCCGGGGGCTTGTTGTCTGCGCAGGGCGTTGACCTCCTTTACCTTTTGCACCACCTCGAAAAGCCGTGCCCGCCCGGGGATGCCATAGGATTTCAGGCTTGGGGTCACCGCCAGACAGATGGTTTTTTCGGTACGGGAACTGTCCGCCACCACCAGGTTGGTGGTCATGGGGTCAAGACCCCGCTCCACACACTCCACCGAGGCATAAAAAGATTTTAAATCAATACAAAGATAGGTTTTCTTCATCTTATCACGCCTCCTTTTCCTGATGGGGTTAGTGTTTTCAGTATACCAGTTTTTATCCCCATAGGCAAGAAAAATACGAAAAAAAGAGACCAAAAGTCCTTTACAAATTCCGGCAGAAGGGTTATAATGCTCCTATCACAAGGAGGTGGCGTTATGATTTCCGAAAGACTGAAAAGCATTGGCGAATACGGCGGTGCCGGACTGTTTGAAGAACCGGGCCGAAGTCTGTTTTATCGCAAGGCTTTGGGAATGCGCAGATTTTACGAAACCTGCGAACTTGCCCCCTATGGAGGAGAGCTTCTCTACCCCTCCGGCACGTTCCGGAGCCATATGGCCATCTATCCCCACTACGGGACCGGCATGACCATGCGTTCTGTCCAAATGGCGGAAAAAGACCCGGAGCTGGCGCAGGCGTTCCGATCAGATTTTTTGAAATATCAAACCTCTGTTCCCCAAGAACACGGGGTTGGTGGCAATATGTACACCCACTCCTTCCCTCATTATGAGCGGATTTTGAAGGAGGGTTTTCTCTCCTATACCCAGAGAGTCCAAAAGATTCAGGACAAGGATATGCGGGAGGGACTTTTGCATCTGCTGACGGGTCTTAGCACCTATATAGAGCGGTGTGTGGCCCATCTGGAAGAATCCGGCGCCGATGAAAAACTCATCTCCGCTCTGAAAAAAGTTCCCCTCCACCCTGCCGAAACCATTTATGAGGCGGTAGTTGCCTGGAACTTTGTTCTCTATCTTGACAACTGCGACAACCTAGGTTGTGTTGCCTCAGGACTTGCCCCCTATCACAAGGGAGAGGATATCACCGACCTTTTGAAAAATCTGTATGATAACTTAGATGCCAACGAGGGGTACTCTATGGCATTGGGGACGGACTACAACCCCCTTACCCTCCAATGCTTGGAGGCGTCCAAGGGCAAGCGCCGACCCATGATTGAACTTTTTGTCAACGAGGATACCCCCGACGAGATCTGGGAAAAGGCCTTTGAGGTCATTAAGTCCCAAAACGGGCAACCGGCTTTCTACAATCCTGCACTAATTGCCGGATTGCAAAAGAGATTCCCCCAAATCCGAGAGGAAGATTTAAAGAAGTTCTGCGGCGGCGGTTGTACCGAAAGTATGTTTGCGGGCCTTTCCAACGTAGGCTCCTTGGATGCAGGCATCAATCTTCTGTTGATTCTGGAAGCGGCGCTTTATGAACACCTTGCCGATTCTCAAACCTTTGAGGAATTTTATGACCTCTATCTCCGAAAAATTGCGGAGGTGGTAAATCGGGTCACCGACGGTATCTCCCAATCCCAAAAGGATCGTGCTCGTTACCAACCTCTTCCCATGCGCACCTTACTGGTGGATGATTGCATCGACAACGGGGTGGAATTCAACAACGGCGGTGCAAGGTACTGCTACAGCATCATCAACTTTGCAGGCATGATCAATGTGATTGACGCTCTTTTGGTCGTGCGGGATTTGATATATACCCAGAAGAGATATTCTCCCCAAGAACTTCTTCGTCACCTGACCGAGAATGACAAAGACTTTCTTGCATTGGTGCAGGATCATCCCATTCGGTTCGGCATTGATCATCCCGATGCCAACGCCCTTGCTCAAAAACTTTCTGCCGAAGTCTATGCCATGTTAGATAACAAGACCCCCTATCTGGGAGGAGGATTTATTCCAGCCTCCATTCAGTTTATGTCTCAGGTGGAGGCAGGCAGAAACATTGGCGCCACTCCCGACGGCAGAGAGGCAGGGGCACCCCTTTGCGACTCCTTGGGTGCCATCTTCTGTAAGGATACCCAAGGCCCCACTGCACTTCTTAACAGTGTTACCTCCTTGGCCCTGGAAAAAGCCATCGGTACACCGGTTTTAAACTTCAACCTGCAATCGGACTTTGATAACAATATTT
>JAZRQC010000076.1:0-36837 GCA_045649565.1 Ructibacterium sp.
AATACCGCCGGATAAGAGCAGCGCCGCTCTGCCATTGGTTCCAACCGGCATACCGCCGGCGCCGCTGATCTTCCGGGTGAAGATATACGCTTTCTGTCGGATCTCGATCTGTACCAGAATATCCGGGTTGTGGACATCTACCGACAGACCTTTCACATTCTTTAAAATGGCACCGCCCATCTGCTGACAAATCTGGGGAGAGTTCAAGGGGAATTGTTTGTCCTCTCTCTTTGCCTCTACCTTAAAGGTTTTCCCCTCGGTGTCCATTTCATTCAGGCACTCAATGGTAGTTCTGGCAATGCTGTCCATGTCCTTATCGCAGGAAACCGCCGGGCAGATGTTGACAATACCAAAGACTTTTTGCATCCGCCCGATGGCTTCTTCCATATCGATGCCCTCATCCATGGGTTCCACATAAATCATGGACTGGGATTTGCGAATTTTGAACTCTCCCACCGGCTCCAATACCCGTTTCAGGTTGTTAAGAAGCCGTTGCTCGAACATGGGACGATTCAAACCTTTCAGTGCGATTTCTCCATACTTCAATAATACAATATCCACTTTTTTCATTGGTATTCTCCGTTCTATACTTATAATTTCAACTTCCGTAAATTTCCAATAATTCCGGTAAGCACCTCCAAGGTGACTTCAATGTCTTCCATGGTGTTCATCTCGGATAAACTGAAGCGGATACTTCCGTCAATCAAATTCCGAGGGGTGCCGATAGATGTCAATACATAACTTGGTTCCTTTTTGTGACTGGAACACGCCGAACCGCTGGACACGTAAATCTCGCTGTTTTCCAGAGAGTGGAGTACCACCTCGGAACGGACTCCGTCAAAAGAGACATTCAGAATATGAGGGGCACACTCTTTGGGTGTGTTAATCTTCACGTTGGGGATTCTTTCTAAGATTCCCTCCTCCAATCGCTTCCGCAGCATCTCCATCTTGGGCACCGAACGGGACATATTCCCATGGCAGAGTTTTGCCGCGACACCAAGACCCGCAATTCCTGGAACGTTCTCGGTACCGGGACGAAGGTTATCCTGCTGACCGCCACCAAAGATGATAGGAGCAATCCGGGTTCCTTTTTTCAGATACAGAACGCCGATCCCTTTAGGTCCGTGAATCTTATGACCACTGATACTGAGCATATCCACACCCAATTCCTTCACATCGCAAGGAACTTTACAGAATCCCTGCACCGCATCCACATGGAAAAGGGCACGGGGGTTCTTCTTTTTCAGGATCTTTGCCATCTGTGCAATGGGCTGTACCGACCCGATTTCGTTGTTCACCAACATAGCGGTAACCAAAGCGGTATCAGGGGTAATCATACTCTCAAAAGCCGAAAGCTTAATCACGCCATTCTCGTCCACCGGGATGGTGTCTACCCGCCAACCCTTTTTCTGCAAATGTCCTAAAGTATTCATCGTTGCAGGGTGTTCCAACGGGGTGGTGATAATCTGTCTGCCCCGACTGAGACTGCAAGCACCACGAATGGCAAGGTTATTGGATTCTGTTCCGCCGGAAGTGAAGTAAATCTCCTGAGGAGTTGCACGAAGCGTTTCTGCAATGGCCTCTTTGGCAAACTTCACTTCTTTCTCTGCTGCCATACCCAGTCGGTGCAGAGAAGACGGGTTTCCGTATTGTTCTTTCATGACACGCGCCATGGTTTCCACAACCTCATCATAGGGTCGGGTGGTGGCGCTGTTGTCCAAATATCGTTCCATCTTACTTCCTCCAAATCTTCAATTTTTAATTGTATCACATTTCTCTTGATTTTTCAACCGGTTCTTGGATTTTTCCAAGAAAAATTCCCCGTCAGTTTATTCTATGCAAAACATGGGACAAAGGGGAATAGAAATTTTTCCCGACAAGACATAATCCGTCAAGAAAGGGGGTAGACAAACCCGGTCAAAATCGGTTATAATAACCCCATAGGAGACTTGATACTATGGAACAAAAAACCTTAAAAACATTAGAATATCATAAAATCACCCATATGCTCGCCTCCCACGCCAAAAACGAGGAAACCAGAGTTCGGATTTCCGCACTGGAACCTTCCTCCGACTTTCGGATTGTGGAGCAGACCTTGGAGGAGACCGATGCCGCTGTCACCCTAATTTTAAAATACGGGACACCGGAACTTTTGACCATTTCCTCCATTAAGGAACCCTTGAAGCGGTTGGCGGTGGGTGGTTCTCTTAACATGGGAGAACTTTTGAACCTTGCCCGCATCTTGAAAAATGCCCGAACCTTAAAGAGTTTGACGGCAGAGCAGACGGGGATTTTATTTGGTTACATTGAATCTCTGTCTCCCGACAAAGGAATGGAAGACCGTATCTTTGGTGCCATCCTTTCGGAGGAGGAAATGGCGGACGGAGCAAGTCCCGAACTTGCCGGAATCCGAAGAAAGATTAAAACAACCTCCAACAAAATCAAGACATCCCTTGACTCTATGATTCATTCCTCCCACTACCAGAAATTTCTGCAGGATCCCATTGTTACCCTGCGGAATAACCGTTATGTGGTACCTGTCAAGGCAGAACACCGCAGTGATGTGCGTGGTATTGCCCACGACTTTTCCTCATCTGGCGGAACTGTCTTTATTGAGCCGGAAACGGTGGTTAATGCCAACAACGAGCTTCACGAACTGGAACTAAAAGAAAAGGCAGAAATCGAACGGATTTTGATGGAGTTATCGGGGCAGGCAGCAGAACTCTCCGAACTCCTCAGCTATAACTTTGATACCCTGATTCATCTGGACTTTGTCTTTTCCAAGGCGAAACTTGCTTTGGAAATGAAAGCAACCTGTCCTGTCCTGAACCGAGAGGGGCATATCAACATCAAAAAGGGAAGACACCCCCTGATTGACGCGAAAAAAATTGTTCCCACCGATATCTGGATTGGGGATGGATTTGATTCCTTAATCGTCACCGGTCCCAACACCGGCGGTAAGACGGTAGTTTTGAAAACGGTGGGTCTTTTCTGCCTGATGGCACAGGCAGGGCTTCATATTCCCGCCGCAGAGGATAGCGTTCTCCCCGTCTTTGACGGAATTTTTGCAGACATTGGCGACGAACAGAGCATTGAACAGAGTCTTTCCACCTTCTCTTCCCATATGACCAACATTGTACGGATTTTAGAGACAGTGAATCACAATTCTTTAGTCCTCTTCGACGAACTTTGTTCGGGCACCGATCCGGTAGAGGGTGCGGCTCTTGCCATTTCCATTTTGGAAAACATCCGTCTTGCCGGTGCAAAAACTCTGGCTACCACTCACTATAGTGAGCTGAAACTCTATGCCCTCTCCACCGAGGGAGTGGAGAACGCCTCTTGTGAGTTTGATGTGGAAACCTTAAGCCCCACCTATCGGCTTTTGATTGGGGTTCCGGGAAAGAGTAACGCTTTTGCCATTTCTTCCCGTCTGGGACTTTCCGCCCATATCATTGAGCGGGCAAAGGAACGTCTTTCGGAAGAGAGCATCCGCTTTGAGGATGTTTTGACCAGCATCGAGAAAAACCGCCGCACCACCGAACAGGCATCTTTGGAATCTGAGGAGATGCGGAAAGAGATTGAGACTCTGAAAAAGGAACTGGAACGGGAACGGGAGAAGATTGAAAAGCAGAAAGATAAAATCTATGACCGAGCACGGGAGAAAGCAGATAAGATTATCGAACGTGCTCAGGCCGAAACCGATGCCCTCTTAGACGAGGTAAAAGCGGCTCGTAAGGCCAAGGACGAGAAAGAAACCCTCCGTGTGATGGAGGAACTGAAAAAGGAACTTGGTCTTAAGAAAAAGAAGAACAAGTCCCCCAAAGCCAAAGCACCTGCTGTGAAGTCTTCCTCTGTGAACATTCGCAGTCTTCGTCTTGGCGCCACCGTTCTTTTGAACGATTTGGGCGATCAAGGAAGTATTCTTTCCATCAACGAAAAGGATAACACGGTTACCGTTCAGGTGGGAATTATGAAAGTAAACAGTCGGGTGGAAAACCTTACCTTACTGGAAGAGGCACAGAACACCGACAAGCGTTCTTACACACCGCCGCGGAAGAAAGAAAGTAATCTCCGCAGCAGTTCGGTGAAAACCGAGGTGGACTTACGGGGTATGCTTTTGGAGGAAGCGCTTTTGGAAGCAGACAAGTTCTTAGACGAAGCCAGCATGGCAGGACTCAACTCTGTCAGCATTATCCACGGAAAGGGTACCGGAACACTCCGGAGCGGTATCCAGCAGATGCTCCGGAAACACCCTCAAGTGAAGACCTTCCGCCTTGGAAACTATGGCGAGGGTGATCACGGGGTTACCATTGTAGAAATGAAATAAAAAAGCTCCCCATATGGGGAGCCTTTTTTATTTCACAAATATCCTTACAACGTCATTCCACGTCACATAAATCATTAACAGGATCAACAAAGCAAAGCCCACAAAGTGTACCCATCCCTCTTTGTCTCTGGGAACAGGCTTTCGGAAAATCAGTTCAATCAGGACAAAGATGATTCTGCCTCCATCCAGAGCAGGAAGCGGCAACAGATTCATCAAGCCGATGTTCACCGCCAAAAATGCTGCAAAGTACAGAAGGGGCAGGATACCGCTTTGTGCCACTGTGTTCATGGCACTGACTACACCTACCGGTCCTGACATATCCTGAACGCCTGCCTCACCGGACAAAAGCATCCCCAAAGATACAAAGACCAATTTCCCCATCCATACTGTCTGGAAAAAGGATTCGTGCAGAATTCTTCCCACCGTCACCGGTTGGATGGCAATATGAAATCCCACAAGATACCCTTTACTTCCATCCTCATAGGTGGTTTCCATGGGCATGAAGGAACGGGTAAACTCCTCTCCGTTTCGTTCCACCGTAAGGGTTGCCTCCTTCATACCATTTTGGGTGAGTTCAAAACTCAAATCCCGTTGAATATGAATTCTCTTTCCGTTTACTGCCACAATTTGGTCGCCCGGCTCTAAAAAACTTGCCGCTGAGGACTCGGGGTCGACCTGCTCCACAATGGTGGATGTCATTCCACCATTAATGACTGCACTTGTTGTAATCAAACCCAAAACAAGAACAAAACCCAGTAACAGGTTCATCACAACGCCCGCCGCCAGAATAATGATACGAGGTACGGGCTTTTTGTTATTGAAAGCACCGGGACTATCGCTTTCCTCGTCCTCTCCCTCCAACTGACAGAATCCGCCCATGGGAATGGCACGAATGGAATATAATGTCTCTCTTTTTCCCTGCTTCTTCCAAAGAACAGGGCCCATACCGATGGCGAATTCATGCACGGTCACGCCAAAAATTCGGGCGGCAATAAAATGCCCGAACTCATGCACAAAAACAATGACAGAAAAAATCAGAATCGCCGCAATCACCGTAAGCAGCATACTCATTTCTCTGATACCTCCTAAATTCCTCTTTCTCGCACGGAAGCATCCGCCTCCAACAAATCGTCTATGGTGGGATTAGGAATATTGTCAAAATCTCTCATGGTCTTTTCCACAAAATCCGCAATCTCCAAAAATCCTATTTTCTCCTGCAGGAATGCACCCACTGCCACCTCGTTGGCGGCGTTCATGATGGTGGGCATAATTCCCTCCCTCCGTCCTGCTTCCTTGGCAAGGGCAAGACAACGGAAGGTTTCCTCATCAGGCTTTCCAAAGGAAAGTTTACCCAAATCTCCGAAGGAAATACGTTCCCCCTTGGCAGGAAGTCTTTCCGGGTAGGTGAAAGCATACTGGATGGGATGTTTCATGGATGGAAGTCCCAGTTGCGCAATCACACTATGGTCACAGAATTCCACCATAGAGTGAATAATACTCTCTCGTTGCACCACCACTTCCACATCATCAATTGCCACATCAAAAAGCCACTTTGCCTCAATCACTTCCAGACCTTTGTTCATCAAAGTTGCACTATCAATGGTAATCTTAGCGCCCATACTCCAGTTGGGATGTTTCAATGCCTGAGCAAGGGTAACCTTCTCCAGTTCATCTCGTGTCTTTCCGTAAAAAGGCCCCCCCGATGCTGTGAGAAGAATTTTGGAAAGTTCTTTCCGCTTTCCCCCATGCAGACTCTGGAAGATGGCGCTGTGTTCACTATCCACCGGCAAAAGGCGAACCTGATGTTTTGCCACCGCATCCATAAAGATGAAGCCTGCGGTCACCAGCGTTTCCTTATTGGCAAGAGCGATATCAATCCCTGCCTCAATGGCTTTCATGGTGGGAACCATCCCCGAAAATCCCACAATGGCAGATAAGAGCATATCCGCTCCGGTTTCTGCCGCAATAAAGCAAAGCCCCTCCTGACCGGAGAGAACTTTGCAGTCTGTATCTGCTACGGCAGTTGCCAATGTCTTGGCATCCTTTTCCTCAGGAACCGCCGCATAGGGGACATGGAATTTTCGAATTTGTTCTTCTAATAATTTCAGATTTTTGTTGCCGGAAATACCAACAACCTCAATATCCTTGATGCCCCGAAGATCCTCAACCACCTCAAAGCCTTGGGTGCCGATGGATCCGGTGGAGCCGAGAATTGCTACTTTCATTCAATCGCCTACTTTAATTAGTCTATGTCATTCAAACGCATTTCATTACGCCAGAACCCCGAACTTGATTAAAAACAAGAAGATTACCGGCGCTACCATAATGATACTGTCACACCGATCTAAGATTCCGCCATGACCGGGCAGGAGGGTTCCAAAATCCTTAATACCACATTGACGTTTCAGCATGGATGCAATCAAATCACCAATTTGAGAAACCACCGATGCCACCAATCCCATCAGGAATAAAAGGAACAGGTTTAAGGTTTTTCCCTGCAATGCTCCATCAAAGAAGACGTTCACAATCACGCCGAAGATGATAAAACTCAAACCGCAACCGACCGTACCGCCAATGGCACCTGCCACCGTCTTTTTGGGGCTGATGGTGGGGCAGAGTTTTCTGCCACCGATAGAGCAACCTGTAAAGTATGCACAGGTATCGGTCATAAAGGATCCCACAAAAACCAACCAGATATAGATATTCCCAAGTTCCAAGTCCCGAATGTAGATAATGTGGGACAAGAAATAAGGAATGTACACAAGACCCATGGCCAAAAGGGCAATATCCTTAAAGGTAACCTGATTTTTACTTACCAGCATCAGGACAAACAAGGCCACCACATAGATGTAAACCAGAACCAATGCGGTATCGGTGAGATAATAGATTCCCAAAGGAATCACAATCGCCGCAAGGTAACCCATGAGACAGAGCAACTTTTTCTCACTGAGGCCGATTGCCTGATAGTATTCATGCATACCAATCATGGCGGCAAGCATAACCACCACCACAATTACCGGCGTGGGGCAAAAAAGCAACCCAATCAACAAGGGCAAGCAGATTACCGCCGTTAACACTCTTTGTTTCAACGAAGCATCCATCTTACTTTACACCTCCGAATCGTCTGTCCCGATTTTGAAAATCATAAATTGCCTGTTTCATGTCTTCTTCTTTGAAGTCCGGCCAGCAAATATCACTGTACCAGAACTCTGCATAGGCCGCCTGCCAAAGCAGGAAGTTGGAGAGCCGTTTCTCTCCGCTGGGACGGATAATCAAATCCACCTCGGGCAGGTCCGCCGTGTCTAAGTATCTACCGAAGGTCTCCTGATCGATGGCGGAAATCTTTTCTGTATCGCCGCCCACGTCAGCACAGAGTTTCCGTGCTGCACGGACAATCTCATCACGACCCCCATAGTTTAGAGCAATGTTCAAAACCATACCGGTACCGGGCGCCGTCACTTCTTCTGCATGGTGAATGGCATCCTGAATTTTCTCACTCAAAGGAGAGATATCTCCGCTGATTTTCAATCGCATATTCCGACCCTTGAACTTCTCCTCTACCATCTGGAGATAGTGATACAAAAGTTCCATCAGGGCATCAATTTCCCCTTGGGGTCTGGACCAGTTCTCGGTGGAAAAAGCATAGACCGTCAAGGCTTCCACGCCGATTCCGTTACAATAATCGCAGATGTTTTCTAAAATATCCGCTCCGCGTTTGTGGCCGGCAGACCGAGGAAGTCCACGACGTTTTGCCCAGCGTCCGTTGCCATCCATAATCACACCGATATGCTTCGGAATCCGATCCATATCCAGTTCGATATTCGCTTTCTTTTTCTTGAAGAACACGGCTATCCCTCCATATAAGAGAGGGAATAGAGGACTTTCCCCCTATTCCCCTCTCGGTATTTCTTCCATGGTTTCTGCCTAAACTTCCATAATCTCCTTGGTCTTGGCAGCAATAATGGTATCAACCTCTTTTACAAACTTATCGGTCAACTTTTGAATCTTATCTTCCAGACCCTTCAAATCATCTTCGGTGATTTCTCCGTCCTTCTTCTGCTTCTTGAACTGTTCCAAAGCATCACGACGAATGTTACGGATTGCAACCTTGCCATCCTCACCACGCTTGGAGATACCCTTGCTCAGTTCCTTTCTTCTCTCCTCGGTAAGGGGAGGGAAGTTCAGGCGGATGGTCTTACCGTCGTTGTTGGGGGTAATACCGATATCGGAAGCAAGAATTGCCTTCTCGATTTCCTTCAGAACAGATACATCCCAGGGCTGAATCACCAGAGACCGCGCCTCGGGAACCGAAACGGTACCAACCTGAGCCAAAGGAGTCTGTACACCATAGTACTCTACGGTGATTTTGTCTAAGATTGCAGGGTTTGCTCTACCTGCACGGACAGATGCCAAATCATTTACCAAGGCATCGATTGCTTTGTTCATTTTATTTTCTGCATTATTCATTATAACTTCCTCCTTAAATTAACGCTTTACCAAAGTTCCAATTTTTTCGCCCATTACGGCACGCTTAATATTCTCAGGATCATCCAGGCCAAAGACCAGAATGGAAATATCATTATCCATACACAAAGAGGTTGCGGTGGAATCCATAACACCCAACTGACGATTCAAAACGTCAATGAAGCTCAAAGACTCAAACTTCTGTGCATCAGGATTGATATTGGGATCGCTGTCATAAACGCCATCCACTTTCTTTGCAAGAAGAATTACCTCTGCATCAATTTCTGCCGCACGAAGTGCAGCCGCTGTATCGGTGGAGAAGAAGGGGTTACCTGTACCACAGGCAAAGATAACAACCCGACCCTTTTGCAGATGTCTGCCCGCCTTTAAGCGGATATAGGGTTCCGCAATCTGGCGCATTTCAATAGCGGTCTGAACCCGACCCTCTACGCCAAGTTGTTCCAAAGCATCCAAAAGCGCCAAGGAATTGATTACCGTTGCAAGCATTCCCATATGGTCAGCACGGGAGCGATCCATACCCTCACCGGTACGGCCACGCCAGAAGTTACCACCACCGACAACAATGGCAATCTCAACGCCCATATCATAACATTCCTTAATCTTCTGTGCAATGGCGTTGATGGTAGGTTGATCTAAACCAAACCCCTTTTCACCTGCCAACGCCTCACCGCTGATTTTCAGCATGACTCTTTTATACTTTGGTTTTTCCATCCTATTCTTCCTCCTGTTTCTCTTCTATTTTATTCGTAAATTTCACTTACTGAACTACTGCTGTTACCGGAAGACGTTCCTCCGCTACTTGAGGAGGTTGTACCGCCGGAAGACGATGTACTTCCTGTCGATGATGAACTACTTGATGAAGAACTGCTCGACGATGTGGAACTACTTGAAGATGATGTGCTTCCTGTCGATGAAGAACTGCTGGAAGATGAAGTACTTCCCGAAGAAGATGTACTGCTTGATGAGGACGGCCTACTGGTAGATGAGGTTCTGTTCTGAGAAGAAGAACCTGGGGAAGACGATCCTCCTGAAGTAGATGTGGTAGAAGATCCGCTAGACGGCTTCACAGTACTTTTCGGAGTATATCCGGAAGACGATGTACTTTTATCCGAGTCGGATGATGTTTTCGTATTGCTGTCATCTCTTTCGTCGATCAGTTCATCATCGCTTTCCTTGTACTTCTCCAGTTCGCTTTCTAAGATGTCCATCTGTTCCAATAACAGTTGTACTTCTTCTTCCAATCTTTCATTTTCTTCTGCCAAAGTAGAGTCTGCATCTTCAGCCGGTTGTGATGATTCAATCATAACCTGCCAAGAACAAACGAAAGATACCAGAAAGATACCTATTGCCAAAAACAGAATGCCGAATGTAATCAGCGCCTTTCTGCCAGCTCCTGTCTTCTGCCCTATTCCTTCTCTCATATCAACATTCCTTTCTCATGCATCACTATTGATGCGTCATAATGTCACCCAGACTGCCCAGATTCAATACACCGGTCATCAGTAACATCATAATCAAACCCGAAATCAAAATACCACATAAAATAGCCGGAAGGGCATATTTAAACCGCATATCCAGTAAAGACGCAATCATGGAACCCGTCCACGCACCCGTTGTGGGAAAGGGAATTGCCACAAAAATCATCAGCGCCCAAGCACTTGCCGCCTTTAACGTCGAGGCTTTTTTCTCCGTTCTGTTCTCCAACCAATGAGCCGCTTTACCAAAAAGTTTTGTCTTTTTCAGCCATTTTACCAGCGGACGGAAAAGCAACATAATGAAGGGCACCGGGAGAAAATTCGCAAATACCGCAAGAAAATACACCGACAGCATATTCCAAATTGTATGGTCGATCTGTGGCAGACTATATATCATTGCGCCACGAATCTCTGAAATAGGCATTAAGGACAGCAAAAATGTCCAGCCATAAACTCCAAATATCTTTTCCATAATATCCTCTTTATCTTAGTTTTCTTACCATTTTACCCAGTATAGCATAACAGACTTACTTTTTCAAGATAAATTTCAGATTGTTTCTTATTTTCTGCCTTACTTTCTTCTTCGAGACTTTTTTCTCCGCAACTTAGCCCATTCCTTTTGACCTCGAACAAGGAACATAACAACAAATATCCCTGCCGCCGCCAGAACCAAGTAGCAAAGAACCCGAATCACAAGAAAACTCCATAACCATTCAAAGAACGCATAAATGGGCCAAAAAGCACTTCTGGAAACATCCAAATCGGCTCGGAGTTGACCCTCGCCTACTACGGTTCCGTTCAAGAGAATGATTCCCTTTCCTACCAGAATATCCTTTTCCACCGGAGCCTTTATAAATTCAGGAAGTTCGGTTTCAATGGTCAGTTCATCCGGCTTTGTACCCTTGGGAACCAGCACCGAGATGGGTTCAACCGCAGATACCGTTACGCTCTCACGGGATTTACCCCACTTTACCTTGACCTCACTCAGGATTTGATCTCCCTTAACCGGGGTCATCAACTCAAACTCCGAAAATCCGTAATCCAACATCCGCGCCGAATCCTTATGGGATTTATCAACGCCGTTGGCGTGGAAAAGAACGGCAATCAGTTCTACTCCTCCTCTTTGGGCAGAGGACACCAGGCAGTTTCCTGCATCATCGGTATATCCCGTCTTGATTCCGGTTGCACCTTGATAATAATACTGGGTGTAACGCATGGTGGAAACCAAGCCGTTGGTATTGATGTAATAGCGTTCTTCCTCGGTCTTATTGGTGGGCGGAATCTTAATATGCGCAATTTCCACAATCTCGCGAAACGCTTGCTTCTGCATGGCATGATACGCGATAATTGCCATTTCTGCCGCTGTGGTATAGTGCTTTTTGTCGGAAAGGCCATGAGGATTGTTGAACTTGGTCTTGGTCAAGCCAAGTTCCTTTGCCCGTTTGTTCATCATATCCACAAACTGCTTCTGACTTCCACCTACCGTATATGCAATTGCCATGGCGGCATCGTTGCCGGAAGGAATCATCAAGCCGTATAAAAGATCCTGAAATTTGATAACCTCACCATCTTTTAAAGCCATGTTGGTACCGTCCGGATCCAATCCTTTCAGCATCTCTTTCTTGATGGTAATCTTTTGATCAAGAGAAACCTTCTTCGCCTCCACTGCTTCCAACGCCAGCAAAGCGGTCATTACCTTGGTGGTGCTGGCCGGATACATTTTCTTATTACTGCCCGACTCATAAAGCACACGTCCGGTCTTTCCGTCAATCAGGATACCCACCGCACCCTCACTGAGGATGGGTTTTCCGTCCTTATCATGGGTGGGACGCTCCGGCTCCTTTTCTTCCTTTTTCTCTGTTTCAGCGGCCGTTGTATTCTCTACGGCATAAGCCGAAAATGGCACCATAGCCATGCTTCCAAATATCAGGTTCAGGCACAGAATTCCCACTATGCCACGTTTCATCCAGTTTTTCAATCTATTCACAACCCTTTCGGTTTTCTTTCTCTTGTCTTTCCCGCTCCGCTTGGGAAAGTCTGATATACTGAGGCACCAATTCCCCATAGGAAACCGTCTCCTCATCTCTGGCCTTGGCAAGTCCAATCTCGGCTACAGATCCGGCTAAATTCATATTCTGCATAATGGGCGCAAAGATGGCTCTATCACCCAATACTTCCAAAATTCTTTCCCGAAAAACGGGCACTCCATCTCCGCAGAAGAGAATCGGAGAGGGCTCCTCTCCCAACTCTGCCAGTAGTTCCTCTATTCCCAACGCCCTGTCCTCGCAAAGTCGCCCCATGTTTCTTCCGCCCCGGAACAAGGCGTTATACACCTGCTCCCGGCGAGCATCTAAGATGGGACAAATGATGCCATCAAATACTGAAACATTATGGGCAAGTCCGTGAAGGGTAGACACGGCAACACAAGGCTTTTTTACCGCCTGAGCCAAAGCCTTGACGGTAGCAACGCCAATACGGACACCGGTAAAGGAACCGGGACCCACTGCCACCGCAAAGCAATCCACATCCGAAACCTCTTTCTCTGCCTGACGGAACATTTCCTCAATCTGCGGCATCATTTTCTGAGAATGGGTCTTCCCACTATTGATGACGGTCTGGGCAACCAGTCTGTCATCCTCTAAAAGAGCCGCTGTTGCTGCATTGCAACAGGTATCAATTCCAAAAATCAGCATACTGTAATCTCCCTGTAGTTTTCCCCTTTTTCAGGGGTCTTGGCAAACTCAATCCGCAGGGTTTCCTTTGGGAGCACCTCACGAATATTATCCGCCCATTCAATCAGGCAAATGCCATCCCCAAAAAGGTAATCATCCATCCAGTCACACTCCTCCAAAGAAGGATTTTCCAGACGGTACACATCAAAATGATAGACGGGAATTTCCCCGTCATATTGGTTCACCAAAGTAAAGGTGGGACTAACCACCTCTTGGGCATCACCAAAGTAGGATACAACCCCCTTGACAAAGGCGGTCTTTCCGCATCCCAAATCACCCACAAGGGCCACAACGGCACCGGGGTCCAGTTTTTTTGCAATCTCCCTGCCAACCTGATAGGTTTCTTCAGGAGAGTTAGTTTCAAATCTCTGCATGGCTGTTTCTCCTTACACTATCCGCATATTTACCATACTTGTAATATTATATAAATATATATCATTAAAGTCAATATTAACTATTGAAAAATCGACAACTTTCTATTATAATAAAGTCAAGAACAAGCCTTTGGGCAAAAGAAAGGGTTGAAAACCTATGAATCGTACTGATAAAACCAATTATTATCTGGACATTGCCGAGACTGTCATCGAACGGGGAACCTGTCTCCGTCGTAATTTTGGAGCCATCATTGTAAAGAATGATGAGATTGTTTCTACCGGCTATACCGGTGCACCTCGAGGCAGACAAAACTGCTCTGATCTGGGATACTGCACCAGAGAAAAACTGCAAATCCCCCGGGGTGAGCGTTATGAGCTCTGTCGGAGCGTCCACGCCGAGGCAAACTGCATTATCTCAGCAGCACGTCGGGACACCTTAGGTGCCACCCTGTACTTAGCCGGCAAAGATGCCAAAACCGGTGAACTGGTGGAGAATGCCTCCAGTTGCGCTATGTGTAAGCGGATGATTATCAACGCCGGCATCGAAACCGTCATTGTTCGGAACACCCCCACCGAATACACCATCATCCCCGTCAGCGAATGGATCGAGAACGACGATTCCCTGGACGGAACCTTGGGGTATTAAACCCAGCCGCCTTTTGCACTCGTGAGTGCGCAGAAAATTAGGTGAGATTTGTTCAAAACGAAATGCCGAAAGTCAGGCGTGTACTTTGTGTACATAACTGGCTTTCGGCATTGATGTTTTGGGCAAAGATTGCCTGATTTTCAAGCACGACTGTAGAGAAGTAAAAAAGCACCCTGACGGGTGCTTTTTCTTACTTCTCCAGGGTTGCTTTTGCTACACGAACACAGGTAGAAGATCCGTATCGGAAACCTACCGCATTCACCAGAAGATTGTCTCCGTTCTGGCTGAACTCCAGTTCTTCATCAATGTCAATCCACTTGATGGACCGAATCTTCTCTTTGATGTTGCCAAAGCAGGTAGCACCATGGTAGGTTCCTGCACCTCCCGCTACTACGTTGGCACTGCCTCTTATGCCAAGGTCAAAGTAGAAGAGATAGAGTGCATCATCACCTTTTAACACAAAGTTGCCGTGTTCTGCATAGGCAGGATAGGGTTTGGTGGTGTAAATTGCCTCACCGAAAATCTCTACCCATTTTCCAACGATACGGAACAGTTCTCTCTGGTAGGGGTCAATACCGCCCTGGCCGGTGGGTCCGATATTCAGGAGCAGATTTGCTCCCACCTTCCGGCAGTTGCAAAGAGTCTCGATCAATTCCTTGGGGGATTTGTAGTTAAAGTCCCGCGCTCCGATACCCCAATGGTCATTGATGGTATAGCACATTTCTGCCGCAAGGTATTTGGGCATTCCCTCCCGGTTCATAGGTCTGGGTCTCCCCTGCTCGTAAGTTACAGAATCCAGTTCGGGATGCCCGATTTTACCCTCATTGCCAAGACCTGTATTGTTGATAATTATTGCCTCCGGCTGATACTTCCGAATGGTTGCATAGAGTTCATCCTCTTTCCAGTCTGCGTCCCGCTTGCTCCAGTTTCCGTCAAACCAAAGTCCGCCGATTTTTCCGTAGTTTTTACACAGAATCTCCACGCTTTTTCTCAAATACTCAAGGTATGCGTCAAAATCCTCTTCAAAGGATTTCTGACTCCAGTCAAGAGTTGTATGATAGAAAAAGGGAATGATTCCGTGCTTGTTGCAGGCATCCACAAACTCCCGCACCAAATCCCGTTTTGCCGCGCTGTGAGGAGCATCAAAATCGGAAAGACCGCAAGTATCAAACAGAGAGAATCCATCATGGTGGCGGGTGGTCAGGGTAATGTATTTACACCCTGCCGACTTTGCCATCAACACCAGTTCTTCCGCATTGAAATCCTCTGCGGTAAAGGTATCCTTCAGTTTCTCGTATTCTTCCCAGGTGGTGCCATAGTATTGACGGGCAAAGGGAAAATGCCATTCACCCTCACCTGCCTGAGAATAAATTCCCCAGTGGACAAACATACCAAAGCCTAAGTTTTCAAAATCTGCAATATATTTTGCAGGAACAGGAATTGCCATACCATAACCTCCTATGTATTTGTTGTGCAAAGTGTATCACAAAAACGGTCATTTGTAAATTCATTCCTTTGAATTGGAACAAATAACACATTTTAAAGATTAAAAAATACATTTTTACACTTAAAAACAAAAAAGCACCTTTCTCGGGTGCTTTTTATTTTCCGAAATATTCTTTGGCGGATTGAACATCCTGTTTTAGTTGTTCCTTCAATTGTTCCAAATCAGAGAATTTCACAATTTCCCGAATCTTTCGATGGAACAGAACCTCAATCTCGGTGCCATACAAATTCTTGTCAAAATCCAGCAGATGGGTTTCGATTCCGGGATGGTTCCTCTCCACCGATGGCTTTCCTCCCACATTGGTTATGGACGGAACCCAAATCTCTTCCACCTTGGTTTCAGTCAGATAGACACCCTCCTGAGGCAGGAGAAGCTTCTCAGGAAACTCTAAATTTGCCGTGGGAATTCCCAACTCTTTTCCCTGATGATTTCCTTCTACTACCATCCCTGCAAGAGTGTAACCTCTGCCCAAGCAGGCGTTGGCTTCTTCCATCATCCCCTGAGAAAGCAGACGACGGATACGGGTACTGGAAACGGTTTCACCCCCTTGGGTTACACAAGGAACCTCACAAACACGGATTCCCAATGGCTCGCCCAAATCCTTCAACAATTTGGCATCCCCTTTGCCGCCCCTTCCAAACCGATAGTTAAAACCTACCGCCAAAAAGTCTGCGTCCAAGATATTTTTCAGGTATTCTTCCACAAACCGCTCCGATGAGATTTGTAAAAACTCCGATGTTACTGTCTGAGCAACGGCAATATCCACTCCCAGTTCCTCAAAGACCGCAAGCCGTCGCTTTATAGTATTTACATAGGGAATCTTCTCACCGCAAAGCACCTCTTTGGGTTGGTTCACAAAAAAGAAAACCACCGAGGTCAATCCCTCTGCCTTGGCGGTTTCCACCGCCCGGCAAAGGATTGCCTGATGCCCCACATGGACCGCATCAAAACTTCCCAACGCAACGGCGGTATGAGAGAACTGTCCCTGCAGTTCCCTGAGATTTTTCTCATTTTCTGAATAAAAAATCTTCATTTTTTCCTATCCTCCGAAGAAGGTCTTTTCCAGTTTCCACCGGCTGTCCCGAACCACTGAGACTGCCAAAAACTCACCGGTTGGATCGTACATTCTCGCCCGACTCCCTTCCGGAAAGCCCTTGGCACGAATCTGTACACCATGTCGCACCATCTCTGCCTCTTTGGGATTTAAGTTCAGGGCAGGAAATTCCCCAAACACTCCATCGGTGGCCATCAGGAAGGAGGTGTCTCCCTCCTTCATCTTTGCCTCCACCTCTTGTAATGTCAGGGCATCTTCCAAGCAAAAAGGTCCTGTTTTGGTTCGGCAAAGTTCCGCCATATGGGCATAGCATCCCAAGGTCTCACCCATATCCTGACATAGGGTACGGATGTAAGTCCCTTTGGAGCAAGCCACACGCATGGAAAACCAATGATGTTCCATATCCAAATCCAAAATCTCAATTTCATAAATGGTAACCGCCCTGGGTTTCCGCTCCACGGTCTTTCCCTCACGGGCGAGTTCGTAAAGCTTTTTACCATCCTGCTTGATGGCAGAATACATGGGGGGAATCTGGGAAATTTCTCCCACAAACTCTTCCGCCACCTTGCGAATATCCTCTTCGGTCACGGTTACCTCTGCGGTGCGAAGCACCTTCCCCGATGCATCCTGAGTGTCCGTTTCACTTCCCAATTGCACCGTGGCGATGTATTCCTTTTTTGATGCGGTGAGTAAATCCACCGCCTTGGTGGCAGACCCCACACAGACGGGGAGCACTCCCACTGCATCCGGATCTAATGTTCCGGTATGTCCGATTTTTCGGGTGGCCAGAATCCGTCTCAGGCACGCCACCACATCAAAGGAGGTGTAGCCCTTTTCCTTGTTGATAATTACAATTCCGTTCATACCCCATCACCGCTTAACTGCTTTTTGATTTCTACCAGAACTTCGTCCAGCATTTCGTGAAGGTTCTTTCCTTGGACACTATAACCGCTGGCACGAACATGACCGCCACCGCCCAACGCCATGGCAACCTTGGAAACATCCACCGTCTTAGGAGAGCGAAGGCTTACTTTGTAACTTCCCTTTTCCCGCTCCCGGATATAGATACCAACCTCAACCCCATCAATACTGGATGGCATGGTAACAATCCCGGCGGCACCGGCATCATCGATACCTGCCGTTTCAAAATCATCCATAGCCAGATACAGGGCACACACCTTTCCGTCCTCAAAATATAGGAGCCGGTTCAGCGCCGTCTGCATCAGGGCGTAGTATTCCTTGGTTTTGGTTTCGAAAATAGTCTTGGAAATATCCGAAAAATCTGCACCCAGCTCCATCAATTCCGCCGCAACCCGCAAGGTATTGGGGGTCACATCGGGGAACTGGAACCGTCCGGTGTCGCAAACCATTCCCATATAGATATTATGGGCAATATCCTCCGTCAGCGAAACGCCCATCTCGGTATAGAGGCCATACATCAGTTCGCAACAAGAGGAACATCCCTCCACCACCGTCTCCTTGGCGTACTTGCCATGAGTCACGTGATGATCAATAGCCACCGTGTTTGGATGCTTCACAAAAAACTCCTGATGAACTCCAAGACGGTCTGCCGCGGCACAATCCACCGCTACCAACAAATCGCATTCCTGCATGGAAAAATCAGATTCCGTCTTGCCCCGCACAATGCTATTTGCCTGTCTGTCCGGCTTTGCCGTGGGATAGACCTGAGCCTCTTTTCCCATATTCTCAAGAACCAGTTTCAAAGAATAGGAACTGCCCAGAGCATCCCCGTCCGGGTTCTCATGGGCAAAAATTCCTATCTTCTTCGCATTCTTCAAGAGGGGAATAACCTGTTCAAACATAACTATTCCCCCTCTTACAGATCCTTTAAAATCTCATTGATATGCGCGCCATAGGCAATGGAGTCATCCAACTCGAAAGTGAACTCAGGGGTATTCCGCAGGTTCAACCGTCTGCCGATTTCACGGCGCACAAATCCACCGGCACTTTTGAGTGCCGCAATGGCATCCTTTTGTGCCGATTCGTTTCCAAGAACGCTGATGTACGCCTTGGCGAACTTCAAGTCCTTGGTAACCCGCACGGCCACCACCGAAACCATGGTGGAAAGCCGCGGGTCTTTCAGATCACGGATGACCGCGCTGAGTTCACGCTTGACCTCCTCGGAAATCCGATCAATTCTACTGTAATTTGCCATATTACCTCCACAAACAGGGGATTATACCTCCACCTGCTCCATGACATAAACCTCAACGATATCGCCTTCTTTGATGTCGTTGTACTTATCGATGCTCAAACCACACTCGTAGCCGGAATTAACTTCCTTCACATCGTCCTTAAACCGCTTCAGGGAACCTAAGAGACCTTCGTGGATTACGATGCCGTCACGAACCACACGGACCTGACTGCTTCTTAAAATCTTACCATCCAGCACATAAGCACCACCGATGGTACCGATACCGGAAACCTTAAAGGTGGTACGGATTTCCACGTGACCGATAACCGCCTCACGGAAGGTGGGCTCTAACATACCCTTGATTGCCTTTTCGATATCCTCAATAGCATCATAGATGACACGATAAAGACGAATATCCACGTTGGCATCTTCTGCCGCCTCGGGCACACCTGCCACGGGACGAACGTTAAAGCCAACAATAATCGCATTGGATGCACTTGCCAACATAACGTCGGACTCGGTTACCGCACCTACTGCACCATGGATTACCTTAACCCGAACTTCCTCATTGGAAATCCGTTCTAAGGACTGACGAACTGCCTCAACGCTACCCTGTACGTCTGCCTTGACAATAACATTAAGGTCTTTCATCTTACCTGCTTCAATCTGCTCAAAGAGGTTATCCAGAGATACGGCAGTTGCCGCCTTCTGTTTCTCCTGCTTTGCCTTGAACTTTCTTGCTTCTACTACGTCACGAGCTTTCCGCTCATCCTCTACTGCATAGAAGGTATCACCGCCCTCGGGAACTTCAGAAAGACCTAAAATCTCAACAGGGATGGAAGGACCTGCCTTCTTCACTGCCTTACCCTTGTCATCGTTCATAGCACGGACACGACCAACTGCCATACCGGCAACCACAATATCTCCGGAACGAAGAGTACCGTTCTGAACCAGAACCGTTGCCACAGGACCTCTGCCCTTGTCAAGCTGTGCCTCGATAACCGTACCCTTTGCGGCACGATCGGGGTTGGCCTTGAGTTCTTTCATTTCTGCAACCAAGAGAACCATTTCCAGAAGCTGGTCAATGTTGGTTCCCTGCTTTGCGGAAACCTCAACACAGATGGTGTCACCGCCCCATTCCTCGGGAACCAGATTATGCTCGGTCAGTTCCTGACGAACTCTGTCGGGGTTAGCACCCTCTTTATCAATCTTGTTGATGGCAACAATAATGGAAACCTCTGCCGCACGGGCATGGTTGATTGCCTCGATGGTCTGGGGCATGATACCGTCATCGGCCGCTACCACCAGAATGGCAATATCGGTAACCAAAGCACCACGAGCACGCATTGCGGTAAACGCTTCGTGACCGGGGGTATCCAGGAAGGTAATCTTCTTGTCACCCAAACGAACTCTGTGTGCACCGATGTGCTGGGTAATACCACCGAACTCGCCATCGGTTACGTTGGTGTTCCGGATGCTGTCAAGCAAGGAAGTCTTACCGTGGTCAACGTGGCCCATAACAACTACAACCGGGTCACGGGGTTTGAGATCCTCGGGAGCATCCTCCACATCGTTAAAGAGGATATCCTCGTCGGTGAGAATGATTTCCTTTTCAAAGGTACATTCCATTTCTTCTGCAATCAAAGATGCAGTATCAAAGTCCAAGGTCTCGTTCACCGATGCCATAATACCCAAGAGCATCAACTTCTTGATTACCTCGGTAGCAGGCTTCTTCATCCGTTCTGCCAGTTCACCAACAGTGATTTCATCGGGAATCAGAACATGAATCTTTTCTACCTTTTTCTTCTTCTCAGGCTGCTTGAGCATATCCTCAGGCTTGGGCTTGTTGCTCTGAGGTTTACCCTGCTGTTTCTTCTTCTGATTGATTTTCTGCTTCTTGGCAGAGCCCTCACCCTTAACATTCTCGGGAATCAGTTCCTCAATCTTTTCATCATCCAGACGATCTAAGTCCACGGTGTTTACACGGGTATCAACCGTTCTGGTCTTTCTTCCCATTTCCTGAGGTTCTGCAGAGACAACTTCCTCTACGGTCTCCTCAACTTCGGAGGCACCCTCCTTCTTCTTAGACACCTTGGCAGGCTTTTCCTCTACAACAGGCTCTTCTGCCTTGGGTGCATACATCGAAAAATCCGCAACGGTATTTTTCTGTGTATAGTATTCGAAAATCACGTCCAATTCATACTCGGTCAGAGCACTCATGTGATTTTTGTTGGATACACCATAATCTTGTAACACCTTTACAATTTCCTTACTGGGAATTCCAAAGGCCTTAGAAAGTTCATATCCTCTGATTTTTTCCATATTTGACACGCTCCTTTCACAATTTCCGTCAAAACCCTCAAAGGTCTGTTCCGTTCTGCAACTTCGCAAGTTGCTCCCCGAAGCCTGCATCGGTGACTGCAAGAACCACCGCCGCCTTCTTGCCCACGGCATTGCCCAAGGCAATTCGGTCATCCGGGCGCAGAACAGGAATTTGATAAAACTGCGTCATATTCAAGAACCGCTTTTCGGTATTGGGGCCGGCATCCGTTGCTAAAATCAACAAGACCGCCTTACCGCTCCGAACAGCATCTGCCGCTTTTCCCTCACCACAGGCAAGTTTTCCTGCCCGCATGGCAAGGCCAAGCATTCCCATAACCTTCGGTAACATATCAAAGCACCTCCGACTCTGCCTGAAGTTCCCGATAGAGTTCCTCCTCTACCTTGCAGGAAAAGGCACGTTCCAAGGCTTTTCGCTTCTGCGCCTGTCCGATGCACTCTGCCTTTTTACATAGATATGCACCTCGACCCGGCATCTTTCCGTCTTTGTCCAAAGCAATGTTACCCTGCTTGTTCTTCACAATCCGAATCAGTTGTTCTTTTTCTGCACGCTCTCTGCAAACCATGCACATTCTCTGTGGTTTCATGGTTATTCTTCCTCAGCATCCACCGCCTGAGTCTCCTCCGGTGCCGCCTTTAAATCAATCTTCCAACCGGTTAATCTTGCCGCAAGACGAACATTCTGACCCTCTCTGCCGATGGCAAGAGAAAGTTGGCTGGCAGGAACCAATACCTTACACATACGATTATCTGCATCCACCTCAATGGAAAGAACCTCGGCCGGGCTCAATGCATTGGAAACGTACTCGGCAGGATCTTCGCTATACTTGATGATATCGATTTTCTCGCCACGAAGTTCACGAATCACTTCCTGAACACGCATACCCTTAGGACCGATACAGGTACCCACGGGGTCTACCTTATCCTTGGTGGAGTGAACGGCGATCTTACTTCTGGAACCTGCCTCACGAGAGAGCGCCTTAATCTCAATGATGCCCTCTTCGATTTCGGGAACTTCCAGTTCAAGCAGTCGACGAACCAATCCGGGATGAGAACGGGAGGTTACCAGATGTACACCCTTTACAGAGTCCGCTACCTCAACCACATAAACCTTATACCGCTCCCCAACCTTGTAGTTGTCTGCACGAACCTGCTCGTTGGGCATCAGCACGGATTCGGTGCCGTCCACTTCCAGCATCACGTTCCGACGTTCGATTCTGCGAACCACTGCACTGGCAATGTCGTTGGCACGATCGGAGTATTCGTTCACCATCTTCTCCCGTTCTGCCTCGTGCATTCTCTGAATCACAACCTGACGTGCTGTCTGCGCCGCAATTCTGCCGAAGGATTTGGGGGTTACCTCAAATTCTGCAATGTCGCCAATCTGGTACTTGCTGTTGTGACGCTGTGCTTCCTCCAGGGAGATTTCCTTTTCTCTGTCCTCCACAAAATCCACAACGGTTTTACGGGCAACAATGCGAATGGCACCGGTACCCTCTTCAAAAATCACACTCACATCCTCTGCCGCACCGAAATGTTTCCGATAAGCAGATGCAAGGGCATTCTCCAGAGCATCCAAGATGATGTCTCGACTAATCCCCTTTTCCTCTTCGATTAACTCCAACAACTCAAACAATTCCGAACTCATTTTTTCAATCAATCCTTTCTATCTATATTAACCAATATTATTTACGAAAAATCAAAGTGCAGATGCACTGTGGTGGTTTCCTTTTGAGGAATCTCCACCCGTTCTCCGGCCACTTCCACAGCAACCGTCTCTCCGTCAAAGCCGAGCAAAGTGCCGGTCAGTTGCTTTGCACCGCCGATGGCCTTGTAAAGACCCACGTCCACCGTCTCGCCCAAATATCTTTGGAAGTGCTCCGAGGTTTTCAGTTTCCGTTCCACACCGGGAGAGGAAACCTCAAGGTAATAGTTCCGATCAATGGGATCTTCCTTATCCAGCACATCACTCAGGGCACGGCTGACAATTTCACACTCATCCAAAGAGATGCCGTCCTCCTTATCCACATAGACACGAAGGAACCAAAAACCGCCCTCTTTGAGATACTCCACATCGTAAAGATAGCATCCGTTCTCTTTTGCAATGGGCTCTGCCATGGCAAGAACCATTTGTTCTATTTTAGAGTAAGCCATACTTTCCCTACCTTTCCTTTTTCAAACAGAAAGAGTGAGGTGGAACCTCACTCTTCTGCCCAATATCAACTTTACGAGCCTATTATAGCACGGATTTCCCTATTTGTCAAGGGATTTTTATCTCTTTACCTCTTGCATTTTGTCAGAAGCCGTAGTATAATGAGAGTTCGGAAACGAAAAAAAGCCTCCCCGGCACAAAGTCCATAAGAAGGCTTCCTGTAAATCATAAACAAAAAGGGGTTATTTTTCCTCGGGGTCACAGATGATCAGTTCAACTGTTCTGGTCAACACGTCTGCATAACTGTAAGATACACGACGCTCACTTGCCATGAAATCTTCATCTACATCCAATTTTACGGTAAAGACACTGGGGTATGTACTCTCGATGACACCTTCCCTGGTTACAGTCTGCTTTCTGCCTTTCTTTGCAGTAAGCCGAACCTTACTTCCAATATTGTCAGCCAAATCTGACTTGATTTTTACCAATTCGTTCTGTGCCATCGTCCCCAAACTCCCTTTCAACTTTTCATTTGAATTCATTATAACACAATGTTACAGATTTGTAAAGAGAAAAATACAAAAAATTACACAAATTTTACACTAAGATGACAGATATGCCGTTTTTTCATTACTTATCGTAAAAACTTCGGAAAGGAGTAAGTCCGCCATGGCTATATCCCATGCACAATTTCATTATCAAAAAGGTCTTCGGGACGGGATTCCCATCGGCCTTGGGTATCTTTCGGTATCTTTTACCTTTGGCTTGATGGCAGTGAAAATGGGCATGCCTGCCCTTGCCGCCATCGTGATTTCCATGACCACCCTTACCTCGGCAGGTCAGTTTGCCGGACTCTCCATGATGATGGTAGGTGCCGGATATTTGGAGATTGCCCTGACGCAACTTGTGATTAATATCCGCTATTCCCTCATGTCCCTCTCCCTTTCCCAGAAGTTAGATTCTAAGTTAACCACCCTGCCCCGTCTCGGCATTTCCTTCGGGATTACCGATGAGATTTTTGCGGTGGCGTCCATTCGTGACGAAAAAGTAACCGGAAGATATATGGCAGGACTGATTACCATCCCGTACTTCGGTTGGGCATTGGGTACCGCCCTTGGTGCCTTGGCAGGATCCCTCCTGCCACCCATGATTCAATCTGCCCTTGGCATTGCTATCTACGGCATGTTTATTGCCATCATTGTTCCTGCGGCAAAGCAAAGTTTTCCCGTCTTTTTGGTTACCGCCATCTCTGTGGTTTTGAGCTGTCTTTTCCGCTTTGTTCCCTATCTCAATCAGGTTTCGGGAGGATTTGTGATTATCCTCTGTTCGGTGATTGCCGCGGCCATCGGTGCGGCAAAGTTCCCCAAGAAGGAGGCGTATAAAGAATGAGTATTTCTCTTCCTTATTTGATTGGCGCCATTTTTGTGATGGCATTGGTCACCTACCTGACCCGTGCCGTTCCTCTAACCCTATTCCGAAAGGAAATTAAGAACCCTTACATCCGCGCCTTTTTAGAGTACATTCCCTATGCGGTGTTGGGGGCTATGACCCTGCCCGACATTCTCTTTTCCACCGCATCGGTATGGTCGGCAGTTTGCGGGCTTGTTCTGGCTGTTTTTCTTGCCTATCGGGGCAGAAGTCTGCTTACCGTTGCCATCTCCGCCTGCGGAATTGTCTTTGTGGCAGAACGAATCTTTGAATATTTTAACTTTTTTTAAAAAAACACTTGCATTTTCAAAAGAACCGTGCTATAATACAATGGTTCGTTTGAATATGTGCCGCTAGCTCAGCTGGATAGAGCGTCTGACTACGGATCAGAAGGTCGGGAGTTCGAATCTTCTGCGGCACGCCAGGAAAAAAGCACTTCTTTGGAAGTGCTTTTTTCAATGCAGCGTTCCCTTTGGGAACATGAAGTACCCTGCGGCCATGAAGTCGCTACGCTAATGAAGCGTAGCTTCGCAACATTAAGGAACGCTTTGCTTCATAAATTCGCAAAGCGAATTTTCTTCATAACGGCATAGCCGCTACTTCATATTTGCAATAGGCAAATACTTCATTTACATACACAAAATTTTATGTTATACCCATATTGAGGTGAGTATTTTTATGCGTGAAGATAAATTGTCCATTCAATCTATGGAATTTGCCATAGCAATAATAAATCTTGTCAAAGAGTTAAAAAACAAACGTGAAAGCATCATTTCTAATCAAATAGGTAGAAGCGGAACTTCAGTTGGCGCTAATATTCGCGAAGCACAATACGCCCATGGCAAGGCAGACTTTATCGCAAAACTTCAAATTGCTTTGAAAGAATCCAACGAAACCGGCTATTGGCTTGAATTGCTCTTTAAAACCGGATACATAGATGAAATTACTTATACATCATTGGATTCAAAATGCACAAGTATCAGAATAATGCTCATCTCCTCCATCAACACCGCAAAACAAAATATGGAATAAAAAATGGATGGCATTCGCCATCCATTTTTATATTCCCTCAAACATATTCCGTTTCCGCTCCATCATCTCGTCGATACGGGCGATATAATCCTGTGGTTCTTTCACATTGAAGATTCGTTCAATCTTATTTTTCACCGGGTCCACCGTCTTGGTAACACCGCCGCAGCCCACCGACAGAATGGTCTGGAGTTCTTCCATAATATAAATATTATAAAGATTCTCGGTTCCCGGTTTGCAATATCCCACGTTCTCCAGATTCCCAAGCTGGTTCTTCTGTCGGTACATATAATAGGGATGCTTTCCCAGTCCCTTCAGGTACCGATAGGCAAAATCCACCATGGTTTCCACCGCATCTCCGTCAGTTAAGGCATAGTCTCCCAAGCACTCGTGGAGCCGAGAAGAACGCTTGATACTCATGGTATGTACCGTGGTATTTTCAGGCGATAATTTCTCTACCTCTTCCATGGTATAACGGAACATATCGGGAGTCTCCCCCGGGAGTCCTGCAATCACGTCCATATTAATACAATCAAAGCCACACTCTCTTGCCATTTCCATGGCTCTGCGGATATCATCAGGGGTATGGGCTCTGCCGATGGTATGAAGAGTTTCTCCATTCATGGATTGTGGGTTGATGCTGATTCTTCCCACCTTATGCTTTTTCAGAACCTGCAACTTCTCTTTGGTTACGGTATCGGGTCGGCCTGCTTCCACCGTGAATTCCTTACATCCGCTCAAATCGAAACTTTCCTCAATCTGAGACAGAAGCCGATCCATCTGCTCTGCACTCAAGGTAGTGGGCGTTCCCCCACCCATATAGACCGTCTCCAAATGTCGTCCGTTCTCGGCGGTAAGTTTCCCCGAAAAGGCAATCTCCCGATGGAGACATTCCAGATACTCGGGAATCAGTTTTGCCGCCTGACGGGTTCCGCAGGTAACAAAGGAACAATAAAGGCACCTTGTAGGGCAGAAAGGAATCCCCACATACAGACTGATGCCATCCTGATCCATGCCATCTTCCACCGGCATTTCTGCCTTGGCAGTTTCCAAAGCCAAAGAGGCTTTGGCATCGGTGGTTCCGCAATCGTTGATAAAGTAGTTCAGTACATCCTGATCCGTCTTTCCCTCCCGCAGGAGCTTGGTGGCAAGTTTTGCAGGACGGATTCCTGTCAGAATTCCCCACGGGGTTTGATTCATCTCGCTCATCCAAGGTACGGGTTGCCCCTACGCTCCTCTCCGATGGTGGTAGAAGGACCATGCCCCGGATAAACAACCGTTTCATCAGGCAGAACCATCAGTTTTTCCTGAATGGATGCCACCTCCTGACGAAGGTCGCCTGTGGGATGGTCGGTTCTTCCTACACTTCGTTGGAACAAAGTGTCCCCTGCAAGGAGGATTCCCTCACCATAAAGACAGATGCAATCTTCTGTATGACCGGGAGTGTGAATCACCCGAAATTCCTTACCACCCAAGTTGAGTACGTCCTCGTCCTGAAGAAGGACATCGGCAGAAATCGGCTCCCACGCCTTTCTCACATAATAGCACAGATTTTTGGTGCTGTCCTGCAGGAATGCCACACCATTTTCGTGAACCGAAAGGGTGGCGTCGGTTTTTTCTTTCAAATCAGCCAAGGCAAGGATATGGTCAAAGTGGCCGTGGGTTAGGATAATATCGGTCAGGGTATAGCCCCGTTCCTTCATGAAATCCAGAATCACGTCCGCCTGATCGGGGGCATCAATCACTGCCGCCCTACCTGTTACCTCATCTGCCAGAATATAGCAGTTGGTTTCCAGTTGTCCTAACGCTAATTGATGAAATACCATAGGAATCTTCCTTTCTCTGTTGGCTTACTGTCGGCGCCGAACCACCGAGAGAACATTTTCCACCTGTCCTAATTTCTTGATGGTCTGTTCTAACTGCGCCGTGTCCGAAATCTCCAATGTTAATTCGATAATGGCAAGTTCGTTCTTGCCCGTTCTTGCGTTCACGTTGGCAAGTTTGGTCTTCATTTCTGAAATGGTTGCCAACAAATCCAAAAGCAGGTTCTGTCTGTCTCCTGCGGTAACGGTGAGCATGGTCTGGAAGGTCTGTGTCGCCGTCTCCCCTGCCCAACGAACCGGAATGAAACGATTCATCTCTCCTGCATTCTGCTGAGCGTGAAGAATGTTAATGCAATCGGCACGATGAATGGCAACACCGCGGCCTCTGGTCACATATCCTACAATCTTATCCCCGGGTACCGGGTTACAACAATGGGAGAATCTTGTGAGACAGTTCTGAATTCCCTCCACGATAACACCGCTGTCATTGGGTTTATCGGTGGTCTTAACCACCATGGGAAGGATTTCCTCCACGGGAAGCATCTCTTCATCCACCATCCGCTTTTTACACTCGGTTAAGAAGCGGGTGACAAATCGGTTGGCGGCGGAACTTCCGTAGCCGATAGCGGCATACATATCTTCCATGTTGTTAAAGCCGTATTTCCGAAGCAGGCTCTCCACAAAAGGCTTATCCTCTAAGAAGGTCGAGGGGATACCCTGCTGCTTCATCATTTTTTCTAAGGATTCCTGACCCTTTTGGAGATTTTCCTCTCGATTTACCTTCTTGAACCACTGATTAATCTTGTTCCGCGCCTGAGAGGTTTTACAAATCTTCAACCAGTCAAGGTTGGGGCCCTTACCGCCGCCTGTGGTAATAACGTCCACGATATCACCATTTTTCAGGGCATAGTCCAAGGTTACAATTTTACCATTGACTCTGGCACCTGTCATTCGGTTACCTACCGCACTATGAATAGCATAGGCAAAGTCGATGGGGGTTCCGCCTACCGGCAAGCTGATTACATCACCTTTGGGCGTAAAGACAAAGACTTCGTCACTGAACATGTCAATCTTCAAAGTCTGCATAAAGTCTTCTGCATTGGTCATATCCTTTTGGATTTCCAGGAGTTGCTTAATCCACTCCAGTTTGCTGTCCATATCACTGGTACCGCTCTTGCCCTCTTTGTACTTCCAATGGGCCGCAATACCATTTTCCGCCGTATGGTGCATCTCTTTGGTTCGAATCTGAATCTCAAAGGGGGTACCATTGGGACCAATCAAGGTAGAATGCAAGGACTGATACATATTGGGTTTGGGCATAGCAATATAGTCCTTAACCCGACCGGGCACCGGCTTATAAAGTTCATGAACCATACCAAGAACCGTATAACAATCGGTAATGGTGTTCACAATCACACGAACCGCAAACAGATCGTACAGTTCGTCAATTCCCTTATTCTGAATAAACATCTTCCGATAGATGCTGTAAAAATGCTTGGCTCTTCCCTCTACCTGAGCTTCAATCCCCAGACCTTCCAGTCGCGTTCTCAAAACATCCATGATATCGGTGATATACTGTTCCCGCTCATCCCGTTTCTGGGAGATTTTATCCACGATTTCATAGTAAGCAATGGGGTCAATATACCGAAGGGCCAAATCCTCTAACTCCCACTTGATTTTAGACATACCAAGACGGTGGGCAAGGGGTGCATAGACCTCTAAGGTTTCTCTTGCGATTTCTCTTTGCTTTGCCTCTGACTGGAACTTGAGGGTTCGCATATTATGGAGACGATCCGCAAGTTTAACCACGATTACCCGCACATCCTTCGCCATAGCAAAGAACATTTTTCTCAGGTTCTCCACCTGTTGTTCCTCTTTGGAGGTATAGGGGATTTTATCAAGTTTGGTAACACCGTCCACCAGCATGGTAACGGTCTCACCAAATTCACGGGTCAAATCCTCATAGGTGGTTTCGGTATCTTCTACCACATCGTGAAGAAGTGCCGCACAGACCGAGTGGGTATCAAGTCCCAAATCCGCCAAACTGTATGCCACGTGGACAGGATGGGTGAAATAGGGTTCCCCCGACTTCCGTTTCTGTCCTTCGTGCTTCTCTTCTGCAAACCGATAGGCTTTCTCCACCAGACTTAAATCATCCGCCTTGTGGTAATGCCGAATCCGATCCAGTAATTTCTCCAATGAAATGATTGCCATGACCAAAACCTCCTCTCAAATAGACTAAAAACGCTGTGCTGCAAACCAGCCCAGCGTTTTTCTCTTCAAAAAGTAAAGAATTATTCGTTCTCTCCATCGGCATCTTCGCCGTTCTTTTTGATATCCTTTAATATGAGCTGTACATTCTGGAATCCCTTATAGTCATTAATATCCAAAGAGAATGCCACATCAATGAAGTCACCCTCCTGCAGGTGCTGATAGTACTCACCCATACCAAATCCTACCGAATCAAGATACTTTCCATCTTTCAGAAGTGTCATCCGAAGATGCTTACCCTCACTCATAACACTGATCTTATGTATCTTGATGTTACGAACTGCAAAGAGGGGGGTGGGATTATCCACACCGAAGGGCTGTAACCGATTGATATCGTTCACCGTCTCCATGGTGATATACGGAACCTTAATGGCCGCATCCAACAAAATGGTGGGGGTCAACATGGTTTCGCTGAACTGATCCTTGGAACAGTCGTTAATCTTCTTACGGAATTCTTCGATATTCTCTGCCTTGATGGTAAGACCTGCCGCCAGTTCGTGACCGCCAAATTTCTCCAACAGATCAGAACTGCTCTCTAAAGCACCAAACAGATTAAATCCTGTTACGCTACGACCCGAACCCTTTGCTTCATCCCCATCGATTGCAAAGAGAATGGAAGGCTTGTAGAACTTCTCGGTAATCTTGGAGGAAACGATTCCCACAATACCATGATGCCAGTTCTCGTGGGGGATAACAATCACGTTATCATCCTTTACCTCGGGATGGGTTTCCAAATATTCCATAGCCTCACGGAACATCTTCTGCTCGGTCTGCTGACGGAGGGTGTTTTCCTCACACAGAGACTCTGCCAATTCCTTGGCGCGATTTTCGTCGTCGGTCAGGAACAGTTCCACACTACGGGATGCACAACCCAGTCTGCCACTGGCGTTAATCCGAGGTGCAATGGTATAGCCGATGGTGGAAGTGGTGATTGCCTTTCCGTTGGTGGAAACATCAATCAATGCCTTAAGACCAACATTCTTGGTGGCACGGAACCGCTTCAGACCCTCGGTAACAATGACACGATTCTCATCCACCAAGGGAGAGATGTCTGCCACGGTACCCAGACACATCAAGTCAGAATATTTTTCCATCAATTCGGGCAAAGACTCTTTGTCATCCAATGCCTGAATCAACTTGAACACAACGCCAACACCTGCCAGGCTCTTGAAAGGATATGCACAATCCTTCCGCTTGGGGTCAACCGATGCATAAACAGCAGGAATCTGTTCCTTACATTCATGATGGTCGGTTACAATAACATCCAAGCCAATCTCCTTGGCATATTCGCTTTCTTCTACGGCGGTGATACCTGTATCTACCGTAATAATCAAGCTGGTGCCACCCTCACGGATTTTATCCAGAGCATCACGATTGATACCATAACCTTCCTGCATCCGATCGGGAACATAGTAGTCCACTTCGATTCCCATTTCACGCAGGTGCTTATACAAAATAGCAATGGAGGTAATACCGTCTACGTCATAATCACCATAGATGGTAATCTTCTCCTTCTTCTCTTGTGCCTGACGGATTCTGGAGGCTGCCTTCTCCATATCCTGAAGCAAATAGGGATCATGAAGCACGCTCAGATCCTTAGACAAAAATCTGTCAATTGCCTGATCATCCCGAATCCCACGATTGTATAAGATGATGGCTGTCAGAGGCGAGATATGAAATTTCTTGGACATCTCCACAACTCGCTGTTTATCAAATTCTCTCAGAAGCCACTTTTTCTTTAACATAATATACTCTCCCTGATTCCTGAATTTGCAGATGAAGGACTTTCATCCGCTTTTTCCATGATGAACACATATAAAGTTATTCTATCACGATTCCCCCTAAATTACAATACCTTTTTCTTTGAAATAGGGGTAAAACTAACCAAAAATTTAAGCAAACTTTCTCCGTCTTGCCCAAAGGCTTTTATTCTTCTGCAGGAATTCGTCTCTGCATCCGCAGATCCTTTCCAATGAACGGAATAATTTCAAAACTGTCCCAAAGTCTTGATGTAAACCGCTTACTGTACATCTTTTCCAATCCCTCCAGATTCAGGTTGGTGGAAAGCACCGTACTCTTTCCCGACAACTGTCTGGAATTGATGATATCAAAGATTGCCGCAGCGGAATAGGCCGTAACAAACTCGGTTCCCAAATCGTCAATCACCAAAAGGTCTGCCTGACGAACCTGCCGTGCCGCATAGACCGCCTGTTCCTCCTCTTCGGGCAGAAGTCGGTCGAACTTCTGCTTTTCCAACAAATCAAACAAACGAAATGCGGTCTGGTAGTAGACCGATTTACCACGACCAATGGCATAGTTGGCAATACATCCTGACAAAAAGGTCTTGCCTGTTCCTGCATTACCCATCAGAAGAAGACTGCGATGGGTCTGGTCAAAGGTTTCTGCAAAACGCATACCCTTGGTATAAACCATCTTCATGTGCGCCAATGTATCTCTTCCGTTATCACTTGGCTGTGTGGCAAAGAGGCTGTAATCTACCTTATCAAAGGTTTGCGCCTTCATGGCATCGGTCAGGTTGGAGGTGGTTCCCATATAATGTGCCACCAAGGCCTCTAAACAACTGCACCGACGTCCGTTCTCCAAAAAGCCTGTATCTCTGCAAAGAGGACAGGTGATAATCTCGTCCAGATAGTCTTTGGGTTTTCCCAACCTTGCAAGCAGTTCCTCCCGCTCCCTTTTCAGGTTCCGCATGGATTCTTCAATGGCAGGATACTGCAGACCACCCGACAGAACACATCTTGCCAAAGCAGTTCCCCCTGCTCGCAGTCCGCTCTCAATCCGTCCGTATTCTTCGGGGAAGGCATTCCGCACCTCCCAAATCCGTCCTTCTCGGGTTGCCTGATTTTCTTCCCGCCTTTGTGCCAAGGCACGATTGGCAAGTGTATATGCAGATTCCATGGTTTTCACCCCTTACATTCCATCATCCAACATCAAATCCAGAAGCTGTTCTTCTAACTTTCCGTAATCCACCGGATTGGTATCATCGTAATTGTTAAACTTACTCCGCTTTGGAGTCCCTTCTGTCTTTGCAGGCTTTCCGTTTCGGAACGCCTCTTCTTTTTCTTCCACTTGAGTCTGGGTAGTCAAACCCTCCTCCACCCAACTGAGAAGAATTTTATTCATATAACTGAAACTGAGTTTTCCTGTCCGTGCAACCGTCCGATCATATGCCAAGGGAATCAAATCAAGAGACAACCCCGATGTTTCAGACCATTGCTTGATATATTTTTTCTCGGTGGCGGTCAGAGCACGATCGAAAATTCCCAGCATACCGCAGATTTTCCTTTCTATGCTGTCCCGTTCCTCCATCTCCATCACGTGTGCCTCGGCGGCCTCGAAGGTATCAATGCCCCGTTCTGCCCAATCCATGGCAACGGTTTCCAGATACCGCCGTCCCGTCTTTCCTCGCTTTGCCCCGTAGGACAGGAGCATGGTAATAACCTCCACGGGAAGTCCCAACCAATCCACAAAGGAATAAAGCATCTCCATATCCGACTGGGTCAAAACCTTTTGAAGCACGGTCTCCGCCTGATAGAAAAGTCCCGAAATAGACTTGTTCTTTGTGGCCACAGCATCAATTTCCGCCATGGTATAAGAGGGTCTCGTCTGACGACGCAGGGAAGGCGTCTCGTCAACTGCTTCCGTCTTCTTCCGCGTCTTTTTCTTTGTTTCGGGAAAACAGTAACCCGTCTTGGTACGACAAAGTTCCCCTCGGCTGACCCAAAAGTCCAGAACAAAACAAGCATGTTCCTGACTGATGTCCAGTTCCCGTGCAATTTGCTCGGTTTGAGGGAACGCTCCGTCCTTCTCGTTTCGGTATTTCAGGTAAAGGTACACCTGAATGTATTCGGGATTGGAAAAACGGATATACTGCTCCGCAAATTGGTTAGAAATCATAAATCCATCCATTCAGGCCACCTCCTTTGCTATTTTCCCACGCAGAACCGTGAAAAGACCTGATCCACAATCTCTTCCTGCACTGTAAGGCCGGTGACCTCACCCAAAGCAGAAAGAACATCTTCTAAATCTACAAATAATAAATCATAGGGCATCTCTGCCTGATTGCCGGCTTTTGCACTTAACAATGCATCCAAAGCCTTTTGCAGAGCATCCCGTTGTCTCACATTACTGAGATATACCTGACCCGGTTGCAACCGCTGTGCCAAGAATAGTTTGGCAATGGCATCTTCCAGTTCCGTAACGCCCACGATGGTTCCATCCTTGGGAAGGGCCGTGGGAATGATGCTCTCTTTGTCAAAGTCTAACTTCTTAGCTATCTCCTCCGCTGTCACCTTCTGACCGCAGTCGGTTTTATTCAAAAGAACCAGTCGGGCACATGTGGGAAGTTCCTTTGAGATGGCAATATCTTCCTCGGAAAGTTCCTGACTGCTGTCTAAAACAAACAGACACAAGTCTGCCGTTTCCAGCTTCTCTCTTGCCCGATCAATGCCGATTTTCTCCACTTCATCCTGACTCTGCCGAATCCCTGCCGTATCAAGAAGCCGCAAGGCAACGCCGCCCACATTCACCGTCTCTTCAATCACGTCCCGTGTGGTACCGGGAATATCGGTAACGATGGCCTTTTCACATCGAGCCAAAGCATTCAGCAAGGAAGACTTTCCCACATTGGGTCGTCCCACAATAACTGTCTGGATACCCTCTCGCAGAATACGTCCCGTCTCGAAGGTTCCAAGCAGATTCCTGATTTCCGTTTCTATCTTCTCCAAGTCCGCTTCGGTTTCTTGGCGCTTTGGCGCCTCCACCTCTTCCGGATAGTCTGCCGCCGCAGAGATATGAGAGGTCAACGCCATTACCTGTTCCCTAAGGTCGTTGATTTTCTCCTTCAAGCCACCCTGCAAAAACCGCGCGGCATTTTCAAGGCCCAACTCAGAGCGAGCATCAATCACATCCATGACCGCCTCGGCCTCGTCAAGACCTGTCTTTCCGTTCAGAAAAGCACGACGGGTAAACTCACCGCCCTCGGCAAGTCTGCCACCGGCAATCAGAATCTCTTTCAGAATCCGATCCGCCACCAGAAATCCGCCGTGGCAATGAATCTCCACCACGTCCTCTCCCGTGTAGGATCGGGGCGCTCGCATTACCACCGCCAGAACCTGATCCAAACTATGTTCGGTATCATCTGCCCGATGGGCACGACAGAGAATCAGTTTGTGACTTTCCCAGCAGGAGACATCCCCTTGCTTTTGGGAGGTCAGAACCCGATTTGCCACCTTTGTGGCATCCTGTCCGCTAATCCTTAAAATGGCAATGCCACCCGTACCGATAGGGGTGGCGATTGCAGCAATAGTGTCATGTAACTTCATACACGTTCTCCATCCAAAAAGCCTGACGCTTTTTAGTTCTTGTTGATATTCTCTACCAAATCCTGAATAATGGCAGAAAGTTCGGTATCTCCGCTCAGGTTCTCCCGAATCTTCTTCACCGCCGTCATAACCGTGGTGTGATCCCGATTGAACTCCTCACCGATTTTGGGGTAGGATTCATCCAATACCTCTCTTGCAATATACATGGCAATATGCCGAGGATATGCAATATCGTTGGAACGACGTTTGGTCGCCAAGGTTCCGCCGGGAAGTCGGAAATACTTCTCCACTTCGTCAATGATAACCTTGATGGTAATATCCCGCTTGGGCAGGGTGGAAAGAATCTCTTTCAAAGCCTTTTGCGCCAGTTCCATGGAGATGGTGTTGGTTCTTTCGATGCCGGCATATGCCAGAATCCGCTTTACTGCACCCTCTAAGTCACGGACGTTAGATTTGATGTTGTTTGCCACATATTCCACAATCTCTTCATCAAAGGTGAAATATTCTTCCTCAATCTTAGCACGAAGAATGGCCAGTCTGGTCTCATAATCAGGAGGTTGAATATCCGCCAAAAGTCCCATCTGGAACCGACTCTTGAGTCGATCTGCCAAATGAGGTGTTTCAGAAGGCAGACGATCCGATGTGAGAACAATCTGCTTTCCTGCCTCATGCAATGTGTTAAAGGTATGGAAGAACTCCTCCTGAGCAAGTTCCTTGGTTGCAAGGAACTGAACATCATCCATCAACAAAAGGTCTACCGAACGATACTTGTTGCGAAAATCCTGATTGGTCTTTTCCCGAATGGCGGTAACCAACTCATATGTAAACTTTTCCGATGTGGTGTAAAGCACCTTTTTATCAGGATAATTCTGCATAAAATAATTACCGATTGCTTGAAGCAGGTGGGTCTTTCCAAGACCGCTTCCTCCGTAAATAAACAAAGGATTATACTTCACAGCAGGATACTCTGCCACAGCCAGGGACGCCGCATGAGCAAGGTTATTGTTGTTACCTACCACAAAGCTCTCGAAAGAATATTTGGGATTCAAAGGACTTTGTCCCCGAACAGGTTCGCTGCCAACGGAATCTGTCTTCCGAGGCGCTTCACAAACTACCTCTAATTCATAGGCTTGTCCGGCAGCCAGAGTAATACAACTCTCCAACATGGACCGGAACTTGGTCAGAATCATATCCATATTAATCTCGTCAGGTACCGAAAGCCGAATGGCTGTCTCGGTCATACCCAACGGACGGATAGGCTTGATCCACGTGTCATAAGAAACGGTAGATACTTCCTGCTCGATTTCTTCCAAGACACGATTCCATAAATTCATCAAACGATCCATCGCCGAATGCCTCCTTTTCTTCAATAATATTATATAATAATACAGCCTTTGAAATATGCTGATTTGATACCCCATTTTTGGGGCAGCAAAATCTATTATAACAAAAAACAAAAAAAATGCAACACCAAAAATCGTAAAAAAATGAGGGAAAATTTTCTTTTTCTTACAAAACACCAAATATGGAACTTTTCTCCCATACCCATCTACAAGATATGCCATTTTTCTTTCAAAAAAATTTTTAAAAATTTTTTCTCCAAAAATGCCCTTGACTTTTTGGAAATTCCGTGGTAAAATACCATAGGTTTTCTTTATTGTGTAGAAATTCGGTCGGCGATAAAGGCGGCCGCT
>JAZRQC010000077.1:0-5743 GCA_045649565.1 Ructibacterium sp.
CAAGATGAGGAATGGAAGGAGTGTACTTTGTGTACACGACTTTCATTCCTCGTGGCAGCGACGGGCAAAGTTCGCCAAATTTCAAGCACTACGGTTTTACATAGTCGTTAATTCCCGTATAGATTGCCCGCGCCACTGCCCTCTGCCAAGCAGGGCTGTTGAGATTCAAGGCCTCGGTGGGATTGGTCAGATACCCCAGTTCCAGCAGAGTTGCAGGCATTCTTGTCCTTCTGAGAACCGCAAAGTTTGCCTGTCTTACGCCGTTGTCCTTGGAGCCCAGTTGCCGTACCACTTGGGAGACAATGGATTGCGCCAATGCCTCTGCCTCACCGCCAAGGCGGTAGACATATGCCTCGAACCCGTTGGCAGAAGGGTTTAGGGAACTGTTGGTGTGGATGCTGACAAAGTAGTCCGCACCCCAGTTATTGGCCATTTGGGCACGATTGGTCAAGTCGGCGTTCTTGTTGGAAAGAACGTTTTCATCTCGGGTGGTGCGGTACTGCTTTACCTCGTAACCACCCTCATAGAGGAGCCTTGCCAGTTCTTTTGCCACGTTCAGGTTTACCGCCTGCTCAGTGACGCCGTTGCCCACCGCACCGGGGTCAGGGCCGCCGTGGCCGGCGTCGATAAAGATTTTGGTTGCCATAAAATCACCTCCTTGGTTTATTTTATGAAAAGGGTGCGGTTTTTGTCCCCGTTTTTCATTGACATCCCCCCTGCCTAAAGCTATAATAATAAGATGGAATTAATTCTCCCATAGGAGTTGATAGGATGAAAACCATAAAATCTGTGAAAATCGGTGGAATCACCTTAGGTCCGGGGCAACCCATTGCTGTTCAGTCCATGACCAATGTGACCACCTCTGACATTTCGGCGGCAAAGGCCCAGATTCAGGCTCTTTCCGATGCCGGATGTGATATTGTTCGTCTTGCGGTTCCCGATGAGGCCTCTGCCATTGCCATGGAAACCTTAGTTGAGACCAGTCCTGTGCCGTTGGTGGCGGATATTCACTTTGACTATCGCCTGGCACTTATGTGTATCGAACGTGGGGTATCCAAGATTCGGATTAACCCCGGGAACATCGGCGGTGAGGAAAAGGCCAAGGCGGTGGCAATTGCCGCAAGAGAGAAAGGAATCCCCATTCGCATCGGTGTCAACGGCGGATCCTTGGAATCGGGACTTTTGGAAAAGTGCGGGGGAGATCTTGCCCGTGCCATGGTGGAAAGTGCCAAACGCCATGTGGAAATCCTGAACCGCTATGACTTTGACGACATTGTTCTGTCCATGAAATCCTCCACGGTGAAAACCACCATTGAGGCATACCGCCTTGCCCGTGAGACCTTCCCTTATCCCCTCCACTTGGGGGTAACAGAGGCTGGAACCTACGCTGACGGAGTGGTGAAGTCCGCCATTGGAATCGGTTCCCTCTTGGCAGACGGCATTGGCGAAACCATTCGGGTCTCCCTGACCGATGACCCGGTAAAAGAGCCGGAGGTGGCACGGCGGATTCTGAAAGCCTTGGATTTGGGCGGCGACCGTATCTCGGTGGTGTCCTGTCCCACCTGCGGACGGACCAAGATTGACTTAATCCCCATTGCCCAAGCGGTGACCGAGGCGGTGGAGAAGATTCCCGCCAAGTTAAAGGTTGCGGTGATGGGGTGCGTGGTAAACGGCCCCGGAGAAGCCAAGGATGCGGATATCGGCATTGCAGGCGGAGACGGCTGTGCCGTTCTCTTCAAAAAAGGGGAGATTGTGAAGAAGATTCCCGAAGATGCCATTGTGACGGAATTGTTAGCAGAAATTGAGAAGATGATAAAAGGATAGCTATGAATAGTATTTTAGATTTATTTGACAAGGTGACGGTCTTAGAAACCTTCGCACAACAATTGGAACAGACGAAAATTGAATCCAGTCAGCTCTTTCTGGAAGAAAACCGCATTGAACTGACCCTTTCCTCCTCCGTTTTTCTGGATCGGGTGGAGCTTTTGGAGTACCAAAACGGGGTTAAGGCGGTTTATTCTCTGTCTGACCTGACCATTGCCATGCATTATCCCGGCCTCACCCCTGACGAGCGTTATCTTGGTGGGTTGCTTTCGGGATTCTTATACCAAAACCCCGCCTGTCGTATCTGTTTGGGTTCTGCCAAGGCGGAGCTTTCCGGCGATACCTTAATCGTATCAGGCATCCGTGGTGGCGAGGAATTTTTGAAGCAACGTCGGTTCTTTGACTACCTGACCGACACCTTAAGAGAGGAACTTGGTCTTGCGGTGACGGTAAAACCCCTCTTTGAGACCATGGACATGGAAAGTTACATGAAGGAACAAGAGGAAAAACAGAAGGAACTCACCGCCAAAGCGGCGGCGGTTACTTCGGGTTCTGCCCCTGTAGGGGGCGGCAAGAAGGCAGAAGCACCTTCCTCGGGACTTCTGTTTGGTAAGCATATTCCTCCCGAATCCTGCGCTTCCATTATTGACATTGCCGAGGGAATGCAGAATGTGGCGGTGCAGGGTGAGATTCTCACCGCTGAGGTACGGGAACTGAAACGAAACGGAAAACTCACGGGCAATGTTGCCATTGACTTTAACCTAGGTGACGATAACTGGGGATGCTTCTGCAGTATTTTCGGCAGAACCGAGCGACTTGGCAAGGCCATGTCAGGCATCTCTGCAGGAAATCGGGTTCGGGTACGGGGAAATTTTGAGATGGACGATTTCTCTCACAAACCTACTCTAAAGGTCAATGCGGCAGAACTTTTGGAGCCCATTCCCATGCGTCAGGATACCGCTGAGGAAAAGCGAGTGGAACTCCACCTGCACACCAAGATGAGTGCCATGGATGCAGTTACTTCCGCAAAAGACCTGATCAAGCGTGCGGCAAAATGGGGACACAAAGCCATTGCCATTACCGACCACGGGGTTGCCCAGGCATTCCCCGAGGCACACTATACCTCTTCCGATATCAACAAGGGCGGACAGGACTTTAAGGTGCTCTACGGCATTGAGGGGTATCTCATTGACGATACCGACTCTGCCATCGGGCAACTGGCCACCATGGGCAAGAGCGGTTCTTACGTGGTCTTTGATATTGAGACCACGGGGCTTTCTCCTGCCTTGGAAGAGATTACCGAAATCGGTGCTATCCGCATCGAAAACGGAAAGCAGGTGGGAACCTTCTCCCAATTGATTAACCCACAAAAGCCCATTCCTGCCAAAATTACCGAACTGACGGGGATTACCGATGCCATGGTGGCTGACAAACCCTCCATTGATCAGGTATTGCCTGAATTCTTGACATTTTGTGAGGGTGCGGTTCTGGTTGCTCACAATGCAGGCTTTGATACCGGATTTATTCGGGAAAAGGCAAATCGCCTGAATCTTCCCTTCCACTTTAAGATTGCGGACACCCTCCGCCTCTCTCGGGAATTGTTCCCTGAGGCAGGGAAGCACTCCTTGAACGTGGTGGCAGAACGGATGGGTGTTTCTTTAGAGAACCACCACCGTGCGGTGGACGATGCCACCGCTACCGCGGAAATCTTCTTGAAGTTCTTGGATATGATTCTGGAGCAACATGGAGACTCTCCCAAACTTTCGGGCATCGACAACAACCCTGCCCTTTTGAAAAACCCACGCTATCACGTGATTTTGCTTGCTCAGAACCCTGTGGGACTTAAGAATCTTTATCAGTTAATCTCCAAGTCCAACTTAAGTTACTTCTACCGCAAACCCATTATGCCCAAGTCGGTTTTGGAGCAGTTCCGTGAGGGAATCCTCATCGGTTCTGCCTGCGAGGCAGGGGAACTGTATCATGCGGTGGTAGCAGGTAAATCAGACGGCGAATTGGAGGATATTGCCTCCTTCTATGACTATTTGGAAATTCAGCCCATTGGCAACGACCAGTTTATGATTCGGAACGGCACGGTGCCTGACGAGGAGGCTCTTCGGAACATCAACCGAAAGATTGTGAAATTAGGTGACAAACTGGGTATGCCGGTTTGCGCCACCTGCGATGTTCACTTTATGGACCCTCAGGACGAGGTGTACCGTCGTGTGCTCATGGGTGCACAAGGGTTTGATGATGCGGATCAGCAGGCGCCTCTCTACTTCCGCACCACCGACGAGATGTTGGAGGAGTTTTCCTACCTTGGTGAGGAGAAAGCCTTTGAGGTGGTAGTAACCAACACCAACAAAATTGCGGATTCCTGCGAGAAGATTCAGCCGGTACGAGACGGCTCCTATCCTCCCTCCATTGAGAACTGTGAGGAGGATTTGATTAAGATGTGCCACGAGAAGGCACATCGTATCTACGGTGATGAACTGCCTGAGATTGTTCAGGCCAGAATGGATCGGGAATTGGATTGTATTACCAAGTACGGCTATGCGGTCATGTACATGATTGCTCATAAACTGGTAAAGAAGTCCAACGAGGCAGGGTACATGGTAGGTTCCCGAGGATCTGTCGGTTCCTCCTTTGCGGCGTTTCTGTCGGATATTACCGAGGTTAATGCCCTTTGTCCCCACTATGTCTGCCCCAATCCCGATTGTAAGCACAGTGAGTTCTTCGACAAGGGTGAATATGCGGTGGGTCCCGATATGCCGGACAAGGATTGTCCCCATTGCGGAACTCGCATGAAGAAGGACGGTCTGACCATCCCCTTTGAAACCTTCCTTGGGTTCAAGGGTGACAAGGTTCCTGATATCGACCTTAACTTCTCAGGTGAATATCAGGCAACGGCACACAAGTACGTTGGTGAACTCTTTGGCGACGAGTACGTGTTCAAGGCAGGAACCATCGGCACGGTGGCGGACAAGACCGCCTACGGCTTTGCCAAAAAATACTATGAATTAAAGGGAATGGAAGCCCCCGAGGCGGAGTTGATTCGTGTTTCCCGCGGAATGATTGATGTAAAGCGTACCACAGGTCAGCATCCGGGTGGTATTATCGTCTGTCCCAAGACCATGAATATTCACGACTTCTGTCCCATTCAGCATCCGGCGGACAAGAAGGATTCGGATATTATCACCACCCACTTCGACTTCCACTCCATCCACGATAACCTTTTGAAACTGGATATTCTGGGGCATGATGACCCCTCTACCATCCGAATGCTTGAGGACTTGACAGGAGTGGATGCCCGAGAGATTCCCCTGGATGACCCCAAGGTCATGAGTCTGTTCTCCTCCACCGAGGCTTTGGGGGTTACCCCTGAGCAGATCGGCAGCGAGGTGGGAACTTTTGGCGTTCCTGAGTTTGGTACCAACTTTGTTCGGGGTATGCTCATGGAAACCCATCCCAAAACCTTCATGGAACTGTTGGTTATTTCAGGTCTGTCCCACGGTACTGACGTTTGGCTGAATAACGCTCAGGATTTGATTAAGGCAAAGAAGGCAACCCTGTCCGAGGTTATCGGCCTCCGTGACGATATTATGGTCTTTTTGATGCAACACGGATTAGACCCCAGTATGGCATTTAATATTATGGAGATTGTCAGAAAGGGTAAAGCCGCCAAGGGTGCTCTCTCCCCCGAGATGGAAGACGCCATCAAGAACGGCGAGGGAATCCCCGATTGGTACTTGGATTCCTGTAAGACCATTAAGTATATGTTCCCTAAGGCTCATGCGGCGGCGTATGTTATGATGGCACTTAGAATTGCATGGTTCAAGGTGAACTATCCTGCGGAGTTCTATATTGCCTACTTTACCGTCCGTGCCGACCTCTTTGATGCGGCACTGATGTGTAAGGGTGT
>JAZRQC010000078.1:0-32298 GCA_045649565.1 Ructibacterium sp.
AAACTTGGAATTGACAAGGTTATACCTTGTGCAATTGTCGTAATACTGTGCTTTTCGCACTTTTCGTATTACCGCTTTTTCACTGTTTACTTTTCAAACATCACATCCCAAATTCTGTACCTCTTTGGCACTTTGGGAACCATCCCTCTCAGGGGACAGCTTACATAGTATATCACGATATCTACTACTTGTCAAGAACTTTTTTAAACTTTTTTTAAAAAATTTTACAGAATTGTTTCACTGCCAGATTTTTGCCGAAAAACCGTGGATTTCCACCGTTACACATCCCTCTTTCACCGTCACGGAATCACCCGAAAACAGATCTGTCAACTCCCCTTGCACCTCTTTCGGCAAAGAAACCGTTACTCTCTCTGTGGTCTCACCTGCATTCACACCACAGAGTGCAAATCCGCTTCCCGCCTCTCCAAAGGGGTCTTTCCCCTCTTTAAAATACCGAAGGTAGACATACACGTCTCCTTCTGCATAAACCGGCAGAAAAGCACCACGTTTTAAGCACTCGATTTTATTTCGCAAGTTGGCAAGGCTTTGATACCAATCCCGAAGTTCAAGGTCCACCTTCCGCCAAGGGTAGGTGCCCCGATTATAGGGATCCTTGCCCCCTTGCATCCCCACTTCATCTCCGTAATAGATACAAGGAACACCATAAAAAGTCATCTGCAGGAACACGCCCAGCATCAGGCGTTTGGTTGCCAGATCCTCTGCCTGAGACGACAGCGTTCCATTACCGCAACACTCCGCCATACCACCTAAGAGAGATTTCACCCGCATGGTATCATGGGTGCCAAGCATATTCATCAGGCTATGGAGTGTCTCAGCAGGATAGTTTTCCATCTGGGACATCATCCGTCGGTTCAGGGTTTCTGCCCCGATACCACCCATCAGGAATTCCAGAACTCCATCCCGAAAGGGATAGTTCATGACGCTATCCAGTTCGTATCCCCAAAGGTATTCCCTCTGTTTGCTGTAGGCGGTCTTGTTGGAAGCATCCTCCCATACCTCGCCAATGATGACTCCGTCGGGGTTCTCCTTCTTCACTTCCTGACGAAGAATCTTAATGAATTCGTCCGGCAGTTCGTCTGCCACATCCAACCGCCATCCTGCGACACCTGCCTTCAGCCATTTCTTGATGACTGCATCCTCATCTCTTAATATATAATTAAGGTAAGAATCCTCCATCTCGTTCACGTTAGGCAGGTTACTGCATCCCCACCAGCTTTGGTAATTGGGATAATCGGTGAACTGGAACCAATTTCGGTAGGGGGAGTTCTCGTCTCGAAAGGCACCTTGCCACTCTCCGTAGGTTCCGTATTTATTAAAGTAGATACTATCGGCACCGGTATGACTGAACACCCCGTCCAGAATCACCCGAATACCCAACGCCTCTGCCTTTCTGCAAAGTTCACGGAAATCTTCTTCCGTCCCTAAGATAGGGTCAATCTTTTTATAGTCTCCTGTGTCATAACGGTGGTTGGAATAGGCCTCGAAAATGGGATTCAGATAAATCACACCTACTCCCATTTCTTTTATATAAGGAAGTTTCTCGATTATTCCTTTCAAATTCCCTCCGTAGAAATCATTATAGGCAGGACCGTCCTCAAAAGGATGTCGATTCTCGGCAGGAGGTGCATACCAATCGTCATGGAGATGGTATCCGCTTTGTTTTTGGGATGGGTTTCCTCCATCTTCTGCTCTATAAAACCGATCAGGGAAAATCTGGTACATAACCTTGCCCCGAAACCACGCGGGCGTTTGATACTCCTTATCATAAACCGTAATCTGGTAGCTGTTGGCGACAGGATATTCCGTCATAACCCCGATTCCACCCAAGGAATCTGCACTGTTGCTGTAATAAACCGAGCGTCCCTCTGTCTCTGCCATAAAGTCATACCACAAAAGGCAGGGTTTTTCTCCCACCTCGATTACACCTTGAAACCAACCATCTCCCGTGGCGGACATGGGAATCTGTTCCTCTGCTCCGTTCCGAAAAAGCCGAATCCACACTCTCTGCGGAATTTCCTCCTCCGCACGAAGGCGCAGGGTAACCACGGTGCCGGTCTTTACCGCACCAAAGGGGGTTCTGTATTGCAAGTCTTGGGAATGATGGTATAATTTCATGGGATAATCTCCTTTAACATTAAACAAACAGCCGGCCTCTGCCTGTTGCTACCTCTTTAGTATAATATGCAATTGAATTTTTTTCAAGCATTCCTGAAAAATTCTTGGGAAATGGTTGAAATTTCCCTGACAATATGATATAATATCACGATAAATCAGCCAATGGCAGAAAAGGAGCTGAAAAATATGAACGAACAATTCGCAACAGAAGAAATAAAAGATATTACCCGTCGTATCGCAGAACTGCGTGACGCTTGTGGCTTCACTCCGGAGGAGTTTGCAGAAAAACTGAAGATTTCCACCGAGGAGTACCTCTCTTATGAGCAGAATGCAAGCACCATCCCCATCAGCCAGATTTGCAACATTGCAAACCTGTGTGGGGTTGATTTGTCCGAGATTATGACCGGTGTCAGCGCGAAACTGACCACCCTGCAGGTGGTTCGTTCCGGTGAGGCCGCTCAGGGAAATCGGTATCCCGGCTATCACTTAGAGGATCTTGCGTTCCGTTATTCCGGCAAGGTAATGCAACCCATGATGGCCACCCTTTATCCCGGAGAGCCGGAGCCTGCTCCCGTTACCCACGGGGGTCAGGAATTCAACTATGTCTTGGAAGGGGTTGTGAACCTCCATTGGAACGGAAAGGTCTACACCCTGAACGCAGGGGATTGCGCTTACTTCAATCCCACCTATCCCCATGGTCAGTCCTGTGGCAGCGATAAGCCTGCTAAGTTCCTGACAATCATTGCAGAATAAACCCCAAAAAAGGAGTATATACAGATGATATTGAATCGATTTTTGCCCAGAACCGAGTTTGAATCCTACGAGGACTTTAAGGAGAACTATACCGTCAACGTCCCCGAATATTTCAACTTTGGCTTTGATATTGTAGATGCCTGGGCATCAGCGGAAAAGGACTACCGCGCTCTGGTATGGTGCGATGACCATAATAACGAAAAAGTCTTCACCTTCGAAGAGATGAGTAAACTCAGCAACAAGGCCGCAAACTTCTTCAAGGCAAAGGGTCTGAAGAAAGGCTCAGTAGTTATGCTGATTTTAAGAAGAAGATGGGAGTACTGGGTTTGTGCCACCGCTTTGATTAAGTTGGGCGTGGTATTTATCCCCGGAACTCTTCAGTTGACCAAAAAGGATATTGCCTATCGTGCCAATGCGGCAAACGTCGAGATGTTTGTCTGCCTGAAGGACGATTATGTGGTAGATCAGTTGGAGCAGGCGCTCCCTGAGATGCCCGGCGTGAAAAACATCTGTATGGTTGGCAACGAAACACGGGATGGCTGGATTAACTTCAATGAAGAAATCGAGAAATATCCTGATGTTCTGGAAAGACCCGAAGGTGAAGATGCCACCCGCGGCACCGATGTGATGCAGATTTACTTTACTTCCGGTACCACCGGAATGCCTAAAATGGTTACCCACAACTATCTCCACCCCTTAGGGCAGATCGTTACCGCCAAGTACTGGCAGCGGGTACAACCCAACAAACTGCACATGAGCGTTTCCGACTCCGGTTGGGCGAAGTTTGGTTGGGGTAAGATTTACGGACAGTGGTGTTGCGGCGCTACCATTTTTGCCTATGATATGGACAAGTTTGTTCCGGCAAAACTTTTGGAGAAGATGGAGAAGTATCGGTTGACCACCTTCTGTGCTCCCCCTACCATGTATCGGTTCATGCTTCAGGAGGATATGACCAAGTACGATCTTTCCAGTATTCAGAACTGGGCAACCGCAGGAGAACCTTTGAATGCGGACGTATTTAATAAATGGAAGGAACTGACCGGCGGAAAGATTCATTCCGGCTTTGGCCAGACAGAAGGAACCGTTCTCTTTGCGGACTTTGAGTGGTTTGAGCCTATCCCCGGCTGTCTCGGAAAGCCCTCACCCATTTACGACATTCGTCTTTTGGGTAGCGACGGAAAAGAATGCGAAGACGGTGAAGAGGGCGAAATCGCTATCTTTGGTGTGAAGGACAACCCTCCCGTTGGCTTGTTCATCGGTTATTACAAGGACGAAAAGCAGACCGAAGAAGCTCTGGGTAGTGGCATATACAACCTGAAGGACGTTGCGTGGATGGACAGCAATGGTTACTACACCTTTGTGGGCAGACACGATGACGTTATCAAGTGTTCCGGCTACCGTATTGGTCCCTTTGAGGTAGAAAGTGCTCTCATCGAGCATCCTGCCGTTGTCGAATGTGCCATCACCGGTGCACCCGACCCCATTCGTGGCCAGGTGGTTAAGGCGACCATCGTTCTTGCTAAGGGCTGGACTCCCTCGGATGAACTGGTTAAGGAACTGCAAAACCATGTTAAGAAGGTAACCGCACCTTACAAATACCCCCGTGTGGTAGAGTTTGTGAACGAACTCCCCAAAACCTTAGGCGGTAAGATTAAGCGTGCTGAAATCCGCAAGGCCGACGCCGACGAGAAATAAGCAAAGATAAAAGGGAACGACAATGTCGTTCCCTTTTTATTATTCTTCATTTGTTGGTTGTTGATTCATTGCATTTTGTTGCTGGTTATGAACAACGGGCTGAGGTGCCACGGGAGGCACATTACTTTGTACGGGAGGTTGATACCCTACGGGCGGTTGGTAACCCTGCACAGGGGGTTGATAGCCTTGCACGGGAGGAACCGTACCCCAAGGGGGTGCGATTTCGTAGCCCTTATCCTTACAACTGAACAAGCACAATGCTCCTGCCAAAGGAATCAGGTATGTCAAAACAATATATGTAAGAGCACGATTGGGCACGGTGGATTCATAAATCTTGTAAAGGCAAATGGTGTACACCACCTGATAGATAGAAGCAAAGATAGCACATACACAAGCCGTAATCGTAAGCACTACGCCATCTTCCATCATCTTTCGTTCCATATATCTTGAAGCATAGCCCTGGCCATCCACATAGGTGGCTGTCATTGCCATCTTTGTGGCCGCAACAATATATGCAGCCAAACCAATTACAAGCAATATGTTCAAAAGAATCATGACTACGTCCCAATTCCGCTTCTGTCCGTTTCTCTTATCGTAGTCTTTCGCAATCTGACCTGTGGTCCACGCAGACAAAATCGGAACCCAAGCCATCCAGTTGTTGGCAATGCCACGACGTCTTGCCAACTTTTGAACGGCCAAAGAACTCAGCACATAATCCAAAACTGCAATGCCCAGCGCCAGCAGTATCAGAAATGCTCCAACAAAAACACCTACAACTTCCATTCTCATCTCTCCTTTTTTCTTTTATCCGCCACCTATCTCTAATTCATCAAATATGTAACTGCAGAAAGAGGCCTCGGTGGCATCCGTTATTTTCCGCACAACTCACCTTTTCCCACGGAAAACATCTGCAAAATCTTATTCCAGATAATCCTTTAACTTGCGGCTACGACTGGGATGACGAAGTTTTCTCAGGGCCTTTGCCTCAATCTGACGAATACGCTCACGGGTTACGTTGAACTTCTTACCCACTTCTTCCAGCGTTCTTGCTCTGCCGTCGTCAAGACCAAACCGAAGTCTTAATACCTTTTCCTCTCTGGGGGTCAAGGTTCCCAGAACGTCTACCAACTGTTCCTTCAGCAGGGTGAAGGTTGCCGCATCGGAAGGTGCAGGAGCATCCTCATCCTGAATGAAGTCACCCAGATGGCTGTCCTCCTCCTCACCGATAGGAGTTTCCAGAGAAACCGGTTCCTGAGCAATCTTCATAATCTCGCCCACCTTATCCACCGGCATATTCAGTTCTCTTGCAATCTCTTCGGGCATGGGGTCTCTGCCCAGTTCCTGTACCAACTGACGGGAAACACGAACCAACTTGTTGATGGTTTCCACCATGTGAACAGGAATACGGATGGTTCTTGCCTGATCTGCAATCGCACGGGTGATTGCCTGACGAATCCACCAAGTAGCATAGGTACTGAACTTATAACCCTTAGTATAGTCGAACTTATCAACGGCCTTAATTAAGCCTAAGTTACCCTCCTGAATCAAATCCAAGAAGAGCATACCACGGCCAACATACCGCTTTGCAATGCTGACAACCAGACGGAGGTTTGCCTCGGCAAGTTTCCGCTTTGCCGCCTTGTCCCCCTCTGCCATCTTCTGGGCAAGTTCGGTTTCCTCTGCGGTGGAAAGAAGGGGAACCTTACCGATTTCCTTCAGGTACATCCGCACGGGGTCGTCGATGCTGACACCGTCCGGAACAGACATATCATCCAGTTCCTCTTGGGTAATCTCGATTTCCTCGTCGATAATATCCAGTTCCTCGTCCAGATTGCCCACAATCTCAATTCCCTGCTTTTCCAGATATTCATAAACCTTATCAATCTGCGCAATATCCAGATCCAGTTCTTCTAACTTATCGCTGATATCCTTGTAGTCCAGAACACCCTTCTTCTTGCCCTCTTCCAACAACTGTTGCAACAATTGTTTCTTGGAGGTAGGCTTTTTCTGTTCCGACTTCTTCTTGGGAGCTTCCTCCTCATCCTCTTGGATTGCTTCCCGTTCAATATCCGCCTTGGCATCCATCTCGGCATCCTTTTCTGCCTTTTCTTCCGCCTTGGTCTTTTTCTTGGTAGCCTTGGGAGCCTTCTCCTCAGCAGCCTCTGCCTTAGGCTCTTCTTCCTTGGCCGCTGCCGCCTTTTTGGTAGTCTTCTTAGCAGGCTTCTTCTCAACCGTTTCTTCTACCTTTTCTTCTACCTTTTCTTCTGCCTTCTTAGTAGTCTTTTTCGCAGGCTTTTTCTCTTCCTTAGCCTCTGCCTCGTCCTTTTTCTTGGTAGACTTCTTGGCAGGAGCCTTCTCCGCCTTCTCTGCCTTGGTCTCTGCCGCCGCCTTTTTGGTGGTCTTCTTGGCAGGCTTTTTCTCTACGGTTTCTTCTACAGTAGCCTCTGCGGTCTGCTCCTGTTCCAAAATCTCCTTCTTCTTTGCCATCTTATTTTCCCCCTTGTTTCTTCTGCTTCAATATCTTATCAAGTTCGGCAAGGTCGCCCTCTGCCATCAATTTCATCTGTTGGCGTTTCCGCTTTTCCTCTTGCAGAATGCCGATGGGTTGCATAACCGCCCATTCCTTATTCTCCACTTCCTGATACCGATGATCCATGAGAATACTGCTTCCTGCCACCCGCAGGTTTTCGGGAAGCTTGTCCAGTACATCCCGATGAACATCCGCCTCTTTGCCTCGGCTGGGGTCCGTCTGAAAGAGCAAGGTTGCCATCTCTCTATGTATCCCTTCCGAGAAATCCTCCGGCAGAAGTCCTGCTTCCACCGTCTTTTTCAAGGCGCCGCCATCCACCATCAGGTAGAGCAACAATCGTTCCGCATTGGTAAGACGCATAGCGTCCATATCCCGTCTGCCTCCGGTCTGTTCCCGAAAGACTTTTTCTTCCTCCCGACGTTGCTTCCGCTCTTCAATGGCGTTTCGGGTTCGCATAAGAACCTGCACCTGTGCCGCAAGACCCTCTTCGCTGATGCCGGCAGTCTTTGCCACCTGCTTTAAGTAAAGTTCCCGTTCCGGTGCCTTTTTAATCTCTGCAAGAATTCCTGCCGCTTTCTCCACAAATTCAATGGTTTGCTCGGTATCCTCCAGATCATATTCTTTCTTGACCTCTTCGATTCTATACATCAGCAAAGGCTGTGCCTGTTCCATCAGAACACGGAACATCTCGGGGCCTCTTGCCTTGATGAACTCGTCCGGATCCTTTCCGTCGGTCACGGTCATGACCTTTGTCTTAATTTCTGCCTGGGTGAGAATCTCACCTGCCCGAAGGGTGGCTCGCTTTCCTGCCTGGTCACTATCATAACAAAGCACTGCTTTGCCTGCATACTTCTTCAAGAGCCGAGCCTGTTCCGGCGTGAATGCGGTTCCCAAAGATGCCACCGCATTCCCGATACCTGCCTGATGCAGGGAGATAACATCCATATACCCCTCCATCAGGAGCAGTTGCCCTGATTTATCGTTCTTGGCATAGTTAAGACCGAACAAATTCTCTTTTTTCTTAAACACCGCTGTTTCGGGTGAGTTCAGGTACTTGGCACCGCCGCCGTCACCCTCCAGCACACGTCCGCCAAAGCCGATGATGTTTCCCTGCACATTGATAATGGGGAATATCACACGCCCGTCATGGAATACGTCGTAGTAGCTTCCGTTCTCTCTCTGCTTGGCAAGACCTGCTTCGAAAACCTGATGTTGGGTAAAGCCTTTGGTTTCCAAATATTCCAAAAGATTACTCCAACCCTCCGGTGCAAAACCCAACCCGAACTTTTTGATGGTTTCGTTGGTCAGGCCACGTTCCTTCAGATACTGAAGGGCAGATTTTCCTTTCTCTCCTGCCAGATGGCGGAAGAAGTACCGTGCCGCTTCGGTATTAATCTGATAAATCCGTTGTTTGGTGTCCTGAATCTCTGCACGCTTCTGCTTATCCGCAGGGTTGCCCGGTTCCGGCATGGGAAGATGGGCCCGATCCGCCAAAAACTTCAGGGCATCGTAAAATTCCAGGTTCTCCATCTTCATAATAAAATGAATCACATTGCCCGTGGCGTTACAACCAAAGCAGTAGAACAACTGCTTTCCCGGGTCAATGGAAAGGGATGGAGATTTCTTATCGTTATGAAAAGGACAGAGGGCGGCATACCGACTTCCGATTCTTCTCAATTTAATATACTCGGACGCCACCTCAATCAGGTCGTTCCGTTCCCGGACTTCATCCACGAAATCCTGAAAATCCTGTGCCATACCCTCACCTCCTTACTTCTCTTATACCATAATTCGACGTCTTTTTCCTATTTCCTCTTTTATCTGGTCCAGAAAGAGGGAATGTAGTACTCAGAAAATTTTGCCACCGCAAACCGATCACTCATGCCGGCAATGTAATCACGGGTGAGAATCTCGGTGTCCTCGGTTGCACTTGCCTCTGCCCAATCCTGCGGGATTGCCCAGGGATTCTTGCTATAATATTCATACAGACCGGTTATAATATGGTCTGCCTTTTTCTCTTCCTTTTTCGGTTCGGAGGACACATATACGTTTCGGAACATAAACCCACGAAGACCCATCATAGCCTCATACACTTCCGACTTCATGGAAATCTCAGGCTTTCCTTGGCTCTCGGCAATCACCGCCCAGATCATGGAATCAATTCTTCCTGAATGGGTGTTGCCCAGAATCAAGGTGAACTCCCGAGGAATATCCTCAGCTCCCAAAACACCGCCTCGAATGGCATCGTCAATATCGTGGTTGATGTAGGCAATCTTGTCTGCCAGCGCCACAATCTGTCCCTCTAAGGTGTCGGCTTTTTTCTCGCCTGTGTGACAAAGGATGCCGTCTCGTACCTCGTGGGTCAGGTTCAGGCCACCTGCACGCTCCAATACATCCACCACCCGAAGGCTCTGTTCGTTATGACGAAATCCCGAAGGGCAGAGTTCGTTAAGAATCATTTCACCCCGATGACCAAAGGGAGTGTGTCCCAAATCGTGACCCAGCGAGATGGCCTCGGTCAGGTCCTCGTTCAGGTTCAGTGCCCGAGAAATGGTACGGGCAATCTGAGAAACTTCTAAGGTATGGGTCAGTCGGGTTCGGTAATGGTCACCCTCAGGAGACAAGAATACCTGCGTCTTATGCTTTAACCGACGAAATGCTTTGGAATGGATAATCCGATCCCGATCCCGTTGAAACTCTGTCCGCAAATCACAAGGGGTTTCCTCGGTCTTCCGACCTTTGCTCTCCCTTGCCTTGGCCGCCCATGGTGCCAACTGAGATAATTCCCGTTCCTCGGTGATGCTCCGTATGTTCATGCCGAATCCCTCCTGTTTTTTCCTCTTTTCTTTTAATTCTACAAAACCCCCGAAATTCCTCTTTTTGGTTGACAAATTTTTTGTTTTGCTTTAAGATGATGGGAAGGAAACGAAAAATTTTGTATGACCAGACCTCATAAGGAGAACCCATTATGATACTAAGTCCAAGACTTCAAGCCATTGCTGATTTCATTAAGCCTTGTGATACCATGGCAGACATCGGCACCGACCACGCCTATCTTCCTGTGTGGCTCTGCCTGAATAACCGATGCGAATCTGCCATTGCGGCAGACGTGAATCAGGGGCCTTTGGATCGTGCCACAGAGACGGTGTCTCGGTTTCACCTGCAGGAGAAAATCTCCCTGCGGCTGGGAAGTGGCGCAGACCCCCTGACACCGGGGGAGGCAGATGCCATTGTCATTGCCGGCATGGGCGGTCTTTTGATCGGGGAACTCCTGATGGCAAACCCCCAAGTTTTTCAAGCGGCCAAACAGATTTATCTCCAGCCCATGAGTTCCATTCCTGAACTGAGAGAATCCTTATATCATATGGGCTACACCATTCAAGAAGAAATTTTGGTGCCGGAGGAAGATAAACTCTATCACATTCTGTCGGTGAAGCAACAACCGGAAAAAGAACCCCTGTCAACCTTTGATTTTATTCTGGGCAAGGAGCTTTGCGATGCAAAGCCACCCCATTTTAAGGAATACCTGAATCGGGAAAAGGCTCGTCTTGATAAAAAACTTACCGGATTGAAACTGGGGAATATTACCGCGGGTGCGGTTCTGGAAGAAACGAAATCATTATTGAAAGAGATTGAGAAGATGATGGCATTGGGCGATTCCTGACCCTCCCCTACAAAAATGTAGCTCGGCAACGATTGAAATCTTTATGATAAATTAACATCGGTTTTGGCTGGAGCGTCAGGCTCCTTTCAAGCTCGACTGTAACAAATAAGTGCGATGAAAAATTGATGAAATTTGTTCGGCACAAGATGGGGAATGGCAGGCGCGTACTCCTTGTACGTAACTGTATTACTCGTCGCAGTGACGGACGAAGGTCGCAATTTTTCAAGCACGACTGGAGGCTCTTATGTTAAACGTAAAAGATATCGTAAACCAATTAGAACAATTTGCTCCCCCTGCCCTGGCAGAGCCTTGGGATAATGTAGGACTTCAGGTGGGAGACAGAGAACAAGAAGTCACCACCGTCTTTGTCTGTCTGGATGTCACCTCACAAAACGTGGCAGAGGCAAAGGCCTGCGGTGCAGAACTGATTCTGTCCCACCACCCCTTATTGTTCTCTCCGCCCAAGCAGATTGTGGAGCAGGAGGTAACCGGTTCTATTCTTCGGGATTTGATTCGAAGTGACATTTCCGTTTACAGCGCCCACACCAACTTAGACCATGCCGACGGGGGTATGAACGATGTTCTTGCCCAATATCTGACCCTGACGGATATTCGAAGATTCCGTGAGGATGAGTGTGTGGACGGTCTGGGGAAACCCATTGACAACATTGGTCGGGTGGGCGTTCTGCCAAAGCCCATGTCCATGAAAGATTTTGTGGCATTGACCAAGGATGCCTTGGGTTGCCGTGCTTTGCGGTTTCTGGGAGACCCTGACAAAACCATCCGAACCGTGGCTCTTTGCAGCGGTGCAGGGGGCGACGGCATCTACTCCGCCTACCATGCAGGTGCAGATGTGTATGTGACCGCCGATGTACGTCACCATGAGGCACAACTGGCATCGGAACTGGGACTGAATCTCATTGACGGCGGACATTTCGAAACAGAAAATACCATCTGCCGTTTTATGGCAGACTTTCTGAAAGAACAGTTCCCTGAACTCAATGTGGTTTCTTCTACTGCTACACCCTTCTTTCAAAGTTAAATCTAAAACAAAAAAGAGCAGAAACTCCTATGAGTTTCTGCTCTTTGTTTTTATGCTTTGTCTTAATATCCGGCACCTGCGGTTGCTCCGGTCTGTACGCCTTCGGTGGGATTCTCTTCCTGATACAGGGTATAGAGATCGTTGAAGGTTGCCTGACCTTCTACCACACGAGCGCAAACATCTGCCACAGAGATTGCATCCAGATTCTTCTGGTTGATCTTAATCTTCATATCGGACTTCCAGTAGTTGAACAGATCCATCTCACCGGGAAGTCTCTTGATGATGTGGTAACCATAACTGGTCTCAACGATACCGCTGATTTCGCCAATACCCAGAGCAAATGCCGCTTCTTCGAACTCGGGCATCATAGCACCGGGAGTGAAGGTGTAACCCTCTTCGGACTGACCGGGGTCTTCGCCGTAGGTCTTTACCAGTTCGTCAAAGTCTTCACCGTCTTGTGCCTTCTTGAGCACTTCTTCTGCCAAGGCTTTCTTGTCTTCCTTGGTCTCAGCAGGAGCTGCAGCTTCTTCACCCTCTGCAGGTGCTGCCTCTTCGCCCTCTACCAAAGTAGCCTGCTCTGCGGTTGCTTCCTCAGGGAATGCAATGAGAATATGCTTTACAGTAGCACCATCCTCTGCCGCATACTCAGCCAGAGTCTCGTCATCGGGATAGTAGTTACCGGGGTTTTTCTTCATATCATCAGCAATGGCAGTACCGTAACTGTTGCGAAGGTTCAGACGCTTATACTGATCCAGATCCAGATAACCCTGTGCCTGTGCATTTGCAACAACCAACTCTTCGTTGTACTGCTTGGTCAACTGATACATCTGTGCATCAAACAACTTCTCTTCATCTTTCGCATTCCATTCAACGCCCATCTTCTTGCCTTGCTTCATCAAGATGTAGTTCTCGGTTGCGATTCTTACAGCGTTTTCTTTTACCACTTCTTCTGCGGTTTTGCCGTCCTCTGCTTCGGATTCCCAATCAAAGGACGCAGGATCGGTAGCAACGCCGCCGTTCTTCTGCATATACTCGGTTGCTGCCTGATAGATGAAGTATTCCATATCTTCCTGGCTAATCTTCTCGCCGGCAACCTTTACCACAGTCTTACTACCCTGGAACAGAGGAGTTGCAGGAATGGCGGAGGAACCACCGGTCTTCATCCATGCAGGAACCTGCTGTACAGCAAGCAAAAGCAGAGCGCCTACCAAAAGGCTTGCTACAGAGGTCATAATCAACTTGTACAGAGGCATGGTAACAATCTTGGGCTCTGCCACTTCTTCTACCTCTTCCTCAACCTCAGCGTAGATGGGGTTACCCTCTTCGTCATAACCGATGAGTTCCGGCTCTGCCGCAACCTCTTCCTCGGTCTCTTCTGCGATTTCTTCCGCGTCTTCGTCCGCAATTTCTTCTGCGACTTCTTCCGCTACGGCTTCTGCTTCTGCGATTTCGTCTTCCAGTTCAGCCGCCGCTGACGCGATCTTTTCGCTTACGTCTTCCAGGACTTTTTCTTCCAGTTCAGCCTCGGACAGGCCGTTCTGTAATTCTTTATTTTCGTTGTCCATGTTATTTCTCTCCTTTATCGAAAAATCTTTTTCCATTGTACTATAGTTTTTTTGATTTTTCCAGTCTTTTTTGAAAAAAAGTTAAAATATTTATAAATTATTCATATTTCCTTCCGGCTCTTTCTCCAAAAACTCCAGTACTTGACGGACTGCATCAAAGTACTCACGTTCCTTGCCGGGCACCGGCTTGCCCAACTTATAGTGAAGTTTCGGCTTCCCTGCCGAGGGCAGGAAGAAGTCTCGCGGTCGTGCATTGATGACCGTAAGGAGGTTGGTAAAGTCGGGCAGGTTTCCGCTGTCGAAGCCGAAAATTACCTGAGGACCATTCCCCACAATCTCGGAAACACCACGTCTTTGCGCCATAGCCTTCAAAAGTGCCACCTCCATCAGGTTATGAACCGATGTGGGAACGGTGCCGTACCGATCCTCGATTTCGTCGTAGGCGTCGTAAAACTCATCCCGATTTCCAATGGCGGCAATCCGCTTGTATGCCGCCAGTCTTTGGTTGTGGCTTTGGATATATTCGTCGGGAATATATGCAGAGATAGGCAGATCAATCATGGTTTCGGTCTTTTTCTCGGGTTCTTTACCCTGCTCTTCTCGTACCACCTGCTCCAGAAGTTGACAGTACATTTCATAACCAACCGCCTCTAAGTGACCGTGTTGTTCAGCACCAATCAAGTTACCGGTTCCCCGAATTTCCAGATCCTGCATGGCAATACGGAATCCCGACCCGAACTCGGTGAACTCCTTGATGGCAAGAAGTCGTTTTTCTGCATCCTGTGTGAGCACCTTATTCCGACGGAAGGTCAGGTAGGCATAGGCAAGGCGATTGGAACGCCCTACCCGTCCTCGCAACTGATACAATTGTGCCAGACCCAAACGGTCCGCATCCTCCACAATCAGGGTGTTTACATTGGCAATGTCCAGACCCGTTTCGATGATAGTGGTACAGATGAGTACATCAATCTCCCCTTGTGCCACCTTCTCCATAATCTCTTCCAGTTCCCGCTCCCCCATCTTTCCGTGGGCAACGGCAATCCGAGCCTCGGGTACCAGTTCTGCAATCCGATTGGCGGCGGCATAAATGCCCTCCACCCGATTGAAGAGGTAATATACCTGTCCGTTTCGGGCAAGTTCCTTGGAAATGGCCTCCCGTACCACCTCTTCGTCATATTCTAAAACATAGGTGCCGATGGGATACCGCTCTCCGGGTGGTTGGGTAATCAGACTCATATCCCGAATCCCCGAAAGGCTCATATGAAGGGTTCTTGGAATGGGGGTTGCGGAAAGGGTCAATACATCCACCTCTTGGCGGAGTTCCTTGATCTTTTCCTTATGTCCCACACCGAACCGCTGTTCTTCGTCAATGACCAAAAGTCCAAGCTTCTTAAAATTCACACTTTTTCCCAAGAGTTTGTGGGTACCAATCACAATATCCACTTCTCCCGTGGAGATCCCCTTGATGGTCTCCTTTTGCTGGTTTCCTGTGACAAAACGGGAGAGCATACCCACCCGAATGGGATAGTTCCGCATCCGCTGAACGAAGTTGTTGTAATGCTGAGATGCCAAAATGGTGGTGGGAACCAGATATGCCACCTGATATCCGCTCATGACCGCCTTGAATGCCGCTCGCATGGCAACCTCGGTCTTTCCATAACCCACATCTCCGCAAAGAAGCCGATCCATGGGGTGAGGTTGCTCCATATCTGCCTTGACCTCACGGATGGCACGGAGTTGGTCTTCGGTTTCATCATAGGGGAATGCCGCCTCGAAATCCCGTTGCCACTCAGTGTCCTTTAAAAAGGTAATCCCCGGAATCTGAGAACGCTTCGCATAGAGGGAAATCAATTTCTTTGCCATATCGGCAGCGGCCGCCTTGACCCGTTCTTTGGTACGGCTCCACTCCACACCGCCCAACTTGTTTACCTTGACCCTTGCGCCGTCCTTGGCCGTATGCTTATACACCAAGTCCAGCTGGTCGGTGGGAACATAGAGCACATCGGTGCCCCGATACTGAATCTTCAGGTAGTCCTTCCGCACCCCTTCTACCGTCAGTTGTTCGATGCCGGTATAAAGACCGATACCATGGCTTTGGTGAACAATATAATCGCCGGGGGAAATCTGGGTGAAACTGGAGATTCTGTCTCCCGGTGCAACCTTGGTCTTCTTTCGTTTCTTTCGGGCATCACCAAAGACCTCCCTATCACCCAATACCGCCACCTGCAGATGAGGATAGGAAAAACCACGACGGATACTGCCCTTGGCAATCAACACGTTGCCGGGTCTGCCCATATCCTGCAGTTCTTCTTGGTAACTGACCTTGATGCCCTCGTCCTCCAACTGTCGGGCAAGGGCCTTGGCATGCCCCTCGGTTCCGGCTAAAATCACCGTGCGATAGCGGTTTTGCTGATAGTATCGCAAAGATTCGCAGAGAAAGTCCAATCGTCCCTGAAATCCGTTCAGGCTCTGACTTTCCAACCGATATGTTGCTTTTGGTTTTACGTCTCCACCGCCCTGAGTAATACCGCTGATGCTGATCAGGGTGCCCTTGGCCAGTTTCTTCGTCATATTCTTATAGGGGGCAGCATAGCACAACCCTGCCTGAGGCAGAACCCCACGTTCCGCCAGTTCGGTGATATCCTGCGCCTGTTGTTCTTCCAGTCGTTCCATCCGCTCTCGAATCCGAGAACCATCACACCAGAAAATCAAGTCATCTCCCCTAAAGTAATCGGCCAAAGTGGGAATTTCCTGATAGATATAGGGAATGTACTTGTCCATAGACGGGAAAATCATTCCCTGTTCCAATCGTTCTTTGTCACGCATCAGGGACTTTTCCAGTTTTTGACCACGCTCGGTGGCGTTGTCAAGTCTTTGTGTCAGTTCGGTTATCTTCTGTTCCAGTCTAAGACGTTCTTGTTGGTCGGGTAACAACTCACGGGCAGGAAGGATGGTCACTTCCGAAATCTTGTCTACTGTCCGCTGGGTTTCCGGGTCGAAGATACGGATAGAATCCACCTCGGTATCAAAAAACTCGATTCGGATGGGGTTCTCACCCCCTGCTACCGGATAAATATCCAAAATTCCGCCACGAAGACTCCATTGACCGGGACCTTCCACCATCTCTTCCCGGCAATAGCCAAGGGCGGTAAGGGCATCTGCCAACCCATCCAGTTCCCGATCGTCTCCCACCTTAAGGTCGATGCTGTTTTGGGCGTAGAGTTCTTTGGGGACGGTGGGAGATACCAACGCCTCTGCCGTGGTAACCACGCAACACTGCTCACCCCGAAGGAGAGCCGCCAACACCGAAAGACGTCGGCTTGTCACATCCTGACCCTTTGCCTCTACATCATAAAAAAGCAGATCTGTCCGAGGGAAATAGAACACCTGTTCCCCCAGAAAGAACCGCAAATCTTCGTAATATTGACGTGCTTCTTTTTCCTCTGCAGCGACCACCAAAGCGGTACGGGAAAACTGTTCGCAGACAGAGGAAATCAGGTGTGCCCCCACAGAGTCCGACACACCCACCACCTGAACCGGTGTTTTTTTCTCTTTGATTCCTTTGACCAGTTGGTCAAATTCTTCCATCTCCTGCAGAAGTTCCGAAAAAACCTTCATTGTTTTCACCTTTATCCGTTAAACCGATTCATGGCCGTCTTGGCATCCGCAGAAATCAAGCATTCCACCGCCTCGGCTACCTTTACCACCGTGGGAATCAGAATCTCGGTTTCCTCCTTAGAGAATTTCCCCAAGACAAAGTCCTTACAGTCGAAATCCGGATGGCGTTCCTGACCCACCCCGATTTTAATTCGAGGGAATTGATCTGATTGCAACTGGTAGATGATGTTCTTAATGCCGTTGTGACCGCCGGCAGAGCCTTTTTCCCGAATCCGGACTTTGCCGGTGGGAAGGGAAATGTCGTCATAGATAACCAGAACATCTTCCGGCTCTAATTTATAAAAGTCCGCAATCTCCCGTACACTCTCACCGGAGAGGTTCATGTAGGTCTGTGGCTTGACCAACATCACCTTTTCGCCACCGATTCGGCCTTCGCCGATGATGGCACGGTGCTTTTCTTTGTTTAATTCAATATGATATTTGGAACTGATTACGTCAATGGCCTCAAAGCCGATGTTGTGACGGGTTCCTACATATTCCCGACCGGGATTTCCCAGCCCTACAATCAAAAACATAGTGTTTTCAAACCTTTCTTTTTTCAATAAGAATAGTATACCATATTTTCCAGAAAAATCAAGGGGGAGCGTGGGGATGGGGCGGGAAATGAATAATGAATAGTGAATAATGAATAATTATGGAAAAAAGTCGGCATAAGCCGACTTTTGATATTTTATCAGTTTGGGTTGTAGGGACTGGCCTCCCGGACAGTCCGTTGAAAAATTTGCATTATCATGGGGACCGTCCAGGACGCCGGTCCCTACGTTGGTTGACGGATAGATTATTTTCCATCGACAATCCCTCCGTCATCCTTCGGATGCCTGTCTCGGTTCTCACCTCGGTCAGCGCCCCTTTACACAAGGGAGTCTTTCGGGAGGAGCAAGCCCCTCCCCAACATTGGTTAATTTTTTCCTCGGAGGATAGGGGATAATCTTTTATAAATAATAAATGTTACGACCGAAACTATCACACCCTTCAGGATATTAAAGGGGGTTACGCTGAGCAGAATGACCTTCCATTGGTTATTGACAAAGGGAAGAATTTTTTGGCACATGCCGATGATGGCTTCCATGGGGATGCCCATAACTTTGGTGTAAAAAGGGAACATAATGAAATAGTTGGAGAAGATTCCCACCAAGGAGAAACAGAGGGTTCCTGCAATCATGGCAATCAATGCAGTTTTTCGGTTCTTATTTCTTTGGTAGATGATACCTGCAGGCACCACGAATGCACAACCCAACAAGAAGTTAGAGAGTTCCCCCACGCCGCCTGTGGTGGTAACAAACAGATGGAGCAGGTTCTTTACCAGTTCGGTCAGGGCTCCTGCCAGAGGGCCGAATGAGAACGCCAGAACCAGAGCAGGCAAATCGGACAGATCCAGTTTGATAAATGCCGGTGCAATGGGAAGACTAAATTCCAATAGCATCAGGACAAAGGAGATGGCTGCGCCCACGGCACAGCTTACCAGCATACGGGTGTTGAAAGGCTTTTGGTTCATGATAGTTCCTCCTTGAAGAAAAATATTTTTAATAATTTTCCGCCTACCCCTGTTCCGCTCGCCGTCCCCGAGCGGTTCGTTCCACCCCTTCGGGTCGGATTCGACCAAAAGAGGCTCTGCCCCTTTGGAAACCCCTTGATTGACGGATAATATATCATCAACTTGAGTGCGCAGAAAAATTGATGAGATTGGTATTTCTACTCGGTAGTGCGCAGAAATTTGGATGAGATTGGTTTGTGCCGAGTCGATGAAACGGGAGGAGCAAGCCCCTCCCCTACGATTTGTTATCCGGATAAAATCTGCCTTTTGCACTCGGTAGTGCGAAGAAAAATTGATGAGATTTGTTCGACACAAGATGAGGAATGGCAGGAGTGTACTCTATGTACATGACTGTCATTTCTCGGCGAAGTGGCGGGCAAAGATCGCAATTTTTCAAGCACGACCGTATAAAAAAGTCCCTGGACATAACAATCCAGGGACTTTTTATACCTCTTTCATCCAGACTCTAACTGTCGGCTTTGGAATCTCACCAAATCTGCAGATTTCTCTGCTCGCGGGCTTTACCGCCGGTACGGAATTTCACCGATCCCTGAAGATTTATTCAATTTTATGTTCTACTCTGCAGGAGCAGGTACAGGCGCCGGCGCAGGTGCAGGTGCAGGTGCAGGTGCAGGTGCAGGTGCAGGTGCAGGCGCAGGTGCAGGAGCAGGAGCCGGTGCAGGAGCAGGAGCCGGTGCCGCCTCGGGTGCAGGAGCAGGAGCCGGTGCCGCCTCGGGTGCCGGAGCAGATGCTGCGGGGGTAGTTGCCGGCTTGTTCTCATTGGTTGTTTCGGTCTTCTTTTCTTCTTTCTTTGGTTCGTCTTTTTCCTTGGGTGAATACCGACTGGGTTCCAGTTCCTCTCTGGAAATCTCCTTGCCATCCTTCTTCACCACACGGGTTGCGGTGTAGTAGTAACCGCCACCGGCCCGAACAATCTCTACCGAAATATTTTCGGGGTTATAACCCAAAATGTTAAAGGTCAACTTACCCTCTTTTGCAATGGCTTCAATCTTGATAGGATACTTGGTGCTGTTCTTAAACCGCATATCCAAAACGCCTTCCGCAATGGTTGCATCCAGACCTGCAGGCATATAGCCTACCAACATGCTATGATTATGCCGTTCCAAAATTTCCAGATTTGCATAAACCGCCGCACAATACAAGGTGGAGGAAGGCTGACAAATACCGCCACCCAATCCGCTTTCTACCTTGTTTCCCACATAAACCGGTGCCGACTGATAACCGTTTTCGTAGGTTCTGGGAAGAATGGTCTTGTCATAAGAGAATTCTTCACCGGGCATCAGTTCGGTGCCGTTGATACGGCTTGCCGCCAGTTCCACGTTGCCGTTTCTGGCAGCACTACCGCTGTAGTACGTGGTATAGGTACCCAGAACATCCTGATACAGTTGCTGGGTCAGGTCTTCGGTGGTCTTTTTGGGAGCTTTGGTGGTTACCGAGAAGGAAACCTTGTTGTCAGAGGCGGCATCAATCTTTCCGATGGCATCCTTCACAACGCTCTTTTCCACTTCACACTGATACTTGCCGGGAACAACCACAACAACGCCGTCGTCTCCCTTTTTATAACTTGCATCCTCAGGTGCGGCAATCAACCGCTTATAAACCTCGTCTGCATCGAGAGGCTCGGGAATGGCAACCTCCGGCTCTAAGGTAATTTCAGAGAAATCTCCGGCACAAATCTTATCCACAAACTCTGCCTTGACCTTCTCTCTGTTGACCATTTTTCCGTCTTTCTTACCATAAAGAATTACCTGATCCTTCCGGATTTCATAGGTATATTCTACCGGTGTTTGTTCGAACTCACCTGCAACCTCAACGATTGCCTTTTCCAATTGCTCACCATCGTAGGTCAAGGTAGGAGCAACCTCATTCTTTCCAAACAGTTGCTTGGTAATCAGCCACGTCTTTGTCCAGATGTTAGGCTGATTGGCCTCTGCCAAAGCCTTATCCACTGCCGCCTGATTGTCAAAGGCAACCTGCAGATCATCAAAGGACACCTGAACGCTGTTACCCTTGCAAACCAAGGTCATGTCACCACCGGAAATCTTTTCCTGATAGTAGGTCTCGTTCAAAAGTGCCAACGCTTCTTCTGCGGACTTTCCGCCCACATTACACTCACCAATATAGGTGTTCGGTAGGATTCCTTGGTAGGAAGATGCATAAATCGCCATGCCGCCCACTGCCAAAATCACAACCAACACAATCGCTAAAACAACCCAAAGGCCTGTCTTTTTCTTTGGATTTTGAAGCTGATCCTTTTCACTCTGTTTTGACATAAACTCACTCTCCCAAACGTTTCTATCCTAAATAATATAGCACGATATGACAAAATATGCAAGTCCTATTTGAATTTTCTGCCCCAAGCATACGACATAACGTATGAAAGCAATCCCCATTCTTACACAAAACTCTCCACATGGGCAAGCAAAGCGCCCACCAGAGCCTCGTTGGACCTGCAATCCATCAACATCTCCATGGAACGGACATATTCCGGATTTTCTTCCGTTAATTCGCCACCGAGACAAATCTCCGATAAGGGAAGGAATCCCTTCTCACGGAACAACTTGTCCCAATCTTCCTCCAACAGTTCAAAAAAGATATGCTTGATATCCTGTCTCAAAAAATCCCGAAGTTCCGTAATATACGGCAGGTTTTCGGATTCTAAAATCTGCTTGATCAGGTATTCTTTGATGATGTTTCCCTTGGTCTTTCTGGTTTTGGCAAAATCAATCAACGCTCGTGCCGCCAGATAGTATTCTGCCTCTGCCTCGGTTTCCCGAAAGGCTAAAAGAGCCTTTACCACCGGATCCTCGGCCAGAGAATGAAATAAAAATAAGTTCATATGAATTACCCTCTTTCTTCCTGTTCGTCCGTTGCCCCATCCAACAAAGAAAGTGCAAGGGATACGTTCTCTTCTGCTTTTCTTTCGGAAATCACACTCATCTCTTCCAGTTCCGCACATAGTTGCTTGTGATTCTTTAAAATCTCGTCAATGTACCGATGAAGGGTCAATGGATTAGGGTTCTTGGCAGATGTGATACACCGCTGATTCAGGTATGCCATGGTGGCATCTACCTTGGGATCATAGGTCAATCCAATCACCGGCGTTCCCATTCGTGCCGCATAAATCAGAATATGCAACCGCATACCGATAACAAATTCTGCACCGCCCACCAAGGCCATCAGGTCAACCGAAGAATGTTTGCCACGGAGGATTCCGCCGGGATACTTCATCAGTTTCGCTGTTCGCTCTGCAATGGGCAAATCTTTGCTCTCCTGCATGGGGACAAAGATCACTTCTATGTTGTATCGGGTACGGATATAGTCCGCCGCCTCTGCCGCCGCCTTCTCCAAGGAGCGGTTTGCCTCCCTCCAAGGACGAAGGGAAATCACACAATAGGGTCTGCCCTTAGGAATGCCTGCCTGTTTCAGCAGCGCAGCCGCCGCCGATTCATGGGAGGCAGTCAGAGTGAATGCAGGGTCTGCCGTCACCTGAATGTTCGGCTCGGTTACGCCGAACTTATGCAGTTCATCCAAAGACGAAGGTTCCCGAAGGGTAATCAAATCCACACGATTGAGCACCCGAGAAATGGGCTTATAGTTCTTTTCTCTGCAGATGGGGCCAATGCCGTTGGCATAGAGCATCACCTTTGCCCCCAACTTTTTACCCAGCCAGATTACCGCCAGATAATAATGCAGGGATTTATCCGATGTAACATCCTGAATCAAACTTCCACCACCGCTGATGAGCAGTTCGGTCTTTCTCAGGATTTTAATCATACGGAAGATGTTGAATCGATGAACCGCATCCACTCCGTATATCATCTTGGTTTCTTCCGGATCGTTGGAAAATACCGTAATCCGAATGTCCGGCCGTGCCTTTCGCAGGCTGTCCACCATGGCTTTCAGGATGGAATCGTCACCGCTGTTATGGAAGCCGTAGTAACCGGAAATGACCACGTCCGGATTGGCGTTGGGTATCACGAGGGGATGTTCTTTCAAATACGCCTCCACCTGAGGAAGTTCCTGAAGTTCCGTCTGATTGATGGGGGTATCATAAATAATGGACTGGTACATGGTCATGGCATCTTCTGCCATGGTATCTACAGAATAATAGGTCTTTACCGTCTCACGGGAATATGCGCCAAGTTCTGCTCGTTCTTCCGGTGTGGCTTTTAACACCTTTAAAATATCCGTAAGCAGAACTTCTTCGGTGGTCCCATCACAACCACGACAACAGAAGTTGGTGTCGATGCCCACCTGCAACTTACTTTGGTCGAAAATACCGATATAACCTTCGTTTCCTGCAATAATGGACGGCTTTTCTGCCGCCATGGCCTCCAAAGCGGCACGGCTGACACCGATGAACAAGTCTCCGCTTGCCACAAATCGGTTGATGTCGGTTCGACTGCCACAGGTAATGATAACCCGCTGACCCAAGGCATCGTTTACCGCTTTTGCCTCGGCTTCAACGGCCGCAAGGTCGTTACCGCCACCCACAATCACCACTTCTAAATCGGGAACCTCCGCAAGAATCCGGGGCACAACTCCAATCAACTTATGAGCCACCAAGGATCGGTCGGTATCCATTCGACTGACATAGACAATACGGGTGGCTTCCTTCTTAAAGTCAAACTCCTCTGCCACCTGAGAAAAATCCGTATGGGGGGAGAATTTTTCAGGGTCAATACCATTGATGGTAACCCGAACCTGATCACGGGACAGATTGTAACTCTCAGCCAGATAATCTTTGATATCATCACTAACCGCCAAGGAACGGTCTCCCCATCGGGTCAGCAGATTATAGGGGAATCTGGTGGAAAATACCCAGTGGGCGGTGGTTACAAACCGAAACGCCATCTTTCTGTGCAGAAAATGACACAAAAAGGCAGGGATTCTTGCATGGGCATGAACCACATCGAATTGGTATTCTTCCATGGCCTTTTTCAGTTCTCTGTAAGCCTTTCCCATCAGAACAGGGTTCTTGGTATGGAAGGGAATGGGAATATGGGTGATTCCGGCCTCTTGCAGTTCCGCCTCATAGGCGCCGCCGTTGGATGCAACAAAGACCTCTACCCCCTGTCGGGCAAGGGCTTTGGAAAGTTCTACAATATGCGTTTCCGCACCGCCAATATCTAATTTCATGGTTGTCATTAATACCCGCATCATCATTCTCCTTTCCTCTTTTTCTTCCCTTTATTCTACCCCAGATTCAGGGTCTGTGTCAAACCTTTTTTGGTGGTTTGATAAAAAACACAAAAATCAGCCTCAACAATATGGAAATTCCTATCATTTTTTTGGGGAAAAACTGTTGACGGCAACAGGAGAAAGGAGTATAATGTTAACATATTAACAATGAAAAATGGGGAGGTCTCCCCACCTTATAAAAGGAGGAGCTTATTATGAGCAGAGTTTATAATTTTTCTGCAGGTCCCTCTATGCTTCCCGTTGAAGTATTGGAACGTGCACAGAAAGAGATGCTGGATTGTAACGGTAGCGGTCAGTCCGTTATGGAGATGAGCCACCGTTCTAAGGAATATCAGGCAATCATCGACAAGACCGAGGCAACCCTTCGTGAAATTTTGAATGTTCCCGATAACTTCAAGGTTCTCTTCCTGCAGGGCGGTGCGCATCTGCAGTTTGCTATGGTTCCCTTGAACCTGGGTACCAAGAACAAGAAGGCTGACTATGTTATCACCGGTCAGTGGGCTAAGAAGGCATTCGCTGAGGGTGGTCGTTATCTGGAAGCAAACGCTATCGCATCCAGTGCCGACAAGACCTTCTCCTACCTGCCCAAAATCGACAAGTCCATGATTACCCCCGATGCGGATTTCGTACATGTATGTTACAACAACACCATTTACGGAACTCACTTTAACACCCTGCCCGACGTAGGCGATGCTCTGCTGGTAGCAGATATGTCCTCTTGTATCCTCTCTGAGGAGATCGACTTCAGCAAGTTCGGTTTGATCTATGCAGGTGCACAGAAGAACATGGGTCCTGCAGGCGTTACCGTTGTCTTCATCCGTGAAGACCTGCTGGGCGAAGCAATGGACTTTACTCCCACCATGCTCAAGTACGAGACTCAGGCGGAGAACGGCTCCATGTACAACACCCCTCCCACCTACGGCATCTACATGATCGGTCTGGTTTGTGAGTGGATTAAGGAAATGGGCGGCATCAAGGTTATGCACGAGAAAAACGTAGAAAAGGCAAAGATTCTTTACGACTTCTTAGACAACTCCAAGATGTTCAAGGGCACCGTTGTTCCCGAGGATCGCTCTTTGATGAACGTTCCCTTCGTTACCGACTCCGAGGAACTGAACGCAAAGTTCATTGCAGAAGCAAAGGCAAAGGGCTTTATCAACTTAAAGGGTCACAGATCCGTTGGCGGTATGCGTGCAAGTATCTACAATGCTATGCCCAAAGAAGGCGTGGAAGCATTGGTTGCTTTCATGAAGGAATTTGAAGCAAACAACTAATTTATAGAGAGAAGGTATTTTACCATGTATCAGATTCAGACTCTGAATAAGATTTCCAAGAAAGGCTTGAGCCGTCTGGGTGAGAACTACACCTGTGCAGACGAAGTAGCAAATCCCGACGGTATCATCCTTCGTAGTTTTAAAATGCACGATATGGATCTCCCCCAGAGCCTTCGTGCGGTTGCTCGTGCCGGTGCCGGTGTGAATAATATTCCCATCGAGAAATGTACCGAGCAGGGTATTGTCGTATTCAACACCCCCGGTGCCAACGCCAACGCCGTAAAGGAATTGGTTCTGGCAGGTCTCTTCTTAGCATCCCGTAAGGTTGTTCAGGGTATCAACTGGGCAAAGACCTTGGTTGGAGAGGGCGATGCTATCTCCGGCTTGGTAGAGAAGGGCAAGGGTAACTTCGGCGGTCCCGAAATCGAGGGCAAGACCCTGGGCGTTGTTGGTCTGGGTGCTATCGGTGTTAAGGTTGCCAATGCGGCTCATCATCTGGGTATGGATGTTGTAGGTTACGACCCCTACCTGTCCGTAAACGCGGCTTGGAACCTGACTCGTTTTGCTCACAAGGCAAACAGCCTGCAGGAAGTTCTGGAAAAGGCTGATTACATCACCATTCACGTTCCTGCAACCCCTGAAACCAAGGGTATGTTCAATTCTGAAGCATTTGCATCCATGAAGAATGGCGCAAGGCTTCTGAACTTCTCCCGTGATAGTCTGGTAGACGAGACCGATGTGATTGAAGCATTGGAAAGCGGAAAGCTTGCAAGTTATGTAACCGACTTCTGTACCGAAAAACTTCTTCAGAACGAAAACGTAATCTGCATGCCCCACTTAGGCGCTTCCACTCCTGAGAGTGAGGAGAACTGTGCGGTGATGGCGGCAGACCAGATGAAGAACTTCTTAGAGAACGGTAACATCATCAACAGCGTGAACTTCCCCGCTTGTGATATGGGTAAGGCTGCAGGCACCAGAATTACCATTCTCCACAAGAATGTTCCCAACATGTTAAAACAGCTCACCGATGCTTTGGCGAGCAAGGGTGTAAATATTGCCCATATGCTGAACAAGAGCAAGGGCGATAACGCTTACACCATGATTGATGTCGATGGTAATGTCAGCGGTGCGGCAATTGCTGAGATGGAAGCCATCGAAGGTGTTATCAAGGTAACTGTTCTGTAAAAACCTTCTCCTTTGGGAGAGGCAACGGCAGTAAAACAGATGGTTGCGCACAATGTGTGAGGAAAGTCCGGGCTCCATAGGACAGGATGCAAGCTAACGGCTTGTGGAGGCGACTCTAAGGAAAGTGCAACAGAAAGATACCGCCTGCTTTGGCAGGTAAGGGTGGAAAGGCGAGGTAAGAGCTCACCCGCTTGTATGGTGACATACGGGCGCTGTAAACCCCATCCGGAGCAACGCTTGAATGGGAGGCTAAGTCGGTCCGACATCTCCCGAAAGGGCGGCTTGAGGCGTCTGGTGACAGGCGTCCCAGATAGATGACCATCCACGACAGAACCCGGCTTATGGTTTGCTGCCAATAAAAAGTTAATAGAAAAGGCGTATCCAAAAGGATACGCCTTTTTTGTTATTTCATCATTTTTTCAAAGACCTCTTTGTCTGTCCGGGAAAATTCTTCATAAGAAGAAAGAATCTTGACGTCTTGAATAATCAATTTTTCATTCTCTCGCGATTTCTTCAGAAAAATGTCACAGCAGTTTTCTTCATTAATGACAGCATATCCATCCTCTGCTATAAGGTAAAGTTTTCCCTCTTTTTTCATATACTTTTTCACATTTCTTAAAAGAGTTGTCTGAGATTCTTCCGTTTTTAAGGATAAATGATCCCCATCCGGGAAATGTCCAATCTCATATCTGTTTTTCCATATCAATATGGTATCTTTTCCCCTAATAAGCTCCCCATTTTCCATTTGTCTCATCCGTTCTTGTTCTTCCTTATCCAATTGTTGTCCGATGACTTTCCAAAAAACATCTGATGCTTTATAGACGATAGGTTTTATATGAATAGCAAGCAGAAGAACAATACAAAAAATCACAATAATAATATATTTCTGTTTCATCTCTCACCTCGTTGTATAGAAATCTACCGTAACTTTGTAAGGAACAATTGCTCCCAACCATTGGGAAAGCACTGCTGCGTCATTAGCTATCGTTCCCAATCCTGCTTTCAAAGTGAACTCACCGTTTGCCGCCATTAATGTCTGTATCTCTGTGAAATCATAGGTATCCCTCATGGTTGCATGTACAATCCATTTTCCATTACTCTGTTTGTATCCTTCTACATGAATCGTTGCCATATGTATAGAATAGTACAAATCACCATTCTCGTCGCAGCGACGGGAGGAGCAAGCCCCTCCCCTACAAATTTGTTATTTGAGTGCGCAGAAAATTTAGTGAGATGTGTTCGTTTCGAGATTCGGTATGGCAGGAGTGTACTCCTTGTACATGACTGTCATGCCGAGTCGATGAAACGGGCGCAGATTGCTGAATTTTCAAGCACGACTGTAAAACAATTTTTCAAGCACGACCGTCAATACACCACGACGGTGGTCCCAATCGGCACAAAACACGCCATCCAGTTGATGTCGTCTTTTTGCATTCTTACACATCCGTGGGAGGCGGGGGTGCCTTGGGTTCCGTCTTGGATGGTTCCGTTGGGGTTGAAGAGGATAGAATGCATGGCAATACCACGCTCTTCGATTAAGTAGAGGATGGGGCGCACATAGTAGGTGCTGTGATACCATCCGCTACCATAGGAACAGTACTTCACCACGCCTGTGGGGGTGGGAGTAACATTGGTGCCGGTGGAACAGGTAAAGGTTTGGATCAGGTTCCATTTGCCGTTCTCCTGAAGGAATACGTTTACCTTCTGTCTTTCCTTGTTAATCCAGACAAGATAGGGGGTGCTGCTTTCGTAGCCTTTGGCCCTGACAAAGATTTCCTTCTCTTCTTGGGTGAAATCCTCGTAGACGGTGTAATTCTTGTTGGAGATTCTAATACTGCTGTAGGGAACCCAGCAATACCGCTCCTCACCGGGAATCTTGATATAGGCAGAGGTGGTTCCGTAATGGTCCTCATAGACCACCTTGGCACCCTTGCCCAGACTTCCGTTGGTGGTTGACTGATATTTATTGGTATAGGTGTGGGTCCAGTAGAGAATCTCTGCTTCAATCTCCACCGGCTTCACCCGTTGGAGTACCCGCTCGTTCTCTTTTTGGTCATACCATTCATCGGGATGGTTCTGTACCGCAATTTCCTTTTCTGCCCGACAGATAACACCATTCAAGTGCACCTCCAGAGCAACGGTGACAGTCCTGTCCTCCATGCCCTTGGCAAAGGGTACCGATATGTTCATGGCGCTTGTTTTCCCCTCAAAGATGGGAAACTGACTGTTATAATACTCCGCCTGAGGAACATCGTCGATGAACCATTGGGCAGAACCCATCCGTTCTTCCGAGGCGCCGGTCAGCACCGCAGTAACCGTCGTTTTGGGCGCGTCGGGGGTCAGAACCCCTGCCGCCTCTTCCAAGGTCAGGGTAACGGCATCCATGTAAGCCTGATCCGTGGTTTCCTCCGCCCATACGCTCATGGTGGACAAGAGCAAACACACCAACAAAATCCCGATCCATCTTCTTTTCTTCACAGGCTCACAACCTTCCTTTTTTTAGTATAATCTCATTATATCGAATATCCCATGGTTTGTAAACCTTTTTCTTGACCTTCTGTCATAGATTTTTCTGTCTGAACTTTTTATTGCTTCACCCACAGTTTTAACATCTTCAGGTAGGTCTGCCACACACCAATGCGAGGAATCTCACGTTCGGCGACCAGGTCTTTACGAACCACTTCTTCCCCCTCAATCTTATAGACAATCTCTCCCACTTTCTCTCCCTCTTTCACCGGAGCTCGAAGAAATTCTTTGGTCTTGATTTTATACTCCACTTTGTTCTGGTTTCCCTTTTTCACAACAAATCCGCCATGATCGTTGGTGGGGGTGATTTGGTCTTCGGTACCGCCACGCACGGGGATTTGCGGAATCTTGATTCCCAGTTGGGAGGTGTCTGCCACCGCATAGTTGGCAAAGCCATAGTCCAAAAGGGCAGTGGCACTGCCGAACCGCTCCCCTGTGGAGGGCGCTCCCAGCACCACCGCAATCAGTTGCATGCCGTCCCGCTCCGCTGTGGCAGAAAGACAGTATTTTGCCTTGTCGGTGGAGCCTGTTTTCAGGCCGTTGGCACCCTTATAAAAGCGAATCAGTTTGTTGGTGTTGGAAAGACCAAAGGTTCCGTCCCTCAAGCTATCCATCCAGATGGTGGTGTAGTCAAAGATTTCCTTGTGGGTGAGAAGTTCCCGAGAAATCACCGCCACATCACGGGCAGAACTGTGGTGTTCCTCGGTTTCATCCAATCCCGTACAGTTAATAAAATGGGTATTGGTACACCCCAGTTCCTTTGCCCGTTTGTTCATCTTCTCCACAAAGGCCTCATGGGTTCCCCCAATGTACTCTGCCATGGCAACGGCGGCATCGTTTCCTGACGCCACCGCAATGGCTTTGAGCATATCGTGCACCGACATCTGCTCGCCCACTTCCAAGAATACCTGAGACCCACCCATGGATGCGGCATTCTCGCTGACGGTGACCACATCCTCTTTCTTGATTTTCCCCTGAGACAATGCTTCCATAATCAAAAGCATGGTCATGGTTTTGGTGACGCTGGCAATGGGGAGTTTTTGGTCAGGGTTCCATTCATAGAGCACCTCTCCCGTTTTGGCCTCCATCAGGATTCCCGATTCCCCCTTGACCAGTTGGGTGGAAACTTTGGTATCCACCTGCGTTGATGGTTCTGCACCCACCTCCACAATACCAAGACTTAATATAACCGCAAGTAAAAAGGCAACCCATTTCATCCGCTTTTTCATATTTCTTCCTCCCGAAAGGTTTTTGTTATCATTCTATGCAACCTCATGGTGGAAATAGGACAGTTTGTAATGAAAAAAAGAGACCGCCTGGGCGGTCTCTTTTTATGCTTCCTCTTTTGCCATCAAATAGAGCATCCCTTCCCGAAGGCCTGCGGTACAGATGGTCAGGGATGGAGACTCTGTTTCTTCCATTAAAAGAATATGGGCAAGCAAGCCTGCGCAGATGGTGTCGGCTCTGCCCTGTTCCAAGTTCAAATCCGCCACCCGTTCCTGAGGGGTGCGCTTTTGCAGTTCGGCATAAATCTCCTTTAACCGAGCCAAAGTCAACCGATAGCCATGAACTGTCGGCCGTTCCGTATCTCCCTTTAATCGGGCATCCATATAGGGAAGAGCGCCTGCACTTCCCCCCAGAGCAACCAAGGGAAAGCCTTTTGCCGATTCTAAAAGTCCCACCTCCCGATACAGAGAGAGGATTTCCTCTTTGGCAGATTCCTCGTTGGAATTCTCCCGAAAATACCGATCGGTGAGGGTCATGGCGCCAAAGGGAAGACTGATTTTCCCTTGCATTTCCCCGTTCTGTGCTAAGATTAGTTCAGAACTTCCGCCGCCCACATCCACAATCAGGCAATCTTTTGCCTCAGGGAGGGCGGAGACTACTCCGTAAAAGTCGTATTGCGCCTCGTCTTTTCCTGAGATAACCCGAATCTCGATGCCCGTCTCTTCTTTCACACGAGCACAGAACTCCGCTCCGTTCTTGGCACGGCGTACCGCCGCAGTGGCAACGGCAATGATCTGCGCCCCTTCGGCCTCTGCCTCTTTGGCAAAGTTCATAAGTGCCGAGATGGTACGGCGTTGGGGTTCTTCCTGCAAAACGCTGTCCTTGTCCATCCCCTGAGAGAGACGAACCATCTCCCGTCGACGGAAGAGTTCTTTATATCCGTTCTCGGTTTTCTCAGCAACGGACATCCGTGCCGAGTTGGAACCTAAGTCAATGAGTGCAATTTTGTTCATAATATTCTCCATCTGTATTTTCTTTTTTCTCATATCAACGCCTACCCTATTCCGCTCACCAGTGATTGTGGAAGAAACGCTCCGCGTTTCCTAAAAGCCGATGCTGTCACATCTTATTTTCCGCTACAAATATGCCACCGGCATATTTGCTATACGCGAGAACCCCGAGCGGTTCCGGCATTGGGTGGAGCGTCACGCTCCCAAGCCCTCTGCCATCTTTCGAAGTGCTTGGGAGCGGTGGCTGATGGCGTTTTTCTCTTGGGGTTCCATTTCTGCTAAAGTCATTTGATGGTTTTCATCGTAGAATACGGGGTCATAGCCGAATCCGTCCTCGCCCTTGGGCGCCTCGGTGATGATACCGGGACATTCGCCACGGAAGAGTTTGGTTTCTTCCCCCGGAACCGCCACCGCAATCACACAGACAAACTGTGCACCACGTTGGTGGGTGGGAACACCCTTTAGAGCGGTCAGGAGTTTTTGGATATTGGCTTCGTCGGTGGCATCCTCTCCGGCATAGCGGGCGGTATAGATACCCGGTGCGCCGTCTAAATAGTCCACACAGAGGCCGCTGTCATCGGCAATGGTGGGTTTTCCGGTGAGTTTCATGATGGTTTCTGCCTTTTTTGCGGCGTTTTCTTCAAAGGTGGTGCCGTCCTCCACCACGTCCACATCCCCCACACCGGCATCTGTTTGGGTGAGGATTTCAAAATCTTCCCCTAAGATTGCCTTGATTTCCATGGCTTTGTGGGCGTTTTTGCTGGCTAATACAAATGTTTTCATAATAATTCCTCCAGTTGTGTTTGAAAATCCGACAACCTTGACTCGCTTCATCGCCTTTCTCGGTCGGTTACGTACACCAAGTACGCGCCCTCCCGCAAAAGACTCGAATCAAGCCAATTTTGCCAAATTTTCTTCACACTAATATTTGGACTTTTCGGTATAGCATATTTTCGGATCATTTTTCACGAATCGAGCGCAGAAAGGAGCGTGACGCTCCACCCATTGCCGGGCATAATTCGAGAAAAAGATTTGCCACAGATTGCCGAGCCACTTGCATTCGCAATACGAGTGCGCAGAAAAATTAGTAAGATGTGTTCGTTTCGAGATTCGGTAAGGCAGACAATCCTCCCACCGCTAAAGCGGTCCCCCCTCCTTTACACAAGGAGGGCTAATCTCGTGAGTGTGGACAAAGGTCGCAATTTTTCAAGCACGCCTGTAAATTTTAGTGCGCAGAAATTTGGATGAGATTT
>JAZRQC010000079.1:0-8915 GCA_045649565.1 Ructibacterium sp.
ACCGCTTGGCCTCCGACTTTGATTTCTATGAGTGATGATATTCCTTGTGAGGGTGAGACGGAGGAAGAAGAACAACGCCGTTGGCACAGAGCGCATGCTCCTGCAAATCGCAAAACCGTGGAAGAGCGTCTTTCTGAGCAACGAATCCAAGAATTATAATACAGCAAACGATTTTGAATTATTTTTTTAGAAAACAGGAGAAAATATCCTTGATATTTTCTCCTGTTTGTGTTATACTGAATCTATCATGTTAAATCGGGGCGTTAGCGGTGCCTTGTAACCCTCAATCCGCTATAGAGGGGATGAAAACTTGCCATGAGGGAAAGCCATGTCCGGTCTGACCTTGTTCAAGTGGTGTTGACGGTTTGGTCTTGCGCAATTGGAACCTGTGAACCTCGTCAGGGCGGGAACGCAGCAGCGATAAGCAGTCATTCTGATGTGCCGCGAGAGTGCCAGGCCTGAGCTTACGGAACCGGGGGCGCGGGTATTGTTTTTTCGAAGGTAAGCACATGATTTTTTTATGAAAAAACAGATGTGTTACATCTTTATTTAGATAGGGAGGGAAGGGTATGTCCGAGTCGTATCAGGCTTTGTATCGAAAATGGCGTCCTATGACTTTTGATGATTTGGTTGGTCAAAGTCATGTTTCGGATACCTTGAAAACAGGAATCGCTACCGGAAGAATCGCGCATGCGTATCTGTTCTGCGGAACACGTGGTACCGGTAAAACTTCCACGGCAAAAATCTTCTCTCGTGCAGTCAACTGTGAAAATCCCAATCACGGGGAACCCTGTAATGAGTGCCCTACTTGTCGGGGGATTTTAGACGGAAGCATTCTGGATGTTTATGAAATGGATGCGGCCAGCAACAGAGGTGTGGATAATATCCGTGAAATCCGTGACGAAGTTGTATATGCACCATCCGGCTGTACCTATAAGGTCTATATCATCGACGAGGTACATATGCTCACCACCGAGTCTTTTAATGCTTTGTTAAAGACCTTGGAAGAACCACCGAAGCACGCATTGTTTGTTCTTGCTACCACAGAACCGCATAAGGTTCCGGCAACGGTTCTTTCTCGTTGTCAGCGATTTGATTTCAGACGTATCGGTGTAGACGAAATCGCAGACAGATTGACAAGGATTGCAGAGGCTGAGAAAATTCCTGCAACGGCGGATGCATTGGAATTGGTGGCAGAATTAGGCGATGGCTCCATGCGTGATGCGTTGAGTATTCTGGATCAGTGTGCGGCGTTTGGTTTGGATGAATTAACTCGTGCGAAGGTAACTGAAATTGTGGGGATTGCTGATCCGAAAGCAATATTCTCCACCGCAGAAGCCATTGGAAAAGAGAGTATCAAGGATGCGCTTCTTTCTGCGGACGAAGTCTTTCGAATGGGAAAAGAACCCCAGAGTTTCTTAGAAGATTTGATGGCACATTTCAGAAGTCTTTTGATTTGTAAGGCGTCTGCAAACCCTGCAGAACTGTTGGAAAGAACCGAAGATGCGGCGGCGGAATATCAAAAACAGGCACAGTTGTTCTCCACGGAACAGTTGCTGTATCATATTAAGGTGTTGGGTGAGGCGGTTGCACAAACCAAATGGATGTCCATACCGAAACTTTCTGCGGAGACAGCATTGGTGAAGATGTGTAATCCTGCGTATAGTACAGAGCCGGAGGCAATGCTTGCAAGAATTGAAAAATTGGAACGTAAACTTGCCGGAACTGTTACAGTTGCCACTGCACCCATTCAGGAAGTTGTCAAGGAAGAGACGGCATCGGTTGACACACCGCCTTGGAATGAGCAACAGACCGAACCTGTAAAGAAGGAACCGGAAGAACCTGTAACCGCAGAACCGCAAGAAGTTCGTAAGGAGAAATCCGGCGGAGATGTTCTGTGGGAATTCTGGGCAGATGCCCTTCAGGAGATTAAAAAAGAAAGTAAAGCGTTGTTTGCTTTTCTGTATAATGCCAAGGCGTATCAAAATGGCAACGTGGTTGAGCTGGAACTTTCCAACAAAGTTGCTTATGACAGAATTGCAAAGCCGGAGGGTAAGGAGTATCTTGCGAAGTTATTTTCAAGGGTTTCCGGTGAGTCACTGCAGGTGATGGCATATATGGAAGGTCAACGTGAGACCGTAACAGAAAAGCAGAATAGCATCTTTGATCTAGCAAAGAAGAAAGATGCGTTTGGTGATACAATGACAATTATAGAATAGATTTGGAGGAGAGAAAAATGGCAAAAGGTGGATTTCCCCGTGGTATGGGTGGAATGGGCGGTAACATGAATCAAATGATTAAGCAGGCCCAGAAGATGCAGGAACAGATGATGAAAATGCAGGAAGAGATGGAAACCAAAGCTTTCGAGGCAACTGCCGGAGGCGGTGCTGTTCGAGTTGTAATTTCCGGCAAGCGTGAATTACAGGAGATTGAGTTAAAGCCTGAGGTTGTTGATCCTGATGATGTGGAAATGCTTCAGGACTTGATTGTTGCGGCAGTGAATGAAGGCCTCAGAAAGATGGAGGCAGACAATGCTTCTCAAATGGGACAGTTAACCGGTGGTTTGAATATTCCCGGATTATTCTAAGTGAAAACACCTCGTGTCAACGAGGTGTTTTTTTATACATATCGGTCAATATCAGAAAGGGTAATTCCTTTATGCAGGGCAATATTGATTCCGTTGGCAATTACCTTGGAAATATCCTCTATCACAGAATCTACTTCTTTGGGAGCCACAATGAAATTTCCGAAAGCTGGAGCAATGGATTCACGGATCAATCCGTATTTATCTTCACCTTCCAAATCGTTTAAGAAACGGTAAAGGGGCTGTTCTGATTGCATTTCATTCTTGAGTCGACGGATAACCCAGTTGATGGAATCTCCGGCTATGGTTGCGGCATCCACGACGGTAGGAACGCCAATGGCAATCACGGGGATACCTAAGTTTTCCCGATTGATGGATTGTCGTTTGTTTCCCACTCCTTCTCCAGGTGTGATGCCGGTGTCTGAAAACTGAATGGTGGTATTTATCCGCTCTACCTTGCGAGAGCATAGGGCATCGATGGCAATAACAAGACCGGGACGCACACGTTCTACCAAACCACGAACGACTTCTCCGGTTTCTATTCCGGTGAGTCCCAGTACCCCTGGAGAAATACCGCAGACGGGTCGGATTCCTTCGTCGATTTCTTCAGGTATATATTCCTTTAGATGCCGTGTAATCATTAAGGAATTTATGACACGAGGGCCCAATGCGTCGGCGGTGATATTCCAGTTGCCAAGTCCAATCACCAAGACGGAATCCTGTTCACTTTTTAAATGCTTCTCCGTAAGGTGGGAAAGTTCTTCTGCGCATACTTTGCACATTTCTTCGTAGATTTTTTGTTGTCCGTAAAAACGGGCAGGCATCTCTACAGTTACATAGTGGCCGGGTTCTTTTCCCAGTTCCTTTTGCCCTTCTTCGGATTCTACATGGACTCTTGTGATATGAATATAGGAGTGGACGGATTCAGTATCCACAGACACACCGGGGATTTTATAATCCTGCCCTTGGAGTTCAGTTATCATTTCTTTGGCTTCGATTGCCAAATCGCAACGAATGTTTTTTGCCATAATATCACCTTCCTTAACAGGTAGTGTGCACAAAGAGTGATTGCTTTATCAATGACAAAATTTTCTTGCAAGAGAAGAAATGGTGTGGTAAAATACAAGATGATAATAGGAAGAATGGAATGTTTTTTTGATATGCTTGGTATATATGAAAAGAAGTAATGACAGATGGAGGAATCAAGATGAAATCAATTGTTGTTTATAAGTCCAAGTACGGATCTACCAAAGCTTATGGAGAATGGATTGCGGAAGAGTTGTCTTGTGAAGCGGTGGATGCAAAAAGCGTAAAGGTGGATGATTTGATGGAATATGACACCATTATCTATGGTGGTGGATTGTATGCGGAAAATATTGCCGGAGTGACACTTCTTACCAAGAATATGGAACGGTTAAAAGATAAGAAGTTGATTGTATACACCACAGGCATTACGCCGCTGCACTATCGGGAGTATTACGACGATATGGTGTGGGAGAAGAATTTTAAGGATAAGGGAGCAGAGGGAGTAAAGGTTTATAACTACCTTGGAAAAATGGTTATGTCGGAGTTGTCTCTTCCTCACAGAGCGGCCCTTAAGACGTTAAAGAAAATCATGGGTAATAAAGAAAATCCCACGGAAATGGAAAAACTATTGATTGAACTTTGTGATGTGGATGGGGATTTTTCCGATCGTTCTGCCATTTCGGAATTGGTTCGGTATGCAAAAGGTGAATAAAATAATAAGAAGCGTGAACTTATGTTCACGCTTCTTCATGTTGTCGACTTTGTTTTCTGTACTCTAAAGGTGTGACACCCTCCAGATTTTTAAAACTGCGGCTAAAGTTACTGCTGCAGGAAAATCCGCATTGTTCAATGATTTCACAGACCGGCATATCGGTGGTGCGCAGATAATTTTTTGCCATGGCAAAACGGCATGCGCTTAAGTACTCAAAAACGGAAAATCCCGTGGCCTTTTTAAAGGAATGAGAAAGGGTGGAGGGACTGATGTGAAATTCATTTGCCAGACCTTGCAGAGAATACGATCTGTCGCAATGACGCTCAAAGCGGCGTTGAATCTGAAAAATAAGATCAACGTTTTCCTCCGGATGCCAAAAATTATCCTGTTTTAATCGGAAAACCTTGATGATAAGTTGTTCCACAAGGAGGCCCAGCATATCCGCCTTTAGGGTTTCATTGTTCTTTTTTTCTTCAACCATGGTAGAGAAAAGGGAATGAAAATAATCACCCTGTTGGCGAACATCAATCACGTTGGTAAAACCGACCGGTCGGTTGAAAAACAAGGAATAAAGCTTGTTTTCTGTTGCATGAACATGAGGACTGATTTGCAAAATGTAGCGATGATAGTCCGGTGATTGGTCGGTGATGGCATGACTTTCAAAACGACTGATGATAATAATGTTTCCGGCTTTCGCACAATAAGAACGTTTGTTGATTTCGAAATCAGCAGCGCCCGACGTAACAAAAATAATCTGATGACAATCGTCGTGAAAATGTCTGCTTCTGGGATTAAAACCTTCGCTGAAATAGACATCGTGTACCATGGTAGGCATGAACATCACCTCAAGAGTATTTTATAGTATTTACATACAAATATCAAGTGTTTTTTTATGCTTTTTGCAATATTTACATATATACTTGCAAAATTAGACTATACAAAACAGGGTGTTTGTGATATAGTTATGATAAAGAGGTGATTACTATCAAACGAGCAGTATATCAGAGTTTAGAAGAGTTTCAAAATGACAATCAATTGCTTGCGGCTAAGATGCCTGCTTGCGATGATGTCAGTGTTTTAAAAAATGAATCCAAAGTAGGGAATAAGATTGTACCCAACCGCCTTGTGTGTCAGGCAATGGAAGGATGCGACGGCAACCCTGACGGAACGCCGGGTGAGTTGACGCTTCGTCGGTATAAGCGCTTTGCGGAAGGCGGAGCCGGACTTATCTGGTACGAGGCAACGGCGGTACTGGAGGAAGGAAAGGCTAATCCCAGACAGCTTTATATTACCGAAGATAATTTGGATGCTTTTAAGCGTCAGGTGGAAAGCATCAAGGAAGATGCTGTCAAGGCAGGGGCTTCTGAGCCGATTGTGATTATGCAAGCAACCCATTCGGGTCGGTACAGTAAGCCAAACGGTGTTCCTGCACCTTTGATTGCATACAACAACCCTATTTTTGAAAAGGACAATCCCATTGACAAAAGTCGGATTGTTACCGATGAATATCTTGACCAGGTGAAAGAGGCGCTGGTGCACGGAGCCAAGCTTGCAGAAAAAGCAGGCTTTGACGGTGTTGATATCAAGTGTTGCCATCGCTATTTGAATTCAGAACTTCTCTCTGCTTATGAGAGAGAGGGAAGATACGGTGGATCCTTGGAAAATCGAACCCGTCTTTTGAGAGAGGGTGTCCAAGGTGCTATTGCATCCTGCGGAAAGGACTTTTTGGTTTCCTCTCGTATGAATGTCTATGACGGATTCCCCTATCCATACGGCTTTGGTGTAAAGACAGACGGTTCCGTTGATGTGGACTTGACCGAGCCTATCTGGTTGATCCAACAATTGCGAGATTACGGCGTGAAGTTGCTGAATATCTCCATGGGTAATCCCTATTTTAACCCCCATGTAAATCGTCCCTTTGCATCCGGTGGCTACGAACATCCTGAGGCTCCCATTGAGGGTGTATGTCGCATGTTGGAAGGAATTGCGAAACTTAAGGAAGAAGTTCCTGAGATTCAGTACATATGTTCCGCACTTTCTTTCTTAGGTGTGGCGGCGCCCAATGTTGCGGCAGGATATATCAAGGATGGAAAGTTCGACTTCGCAGGATTTGGCAGAATGATTTTTGCTTATCCTGAATTTGCGAAGGATATTATGGAAAAAGGTTGTCTTGAAGCGGGTAAAATATGTATCTGTTGTTCCAAGTGTACCCATGTGATGCGTGCAGGCGGAACACCCGGATGTGTCATTCGTGACCGTGAGGTTTATATGCCTATCTACAAGGAACTTTGCATGAAATAAATCAGGATTGAAAGTGAGGAAAAACCTATGAAAACTGCATTGGTAACCGGTTGCGCCGGTGGTATCGGATTTGCAACCGCAAAGAAATTATTAGACGAAGGCATGAAGGTCATCGGCATGGACGTGGCTGAAAAAATGCCGGTGGATCTCCCCGGGGAATTCACCTATGTTCGTGGTGATTTAAGCAAGGCGGAGGATCGGGAGAATTTTGTTAATACTGCAGATTCCGTTGATGTGTTGGTAAACGTTGCAGGTGTTGCTCCCAAAGTTCGTGCTGATATTCTGGAAATGACCGAAGAAAGCTATGACTTTGTAATGAATATCAACACCAAGGGAACCCTGTTCCTGACTCAGTTGGTAGCAAACAAGATGAAGAACAACGAAAATGGCGGTGCTATTGTAAATATTTCTTCTATGTCTGCATATACCAGCTCCACCAGCCGTGGCGAATATTGTATCTCCAAGGCAGGTGTTACCATGATTACCAAACTCTTTGCAGATCGTCTTGCTGAATTCGGTATTATGGTGAATGAGATTCGTCCCGGTATCATTGCAACCGGTATGACGGATAAAGTTAAGGCAAAATACGATGCGCTGATTGACGGCGGACTTCTTCCCATCAAGAGATGGGGTCAGCCGGAGGATATTGCCAATGCGGTATATGCTTTGGCAAGTGGTGCGCTTCCTTATGTAACGGGTCAGTCTTTAGAGGTTGACGGCGGATTCCATATAAGGAGACTGTAATGAAAACATATACTTATGATGCATTAGTAATTGGTACCGGTGCGGCAGGTTATAATGCCGCATGTCGGATTCAGGAAATGGGAAAAAGAACCGTTGCAATTGTTACCGAGGGTATCAACTGCGGCACCTCTCGGAACACCGGTAGTGATAAGCAGACCTACTATAAGTTGGGTCTTGGCGGTGATAGTCCCGATAGCGTTCGTGCTATGGCGCAGAATCTGTTTGAAGGCGGAAGTGTGGACGGTGATAACGCCCTTTGCGAGGCGGCGTTGTCCGTTCGTTCCTTCATGCACCTTTGTGAACTTGGTGTTGGATTCCCTGTAAACCGTTATGGTGAGTATGTGGGATATAAGACCGACCATGACCCTTTTGCAAGAGCCACCAGTGTTGGTCCTTTGACCTCTAAGTTTATGACCGAGGCTCTGCAGAAGAAAGCAGAACAATTGAATATCCCAACCTTTGATGGTTTGCTTGCAGTAGAAGTTCTAAAAAAGGATGATAAAGTTTGCGGACTTCTCTGTGTGGAACAGATGACCGGAGAATTGGTAGGATTCCGTTGCGGTGACTTGGTGATTGCAACCGGCGGACCGGCAGGAATCTATGCCGATAGTGTTTTCCCGGAATGTCATACCGGAACCACCAGTCTCGCCCTTTTGGCAGGTGCCAAGACACAGAACCTGACCGAGTGGCAGTATGGTCTTGCATCCATTGCGCCCCGTTGGAATGTTTCGGGAACCTATATGCAGGTACTTCCTCGGTTTGTTTCGGTGGACAAGGACGGTAATGAATATGAATTTTTATCGGACTACTTTGAGGATGAATATGAGGCGCTCTCTATGGTGTTCCTGAAGGGTTATCAGTGGCCCTTTGATAGCCGAAAAGTTCTTGCAGGATCTTCTGTGATTGATATTTTGGTTTATCGGGAATCTGTTATGAAGGGCAGAAGAGTTTACCTTGACTACACCAAGAATCCCTTCGATATGGAGAATGTGGCATTTGAGAAACTCTCTTCCGAAGCCTATGAATACTTAAAGAGCGCGGAATCTTGCTTTGGTACTCCCATCGAGAGATTGCTTAAGATGAATGCTCCTGCGGTGGATTTGTATGCATCCAAGGGATTGGATATCACCAAGGAGTATTTGGAAATCGCTCTGTGTGCTCAACACAACAACGGTGGTATTGCAGTTGATAAGTGGTGGCAGACATCCGTTCGTGGTCTGTTTGCGGCAGGTGAGTGTGCAGGAACCCATGGTGTCACCCGTCCCGGTGGTAGCGCCCTGAATGCAGGTCAGGTTGGCTCCCTTCGTGCGGCGCTTTATCTCTCGCATAACCCCAATGAAATGGTGGAAGAAGATGTGTTCAATCAGGTGATTTCTGAGAGAGCCAAAGCCCTTTCGGCTGAATTTGATGCCGTGTCGGGTAAGGCGTATAACGTTGACACTCTGCTTGCAAAGGCACAACGCACCGTGACTGCCCATGCTTCGGCGATTCGTAACCTCGAGATGATGGCACGTGCCATCGAACAAGCTGGTGACCAGTTCGCAAGCA
>JAZRQC010000080.1:0-28885 GCA_045649565.1 Ructibacterium sp.
GTGACCTGCCCCTTGCCCAAATTTCGCATCCGCAGGCCGAGTATCCAGCTATGTCAACAAAACAATCTTCCGTACCGCCGTCCTCATGCGTCCTTGCTACCTTTAACAGGATCATCATCAGTGCTACATCCTCAGGCCGAATGTACTTCTTCAAATAAGCCGACCAGAGTTCCGCAATCATGCGAAAGTTGTCTTCAGGGATTCCGTAACGATCTTCCCTTTCCCCGGTAACAGCCGCCTTTGCCCTTTCAAGGGTCTCTTCCCTAGTCATATATCACCTTCCCTCCTGTTGTTCGCCCTGTGGATATCGAAGCCGTCAGGATACCTTGCCTTCAGCTTCTCGATGTTGAGTTCCATCACGGTTTCTAAATCCCATCCCTTTGCGTCACACAGCAGGGCGGCATACCACAGAACATCTCCCAGCTCCTTTATTGCGTGAGTATCGTCCAAGGGCTTTTCATGGAAAATGTTTTTCTTGAACATATCCACCAGCTCGCCAACTTCCCCGGCAAGCCCCATACAGGCCGTAATGATCTGCGCTGTGTCCGTGTGATGGTCAGCCCCGTACATTACTGCAGTGATAAGCCTGCTGTCAGCGTTATCGTCCCTTGTCCGCATCGCAAGTTCCTGATACTCCCTTGTCAGCATCGCCATTCCTCTCTTTCCTCATACCCTTCGCAGTTATCTGCCCCATCGAAGTCCTTTTTACATCCGACTATAAACCATTGTTTTTTGGTGGTGTTGTTGTACGTATAACATCGCCATTCTGCGAATTTACAGGTTGTGCAATCAGTCATCCGTTCTCCTTTCCGCATAACTGCAATAATGGCATGATTTAACTTCTGCGCCATATCCAAATTCGTCAAATGTTACATCGCACTGCAACCCCTTCGTTCCATCTATGTCTATCCATTCTGATGAGTGTTTACAATCCTTACACCTCACAACCTGCACCCATTCGGCTTCCGGGTCGTTTTTTAATCTGTCTACAATCTGTTCAACCCAATCATCAGGCAGATTCACTTGTATTGGTACTGTTAAATCCATCCTCTCTCCTTCCCGCATAACCGCAGTAATGGTCTTTCCAAACCTTCTTTCCGTTACACCAGTAATCATGATATACAGTGTCTATCTGGCAGTTGGCACATTCTTCACACCTTATGATTTCCAGCCCCTGCATCTCTTCCAGCATCCTCACATGCCTTTCGCAGGTCGCATTTATCGCCTCATATACGGCTTTATCTGCTCCGACAGCCAGAAGGCCGGCAGTGATGTTTATGCGGTCGGCAAGGATGCGCTGGATGGCTTCCTGTTTACTGATTAAATTATTCATAAATCTTTATGCCACCTCACTTTCATTTCATGAGGTATCTGTTGCCCTCTATCTCTCTTTCCTGTCCAATGAGTACCGCCAGCTTCTCCATCGCAGATAAAGTTACTTGCCTTTACGCTTGCGCCGTCCTCGGATTGTAAAGTATATGTGATTACCTTTTTATAACCCATTTCTTTCGCAATCCGGCAACAAGCACCATACAACATTGAGCAGGCATTCTTTGTTCCATCTGTGCAAACACGGTTTATTTCAAGGGTTTTCCCATCATCGAGGTATCTGCTAACAGGTCTTCCACATACTGCAACGCCAATAATTTGACCATCTTTTTGACAGCCTATGGCAAACTTGCAACCAATTATGTTTGGATTGTGGCGATGATTTTCTGAAATAAACTGCTTTGCATACTTAAATGTTATCGGTATGATTTTCATTATGTCTTCACCAAACAACTGCGATCCTTGTTGCGCTGGATGGCTTCTTCGGCGTTAATCAGCTTCATGCTCATCCTCCCTCATATCTGCTCCACAGTTAGAACAGAACTTACTGTTAAACCAAGACACCTCACCGCATTTATCACACTTATACAAATAACTTACGCTAGTTCTGTACTTATCTGCACTTACTCTCTGCCACTTCCCCTTCTTGCGTTCTGGCTGTTCCAGTGCTTTGATTGCCATGTTTATAGCTGTTTCCCATTCTGTCTTTCCTTCAGGGTAGTCAGGATTGCAGTGACGGATGATGTATGCTTTCGCCTCTTCCCTAGTCATCATGTTCATTCCCCCTCATATCTGCTCCACACTCAGGGCAGAAATTGTAAACTGAATATCTATCAGTCATATAACCACATTCACACAGTGCCAGTCCTGTTTTCCTGATAACAAGCCACTTCCCCTTCTTGCGTTCTGGCTCGACAGTCGGCATTTTGTCAATTTCTTCCACAAGCCCAGTCTCTAATACTTCACAGATTTGTTTTATCTCTGGTACGTCTTCTAGTAGCCGCAAAAGAGACATTTGCTGTTTTATGTCTTCTTTAAGCGCATCCGCATCAATCAGTCTCATGTTCACCCTCCTTGTATGGTTTTGGTAGTGGCATCCATGCTATGACCTCGATTGACTTATCCATTTCGTCAGCATCACTTTTGCCATATTCCGCAAGCATATCCTCTGCATATGCTGACCACCAATACCATCTTTCTCTGTAATAAATCCCTTGACCTGTAAATGGTTTGTCTTTTATATCTAAGTAGTACACTTCCGGGTTATGGTTCTTCCATGTGATGATTACTGGCTTTAATTCTTCTGGCAACCTCTCACTGCATGGTATCCACTCCGGTTCTGGCTTTTCTACTTTCTCAAATAAGATTTCGTCTTTTGTTCCGTACATATGAAAATACTTGTCAATCTCCATCTGATTCACCTCTCATATCAGCTTCATAATAGTCTTGAAACGACCTTGCACACTTACTGCATCGTAAATCACCAAACCAATCATATCTACACCCACTACATCCGACAGGCTCATTCTCTCGTTCTGGTTTTGCATTACTTACAGGGAAAAAATCTATCAAAGCTATATTTTGTTCTCCTTCATACCAGTCAGATTTCCATACAAAATACCCATCTTCTTGCATGTCAACCATAAATAATTCGTTTGTCCTGATGCCATCAATCTCAATCGTAGCAATTATATCTTCAATAGCTGTTATATGATTCTGTATGTATTGTCCAATTACATTATATGGGTCTTGCCCGTTAGGTACTTTTAACATCACTCTTCCTCCATTCTTCCCCGCCTTTCTGCCTGATACGGTTCTGGTAGGGGCATCCATGCCTCATAATCCTTTACATGCCATTTCCAGTTATGGGGATTACCGTGCCCTATAAAGGTATCAATCATAATAATTCCATAATCGCAGACAAGACAATGTTGCCCTTCTTCCGGCAACCTCTCACTGCATGGTATCCAGTGCGGTTCTGGCTCGATGGTTGGCTGTTCATCAACCTTTACTTCACCGGGGTCTGTTCCGAAATAACCGCCCTTATTCCTAACAATGACTATATCTTTACGTATTTCATCAATATATCCGTTCACAAAACATCTATCACCTATCTTCATCTTGATTCTCCTTGTATGGTTTTGGCAGGGGCATCCATGCAGAAAAACAATCAAAATCATGCAAGTGTCCGTATTTATCTTCCCATCTAAAAGGCACTCTTACATCTGGCTTATATAGACTACAAATCCATACATCATTATTATTATCAGTAACAAGAACTTCTTTACCAGTTATTGGAAGCTTTTCATCAATAGGTGTCCAGTGCAGTTCTGGCTCAATGGTTGGCATTTCCTCAATTATCTCAAGGATATCATCACAGTAATCCATACGATGTATGATTTCCATCCAGAGTGCATCTGCATCAATCAGTCTCATTTCTACTCACCTCCATACGGTTCTCATAATGCTCTGAGATACTTAACAACCTTCATAAGGTCATATCCATGTTCAAAATCAGCGTCGTCTATCTCATAATACAGATGTCCGCTGTCCAGCATCTCAGTGACATTTGCCTCGTATCTGTCCTCTGCATTTGCCAAAGCCTTGAAGTTCTTCTCGGACTGATCGTTGGCATATCTGTCCCTCAGTCTCTTTATCCACTTGTCTTTGAGACTTACTGACGGAAACACGCAAACAATCCCTGTCTGGTCTGTGAAATGCAGCAGATAGTCTCTGACTTCCTTGTGACTGCTTGTGAAGACTGTGAATCCCTGTTTTGAGAGGTCAATAGCAATCTTGCAGTAATAGATATACCAGTCATCTGGTCTTCTGCATTCATGCCAGAAGTTACTGCTTTCCAGATCAATGCAGTTGTTGTATGCTCCAGATACACTGCTCTTCCCAATTCCTTGATAGCCAACGATTATCATTCCTGCTCACCTACTCTCCTGTTCCATGCTCTGATTGCTACCTTTTTTTCAGTGAAAAACTGTCTTGTCTCACAACAACAGTCAAGGCATACTACTCCATAGGTGTTTGTGTATCCGTGAAATACATGCTCTTGAATACATCCCTCCCCACCGCAGAACGGGCAGGGCTTCAAAGTTGTGCCTTTTGTTGCGTCTTTGCTAGAAAGTTGTGTTTTATCCATTTCCCTCCTCCGTTAAGCAATATACTGCTCAAATGTTGGTGTGATCCAGAAAATATAGTTACTGCACCACCTTTGCAGTTTTCTGTAAACCGGGTCTGCGTGTTCCTTATCGTAAATCATAGGATACGGGGAGAAATTCAATTCCCTGCATAACTGGATTCTGTAAATATCCTGCTCCAGAGTTGTATCGTAATTCATGAGTATATATACAGCCACCCTCCCATTATTCCGATTAAATCCCGTCCTTTCTGCGAATTGCCTGAGCCTTGGTTCAATTACATCTCTGTCCTGCCATCTATCAAAAGCGAAGTGTATATTGCTTAGCTTCATCTGTTTTATTAACTCCAGATTTTTATCATTTATCAATCGAATATCCAGACCTTGATTGAAGTCAATATACGCTCCGCTGTCCAAAAGCTGTTGTAATAATTCCAGATGATCCCGGCAGGCAAGTATATTCGGATCGCAAAGAACAATTTTCTTTTGCCCTTTCCAGAACTCCGACAGATTCGCAACCTTCACTGAGCATTGGCCTTCTTTCTCCTTTACATGGCAGAAAGAGCACCCTCTGGGGCATCCTCTTGTTAAGAACCCATATGCCGTGTCTTCCGTAAGTTTAGGATAAAGTGAATAATCCGGGTAAGTATGCTCTATTTCGTCTGGCAGGGAAATATCCATACTGCTGTCGTATATCTCCCTGCCGTTCTCCATTTTGATACAGTACCCACTACCCCCCCTCACTATATTTCTGGCGTATATAGGAAGGTCATAGTCCGGGCTAAATGAAAATACCTTGCTCATATACACCGTGTCATATTCCTCTAAATAACCATCAAAAGGCATATACCACTGAACCGTGTCCCCGTTTCGTTTATGCCAAGCAGATATTTTCATTAAAGGAATATTGGGAAAGCGATGCCCGTCAACGTCTATCAATCCGATCTTCATCGGATCTCCTTTCTACATTTATCTCCTCAAGCGGACACCATGAAGGTCTGCAGGTGAAAGCGTCCTGCCATTTCCCCTTTACTGCGCAGGCAAGTTTCGCCGTCCCATCACTTGTTTTGTATGCATGGGCAAGTTCACACAATGTACAGGTTGCAGGCATCTTCATTCCTTTTATTAATAAACTCATTTTTTCTCCATATTCTGAGCCGTTTATAAACCTCCGGCTCTAAAAACTACTATCATTGACGGGAAAGGAGCGTTATCTTTATCTATAAATCTGATCCGCCCTTTTATAAATCGTATTTCCGATCTATGATAAATATACCGATAAAACCACGTTGTGTCCGTTCGTGCAGGTATCAGTAAAACAACGATAGTTCCCGGTTTAAGAGATTCTTGATACGCTGTCTGTACCCACTTCTTTATATTTGAATACGGTGGGTTGCAAAACACTCTACATCCCCGCCACGATTGTTTTAGGCCGTCTTCTTCTTTGGTGTAGTAGTTACTACATTTCGCATTTTCTCTTGTTGCGCATGGATCAAGGTTAAACGAAAACTCCCTATCAAGAGCAGTGAATATTTCTGCAGGAGTCGAATACTCATCACTTTTTCTGGAAAATAACACTTTGTCCATCCGTCAGCCCTCATACCTTTTAATCTTCAACTCCGGGATCGGATATATAAAGTCTTTCGGCTCTTTTGTAATAAAGCTCGTTTTCCCTGCTACGTACTGTCTTATAGCCCACTGGCATCTCCAAACGTCCTGCTTTTTATTCAACGAGTAGGCCGAGTGCTCCATCAACCAATTTCTATACGCAATCACCGGGTATCCTTCCTCTTTAGCGTTCTTGCCAGAATAAAGAATGTCATAAAACTCATGGATTTTATCCATCGAAACACCTGCGCAGTATGCAGTAAAAAGAGCATAGTATACGCTTGCGATGGTAACGTGCTTAAGAATCTTTCTCGGCATTCTAGGGAAGAATCCGTCCAGCAGTTCCCTGTTATCATCTATAAAATCAATGATCTCCTTAGCCGTAACCCTAGTCCAGCCATAGTTTGTAGAATCCTCAATAATCCTGCGGATCACTGAATGGACAAAATTCTTTCTGTATATCACATCAAGGTCTTCCCGCAGTATCGCTATCTGGTCTGTATTACTGCGCTTCCTGTTGCTGTCGTAGATCGCCTTCGGTGTACCGCCTCTGAATATCCACATATTCATGCTGGTGTTTGATGCGCAGATGGCGGCAAGCCTGTGCTGTCCGTCAATCAAATGACCTTTATCATCAAAAGATATTGCGCTCCCGGTCTTTTCATCCCAGTTGCCCATGATCATATCTGTTGCATAAGCCTTTACAGTTGACTTGCTGAGATTTCTGTTATTTTCCATTGTCGCAAGGTATTCCTTCGCCCTCTGCGGAGTAATGAGTTCATAGTTCATTGTCATCGCCATTATGTGTACCTCCTTAAATTGTGGTCATATTCCCGGTAAGGCCGCCAGCCTTCAATACCTTAATGACCGTGTATTCATCTATTCCAGTTATTTCCGCAATCTGCTTTGCGCTCTTTCCGCTCTTGCGGAGTTCGATTATTTTCGCCTTATTGAGCGGCTTTTTCGCTTCCTGCCGAGGAATCTTCCAATCAAAAATCTGGCAGATAGTTCGGACTGGTACAGCGTCCCGGCTGTCCATTACAACCCTGCGCAGGATCGCAATTTTTGTGTTTGCCTCGGATGCCGCTTGATATACTGCCAGTGTTCCGCTATCTATGCCAGTGTCCATTTTTCCTTTTTCCCTCCGATTCTTTTCGTGACATAGTAAAGGACTTTCACCTTCCTCTTTTTCTGCTCCTTTTTTCCTTGTGTGCCTTTCATATTGCCTCCTATTGCGTTTTTCCGGCGTTTTATGGTTCAGCCTACATTTCCTCAGCCATATACTATAAAACGCCAGAAAACGTCTCCTGCTTTCTTAGAGCGCCATTCTAACGGAACGGCAGGTCATCATCCAGCTGTACAGGGACAAAATTGTCTTCCTGCTTCGGTTTCTCCTCAACCTTCCCGGATGCGGACTTGCTTTCTCCGAACTCCTGCTCCTCAACGATAATGTCGAAGGTGTTGACGTTGAAACCGTCCTTGTTCTTGTAGCTCCCTGTCTGGATTCTGCCGACTGCGTTGACCTTCATTCCCTTCCTGAACCACTTTTCTGCGAACTCCCCGGCCTTTCCGAAGGCAACACAGTTGAGAAAATCCGCTGACGGCTCTCCCTCCCGCTTGAACCTGCGATCTACAGCCAATGTGTATCTTGCTATGCAGGTATTGTTCCCCTGTGAATACCGGGTTTCCGGGTCTTTTGTAAGCCTTCCTGTGATAATAACCTTATTCATTTTCATCCTCCTTTTCTTCGATGAATATTCTATCTTCCGCAGGCTGGTGCATCAGGTAAGCAGATAAAAGGACGCATAGCCCAAGCCATACCATATCGTCCTGCACATCCAGTTTCCCAACCGTATGAAAAAGGAATAACACGAACATGCAGGCAATCAGTTTCAATTCTTCCATTACTGCCAGATTCCCCTCCTCCAAGGCTCGCCACCAGTGACCCTCTTTATCCTGTAATCAAACTCCTGCGCCATCATCCCGGCTATAAACGAAACGCCCGCAAACAGCAACAGGGCGAGAACAACGGGTATCCAGTTTTCACTGTCAACTCCGCCCATTAAAAACACTGCCGTGAATCCGCAAATGATACTGATTGTCTTTGCTACCTTCTTTTCCCTTCTCAGCTGTTTCAACAGCCTTATCCTTTTTGTCATGATGCTTCGATCCTTTCCGTTTCCGCTCCCATAATCTTTTTCAAGGTATCCATAACCGGGAGACATGCGGCTTCTTTATGCCTTTTTACCACCGTTCTATAGTTCCGAAGGAATTGCGATTGCGCAACAGATACCGACTCATCAGCCATCTGCCCCCACTCACGAAGGTTCGCCGGGTTTCCTACAGCGTCCCTCACAACAGCAGGTAACTCCTCGAACTCCTTTTCTGCTCCGTAGTAGCTGTTTCGGATCGCTCTGCTTACCAGCGCCCACGCTTCAAGCTCATTCAGCTTTTCGTCTGGCGGGGCGGTTATATCCGCCGCCGCCTCTCTGATGTCCGCAATAGTGGGTGGCCACTTATTGTTACAGATATGCCGGGCAACCGCCTTGCTGGCTACCTGATAATCCAAATCCTGCAAAAATGTGTACCATACCTTAAGAGCGTCCATATCCTGCAGGAACTTCGGGTCTGTGTACACGGCCTTCAAAGTCATAGCAATATTGCTAAACTCTTCCCTGTTCATGCTCCCATGTCCTCCATAGCGTCTCTTATCCATGCGACACGGCTTCCGGATTCAGCGGAAGCCTTCTTTTTGGCTTCCTCGTCAACAGCGTTCACGACCCACTTCAGGATCGTCAGATAATCAGACTTACACTTGTAACCCTTCCGCTCCTTGTACTCGTCAAGGAAGGTTATACAGTGAGCCGTCTTCCTGTCTCCTAGCTTGTCAATCAGCTTCTGAAGTTCCTCATCCGTCAGCCGTACGTGCTGGTATTCGCCGTGTGCGTGTTTACTCTTCTTTTTTGTACTATTGTCAGTACTATTTTCTTTAGTATTATTTCCCTTCAGTTTTTTAACATCTAGTTGTTTAATTTCTGAAGAACTAGATGTGAAGTTTTTTAACATCTTGTTGTTTAATTTCTGAACATCTTGTTGTTCATTTTTTGATAACTGGTTGTTCGAAATTAAACAACTGATAGCTGACTCATCCAGCCGGAAATAACGTGTAGCTGGCATTCCTCGCACTTGCATCTCCAGAACCCCTAGTGAAGAAAGCTCCCGGATGCACTTTCGCTGTTTATAACTGTTGATACTGGTATTCCGTTCCACATTATCAAGCGTTGAGTAGAACCAGCCGTCCTGTAACTTCCCGGCCTTTTCCCAGTAAACCGCCTCTGTTGCGATCTCTGACAGGAAGACGGCACACTCAAGGCCAATTATCTGGATCAGGTCACGATTGACCACAATATAATTGTCGTTTGCCAGAAGCCGTATTATCTCACTCATAACCAGCCTCCCACTCCTTATAAATCTTCATAAAATCATCCAGTCCCAAGGTCACCAGAATCTTGTGATAATTCTTCTTATGGATGACAACAGGAATCTCCCCTGTCTTGGCGGCATCCCTGCAGGATTGAGCGTACCAATCATACAACCTCATGGTCTCCTGAGCCTTTGCCTCAATATGTACGCCGGGAAGGCCGCTCACGTCTGGAGCATACCCGGTATTCCCGCAAAAAGACGTTCTGTGGGTATCGTATCCATAAAACTGTAGTTCATTGGCAAGCTCCCTTTCGAATCTTGCGCCCTTATCCCGGCTGAATTTACCGCTCATAAGTAATTCCTCCCGAATATCCGCATGAAGTCTTCCCGGCTTCCCTGCTCAGCCTCGAAACGCCGTTGAGCGTATTGCTTCAGGGCTTTGTCAAACTTCCCGCTGTCGTGTAAGTCCATGTGACACCTGCGACAGAGATACACGCAAAGTCCATATCTATCTGCCAGCCTCCTGTTCGCAGTTCCGTGCAGGCAGTGATGAATATCGAGTTGCCCCTGCGATCCGCATATAAAACACTGTTTTCGGTCATCCAGCATCTTTCGGCCTCCAAGATTCCTTTATAATCCTCAACTTCGCTGGTGTCAGGGTTTCTATTCCGAGCTGTTCTGCTTCTCTAACAGTACCGTCTATGAGTCGTGCCATCTCTGCGCTGTCTAGCTCATGCGTGGGCTTATAGAAAAGGTAACAGTGATATTCCCTTCCGCCCTCGTACTGCGTCTCATAATGCTTTGCATAAGGCCAGTATTTTGTAACATTCGCATAGGCCGGGAGCTTTGCTCCTATCACCTTGCCGTTTTCGTCACGGTCAACCGTCCCGTATTCCAGAACCAGCTCACGCTTACACTCGTCATCGCCAATATTCATCTTTGATGCGATCTGATTGACCAGTACATGGAAATAGGCGTTGGCGTTCAATGACCGCTTTTCCCGCCATTGGATGACCGTGACCCGCAAATCCTTTCCGCTAATGGTATCGACTTTCGGAAGGTTCTCGACCTCGAATGTCAGCCGCCATTTCTGGGAGAACATATTCCTGCTGGCATCCACCAGCTTGCCTTTCATCTCCATTTCATCCCTCTTTTACCTGATCCCAATGATTGATAAGATTGGTGTGTTGTCGTTCCGTGAGATGCTCAAGCCCTGTCACCTTGTAAGCGTGAAGGATTCTTTCTACGGGAACGCCGTCAGCCTCGCATTTCGCCTTGATGGCAAGAACCTTTGTCTTGCTGATAAACTCGTTTTCCGTACGTCTGGGAACGGGTTCCGGGCTGTCTTCCTCGCTGTCCCGCATCTCTTCTGTAGGGATGCAGAACGTCTGGAAGCAGGCATACTTGAAAGCGGCTGACATAGCCTTGTTGGTAGCCTTATCCCCGCTGTCCATGCCTTCTCCTACAACGCATGCCTGTACGCTTGAACCGTCCTCTGCGAAGAATGTATATTTGACTTTTACGATACTGTAGATCAACAGACCGCCTTTTGCGGTGTGCCGTTCTTCTCTCGTCTGCTCAAGGACTTCTGGAACAACGAAAACCTTATTCTTGATAAGCGCCGGGTTCAAGGCATTCATAACGGCATCAATCCCCCGGAATTTATACCCCTGCTGAGGGTTCTTTTCGCTCTTTGCGATGTATCCGCAGTCCTTCATTACTGCGCTAATGCTTTCGAAGATATTCATCACTTGGCCTCCTTTTTGTTCTGCCTTACCCACTCGGAGATGCAGTCAACGTGGATATACTCGTCCGGGACGAGTTCTACATACTCCTCGCCCTCAAGGGTTTCTGTAGCCTTATAAATGGGATTCCCGCAACATTCACAGATTGCGAAGGTCTCCCCCTTGAAATATGATTCTGAACCAATTACAGCTGGATTCTCCAAATTTATTCCCAACATATTGCGTATTCCTTTCTTGTGTGCTATAATGCACACGGGTAGTAAGTTATTGCCCAAATGTGTGCCTTTGTCGCCCGGTTGCCACTGGGCGACTTTTTTATTTTCCCCGAACCACTTCTACAATTTCCTTGTCCGTCAGCCCCAAAACTCTGACAATGTTTCGAAGGTCTTTCAGGGGAATCTTTCCGGAATCCTTTGCCCAGTTTGAAACTGTTGCTCTGCTTTTGCCAATAGCACGGGCAACACGGGCTTTTACCGGGGCGCTTGCTCCACAGCCGAACAGGATCGTTTCTGCAGTCTTCATCTCTCTGCCTCCTGCAGTTCCCTTATACGGTTCTCCGCTTCCTTATAGATGCTGAATGTCCCGTAATGCTTACGATCCTTGAAAAGATTCCAGAGACCAAAGATGCCGTACTCGATGCTCCAGCCATCTTTGTACTCATTTACAATGTAATGTTGCTCTTTCTTCATTCCCTAATCCTTTCCGACCGCTACTATAAAATAGGTCAGCGGTACATCGAAAAACTCCGCAATCCTGATGATCTTGTCAATCTTAGGACTGCACCTGCCGTTGCGCCAGTCCGTGAACGTTGAAGGCGTTATCCCGGCTTCCTTTGCCACCTTATAATCTGTGACCCCGGTTTTATCCCTCAGCGCCTCGTACTTCTTGTAGCTGAATACTAGCTTTTTAATAAAAACTCCCCCTTTCTCTTGTTTCTGATATTAAAAAGGTTTATATTTGGAAATAGAGTTCCGAAAAACCTAAATCCACCTTTATTATATTACGGAAATTAAAAAAAGTAAAGTCCTATTTTATGGATTTCAGTAATTTTTTTCGGAGGAAATTATCATGACGAAATATAAGAAATACTGTAGGCTGAGGGACGCTAAACACCTATCAGACACGGACGTTGCAAGGGAATCCGGGGTATCACGTTCAACATTTTCTGACTGGAAATACGGGAGATGCGAACCAAAGGAAGAGAAGCTGAGAAAGATTGCCAGCTTTTTCGGCGTTCCTATTGCGTACTTTTCCGCAACGGATGAGGAAACAGATTTCCAATACGACAAGGAGACCGCCGAGCTGGCGCAGACTATGTTCGGAAATGAATACCTGATAAGGCTTCTGAAGGCATCAAAAAAAATCCCGCACAAGAATCTGATAGCTCTGACCAGCTTCATTGAGGGGATTGTTGAAAAGGATTAGGAGATAGATTTATGAAGGCACACAAGCTCCCGTCAGGATCGTGGCGCTGTCAGGTATTTTCACACTACGAATACCGGGACGGGGTGAAGAAAAGGATATATAAGTCATTCACCTGCAAAGATTCTTCTGCGAAGGGAAGACGGGAATGCGAACGGATGGCGGCAGAATGGGTTTTAAGGCGCTCTGGTGGCGTTTCCCGGCTCGATGTGCATCAGGCTATAGATTCATACATAAAGAGCAAAGACAGGCTAATATCGCCGTCTACGTTGCGCTCCTACAGGATTATGGCGAAGAACAATTACTCGTCTATTGATGCAATCCCGCTGGAAGAACTGTCGCAGGCAATAATACAGACTTGGATAAATGAAATGGTAGAAGGGTCAACGCCGAAAAGCATCCGAAACAGGTATGCCCTGCTCAGGTCTGCGCTGGATATGTTTGACGTTCCTGCTTTCAAAGTAACTCTCCCGGAAAGGGAAAAGAGGAAGGTACACGCTCCGACTGATGCGGAACTAACTCAGCTGATTCAGCACGTTTCCAGCCAGAGGGAAGGAACAACCCTGCTTATTGCTATCCTGCTGGCGGCTTTCTGTTCTATGCGCCGGGGGGAAATCTGTGCGCTGGAATCGGATGATATTTATGACGGAATCATCCACGTTACAAAGGCGGTTGTACAGAGACCAGATGATTCTTTCGAGATAAAGAGGCCGAAAACACAATCCAGCGCAAGGGAGATTATTCTACCCGGTTTTATTGCGGATGTGATTGGAGATCGCAAGGGAAGGATTGTCCCTCTTGACCCGCCCCAGCTTACTTCCAGATTCGACCGGGCAATTGATACGACCTTCAGGGGAAATGTAAAGTTTTCTTTCCATTCGCTGAGACATTATTATGTCAGCTCCAGCCATGCGCTGAATATCCCGGAAGCGTACACCATGAAACAGGGCGGCTGGAAGACGGATCATGTCATGAAAACCGTATACAGGGATACCCTTTCTGACGTTGAGGAAAGGGAAAGCGAAAGGCTGAATAAGCACTTTTCGGAGCTGTTTTCAGGGGCTATGCAACACGATTTGCAACACGAAGGTTCTGCAGACCGCAGAAATGCTGAATAATTGCTTGGGTTCAAGTCCCACCAACTGCATAAAACCCGTGATTCGGCTTGTTTAGCTGGCTCACGGGTTTTCTTTATTTTTTGCCCGTTCAGGAAGGTTTTCCCTGCTGGACAATCGTACAATAAAATGGACTTTTGTTCAAGATATATCTTTCCTATGCACCACGAAATATCACACGGCATAAAAAAGGGACTGCCTAAACAGTCCCGAGGTCTTGCCGAATCAGCATCTTGATGTATCCCTGTTTCCCGCCGGGCAATTTGGATATTTCCTCAAGCCGGGAAATAATATCCGCATCCGTTTTCAGGTTCAGTTTCATCTTGAGCTGTATTGTGTTCTTGGAGTCGTACTTTGCGGTGGCTCTTTTCTGCGCTTCAGTGGTCATTTTTGATACCTCCTTTCGTTTAGGGTACACCTATTCAGTCTATTCTGTCAAGGCCGGGAAAATCATTTCCACGGCCTTGCTTGCCTTTGACGTTGCTGATACAATCATCCGCTTGTCGTTTCTGAGGGCTTTTATCCAGCCCTGAATATATGCGGCGTTGTTTCGGATACTCCCGGGGGTTTCGATGCCAAGCATACTCATTATGCAGGCGCTTCCGATCTCCGCCACCAGCTCTTCCTTGCTGTACGTCTCGTCACCGAATGAGAACGACCCCGGTGTGATGCGGTTCAGCCTGCTCTCATGGCCTGTGCTGTGGGTAAGCTCGTGGAACGCCGTGCTATAGTATTCCGCTTCCCCGGTGAACTGCTCCTTGAGCGGAAGCACGACCGTGTCGGATGTTGCGCTATAGTAGGAACGCCCCTGCTTGATGTGCTCCAGCGTGATGCCGCTCCTGCTCACGTAGTCCTGAATAACGTCCTCGGCCTTTTCCACCGGGTTGAAGTCCCGCAGGGTTTCCTCGTAGTGCCGAGGTGTAAGCCCTTCGCAGTCGTCTATGTGGAAGACGTTGCTGTACTTGAGTATCGGAATCTGCCTCATCTTTACCGCTCCGTTATCTAAGACAACCGGGCTTCCGTCTGCATCCTTTTCAGGTCTGTCCAGCATCTTCCAGAATACCACGATCTTCGCCTTTGCTCCCTTCCTGATCCTTCCGCCCTGCTCGTGGCACTGCTTGAAAGAAAGATACTCTCCGGGATTGCCGAGCAGGAGCTGATTCAGCAGGCTGTAGGGCTTTCCTGTAGCTCTCTTGATTGCGTACCGCCCTGCGCCCGTCCACGGCCTCTCCCAAGGGATTTCTCCCTGCTCCATCATCTTCACGATCCTGTCCGTTACCATCTGGTATACATCAGCGCTCATCTTCTTCCTCCTTGATGAAATCTAGGTCATAGTCCCGTTTTTCTTTGTCGCTCAGCCGTCTGTTGTAGACTAGCACGTTCCAGTACCGCCCTTCCGGGTCTTCTGTGCAATACTTCAGTCCCTTCATGGGCTGGCATCCGGGGGAGAACCCACGAAGCCTCATGCCGTAGTATGTTGCCATCTTTCTACTCCTTTCTGACCGGGAGGCGGGGGCTTATGCCCCCACCATCAGGTCGTATAACTTTGCCTTCAGTTTCATGATTTCCTGTTCCTGCATGGCGACCTTCGCCTCAAGCTCGGCGTTCTCCCGAACCTTCGCCCCTACCACCTCGGACGCTTCCTTGACCTGTCCCAAGAGGTCTGCGATCCGCTCGTCATCCTTACGGATGATGTCGTCCTTGATTTCGAGCTTATCCTGAAGCCTCTCGTAAAGCCTGTCATAGGCTTCTTTGTTGTCCTTTGCGGATTTCTGTGCCGCTTCAAGATTGACTCTGAGGTTGTGGATTGCTTCTTTGGGGTTGTTGGCGAAGTCGTTCTCAATATTGCTCTCTGCCATCTCGAAACACCCGTCAAACGCCATCCCGATGTAGCTGTCCTCTCCCAGCCCTTCTACGATCCTCTTGATCTGCGCCAGCGCCTTTCTCTCCTGCTCTTTCGTTGTCATCTCAATTCTCCTTTCAAAACTGATTTAGGCGAACCCCTTGTCTCTGGTATAAGTATACACCTATATTTCAAAAAAATAAAGCCCTTTTTTGAAATTTTTTCAAAAAAATTTAGCCGGGGCAAAAGCCCCGGCTGATTGGCTATCCTACTATTCCGTAAAATCCTGCTATTGGGATCGTCCCCTTTTCGGTCACTGTCCATACATCCGCAACTGGCGTGTACAGGCGAAAGCTCCTGTCGTTCTGGAATATGTCGTTGAGTGCCTCTTCCATCCAGTATCCATCCAGCGTGTTCCTTGCCTCGTCCTTTGTGATCTCGAACGGGACAGCCCCGTCCTCCCTGTACTGCTTGTAGTATCTCATCTTGTTCTCCTTTCTCCCCCGGTTTAGCCGCCGGGGGTCGGCTGGTAGTTCATCAGATGTACAACACGTAGCAGTCTTTGTTCTTTCTAATCTTCTGGATGACCTTGGCGAATATAGCGTAATATTCACGGTCGCTCCCGCTCCTGTTGTCGTATACCGTTACTGCAGGAAGCCTTTTGTCAACCTCCATCTTGACAATGTAGTTGCCTTCCTTGCAAGCGTCATCGAAATCCCTAACGAGTCTTGCCATCATGTTCTCCTTTCTGCCGGGATTAGCCGCCCGGCTCGGCTTATATGCTTGTTATTAGCTGTTTACATAATCCCAAAACAGGTCAAATCCTTCCTGTGCAGACCCCTCATATTTCCGCTCCGGGATCGGGTCATCTTTATGTGCGATCTTTGCATCTATCCCTTCCTGTGCCTCTTCATGTTGCTGTCTTAGGCTCTTGCCGCCAGAATATCCGTTGTTATCCTTTGTGACGATGTAGGTATAACCCCTGTACTCATAGTGCAGTTCGGTGTGTTCCCATCCATCGTGTGTGCATCCGATGTACTTTGCCTTCATTATCTTTCTCCCTTCTTGATCTGGAACCCGTGCTTTCTTAAATACTTGAAATATTCGTTTCCCTCGTCCTTTGTGGTGGAAGTGAAGATGTTCTCCCATACATCACAGTTATCGTCCACAACGTTGTCTGTGCCAGCGCCCTGCCTGTATACGTTCATGATGACTACGGGAGTGAACCCTCCGTCAAACAGTTTCCCAAAGAAAACGTCAACCCGGTATTCTTCGCCTTCCCAGTTCCATTCCTTCTGAAGTGTTGTTACGTCATGAAGCTGAACGGCTTTCCATCCTTTTCCTCTGTGTAATGCTACTACTGATTTCATTTCTTTCTCCTTTCATTTATAAGGGCTTTCCTATCTTTCTGATATAAGTATACACCTATTTTTAGAAAAAGTAAAGGTTTTTTTGAAAATTTCTTAAAAAATTTTTTCCAATAAAAAAGCCCCTGCAGGATCGTTCCCTGCAGGGGTAAAATAAAAGGAGGTAGAAATAGAAGATGGCAATTCTACTATAAAAAGTATACCATTGGATTTCCCGCACGGCAAACTTTCTTATACCAGCTTCCTCATTACAGAGTCGTATATTTTTGGATAAAGAACCCGGAGCAAGTCCATCAGTTCATCCATCACGCCGAGTACATACTGCTGTTCCATGCCGTTTATTCTCTCGGCAAATTCTGAACCGCCGTCATACACGACAGAGCTTGATTGGTAGTCATCCCCGGAAGAAAAGGAATAAGCCGGGGTTTCGCTGGCCTTCCCGTACAGCTCCCTCTGGATCGTAAGGTATGAGGCCAGCTTGATGCAGGTGCTTGCGTTTGGATTCCTTTGCCCCTGACACTCTGCAATAGCCTCTTGCAGGTCATATTCCGTAATCACAAGAGGCCACCCCCTTTTTTACATCTGTTCCAGTTTCTGGATAAACTTCTGGAACTCCATTCTGGTCTGGTCGTCAGGAGCTTCCTGCATCAGTTCACGAAGTTCCTCAACCATTTCCTGCGAACCGCCCATGGAATACCCACCGTCACGGCTATAACGTCCCATACTGTCTCGATTGGCATTCCTGCCACGACCTCTTGCGTATGATCCGCCACCTTCATAGGAGTTTCCTCTGTAGGAGTTACGGTTTCCTCCGCCTCTTCTGGACTGACCGCCACCACCGCCTCCGCCTTCATAGGATCTGCGATAGTTTCCGCCGCCAGCCATACTGTACTCACTGTCTTCCCACATTTCATCCGCTTTCATCAGATTCTTCTTTGCGTGGGCAAGGGTATCCATGTACTGGACTTCCGCCATGGACAGCTTCCCTTCTTTGTCCGCCTTGCGTTCCAGCTCTTCAAGCTCATCGCAAATATACTCTATCAGCTTATGCATAGTAACCTCCTTTCTCATGCGATCCTGTCAATGCTAAGACTGCCGTCAATTACGTTTATCAGCGGTGTCGGAACAACAGTCGGATCGTCTACTGTTCCATTGACATATTCGACCGAAACCGTAAAACAGCAACCACGGGGAACGTCTACCACGGCACGGGAAGTCACATTCCCGTATTCCTCCGCCTCGGCAGGAGTAAAGATAGCCCTACTTCCGACACGCTGTTCCCCAGAAACCACGATGGCGGTTGCAACCGGGGTGACTTCCCCTTCTTCGGGGATGGATACGTTGCCTGTAAACTCGACTTCGTACCTAGCAAAACAGTTGCATGAATTGTTCACGATACCACGCAGAACAAAAATCCCCGTGCCATTCTGATGAAAAACATATCCTTTATTACAGGGGATAGAGTCAATGAACGGAATAGCCTGATTCAGCGCTACAGACTCCACCGTATCTCTTGTCAAATATTCTGCCATAGTATCCCTCCTTAGAAGTTACCGTTGCCGCCACAGCCGCATCCGCACCCGCATCCGTTATTATTTTGGCAGGTGAAAATCGGCTGTGAGCCATAAACGGGCATTGACGGCACGGGGCAAGTGGAAAGGCGATTATACAAGCCGTCAATCACATCGCTGTTGCTTCTCTCAAGCCTTGCCGTCTGTGCGGTCTGAGATGCCGCAAGATTAGCCATAGTAAGCTGACGCTCAAGGTCATTGATCTTGTCGTTCTTCGCATCCAGCTCCAGCTGACAGAGTTTGTCAAGGACTGCCTGATTATTGCGGTTTGCATTCTCAATGATATCTCTCGTATTCTGAGCCGCCTCATAACGATCTGCGCAATTTTCCGTAGCAATCGTGTAGTTGAGCCTTTCCGTAGCAAGACGGTTTTCGCAACAGCAGTCAGCAAACTGGGAACTAATCTGGTTGAAGCCCTGAGACATAGCTGTCTGGTTTGCGAATGCCTGTTGCATGGAAGCCATCTGTCTGGTATTCGCCGCTGTCTCTGCATTAGCGAAACCGGAATTAACAGTCGCATTGACTCCGGCAAAGCCGTTGCAAAGCTGAGTTCCGATAGAGTTGAATCCCTGGTTGACAGTGTTCTGCATGTCACAGCAACAACTGCAAAGCTGTGTTGCAAGAGCCTGTACACCGCTCTGGATAGAGCCGATGCCGGACATAACTGCAGCCTGGTCAAAACCACGCTGAACGGATGCGCCACCACCATCATTTACAATGATAGGCTGACCGCCTCCGAATGTACCGCCACCGTTCTGTCCATTGTTATTCCAGCCGCCAGCGGCAAGCAGAATAATAAGAAGTACAATCCACCAACCATTGTCACCGCCGAAGCCGTTCTGATTGCCACCACCGCCCTGTGAATAGACAGGGTACGGGTACGGCATACCGCCGCCAAAGTTTGACGGGCTGACAAGCATCGTTGCAGGGATAGTCCCTGCTCCTTCATCTGTTAAACCCATAGTAATACTCCTTTATGATTTATTTATAATCTTCTGTCCGGCCGGGTACAGGGATTATCTAAACAATGCCAATAAAGACTGAGCCTTTGCCAGCAGTCCAGAATTGACTTGATTACTCTGCAATAAATAGTTGACTAAGTTATTAGGATTAGATACATCCAGATTCTGAGGTATGTTGTAGCCCATCTGTGCAAGAAATCCGGCAGGGTTCTGTTTCAACTGCTGGACATATCCCTGCATGACATTCCTGTCTGGCAGATTATTCGGTTTCTGTGCTAGTCTGTCGAACATTGACATGATCATCCTCCTTTGCCTCTAGAATGGCGTTTAGACGGCTCTCGAATTCCTCCCTTGTTATGTACTGGTCAAGGTCTACGTCCGGCTTTCTGGCCTTGTGAGGACGCTTGACAAAGACATCAAGGTTATACTGTCCGTTTGCATACATGCTCTTGACATAGATAGCACTGTCATCCTTTGCTATCATCATCTGAGACGCACCAGCCGCCAGAGGATAGCTTTCCGCTGATTGTTCACTGTCTACCTGTACAATTTCAGCATGGATCGTAGGCGGTGACATCGGCTGCTGGTTCTGTCCCTGTGGCATCTGCTGATACTGCTGTTGTGGATAGTAAATCTGCGCAGGTTGATAGCCCATTGGAAACGGATTGTAAGCCATAATCAATCATCCTTTCTGTACCACATATAAACCGGAATTTCCCTCAAAGAGTTCCAGCTGTCATAAAGTATTCCATCGACTACAGTTGCGACATGTCCACCAAAACCAAGGACATAAATGCCCTTCGGATGATCTCTGCAAAAGTCTTCTGCGGTATAGCAGTCCGGGCATGTATTTGGTATGGCCTGCCTATAGAATCCTTCTTGACGCAAGACAGACCCCCAGACGCTATCACTTGACGGCATATCATTCATGTAATATCCGTTCGATACTATCCGGGCATAGGCTGTCTCCCAGTCAACGCCGAGGGCTTTGGATATAGCCCGGACTGCGCAATCTCCAACCCTCCTGCCAGAAGGATTTGGGTTATATTCAATAAAAAAAGCCATGGTATACCTCCAAGGCTATCATGACACAAAAAGAGCCTGTTCAGAATGAACTGAACAGGCATATTTCGTGCAACTTTTATCCGATGTGTTTGAACAGTTTCTCTTGCGACTTGTAGACAATGGATTTCACACGCCGGACGGACAGGTCAAACTCTTCTGCCAGCTTGTCAAAGATGATACCATCAAGTAGTCTGCGCTTGAGTATCCGTCTGTCACGCTCGTTGAAAATCCATTCATCTATCAGATGTTCGATTTCCGTCTTTGACAAATCTTCTATCACTTGCGCACCCTTACACCTTTGGACTTACCGTTCTTCTTTTTCCTGCGTCTGACCCTCTGGGTCGTTATCACTACTATCCTTGCCATTTACTATATCTCCGTTGTTGCCTATGTAGTTGGCTACACCAGTCTTACCGTCCACATTGACAAGCTGTGTGCTTGTCGTAGACTCATAGTCGTACTGGTTCCAGAAGTATAACCACGTTGCGTTGCTGGCAAATACCAGGATGATCGATATTACAAGGGCAATTACAAGCCGTTTCGTGATGCGTTCCATTCTTGCGATAGAACTTTCATACACGATATAAGGCACGTTTTTATCTTCCATTATTTCTTCACCTTTTTTGCTTTTGACAGCGATTTCGGACCGAAAAATCCATCAACTTCCAGATCCTCCGCTTTTTGAAACGCCTTGACTCCGGCAAGCGTGTTGTTGCCAAAGCTGCCGTCAATCTTGTCCGAATACACGCCGTACCACTTAAGGAACTGTTGCAGATACTTCACCTGCTGGCCTGTATCCCCTTTGCAGAAATAACCTTTCTTCGGCAGTACCGGGAACGTTCCAGAATACGTCTTTTTGGTTGATGTGGACGTAGATGGTTTCGGTGTTTTCATCTTTGAGCCTACACCCAAATTGACAGCGGTATGTGCAGATGTGTTGAGCAGAATGTCTCCGGGCAAAAGATACTGTGTGCTGTGCGTATGGCTGTAGTCCGTAAATGTTTTTACCTTTGCCCCACATCCACAGATTATACTGCGCATGTTGCCAGTGTAGCCGTTTACGTTTATTTTATCCCCCCAGGTTGTATGTCCTGTTAGATACAAAGCTGCCTTTACATTTGCCAATACCCCAGCAGAGCAGTCATCCTCACAGGCAACCGTTATCTTTCTGGGATCGTACCCAACTTTTTTCAGCTGTGTCCAGTACGATGTGCGCTGATACTGGTCATAACCTATCTTGTTGTTCTGTGCGGCATAAATGGACAGGGTTGCAATCATGTTGGCAATCTTTGTATCCTCAAATCTGATAACCACGTTCCAGGGGCGGTTATACCACGAACGGATATACCACTCTGTCCCTGTCTGGTCACCAGCTTTACCGCTGTTGTACTTGCCCCTCTCGTCATGTCCGCTGTTGCTGATTTTGCCTGCATACTTAGAGAAATCTGTAATAGCCGTAACGCCCATTTACTCATCCCCCTTGTTATCTGCCGGCCGGGTGTGATAAACATCGCTGGAAATCTTGAGCAGGCATCCGAGGAAGGTATCAACCGCCATAATGGTCGCAGGGATTTCCTGTGTGTACGGCAAGCCCCAGATACCGCCCAGAGTAGCGTACAGAGTAGCCGCCGCCGGGAGTACAATCAGCGCAACAAATTTCAGAATGTCATAGGTTTTATTCTTCTCAAAAATCACTTTATCACTTCCTTCCTAATCTCATCCAAATCTGCCCTCATCTCGTCTATCCGTTTCCACTGGTTTTTGTTGTCTTGGTCTAGCAGGGCAACACGCTCGACAATCTGATTATGTTTCTGCACTGCCTGTTCTAATTGCTCAATCCTGTATATAACTAGCTTGTTGGCGGTCATGATGCCAGCCAATGAACCGATGAGAGTCCCACATAAGGCAAGCACCGCCACTACGATTTCTGATGGCATTTTTACCAGCCTCCCCTTTTATTGTACAACACGTTTTTTGAATCGGCATACTTTTATGCATCCAAGCCACCCCGACAGATGCATAATACCCTGCGCCCTACGATGGCAGGGTGTCCCTATTTGTTAGCTTGGAGAATAGCCATACTTGTTATCACAGTACGCAAGCCTTTGAGTTATCCATTGAGTACAGTTTGAAATATCCCACTCAGAGCCGCTTCTGCCGCTCCATTTCTGATACTCATGTGCTACGTTATCCGTACCCCACTGGTCACGATAATCAGTAAAATACTTGATAATGGTAGCCGGGTCTGTAAATACGGTTTCCCTCAGTTCGGCATACTTACTGCAAAGGTCCGAATAGTAAGTAGCATACAGTTTTTCCCAGATTGGATTGTATTTATGCGCCCATTCCTGAGTCTTCGATAGGGCAATCAAATCTGTGGTAGAAGTATAAAGCGTCTGATTCCATCCAAATATAATGTCCAGATCATACCACAGCACATACCATTTCTCGCCGTCCCACGATGCCCAAGTCGTGTTGTTTACCATGCTGTCACCTGCACAGCCGATATCCATCATCAGCCAGTAATACTCAAGTGACTTCAAGTCGAAATAGTCCCCAACATCAGACTGAAATTCCGCATTCGTGCAGTTCTTTGTCCAGTTGACCATTCTATTAAGACATTCAAGTTGATAAGCAGAGGTTTCATCCCTTATCCTGTCTTCAAAATTAGCGACATCCCACCCGGTATTGTCTGGCCTGAACACCATGTGATTTTCATTCGTATCATCCATAGCAAACAGGTCTGCGTCCTGTGAAAGATTCCAAGTATAACAGCCCCACCATTCATCGTTGATATACAGGATAATGGGAAAAGAATCGACAACACCTCTGGCATTATTAGGATACAGATTCGGATATATCTTTCTTCCAAGCTGAACACCAACAACGTTCCGCACCATGGAATAATCGCCATAATTAGCTTTCATGTGGAAATTGTTAGTCGGAAACCAATCCTTGAAAGCCATCATGACTTTGTTCTTGTTGCCGTCAAGGAACTTTATGCTGTAGTTCTTTTTCGGGTAACTAAGCGAACTCTGTCCCTGCCATTTTGTTTTGGCAATACACTTAAAAGAACGGACTCCATCTGTGTACTCTGCTTCCAGATTGACAGAATCATCTTTTGTCATAGATGAGGTATCACCAGTCAATCTGAGTACAGGAAGTGAAAAGGCTTCCGGGTGCAATCCCTCAAGGGCTGTGATTCTTTCCGACTGCAGGGATACAATGTTATTAACGTCTATCAGCCCTACGTCACCGCCAACAGTAACCGAGTTGCCTTCAATGTCGTAATATACAGCCATTATTCCTCACCCCCTACCACGAAATCAGTGTCAGTCGTGATCCAAGCCGTTGTGTGCTGGACGTATCCGTCATAAATACGCTCCGCCCGAACACCTGCCTTAACTCCAGTGAATCGGATGATATCTCCCTTTTTCATTAAAAACGAAGAACGGTTTTGTATTCTTGTTGTGGTATCTGGATTCGGTGCATGTGTGCCAGATTCTTCTGGTGAATGTCCAGCGTTGCAGTTGAATACATTTCTAAACCACATGGACGTATTAAATGTTGCGCCACCCGTCGAATTGTTATTTGGTATTTCTCCATAGTAGTCCGCCAAGTTTATATCAGGCCGCCCATATACAACATCATAAAAAACATTAACGCCATCCCTTATAAATGTAACCTTAGACATAAGATTTGCATCTGCACTAATATTCGCATCATTTAAGTTTGCCAGTATAAGAGTGACGGCATACAAGTTATTAGGTATACTCCGATAAATTTTGCCAACGGGGTTTCTTGTCCACGAAACTCTAAAATAAGCGGCATTACTTGGAGGATTGAATTCTAAATATCTTGCTTCAATATAACCAAGTTCATCCGAATATTCGCTGACTTCTCTTGAAATGAACTCTTTGTTAGAATCATAATAGCAAACCCTGTATGCCAAAGCATCCGCATAAATCACATTGTTACTCTTGCGAGCAAATCCGTCAAATCCTCTGACCCAAACATATGTAGTATTCGGACTTAGGGTAAAATATTTTTCGTTATAGAAATTACCGTTGCTTGCAACAGCATTCCCCTCTGCGTCAAGATAATATCCGTAAACAACTTCCCCTGTCGTCAAGTCTGGATATGTATCCTTGTACAAAGCATCATAAAGGGCATCGTAATAATCCTGTCCCTGTCCGTCCGTCCAAAGAGCAATATGAGAAACCACATCAAGAAGAGCAACCTTTACGTCCTCGCTGATACCTTCGAAGTTATCAACAACTTCTGTCAAATCACTCAGCCCATCCTGCAGGTCAGAAATGTCTTCCGCATTCTGCGTAATTTGGGCGGCACTTTCAGAAACAGAATCAGCGGCGGCTTCTGCCCTGTCCGCTTCATCTGATGCGTCCTCTGCCGCCTGTGTAGCGGTTGCCGCCCCTTCGATAATGGCGTTCAGTTCTTTAAGGACAGATGCATCCATAATAGTACCAGCGTCCATGGCAGCTGGCTCAACATCCAAGATGAAGTTTGCCGTGCTCAGGACTTTGTTGCTTTTCTTCAGCACCAATTCAAAAGGATTCTGCCCTGCACAGGCAGTCATCTGCTGATGCCCTGTAACAGTTACCTTTTTATTGGTGATATCAATTGTGGCGTTGGCTGAGTATCCATAGCCGTCCTTTTTAGTTCCTCGGATTTCTGCCGTGGTACTTGACTCAACAGTAAATGTCCCTGCCGAACTGAACAGATTAAACACCAGCGAAAAATCCGAATCATACTGCCCGAGGTGAATCACAATAGGAACAGCACCTGGGTACATGTCCAATCTATTTGTATACGTTATCATTTACTTGCCCTCCAATAAGAGTTTCTCAAGTTTCTCAATCCTTGCCGTGAGGTCATCTATCTGCTTTTTCTGCTCCTGTATCAGTGCCAGCATACCGGGTATAATTCTTCGCTCATCCCATGATTCGATTTCGCCTGTTTTATGGTGATGGATAACGGCAGATGGATAAAATTCATCAACTTCTTCTGCGATGAAGCCGGGAATCGTCAGCCCTTTCGTATCTGGATACTGCAGTTTTGCATCATCATTGTAGACGAACTGTCGAACAGGAAGGTCGTACAGCCTGTGAGGATCAAGTTCTTTATCCATCAGGATATCGATATCATGTTTATACCGAATGGATGAATACGACACAAGAGCAAGAGAATATCCCATCCACTCCCGGTCATCAGGCGAAAATCTGATAATTGTATCGCTGTCTGCTTCATAAATTATTTCAGGCGTCCTTATGTATGAGCTTGCTCCGTTAAAAGCTGTTGTTGCAAACCGAAGGCGGAGGTATGCGGTTGCCCTTGTAGTAGAGTCATACAATGTTTTTACAAAACCAGATTCATCCAGACGTTCCCAAGATCGGATTCTTCCAACCATTGTTCTGCTGTATGAGCCGTATTCATACTTGTAATCGTAATCATGTATATCGCATCTGACCTCATACTGATTGGCATTAATCCCGGCTCTCCTCGTATAAGTAAACATCGCACCGCCGAGGACAGTTCCGATAAAAAATAAACCCGGTACAGTCATTGGATTCCCGGAAGAGTTTGGAGCAACACTCTGCATTCTTAGCAGGGTATAGTCCGAATTTCCCCAACCGCTTACATACGTTAAAGACGATATCTCATCTTTAATTATACTGCTACTGAAACCTTCGTAATCAAACTCTAATGTTGAGAAGTATCTTCTCTCGCCTGTCCATAGCGGATTCTTTAACGTTAATTTGCCGACAATATCTGCACCATTGTTGTCTATTACACCAATCTTTGTGTTGCTGGAATCATAGATTTCCAGCATACCGTTGCCGTTACCAGAGCCGCCCAGTTTCATCGTGCCGCCCTGTATCCTGCTGGCTGATAGATACCCGGTATTGATATATGATGCATTGATATACAGCTGTCCGTTTGACAGGACGATGCCCTGCACCGCCCCATTGTTTGTCAGCTTATTAAAAATGTCAGCCTGCGTCTGAGCATTAACGGCATTCTGAGCGATGGCGGAAACTGTACTGCCTCCGACTGTGGTTGTTGCCGCCAGCCGAAACTCGCCTGTTGACATATTCCAATAGTTTTTGTTTTGCTGGTCTTTTAGGATACCTGTCGTGATCGATGCCGCATTAAGATTGATGACATTGATTTGCTGTGCATCGAAAGTACCATCCAACGTAGTCCACGCCGAATTAAATGGCCCATTATAGCCCGTTCCGAATGCTATGCCCTGATAGTTGATACGCATTACCCTTGTCGCAGTATTCTTATCAGGGGTATTCATAACAAGGATTTCATTCGGCTGTCCAGCGGCATTTGTGTTGATAACCACATAGCCCCCATAGCCACCAGTAATCAGTTCCGTGGCTCTTTCTATAGCCGCTTCAAAGAAACTTTTTGTAGGCAGGTCTTTTGTGGCTTCTTCAATCCCTTTGCTTATGGCTGATACAAGAGTCGCCTGCACATCTCCAACAGTCATAGAATCGTATCTGCCTGCCAGAACGTTGTAATTGTACTCAACGATCCTTGCCGTATTATCCACGCCCAGAGTCTCGTAATGTATATTGACGGTATCGCCGATTCTGAGCCTTTGAAGCGGAGCAACATCATGATACTCATCTGTCTGCCACAGCTGGATAAAAGACACCTTTATACTGAGAGGGATGCCGGACTTTGCGTTATTATTCACGTACGACTGTCCCCACGTTTGAAGTTGTGCTTGCGTAGGAGGATCATCAAAAGCCGAACTCGCATCCACGGCAATATTCATATCATAGTTGTAATTATTCCTTACGCTTGAATAGATAATGCCGTTGTACACCACGATTATTTCTGAGTTTGAACTGGGATCGTTACCCCTCCAGAACGGCACTACGCCAGTCCAGAAGTTCGTTGCATCTGTGGTTTTGTTAATGTCCGTCAGGTTCTTTCCGTAGCGGATATTTACACCTGTATTCTGCCCCCTGCGGTTTCTCAGTATGCAGGAAAAATGGTCAAATTCCCATTCGCCGCCGTATACATCCAGAATTGAACCCTGCATACCGCCCATCAACGTCCTGATGGCAACAGGATTTTCCACACTCAGCCTTCCCGTGCTTGTTTTATCTGATGTAAACGTGAACGGCATCACGCCGCCCAGAACATTGTCAGGAATGGACATTAGTGCCGTCTGCAGGCCGTCAACAGTAAAAGGCTGTACCACCATCTTGTTGAGTTTGTAAGAAATATGCGCCGCATTAACTGTTACCTGGCCATTGATAGGACGGCTAACTCGATATATCTCAAAAGGCTGTGGCTCACCGCTTTCATCATGCGGACAATAAATATATCGATGTTCTTGAATATCAGAAAAGTGTATCCCCTTTACTGGATACACCATCTCTAGTTCATAAACGCTGTTGATTGTCTCTTTAACATGACAGCTGATGGCATCAGAAAGACGGCCTAGACCGTTACTGGTAAAGGCCGTTTCATTCGCAGGGTACAGAATAGGCTTGTTCATATCGTCCACCACCTTGGAGTAACTACAATCGTCATGCCGCTTGCCACATCTATCGTGTTTTCGCCGCTTGCCAGAACAGGAAACTCATTCCCGGAAAGCGTCAGCTTGGAGTTGTAATTCTCGCCTGTTGCGCTGTTGTAAGCGTCTTCCAATTCGCTGTCAATTGTAAAATAGCCGGGATTGGAAGTTATAGTGGCCTGTTTGCTGTTTATAGCGATTGCCCCTGTAGCTGTGCCGTTTACCTTGATAAGGGGCTTAGAAGCAAATCTAGAGGGGTTATACAGCTTGTTGCCACTTCCGCTCATACTGATTGCTTCTTCCCCTCGCTTGAGGTATTTCTGCGGCTTGCAGTTGAACTGGATTTCAAAAACGCTGAGTCCCCGGTTTCTGGACATTCTGGGAGTAACCTGCCCCATAAAAGCACCCAGCCTGTAATACTCTGGATGCATGGTATCTTCCAGCCGTTGGTAACCAGTCTGCGAAGATATGGCGGCTACAAACCCTTCCAGATTTGAATCAGCATCCTTGACAATACCGCAGGTATACGGCACAGCAATGTTCATATACCTTCCATTATCAATGTGTATATCGCCGTTTCTGCCGGGTACAGAGATTGTCTCTGTATCCCTTTCGGGGCTGTCGTTAATCCTTGCGCTTAAAACGTACACGCCGAAATCAGACGACAGTATGTTGCCAAACTTTATCGCATCACGCCGTAACATAAGCCGCCTCCTCCCGGTCGTA
>JAZRQC010000081.1:0-4376 GCA_045649565.1 Ructibacterium sp.
AAAGATGGAAACAAGGTAAGCCACCACCATACCGGTTAAGAGAATGATGATTTCCTCTCCGGTAAAGCCGACGCCGGTTTCCAAGAAAAACTTCACAATCTTCAGTCCGCTTGCCCCGAACATAACGGGGATGGCAAGGAAAAAGGAGAACTCTGCCGCCACGAACCGGGAGCAACCCAAAATCACTGCACCTAAAATAGTGGAGCCGGAGCGGGAGGTTCCGGGAATCAGGGAAAGTACCTGAAAGGCACCGATGAGCAGGGCGGTCTTGTAATCCAAGGTGCCGATGCTTTCAATCTTGGGGGTCTTTTTCTGATTCTCAATCAGGATAAAGAGAATACCGTAGACAATCAGGGTACTTGCCACAACCCATGCATTATAGGTGTATTGGTTAATCAAATCATCGAACAAAAGTCCAATCACCGCCGCCGGAACACAGGCAACCAGCACTTTCCACCACATCTCCCAGGTACTTGCTTTTTCCTGAGCAGACTTTTTGGGAGAGAAGGGATTTACTTGTTAAAGTAGAGGGTGACTACTGCCAAGATAGAGCCGAACTGAATCACCACAAAGAACAGATCGATAAAATCTTTGCAGCATCCATTCGGAATCCAATCCATGTTGTAGATGCTGCCCGTGCCGGCAGTGATATTGCCACTGTTCCCTATAAAGTCATCGAACAGATGATTCATCATCCCTTAACCGACAGTGGTATTGAAAAGTTTTTGAAGGATTGGAAAAGTGTAAAATAAAAGGACTGCCGCAAGGCAGTCCCATTATTTTACACCCTTTCTGTACTGGGACGGGGTCATAGAGAAGTTTTTCTTAAATACCCGACAAAAGGTATTCAGGGAACCAAACCCGGATTCAAAGGCGATTTCGGTTAGGCTCTTTTGGGTGGAGCGAATCTGCTTGGCGGCATAATCACACCGGACGGCACCTAAGTAGGTGCGAAAAGGAATCTTCAGCCGGTAGCAGAAAAGATTGGCAATGTAGGTGGGGTGATAGCCAAACTTTTTCGCGATGATATCCAAGGTCAGAGGCTCCCGGAAGTTGGCATCAATGTAAGAGGTAATGACAGCAGGAAGATCCAAATCAGAGGAGGATGCAGTCAATTCAATTCGTTCCAGGAAATCAGATAGAATCAGATAGGTATAGCCAATCAGCTTCATGGTATTTTCTGCGTTGAGCAGTTGCCGAAAGGTGATGGCGGTACTGCTTGGGAGCAAAGATGTCGGAATGTATGGGGTTACCGGATACTTAGAGAGGATATCCGGAAAGACATTGGTCAGGAGGGTGGCATTACAAATGACAGAAAGACTTTCGGTATCCGGGGCGCCGGGAGTTGCCCGGTATTCATGAACAATGTTGGGAAAAATAATACAGGCATCCCCTGTCTCTAGGGTGATAATTTCCTCGCCGACCATCACCGTCTGTAAACCCGAAAAACAGAAAATAAGTTCCAGATTGGGATGGAAATGAGAGGGAAAGTCATAGGGCTCAGAATGATAGGAAAAGTAAATCTGTTGTCGGGTTTTTTCGATGTACGGATGCAATATTCTCCCTCCTTTTTTCATAAGTATAGCAAAGTTTTTTTCTTCTGTAAAGGATATTTTGGTGAAAATTTTGTATAATTTGGCTTGGCGATTTCTGAAGATGGAGATATAATGGGGAAAATAGGAGGGGAATTTTTATGGAAAAATGGGCGAGAATCAAATATCATCCCTGTCTGCCTCTGGGAGATAATCAATCAAGAATTACCGGAAGTAAGCGGCATATTGAACTGTCCCGGAAAGCAGCCCGAGAGGGGTCCGTGCTTTTGAAGAATGAGGGAAATCTGTTGCCCCTTCCGAAAGGAACTAAAGTAGCGGTTTTCGGTATGGCCCAGAGTGACTATGTCAAGGGCGGTGGCGGAAGCGGTAATGTCGAGTGTGACTATGAAGTCAATATTTATGACGGATTAAAAGCCAAGGGTGACGTCATCGAGGTGTTTGATCCCCTTTCTCTTCATTACAAAAACTGCGTTGAGATCATGCGCAAGGGCGTAGATGCTACCAAGCTGCTGGATTTACCGGGGGATGTGGAGATTCCTGAATATGGAAACAGAGAGAAATACCCCGGAATGCTGCCGGAGATTCCGGTGCCGGAGCATCTGCTCCAAGCGGCAAAGGAATTTACGGATACTGCTATTATCACCATCAGTCGCTACTCCGGTGAGGGTTGGGACAGAAAAAACGATGGCACCGATGATTACTTCAATTTGAGCAAGCAGGAGCAAGAGATGGTGAATACTGTCTGTGCTAACTTTAAGAACATCGTGGTGCTCTTAAATACCGGAGCTATGATTGATGCCTCCTGGTTTGCGGATAACGAGAAAATCCAGTCTGCCTTGATGATTTGGCAGGGAGGTATGGAGGGCGGGCTTGCCGCCGCGGAACTTCTGGCGGGGGATGCGAACCCCTCCGGGAAATTAGTGGATACCTGTGCGAGAGGCTTTGACGACTACCCGTCCTCGGCAGGATTCCACGAATCCGATGACTATGTAAAGTATACCGAGGATATCTTTGTGGGTTATCGGTATTTTGAAACCATACCCGGAAAGAAGGACTGTGTGGTTTATCCCTTCGGCTACGGACTTTCCTACACCACCTTTGCTCTTTCCAATGAGTCTGCCATGATGGTGGGAGATAAGATTGCGGTTGGTGTAACCGTAACCAACACCGGAACCATCCCCGGCAAAGAGGTCGTTCAGGTGTATTATTCTGCACCGGATGGAAAACTGACCAAACCGGCTTTGGAGCTTTGCGCCTTCCAAAAGACCAAGGAACTCCTCCCCGGTGAGAGTGAGACCCTTAGTATGAGCTTTTCTGTTTCGGATATGGCATCCTATGATGATGTGGGGGATGTGGCAAAGTCTGCCTGGGTCTTAGAATCAGGTGACTACAAAATTCTTGTGGGTAACTCCGTCCGGAATCTGACCGAGCTGGATTTTGTGTATCAGGTGCCGGAATCTGTTATCACAGAACAGCTGACCGAATACTGTGCACCCCAAAGTCTTGGAAAACGGATGCTCTCTGATGGCAGTTATCGGGATGTTCCCGACCGGGACTATCAGCCAAAAACCATTCCCAATCCCTATGTCTGTGAAGAAAAAATCCCAGAAACCGAGGATGAATGCAGAAAGCTCATCGAGGTCTATGAGGGGAAATTATCCTTGGATAACTTTGTGGCACAGATGACTAATGAAGAGTTACAGAAGTTGCTTTTGGGACATTTCAGCAATGGTATCGCCATCACCGGTGGTATGGGTGGTGTGATGAAGTTCGGCATTCCTTCGCCTACGACAGCGGATGGTCCTGCCGGAGTACATCTGTTGCCGGAACGTGGTGTCAGAACCACCGCATTCCCCATTGGAACTATGCTTGCTTGCACCTGGAACCTTGATTTGGTCAAGGAGATAGGAAAAGCCGGAGCTTTGGAAATGAAAGAGAACAACCTTGCCATGTGGCTGGCTCCGGCTTTGAATATTCACCGAAGCCCCCTCTGTGGCAGAAACTTTGAGTATTATTCCGAAGATCCTTTTGTATCCGGAAAGGTTGCGGCAGCGATGATAAAGGGAATTCAGGGGGAGCGAATTGTGGCTTGTCCCAAGCATTTTGCTTGCAATAACAAAGAAACCAATCGTCATGAGTCGGATTCTATTCTGTCGGAAAGAGCGCTCCGGGAGATTTATCTCAAGGGATTTGAAATCTGTGTAAAAGAAGCAAACCCAAGAATGCTGATGACGGCATATAACAAGCTCAACGGGGTCCGCACCTCGGAGAGTCGGGAACTATTAGAGGGTATCCTCCGAAATGAATGGGGATTTGATGGATTGGTCACCTCCGACTGGTGCAACACTGCCGATAAGGTAAAAGAGGCCTATGCCGGTAACGATATGCATATGCCCTGGTCAGGTCAGGAGTGGATGGGTGAGATTGACCGGAACTACATCGGTTTGAGCGTGAAACGATTGATGGAAATGATTTTGTGGTTAGAGTAAAAAAGAAAGTCGGCATATGCCGACTTTCTTTTTCTATCACAGTCGTGTTTGAAATTTGGCGAACTAAAATTTCTAATGCATCACAACTTGAGCACCGCTCAATAAGAAGTATCCAATTACCAAAATACCAATAATAATCCGGTAATAGCCGAATGCCTTGAAATCGTGGTTTCGGATGTAGCTCATCAGAAATTTAATGGCAAAGATGGAAACAAGGTAAGCCACCACCATACCGGTTAAGAGAATGATGATTTCCTCTCCGGTAAAGCCGACGCCGGTTTCCAAGAAAAACTTCACAATCTTCAGTCCGCTTGCCCCGAACATAACGGGGATG
>JAZRQC010000082.1:0-2941 GCA_045649565.1 Ructibacterium sp.
CTCAGCCGAATAACCGACATTGGCCATTTTACAATACCTGCTTTAACTTTGGGATATTTGTGGATTTCAAACATGGTTTCCATTTTTGCCGTTTCCATCGAGAACGTATATCGCCCGCCTTGGAAATGCTCATGTGTTAAAATAGAACCTCCCACAATAGGCAAATCTGCATTAGAACCCACAAAGTAATGGGGAAAAAAATCAATGACATCAAAAAGTTTGCCAAATACAGCCGAATCAATTTTCATAGGAACATGCTCTTTGTTGAACACAATACAATGTTCGTTGTAATATCCATAAGGAGAATATTGAATTTCCCACTCTTCTCCCCCCACATTAATGGGAATAGGACGAAGATTTTGACGGGCAGGGTGTTTCGCCGTCCCAACAAACCCTGCATTTTCAGAGCAAAGCTGGCATTTTGGATATGCGGATGATTTTTGCTTTTTTGCCGCTGCAATATCCCGAGGATCTTTTTCCGGTTTCGAGCAGTTGATTGTAATATCCAACAATCCATATTCGCAAGGAAATTTCCATTTCATATCCTTTGCAATCCGTCCGGCTCGAACATAGTTGATATCTTGATTATACTGATAGTACCAATCGGTTGCCGTTTCAGGGCTTTCCTTATAACGCCTTTCGAATTCAGCAATAACTTCACGAGGCATCGACGTTAAAATCCCCATCAGTTTTGTGTCAAACAAATCTCTACTATTGGCCGTATCCGTGATAATGCCTTGTTTGCATGCATAGTCAATCAACGGTTGCAGAATTTCATCAATCGAATCCCCAGTTTCCGAAGGCGAGCCATCTTTCCAATCTGTAAGATGAAGCGCATCCATCAGACTATTCCGAACCACCAATTCATCGGCATCGGTGATCAATCTGTGTTTGATACCATAGTCAATCAAGTTCTGAATATCACCGCAAATCAAATTATCTCACCTCCATTTCCTTTGTGTTGTATCCATCGGGATGTTTTGAATGCCAATTCCAGGCACTTTGAATAATATCGGAGAGATTCTTGATTTCCGGTTCCCACCCAAGAATCTCTTTTGCTTTTTGGCCGGAAGCTACAAGTCTTGCCGGATCGCCTGCACGTCTTGCTTCTACCTTTACAGGAATTTTGTGTCCGGTAACTTTTCTTGCCGTTTCAATCACTTCTTTTACCGAATATCCAACGCCATTACCGAGATTAAAAATATCGCTCTCTCCACCATTCATCAGATACTCAACCGCAAGAATGTGGGCTTTGGCAAGATCTGTCACATGAATATAATCACGAATACAAGTTCCATCGGGGGTATCGTAATCCGAACCATAGATGGATACAAATTCTCGTTTTCCGTTGGGCACCTGAAGCACCAAGGGAATCAGATGACTTTCCGGATTATGGGCTTCACCGATTTCACTGCTTTTGTGAGCGCCGCAGGCATTAAAATATCGAAGGGAAACATAGTGCAATCCATGGGCCTTGGCTGCCCAGGAGATCATTTTTTCCATTGCCAACTTTGTTTCACCATAAGGATTGGTAGGACAAGTTCTATCACTTTCCAAAATCGGAATATTCTCAGGTTCGCCGTAAGTGGCTGCTGTGGATGAGAAAACAATTTTATCTACACCGTTTTCAATCATGGCTTCTAAAAGAATTTTAGTGCCATACAGATTATTTTCATAATACTTCAGAGGATTTACTACACTTTCGCCCACCAAAGAGAATGCTGCAAAGTGAATAACCGCATCCACTTTCTCCTTTTTTAAAAGGTCATTCAGGAATGCTTTGTCCCGTAAGTCGCCCTGATAAAATCTTGCCCCTTTAGGAACTGCAGCCCTATAGCCGGTCACCAGATTATCTGCAATCACTACCTCATGTTTATTTTCCAGTAACTCATACGCCGTATGGGAACCAATGTATCCCGCACCGCCCAAAACCAAAAGTTTCATATCTATTTCCCCCTTATTTGATTTCAATACCGCCTACAGGTCTTATTTTCATTTCATAACAAGAATCTTCACCAAACACTCGTTCCATGTTATTTTTATATTCCTTAACCATTCCCGTAGGAATAAAGGCTTGAATTGTTCCGGCAAATCCTCCACCGTGAACTCGTACTGCTCCTTGATTTCCAAGAATGGATTTGCTGAGTGCCAATGCCAAGGGAATTGCCTGCTGCGTGGGAGTTCCGGTTGAGTAAAGATTTTGAAGTAAGTTCCCAGACGAAAATCCTGATTCATTAACCAACTTCAAAAACAGGTCAATATCGTTGTTTTTAAGTGCTACCGCTTCTTCATGAGCACGTTTAGTCTCATCAAAGAAATGCATAGATCTTAATATGGCTCGGTCAGAGCAGACATTTCTTAAGTTTGAAAGGTTGTTGTAAAATTCCTTTTCATCAACTTCACTGAGCACTTCGCAATCAAAACAATCTGCTACCTGCTTCATTTCTTCACGGATAGCTACATAATCATCGGTTAGATTCTCGTGACTACTCTTTGTGTCAGTAATGCAAAGAGTATATCCAAACCGTTCAAAATCAAATTCTATTTTCTCAATAACCGGCGAATCTTCATCTTTGAAATCGATGAAAACCAATCCGCCGTAAGAGGAAACTGTCTGGTCCAGAAGACCACATTTCTTGCCGAAGAAAATGTTTTCTGCAAACCATCCATATTTAGCAATTTCAAACGGTGTGCTCTCACCATGATTATATTTTTCATTAATTATCGTTCCAATCAGTGTTTCAAAAGCAGCCGAGGAAGAAATACCACCCCCACAAATCACATCTGATGTACTATAGATATCAAAACCATCGACCAAGATGTTTTTTTCCTTAAACTTTGCGATAACACCTTTTACAAGAGCAGAGGTTCCATCATCGGTATTATTGGGTGTCAAATCGTCAAGTTGAATCTCTGCCGTTGTGTATCCTTCAGACTGAAT